>DEBM01000023.1:66252-66754 GCA_002348545.1 Balneolaceae bacterium UBA2956
TAATTGTGGCTAGTCGTCAGGGGGGAGTTACCCCAATACTGATTGACGCAGCCACGGGCGATTCGGTTGGTATGCTAAAAACGATTCGTTCAGCTAAGGAGAATCCAGAAGCACTTTGGACGATCACTGCCCCTACGAGCAATTGGTTTGGAACAGGGAATACCGAACGTGGATTAGGGTTTAATCCAGCGACCGGCAATCTAATTGTAGCTAGCCGTCAAGGTGGAGTTACCCCTGTATTAGTAGATGCAGCAACCGGTGATTCGGTTGGTATTCTATCAAATACGGGTATATCTGGTGGTATTTTCGCATTTAACCAGATCAAAGCAACATCGGATGGTCAAATCTTTACAGCTAACCTAGCTATAAATGGTGAGTCTAGAATCTATCGATGGGCTAGTGAAGCCGATACAGCTACGTTAGTCTTTGCAGATTCATTAGGTCAACGTCTAGGTGATTCCTTTGGAGTAGTTGGCTCTGCTGATAGCGTGCATGTATTCTT
>DEBM01000017.1 GCA_002348545.1 Balneolaceae bacterium UBA2956
GGCTGCATTGATTACACCTCCTGATGTAATATCTCAATTTTTACTTGCAGTACCACTTATTGTTCTGTACGAACTTTCATTAATCCTAGGAAAAATCTGGTAGCATGAAATTACGGTTTTTTTCATTATTGGCTATATGTCTAGCCACTTTTTCATCAGGAATGGCCTCAGCCGACGGTGGTGGTCACAAACAAGTAATGCCTGATGAGAATATCATTGGAATCAGTCTACTAGCTTCAATAGTAGCTTACTTCATGATTTCAAAAGTAAGTAAGTTTAGTCTAAATAACGAGGATAAGCTTGCATTTTCCCTAGTTGTTTTCACATTTGTAGTCCATGCTATACTTGGAATTGATGATCTAAAATTATTAGCTGGTGCTGCCGGATTCCTCGCATTTGGGGTTGCATTTTTTGTTATGGAAATACCGTTTGTTGAAAAAAGTAAAACAATGTTTTCATATTTGCTTATCATTTACACGCTAGCCATAATCATATTCTACCTATATCAGCATCCAGATTTAACTAAAAATGGAAGTTATGATTCGGTAGGAATTCTTACGAAAATATCTGAAATTGGAATTATTGCTTTGACTTTGAGAAAATTAAATTAAATGGAAATAGGAATACACACTTTCGCATCTGCGAATTTTAAGGATGAAAAGGGAAAACAAATTCCGAACAATCAAGCCATAAATGAACTGCTGGACCGAATAGAGTACGCAGACAAAGTTGGTATTGATGAAGTAGGAATAGGTGAACACCACAGAAAAGAATACTTGGATTCAGCTGCCCATATTACTCTAGCTGCAGCTGCCGCTAGAACTAAAAATATCAAGCTGACAAGCTCAGTAACTGTTTTGAGTGCCGCTGATCCTGTCAGAGTTTTTCAAAATTTTGCAACTTTAGATCTTGTATCTAATGGGAGAGCTGAAATTGTAGCCGGAAGAGGATCTTTCACTGAGGCTTATCCATTATTTGGTTTGAAAATGGAAGATTATAACGATCTTTATGCTGAAAAACTTGAATTGTTATTAAAAATTAGAGATAATGAAATAGTTAACTGGTCTGGTAAATTTAGACCCGATTTAGTGAATCAAGCAATTTATCCAAGGCCAATTCAAAATCCTCTCCCAATATGGGTTGGCGTAGGAGGGACTCCTCAATCATTCATTAGAGCTGGCGTTCTTGGATTACCATTAATGATCGCAATTATTGGTGGAGAAACTCACCGCTTCGCTCCCCTAGTTGAACTTTACAAAAGTGCTGGAATCAAAGCTGGACACGATCCCAACAAACTAAAGGTTGGAGTTCACGCATTAGGATATGTCGCAGAAACTAGAGAAAAAGCCGTTGAAGACTTTTACCCTGGCTATGCTGCATCATTTACTAAGATAGGAAGGGAAAGAGGATGGCCTCCAGTCACTAGAGACCATTTTGAATCTCAGATAGGACCTACTGGAGCCTTGGTTATCGGAGATGTTGAAGAGGTAGCCGACAAGGTGATTAGGCATAGTAATGCTCTAGGCGGACTTTCAAGATTTAGCTTTCAACTGGACGTAGCAGGGTTAACTCATGAACAATTGATGAATGCAATAGATCTGTTGGGGAGAAAAGTATCTCCACTTGTCAAAGAAGGCTTATCGGAAGTATCTGGAAACTAATATTACTGCAATTAATGTTGGAATAACCAAGAAACCAAACAAAGAATTTGATTCCTCACTCATTGTTTTCATTTGAGGACCGGTTTGGTTAGTGTCTTGATACATCGTTTCGTTTGCAGCAGGATTAACAACTATTGTACCGACCATGTTCAAAGCTTCATGAGGCTCACAGATGAAACTGTAAGTATTGTTTGTTCCTTTATCGAAAGTAAAGGAGTAATCTACCTCTGTTTCAGGCGATCCTGTATTGAAAAAACCGTTACTATCTATTGCGTTATGTTCCAAAAACTCTCCACTCCAGAAGAATCTTATGGTTTGACCTTCATTAATCACAACTTCGGCAGGTGAAAATTGGAGATTGGTACTGTCTACGGTTATGACAACCACGTCATCATGTGATTCTTCCACTTCAATTGCGATCGAAGTATGCTGTAAATTTATTAGGCAAATACCTAGAAATGTTGCAACTAAAACTTTTCTGATTAGTGTGCTGTTCATAGTTTTATGTGGATTGGTTTGCATATAAAGGTTCATAACTAGTGCCAACTTTTACTTACTAGTGCCGAATTAATAACTTAGCTGTTCTTTTAATTTTTTATCGTCGGTAACTGGCTTTTGGCAAGCGTAATTTTTACAAATGTAGGCAGTAGATTTACCCCCTAGTGGCACTTTATCCTTCATTAAAGGAATATCTAATTTTGAGGATGATTCAGCTATTATTTTACAAGGCAAATACTTTTCGCGAATAACCTTCAACAACGAATTATCGCCATTAACAATACTTAAAGCAATCTCATGAGGTCCCTCCGTTAGATATCTATTAACAAAAAGAGCCGTGGTATGAGCATGAGGATATTTGTTGATGTAGACTCCTGCTTTCTCCATAGATGCTTTGACTATTTCTCTATAATTCTCATTTCCATAGTAATAATGAAGTCTTATGAGTAACAAACTGCTGGTGTAATTGTAAGAAGGGGTAGCATTATCCATACTGTTCACACTGTTGATAACCATCTTCTTCGAAAGTGATTGCTTGAA
>DEBM01000057.1 GCA_002348545.1 Balneolaceae bacterium UBA2956
CCTGCAAATGGATTATTACTGTTACTTTTAGGAAGTATTGGATATCTCTTTTGGGAAGGTACTGGTATCTGGGGTTTGACAAATCCTGTTGGTTGGGGGTGGGCCATCATAAATTTTGTTTGGTGGGTTGGTATAGGTCATGCAGGTACTCTAATTTCAGCAATTTTATTTCTCTTTAGGCAAGATTGGAGAACTGCAATAAATAGATTTGCAGAAGCCATGACTATATTTGCAGTGATGTGTGCGTTGATATTTCCAGCTATTCATGTCGGCCGTATATGGGTAATATATTGGGTATTCCCCATACCAAATCAGATGGTAATGTGGCCAAATTTCAATTCTCCTCTTCTTTGGGATGTTTTTGCCGTCTCAACGTACTTTACTGTTTCTCTTTTATTCTGGTATGTCGGTTTAGTTCCTGATTTAGCTACACTAAGAGATAAAGCTACAGACAAAATACGACAAATAGGTTATGGGCTATTTTCATTGGGTTGGAATGGTTCCAGCCGTCACTGGTGGAACTATGAAAAAGCATATATGATCTTAGCAGGTTTAGCTACACCATTAGTGTTATCTGTGCACACTATTGTGTCATTTGATTTTGCTGTATCTGTAATACCAGGTTGGCATACCACTATATTTCCCCCATATTTTGTAGCAGGGGCGATCTTCTCAGGATTCGCTATGGTTCTCACTCTCATGATAATTACTAGAGAGATTTATGGTATGAAAGACATTATGACTGACGATCATATGGAGAAAATGAACATCATCATTATGGTGACTGGTTCAATGGTTGGTTTTGCATATATGATGGAATTTTTTATTGCCTGGTACAGTGGCGTTGAGTATGAAAAAGCTATTTTTATTTTGCGTGCCACTGGGCCATATGCATGGGCTTATTGGATTATGATGGGTTGTAATGTTATTTCTCCACAATTTTTCTGGAGTAAAAAACTTCGTACAAATGTAAAGTTTACTTTTTTTATATCAATTGTAGTTAATATTGGTATGTGGTTTGAAAGGTTTGTTATAACTGTAACTTCACTTGCAACAGATTATCTACCCTCGTCTTGGGACTACTATTCACCAACTATCTGGGACGTACTTACCTACGTGGGAACATTTGGTCTTTTTGGAACGATGTTTCTTTTATTCCTAAGATTTTTACCTATGATAGCTATCGCAGAAATAAAGGCTGTAATGCCTCAGGCTGACCCTCACAATTACGATAGTAACAGTAAGTATATACCACCAAAAGAAAAAATACCCAGTTATGTTAAAATCATAAATCCAGCAGATAAAAAAACTTTAGTTCAAGACAATGAAAAGGTTATAAAAAAAGATGATCTAAAAAATAAGGCTTTAGAGCCAGTTTTTTTTGTTAAACCCAAAAATGCTTAATAAGTACAGATTATGTCAATGGAACAAAAAACTTTATATGGGATTTTAGCTGAATTTAATAACCCAAAAGAGCTAATTAATATTTCAAAAGAAGTAGTTGAATTAGGATATGATAAATTTGACACATACAGTCCTTTTCCTATTCATGGCATTGATAAAGCTATGAAATTGAAGAAATCTAAATTGGGTTGGATTGTTTTTGGACACGGTATTTTAGGTTTTTGTGGTGCCTTAGCAATGATGTATTTCATGTCAGTCATAGACTACCCTCTAAACATTGGTGGTAAACCTTTTTTTAACGTACCAGCATGGGTACCTGTGACCTTTGAATTAACTATTCTACTCTCAGCATTTGGTACAGTATTTGGAATGTTTTTTTTAAATGGATTACCTCGATTCAATCACCCATTATTTAATATAGACCGATTTAAAAATTCTACTGATGACAAATTTTTTATTTGTATTGAGGCGAGCGATAGTAAGTTTCATACAGATATAGTACTTGATTTATTTAAAAATGCAGGTGCTTCGTACATTGAGGAAGTATATGAATAAGGCCATTCCTTACATTAAATTTAATTCTCTTCTATTTTTATTGATTAGCCTATCATTATTAGGATGTCGCGGAATGAAATCTGAAAAAACACCGATACATCCTAATCTTAATATGGATCAACAAGATCGTAAGGAAGCACAAGAGATAAATAATTTTTTTGATGATAAACGCTCAATGCGAATGCCAGTAGCTGGTACTGTTGCTAGAGGATTAAGCCGTCTTGACAAAAATTACTATGAAGGTGTTGAAATTAGTGGCGATTGGGTGGCAAAAATACCAATTGATCTAACTAAGTCTATTATCTATAGAGGTAAAGATAGATATGAAATATATTGTACACCATGCCACGGAAATGCAGGGGATGGACAGGGCATAATTATGACAGGTAGATATGGTTACGTTCCTGCCCCAACCTTTCATCAAGATCGTTTACGTGAAGCGCCTGATGGAGAAATTTATTCAGCGATTTATAATGGTGTTCGAAGTATGCCTTCCTATCGTCATCAAGTACCTGTAGAGGACCGTTGGGCAATTGTTGCTTATATTAGAGCTTTACAAGCCTCCCAAAATGCTAAACGAGATGATTTGATAGCTGCAGGAGTAGATGTAGAAAAATTGGAAAACGAATTTGAAGCTGAACAAAAGATGATTGCTGAAGCACGTGCTAAAAAAGAAGCAAATCAAGTCGAAATCATTGCAACAGTTGAACGGGGAATGGAAATATCAACTATGTATGCATGCCAGACCTGTCACTCTTCTGATGGAACTGCCATAATTGGCCCCTCTTGGAAAAACTTATATGGTAGTGAAGGAGTGGTAACCACCGAAGATGGAGAAATAATAAATGTGATCAAAGAAGATGAATATCTTATCGAGTCTATTGTCAATCCTTATGCAAAAATTGTTGACGGATATGATCCGCTTATGGCTAATGCTTACGGCGCATTATCGCAGAATGATTTGCAGTCTTTAGTAGAATACATAAAAAGTTTAAGTGATAATTAAGAGGTAGAAATACTTATGAGTCATCAGCCTACGATTACCGACAACCTTCAATTTTCAGCCGATTCTAAACTACCTCAAATACTATTTGGTATTGGAATTATCGGATTACTAATTAGCGCATATGGTTACTTTGCCGATGCAAATCAATTCTTCTTTTCATACTTGGTTAGCTTTACTTTTTTTACCGGCATTTCACTAGCCTCAGTTTTCATGGTTATGTTTCATCATATAACCAAGTCAAAATGGGGTGTTGTTATTCGCAGGATTCCCGAGACTTTTGGTGCCAACCTTGGAGTTTGGGCGTTTTTTGCTATTCCTATTTTACTTGGCATTCACAATCTTTACCACTGGAGCCATGAAGATGCCGTTGCTGCTGATAAAATATTAAAAGGTAAATCTGCGTATTTAAATACTCCATTTTTTATTGTTCGCCAAATACTTTATTTCATGATATGGGGTTTTATTGGTCACAAGCTCTACAAAGCATCTATCGATATGGATATTACTGGTGACTGGGGAATTAGTTCCCTGATGAGAAGAGTTAGTGCACCTGCTATACCGTTATTTGGCTTAAGTATAGCCTTTGCCTCTTTTGACTGGTTAATGTCTTTAGATCCGCACTGGTTTTCCACCATGTTTGGAGTATACTTCTTTGCCATATCATTCCAGTCATTTTGGGCAGTGATGATTTTGATGGTATTTTTTTTACAGAGAAATGGATATTTAAAAAATACCATAGGAAAGGTACATGTATATGATATGGGCGCTTGGCTATTTGCATTTACTGTTTTTTACGCTTACATAGCATTTGCCCAGTTCTTGTTAATTTACTACGCCAATCTTCCTGAAGAAACACTATGGTTTTACCACAGATTAGAAGGAAGTTGGAAATTCATAGCGTACGGATTATTACTACTTCGCTTTGCCTTACCTTTCCTAGTTCTTTTGAATCGCGAGCAAAAACATGGCCGAAAAGTACTTACATATGTAAGTGTTTTAGTATTGATTATGCACTTTTTAGAAATTTATTGGATTGCCATGCCTACTTTAAGCGCGCATGGTATCCACTTTAGCTGGATTGATTTTAGTACCTTGATAGGATTGGGAGGTATCTTTTTTGGTATGTTTTTTCAGAGATTTAAACAAAATAGTATGATTCCAGAAAAGGACCCAAAACTGGGTGCTTGTCTCGAAAAAAGTTATCACCAATAATACATATATTTTCACATGTCATTGGATCAAAAGAAATTTTCACAAACTAGGGTATCGATAAACAAAAAAGATAATGCTTCAATTGAAACCTCTGATCAAGAACTGGTCCAAGCAATCACAATTGGTGTAAATAATGATACTTTAGATGTCAAGAAATTGATACTCTGGTCTAGCCTTGGAGTCGGAATTGTAGCAAGTCTTGTAATAATTTGGGTTTTTACATCTCAAATACTTTTTCAGCAGTCCAAGGCAAATGCCACCGCTACAGGCACCTACTATGCGATTGAAAAGCTAACTGATGATGCAAATACTCATATTCAATCGTTTGGAGTATTAGACAATGAAAAAGGAGTCTATCATATCCCAATCGATCTCGCCATCGATAAATTGACAAAAGATGAGTAGACCCACAGCGATCTACTTTTCTATAGTAAAGACCCAATATTTTAAATAAGTTACTATGACTTTGTAGTATGAAACTCTATTTGCAAACAATATCAAAATCACTTATTGTCGGTGTCTTCTTACTTCTTGGAAATTCTAATCATGATAATTTATTTGGCCAAAGTAGTCATAATCCGACCAACTCGAGTAATTCAGGCGCTTACTTAGACAGACCCAATCAAAAACCTGCATTTATACAAGATATAGGTATAAACGAACAACTTGGAGTACGCATCCCTATCGAATTAACTTTTGCTAAGGCCAATGGCGACTCCGTCCGCTTAGCAGATCTACTCTCGTCCGGGAGACCGATCATCTTAAACCTTTTGTACTATGAATGCCCTGTACTTTGCGGGCTCATCATCGATGGACTCTTCGATGCCGTACAAAACCTTGCTTGGCACCCGGGAAAAGAATTTGATATTATCTCGTTGAGCATAGACCCCACCGAAAAAGATACTTTAGCTGCCCGCATAAAAAAAGAATACATCGGCAATGAAAGCTGGGGTGCTACGAAAGGTTCTGAACAACATGCCGCGACTATTGAGCAAGTGAACAAAGGATGGTCTTTTCTCACCGGAAACCAAGCAATGATTAACTCGCTAACCTCCGCTGTAGGTTTTGGTATTGCTCCAATCCCAGGAACAGAAGACTACGCACACAGCTCTGCAATTATCCTTCTAAGCCCCAATGGCATAGTTACACGTTATTTATATGGCTTACGATTTGAATCATTCGATCTACGTACCGCCATCTTGGAGGCTTCGGAAGGCACAATTGGAAACACAATAGACAAGCTAATAATGTACTGCTATCAGTACGACTCAAATTCTAATTCTTATACCCCAGTAGCAAAGAAAATTATGAGCTTAGGAGGTTTGGCTACGCTCATTTTTCTTGGTATCTTTATAGGGTATCTTTGGTTGCGTGAATCACGTAAAACTCACTCAATTACTAACTAAATTACTAGGCTCTTTCTATGGGAAGACTGTTTGATTTTATGCTCCCGGAAAATAAGTCACCACTAACCGCTGACTCTACCGACTGGCTGTTTCATTTCATCAATGAAGCCAGTCTAGTTATTTTTCTTGGCGTTATATTTGCGATGATATACTTTGCAATTCGCTACAGACGAAAATCAGAAGATGACAAAACACCATTAATTACACATAATAATACTTTAGAGATCACCTGGTCAGTCATTCCTTTATTACTAACTTTTGTTGTTTTTGGTTTGGGTTATTCAGGTTGGTTGAATTTAAAAACTGTACCCAATGATGCTTATGAAATTCAGGTAACTGGGTTTAAATGGAGCTGGAATATAAATTATGAAAATGGAGCCCAAACTATTAATGAAATTCATGTACCTAAAGGTATACCAATTAAATTAGTTATGACATCCAGCGATGTATTACACTCTTTCTTTGTGCCTGAATATCGTGTTAAGCATGATGTACTACCTAATCGATATACTTATGTTTGGTTCCAACCTGAAGAAACTGGAGAATCACAAATATTTTGTACAGAATACTGCGGAAATAGCCATTCTAATATGTTAGCAAAAGTAATTGTTCATGAACCAGAAGATTTTCAAACATGGTTAGATGAAAATGCAGGTGGACCTACTGGCTCACCTATTGAACAAGGTGAGCAGCTCGTAACGCTTCAAGGTTGTCAAGCATGCCATTCTGTAGATGGGACTGAAATTATAGGACCAAGTTTTAAAGGTATTTGGAATCGTGAACGAAAATTAGCAGATGGGAATACTATAATCGTCGATGAAAATTATATAAGAGAATCTATTTTATATCCTGGTGAAAAAATTGCAGAAGGATATCAAAATGTAATGAGTCCATATGAAGGACGAATCAACGATGAGGAAATCACTAAGATCATTGAATATTTAAAAACAATTGATTAACAATATGGCAAGTTTATCTAAGGCTGTAAATACTGTACAAATGACTCCAAAAAAATTAAAAGTAAAAAGATTTGTACCGTTAGAAAACCCAACTAATACCTATTTAACCGATGAAAAGGGTATATGGGCATGGTTAACGACCGTGGATCACAAGAAAATCGGTCTTATGTACCTCGGTGCGGTAGCTTTCTTCTTTGCGCTCGCTGGTTTTTTAGCCATCGCGTTACGAACCGAGCTATGGACTCCTGCAAAAACTTTCATCGAAGCAGACACCTATAATCAGCTTTTTACTCTCCATGGAGCCATGATGGTATTCTTTGTCTTGGTGCCTTCGATCCCTGCTGCACTAGGTAACTTTATCTTACCCATGCAACTTGGGGCTAAAGATGTGGCCTTCCCAAGATTGAATTTAGCTAGTTTCTATATTTATGCATTTGGTGCTATATTTACATTCCTCTCTCTTGCCAATAACGGATTTGATACCGGATGGACCTTTTACACACCTTACAGTTCAGACACTAACTCCGCTGGAATTATTTGGGTAACCCTTGGGGTATTTATTTTGGGTTTTTCCTCCATTCTCACGGGAACCAACTTCATTACCACGATTCACAAACTTCGCGCTCCTGGTATTTCATGGGACCGTTTGCCATTAAATGTATGGGCTCTATATGCCACTTCAATTATTCAAGTATTAGCTACTCCTGTCCTAGCCATTACTATCCTACTTCTAGCCATGGAGAATATCTTGGATATTGGAATATTCGATCCAGCCCTAGGAGGCGACCCAGTGCTATACCAGCATTTTTTCTGGTTCTACTCTCACCCTGCGGTATACATTATGATTGTTCCTGGATTTGGTATCATTTCGGAGGTCATTACCACCTTCTCAAAAAAGACTATCTTCGGATACTGGGCCATCGCCCTATCTTCTTTAGCCATTGCCTTTATCGGCTTTCTTGTATGGGGACACCACATGTTTACTTCTGGTCAAAGTGCGGTCGCCACGACTATTTTTTCCTTCCTCACCTTTTTAGTTGGTATTCCAACAGGCATCAAAATCTTCAACTGGGTAGCCACACTGTACCGAGGTTCTATCTTAATGAAAACACCAATGATATATGTCTTCATATTCATCTTCTTATTTTCTATTGGTGGATTTACTGGAATTATGCTGGGTGCTTTATCGGTTGACATACACTTACACGATACTTATTACGTAGTAGCCCATTTTCACTACGTCATGATGGGAGGTACTCTAATTGCACTACTAGCTGGTCTGCATTATTGGTGGCCAAAAATGACAGGCAAAATGTATAATGAACCATTAGCAAAATTTGCTGCTGTGCTTATTTTTGTCGGCTTCAACGTGACCTTCTTGCCTCAGTTTATCATGGGAGCGCAAGGGATGCCACGCCGGTACTACAACTACATTGACCAATTTACACCATTCCACCAGACATCGACTATTGGCTCTTATATACTAGCTGTAGGTTTTCTCGTCATACTATTTTACTTAGCGCATTCTTTGATTAAAGGTCAAAAAGCGGGACCAAATCCTTGGAACTCACGTGGCCTTGAATGGCAAAGTACTTCGCCCCCAGATTTCCACAATTTCTCACATACACCTGTGGTTATTCATGGTCCTTATGATTATCACCAACCTATGGAAGAATTCCAACTAGGTCTAGCTGTAGATCATGAGTACGGCGATGAGCAGGATGAAGTGGCTGCTGAAGCGCATGCATCCTTGGATACAGAAACAACCGAAGCCTAATTACAAACTTAACTGACCAAATAGACAAATAAACGCATGGCGAATCATTCAGCAACCCATCCTAAACACGTTCATCACCACTTTGTGGACTCCAATCAACAGTTCGAGTCGGCCAAGTTGGGAATGTGGGTATTTTTGGTGAACGAGATCTTATTCTTTGGCGGACTTTTCTGCGCTTACATTGTATTTCGGGCCTGGTACCCCGAACTCTTTACCCAAGCAGCCCTCGAGCTTAATACCTTTTGGGGCGCGGTCAATACCGTGGTACTGATCGGTAGTTCACTAACTGTAGCGATGGCTATACGTTCTGCACAAAACAACCAAAAGCGTGGGCTGGAAATTAACCTGCTCATTACCATTCTGTTAGCCTGCGTATTCTTGGTTATAAAGTACTTCGAGTACGAACATAAACTGCATCTCGGGATTGCTCCTGGTTCGTTTTGGAACCCCACTCCTGAAATCGCAGCTGTCCTAGACCACCCGAAAGCGAATATCTTTTTCGGGATTTACTACATGATGACAGCAGTGCATGGATTGCACGTTATAATTGGAATTGCCCTTATGATTTGGTTGTATTTGCGAGCTCGCAAAGGGCATTTCAACTCCGAATACTACACCCCGGTCGAAATAACCGGATTGTACTGGCACTTAGTAGATTTGATCTGGATTTTCCTGTTCCCACTCTTATATTTAATAGAATAATACGCGCTCATGCCTCCTAAAACTAATTTAATATTCAACACATAAAACCCTGAAATTTTACAATGATGAGTGAACATCACGGACATCACATTGCATCAGCCAAGCAACTTTGGGGCATTGGAATAGCCCTATTAATTCTGACAGTCTTAACGGTCACCGTTGCCGGATTGGGCCTTCCCTCTCCTTTCGACATTCTAACGGCCATGGCTATTGCCCTAACCAAAGCTTTTTTAGTTGCAGCGTTCTTTATGGGCCTTTATTGGGACACCAAATTCAACTCCATGTTGCTAATCGGAGCACTGGCTTTCTTCATACTAATGGTCAGTATTACCTTACTCGATACGCTCTACCGCGATGATATAGTCCCATCCTTCTAAGATGGACACCTCACGTCCCATTGACCTAAGCGTTCCTTCTGCGGGAGCAATTCAGGATCACAGATGGGTTCGCTTCGGCTCTTTTGAGTTGCACTGGATTGAAACCGGCGATATCTGGCTTGACGGTGGAGCCATGTTCGGTGTCGTTCCTAAAGCCCTTTGGGCTCGTCAACTTCCCCCCGACGACAAAAATCGCATCCCAATGACTATGCGATGCCTGCTTATTCGCTCCCTTACTACCGGACGATTATACCTAGTTGACAATGGAGCTGGGAACAAATTCAACGAAAAAATGACGAGTATCTATGGCCTATCCTATGGGGCGAAGGGCGAGAAACGACTCGAATCTTCATTGGCCCGCGCAGGGGTGCATCCTTCCGAAATCACTGACCTTATATTTACCCACCTGCATTTCGACCACTGTGGCGGCACCACCGACTACGTGAATGGTACCTTAAGGCATGTATTTCCGAACGCGTGCTATCACGTACACCCCGATCACTTTCGTACCGCCACAGAGCCAAACCCCCGTGAGCAGGCTAGCTTCCTGCCCGACAATATTGGACCTATCGCTTCTGCCAGCAAGCGACTTTCCCTGCTTAATGTGACCAGAGATGATGCAACCCATCCCGTTTACGAGCCGGGCCTCAACGCTTTAGTTATGAATGGGCATACCCTTGGTCAGCAACTCCCTAAAATTACCAGCGGAGACAAGCACTTGGTTTTTGTAGCCGATTTACTCCCTACCGCCCAACATCTGCCCTTGGTTTGGATAATGGGCTACGATATGTTTCCTACTCAAACCTTGAAAGAAAAACAGGCTATTTTAGAACAGGCCGCCGCTGAGCAGTGGTGGTTACTGATGGAGCATGATCGTTATCATGAATGCATACAGGTTGGGAACATCAAGGAGCGTTGGAAGGTTATAGCTACTAGTACGTTGAACGATTTAGCCCTTTAGTACCACTGTGCCCAACACCCAACCTAACAATCATAGGCTACTGATTCGTAGCCTCCAAAAAGCTCATAAGCAGTCCCAAGCCCAGCGGACGACATTAGGGCTATGGAATGCCAGCCTAGTAGGTATAACGCTATTTTTAGTATTGTTGCTTCTAGAACAGCAGTTCTATTTGGATCCTTGGATTAAAGGCCTAGGCTTAGCAGCTATTGCCTCCACTAAACTGTTTAGCCTTTGGTGGACTCGCCGGCAAGGGACACCAATGAGTTTCGAAGAATTTTACCTTCAATTTAGCCGGCAATCAGGTCTCGAGGAACTGCGGTATGCGGTCGATTTAATGCAGTATGAGGATGCTAAGAGCGAAGAGGCCAATAAAAAGAAAACTAACAAACAAGCTGATATTGCATCTGTTTCGCCCATACAACAAGCCTTTATCAACGCGGCGATTTTACAAAACCTAGAGCAGGTACCCCAGCCTAAACTCACCACCATACTCGACGAATACATACGCAACTTACCTACCGCTAGCATGATTCGACAACGCCTCCTGTGGATAGGTATATTTTTAATGCTAGGGGGCTTTACGGCGTTTAATTTTTCAGATGGAACCTTGCGCCTTATAAGCTTTTGGCAAAGCTATGAAAAGCCCAATCCCTACCACTACACCGTATTTCCTGGCAACACCACTTTGGAACAAGGCACGGAATTCACAGCCACAATTGGCTTTAAGGGTACAATACCCGACGAGCTTATTCTGTACTTTAAAACCGATATTGAATCCGAGTACAGAAGCCAGCTGTTGAATGAGGTAGCGAGCTTATCAGGCTCAGACTCTGCATCCTACAACGCTACCTTCGTCGCACCCAGTCAGGAGCTTAACAGTGCACTAAGCTACTACATGGGCATGGATGATTTCCAAAGTCCGGTCTACCGCGTGGACGTGCAGAACCGGCCTCGGTTCCTAGATCTGTTAGCTGTACTCACTCCTCCAAATTACACTGGGCTACCCACTGACACTCTGCACTATCCATTTGCGCAATTAAACGGTTACCAAGGCACCCAACTCGAACTACTCGGTGTATTAAACAAACTGGTAGCAGACCTGCAACTATTCCACAGTATCCAAGGCCAACTACCCATCGACTCCAGTTTTATTAGTACCCTTGGTTTTCTACCCGCCGATACCTTATTCCATATTACCAGCCTACAAATCGAACAAGTCGATACCCTACGATTAAACTTGAAAGACACCAGTGGTTTGCAAAGTAGCCGTTCTGAGGCTGGGATGATCCAGTTCGTTCTTAACCCAGCTATAGATGCGCCCCCACAGGTATCGCTATTGGAACCTATTCAAGATTTGAGTGAGGTTGCACCCAGTACATTGCTTATTCTCTACCGAGCAAGGGACGATCATGGTCTCGGTCAAACCCGTCTTCGCTATGTACTGCAACGCCCCTTTACCGATTCTGAAAGTATTATAAACATCCCTCTCGGTCAGGCACTACATGATGCTATTGTATCGTATACCTGGGACCTAGAAGAATTGGCGCTGCGTCCCAAAGATAAGCTGCGATTTTGGATAGAAGTTCAGGATAATGATGGGTATAACGGTCCTAAATGGGGAAAATCGGAGGAACGCGTGCTGCGCATCCCTTCGCTAACTGAATTTTTCGATGATATTGGTGAACGGGAGGATGAAGTGAACATCGATATGAGGGATATATCGGAATCTTTCGAAGTCATTCAAGAACGTTATGAAGAATTCAAAGAAAACCTGATTGACCAACCCAAGGGTAACTATGAGCAGCAGGTACAGCTCGAAAGACTGCAGGAAGAACAGCGAGAAATAGAGGAGCGAATAAAAGAACTGAACGAAAAGTTCGAGGCCATCAAAGAGGAGTTGAGCGAGAAAAATCTACTTTCCGAAGAGACCTTGAAAGCCTATGAGGAATTAGAGCAGCTCATGAAAGAAATTGACGATCCCGCATTTCGAGAAGCTTTAGAACAGCTACGCGAAAACTTACAACAAATGAACCCTGAGCAGATACGTCAAGACCTCGAGGATGTTGAGTTCAACGAAAAGCGTTATAAAGAGCGGCTTGAGCGAAGTATTGAACTCTTTAAGCAGCTCAAACTCAATTCCGATTTGGAAAAATTGGCTCGTTCTTACGAGGAGTTGGCCAAGGAGGAGGCTGAGCGGAACGGACAAACGGAAGAAGATGAAGAGGGAACAGAAGAAGAATCGAATCAGAACTCTAGTAAAACTAAGAGACCTAATCCCCTCACAGAACAGAAAAGACAAGCCCTACAAGAAGAGTTAAACCGTCTTCAGGAACAAAATAAAAAACTTTCCGAGCAGATTTCCCCAAAAAATGAAGATATCATTCAAGAACTTCAAGAATTCTCTATGGATAAGCTCGAGAAAATTAAAGAACGCATACAACAAGAATCCCAACCCAACTTGCAGGAGGATTTCGAAGAACTGGCCCAAAAAACTCGCGAACAGATGCAGGTGCTGGGGCAACAGCAAATAAACTTAAGTATCGCAGCGCTGCAATACATTCTTCAGAGCTTACTCAATCTATCACTGGAACAAGAAAAACTAGTAACTGCTACCGAGGAGACCGAAAACCAGAGTCAGGCTTATATAAATATGGCTCGGCATCAGCAACGTATTGAGCAAGTGTTCAATAGCCTAGCCGACTCCTTGTACGAAATCTCCACCGACATTCCCCAGTTTGCTAACCGCATAAACGAGCAAAAGGCCCAGACCCTCGAACGAATTCAATCCAGCCTCACTCAAATGATCGAACGTCAGCAAAATCGAGCCAACTTAGCCTCGCGCCAAAGCTTTGGAGGGCTTAATGAACTTAGCTACGAACTAGCCAACCTAATGGACCAGCTTCAAAACTCTCAGTCCGGTTCGAGTAGCAGTGGAGGGATGAATATGCAACAGATGATGAAACAAATGCAGCAAATGGGTGAGCAACAACAAAAAATGAACCAGCAGATTCAAGACATCATCAATGACATCCAGGGGGATCGGCTCACACAAGAACAAACCCAGCGCCTAGAGCAGCTGTCCCGTCAACAAAACGCCATTCGAAAGCAGCTTCAAGAGATGCAGCAAAACGGTGGACTTGAAGCCGGTGACGAACTTGCAAGCGAACTAGAGCGGATTATTGAGGACCTAGAAGAAACTATTAATGATCTCCGTGGGGGGATGATAGACTTTATTCTGATTGAGCGCCAGCAAAATATTTTATCACGCATGCTTCAGGCCGAAGATGCCCTACAAGAGCGGGATGAGGAAGAACAACGAGAGGGTATCTCAGGAGAAAATCCATTGAACCGCCCCAGCCCACCTATTAGCCTTGAAGAGTTGGAGCAACTCATTCGCGAACGGCTGAAAGATCCTAACTTTACCCCTTTTACCTCAGATTATCAGCAATTGATTCAGCAGTACTTTGAACTGCTTCGAAAGCAGCAAGTGGATAGTTAGTGTATTAAGCTTTTAAATAGCTATTCTCACATTATATAAATAACCGCATATTTTATTAACTTCAAGATAACTGAACTTACCAATTCAACTTGAACATAGTGAAAATGATAAGTGCCTAGTGTTGATAAAAATAGACGAATTACTTACTTAATCTTTCCCGAACAAATCGCGGGTATAAACCTTATCGGCTACATCCCGAATATCATCTACCATACGGTTGGAGATGATGATATCGGAGATTTGTTTGAAGTCCTCTAGATTTTTTATGACTCGAGACCTATAAAATTCATTCGTTTTTAAATAAGGCTCATACACTACCACTTCAATACCCTTCGCTTTTATGCGCTTCATGATGCCTTGAATAGCTGATTGCCGGAAATTATCCGACCCCGCTTTCATAACTAATCGATAGACCCCAACCACCTTGGGGTTTTTACTCCAAATTTGACGTGCTATAAAATCTTTTCGCGTAGAGTTAGCATCCACAATTGCCCTGATGATGTTATTGGGTACGTCCTTAAAGTTGGCCAATAGTTGTTTGGTATCCTTGGGTAAGCAGTACCCGCCATAGCCGAAACTGGGATTGTTGTAGTGATTTCCGATGCGTGGATCTAAGCCCACTCCTTCAATTACCTGCTTTGCGCTTAGTCTGTGCGACTCACAATAAGAATCTAGTTCGTTAAAATAAGCAACCCTCATGGCAAGATAGGTATTCGAAAATAACTTAATGGCCTCCGCTTCGATACTATCTGTGAATAAAACCGGGATATCTTCTTTTGGCTTTTTAGCTCCTTCAAGTAACAGATCTGCAAAGGTATGTGCACGCTTGGTTCGTTCTCCAACTACGATTCTAGAGGGATATAAATTATCAAGGAGCGCTTGTCCCTCACGTAAAAATTCAGGAGAAAATAATAGGTTTCCGGTGCTAAATTGTTCTTTAGCACGCTGTACATAGCCTACTGGAATGGTAGATTTAATAACCATCACCGCTTCAGGATTAATAGACATAACCTGTTTGATGACTGCTTCAACTGACGAAGTATTGAAGTAATTAGTATCTGGATCGTAATTTGTAGGTGTAGCTATTACGACATATTCTGCTTCTTTAAACGCCTCCTCAGGATCTACAGTTGCCTTGAGATTGAGCGCCTTATTCTGTAGAAAATGTTCTATTTCCTTATCTGTAATAGGAGACTTTTTACTATTGATGACATCAATCTTTTCTTGTACGATGTCCAAAGCAATCACTTCATTCTTTTGGGCAAGAAGTACGGCGAGAGAGAGTCCTACATATCCAGTGCCTGCGATGGCTAGTTTCATATTAATTTTGTTATGTTTTATTACCTAAATAAATGACATTATTTCCTTTTTTTCGATACTCTTCGCCAGTCTCCCCGCATATTGACATCCCTTCTTCATCAAATTTTAAACGAACCCCAGCTTTTGACATCCATCCTATTTGTTTAGCGGGATTCCCAACCATAAGGGCATATGCGGGTACGGATTTTGTCACCACACTTCCTGCTCCGATGAATGCATATTCGCCGATTTCGTTGCCGCAAATGATCGTTGCGTTGGCGCCGATAGTCGCTCCTTTACCTACACGGGTGTAGAGGTATTCGTCCTTACGATCGATCGAACTTCTGGGATTTATCACATTGGTAAATACCATGCTAGGACCGCAAAAAACGTCATCATCTATAATAACTCGGTCGTAGATGGATACATTATTTTGGACTCGGACATTTTTTCCAAGGACGGCTTTTCCACCTATATAAACGTTTTGGCCGAGTACGCAGCCTTCCCTTATTTTAGCTCCGGCCATCACATGCACCCAGTGCCAGATTTTAGTGCCAGCTCCTACCTCAGCTAGTTGATCTACTATAGCGGTTTCGTGTATGAATACATTGTTCATAGTTCTACTCAATATTAAACTCTTAAGTTATGTTGAATAATCCAATGATAAGCTTCTAAAACCCCAGATGTTGAGGGACCGTTGGTCACTAGATGAGCAACTTTCTTTACAGGTTCAAGTGCATTGGATGGTGCAAAGGCCATTCCTACTCGCTTAAGACCAGAAATATCTCCGCTAGAATCTCCAATATAGGCTATTTGGGAGAGATCCACCTCTAACATTTTGCATAAATGCTTCAAGCCCTCGCCTTTGTTAGCTTTTTTCACAATAATATTCACTGATACATCCGTCTTATGAACCTCAAAATGTGGGAAATCTTGAGATATTTTTTTGATAGCTAAGATATGTATTTCATCGATGATTGATTTTTCACGATGGATAAGTCCGACATCAGTGAATTTAGCAAACTCAGAAATAGATCCTGGAAAATTGGGAAAAATTTCTTCATGCGCCCATGCTCGAATGGCTTCAATGTCCGATGTAAGAGTATCGGTGACTATAGGATTCCACGTAAGGCAATTGGTTGTCATATCATAAAACCCACCGCCACTTTCAAACACAAAAGGTAAACGCACCCCTAAAAATTGCGCCTGCGCCTCGGCGTAGGGCATGGGCCTACCTGTACAAATAGTCATAGGTGGAATGCTAGGGTCTGAATCACTTTGAAGCTGTAAGGCTCGAATTTGGGTATAGACTTCCCAGTTGGGGGATTCAAAAGGATCTGTCATACAACCATCCAAATCAGTGACAAATACCTTAATTTTCGAGATTGGGAGAGTTCTTTTTGATGATGATGATTGATAAGTCATTAGAAATAACGAATGGGCTTCTTCAACCCGAAATCTTTTGAGATTCTAGTGAATTCTTACTAACCGAATAACTAGGCATAAGCCAAGAGAGCAGTAATAATATGAACCCAAGAGCAGCTAGCCACTGGTACTGATCTTTAAAATCAGCATACTCCTGGGAGGAAAATTCGCCTTGTTCAAGCTCATTGACTCTTGCAAGAAAGGCATCAATGCCAGAGTTTCCACGATCGATTTGATAGTAACTTCCACCTCCTTGAGCGGCTATTTGCCGAAGAGTCTCAGGCTGAAGCGCAGTGGTCACCACTTTTCCCTGACGGTCACGCTTATACCCCACTAATTCGACAGTACCTTCTCTATATAAGGGAATGGTAGTGCCTATAGTGGTGCCTATACCGAGGGTATAAATAGACACTTGGGAATCGGTCAAGGTGTTTAGAGCATCTTCGTACTCCTGCTCATGGTCTTCCCCATCCGAAATAATGAGCAGTACACGAGCAGCAGCACTGGCAGTAGGGCTCACATATTCCTCGAAGTCCAAGGCGTTAAATGCCTGTTCAGCAACTTTCAGAGCTGAAGCAAAATCGGTAGCTGAACTCGGCATCTGATCGGTACTTACAATGTCGAGGAATAACCTCAGCGCAGAATAGTCCAAGGTCATAGGGCTTTGGAGAAAGGCTTCTCCCGTAAAGACTATCAATCCTACCCTGTCGCCATCAAATCGTTCGATCAGGCGGTTAATTTCAAATTTTGCTTTTTCAAGGCGGCTAGGTCGCACATCTTCGGCATTCATGCTGGCCGAAACGTCGAGGGCGATAAGCATATCCACCCCCCGCTGTTTAATTTCTCTGACTTCAGTTCCGATTTTTGGCCCTGCCAAAGCAATGATGAGAAAACTCATACCCAACAGAAATACTCCATGTTTAATGGTAGCACGAAAATGTACATATCCAAGTTGAAGTCGCTTTTTTTGGCTAGCTTCAAAATGGCTAGCCGTTAGTTGACGCAAACTCCGGACTCTAAACCACATCAATAACACTAAAAATGGGATGATACCGAGGGTATATAAATAAATTGGATTTTCCCAAACCATACATAAAGATACATATTTAGAATAAAATAGGGAATGCTTAGCCAATTAAAACGACGCAAAGATCCATGAGATTGTTACCTGTCGATTCTTTTTTGATTAGTGTATTCATTAGCTCATGAAAAGTATAACTATCATTCTGCAGAATGTAGGATTCTGGTGAGATGTTTTGTTTACGGGCATATAAGGTAGTGTAACTACTTACAATGGCCCCTGCTGCGTCAGTAGGCCCATCTATCCCATCGGTTGCCAAAGTTAAAATGGTTACTGGGTGCTGACCTTCCAAGGAAAGCGCCAGGAGTAAAGCAAGTTCTTGATTACGCCCTCCCTTTCCTTCACCAATGACGTCAACATACGATTCTCCATGAAAAATGAGTGCCTGTGGATTTTTTGTTGAAATCTTAGATTGTCTATTAAGAACAGAAATAATCTCGGCTGCTATACGCTGAGTTTCTTTTTTAACCGATCCTTGTATAGGATCTTTGGCCCAGTGAACTTCAAAACCTTGTTGTTCTAATAAGGTATAGAGAAAGGGTTGCATACTTTTATTACCTGTAATCACATGTACCTGATGATCTGGATGATCAGGAATACAGGGTATGGGTGTTTTGGAACATTGACTTTTTGCCCCTTGATCGAGATACTCAAGGATTGAGATAGGAAGGTGTTGAAATAACTGGTAAGTATTTAATACCTGCAGAGCATCAAAAAAAGTGGTCGAATCAGCTAGAGTAGGTCCGCTTCCAATGACCTCTGGTTTGTCATGGGGGACATCGGAAAGTAAATAACTGTGCAATTTTAAGTGATGAGCTTTTTGGGAAAGACCCCCTCCTTTTACCAGACTTAAATGTTTTCGCACTGTATTCATCTCTTCAATACTTGCTCCTGATTTTAACAAAACTTGGTAGGTGAGTTGCAGTTCATGGACTGAAATTTGGTCTGGAGGCGAACATAGAAGGGATGAAGTACCTCCACTAATTAGGCAGACTAGGGTTGCACCAACAGGTAGATCTTGAATGAACCGAAGTATTTCAAGGGAATAAGCCTGATTTTTAAGGGACGGAAACGGATGGGATCCGGTAAAAAAAATAAGACTTTGGAGCCTCTTTTCATCATTGTTGAGTGAAATTGGTTCTGAGCTTAGCACTATTCCATCCAAAATCTCACCTTTATACGAGTGGATAAAGGCCTCCAGGAGTTTTTGGGATCCTTTTCCTATAGCTAATAGATAGAGGTGATCTGGAAGTTTACTGATATCAAGTTCCAAGGATAGTGTATCTAGCGCTCCCACAATTTGATGAAGGGTCGCTATATGTTGACTGATGATTGGGTTATGTTTTTCTAAAAGAAACATGATATAACTACTTTCTTTCTGCTAGGCATACACAAACGCTACCCAAGAGTAGGGTGCTAAAGAAATAGTACAAAAGGATATCAAATCAAAAATGTCTCGCCAATTAAGGTGTTAATTCGAGTCACTGGCTAAGCATCTTAAGCTTTAAAGATGTGATAATCCTGTTTAGGTATTATTCCTTTCATCGCATTTCGGGTATCGATAATACAATACGACCAATCTGCTAATTCTTGATAGTTAATGTTCGAATGATTGGTAGCAATCAGTACTGCGTCAAACTCACTAACGGTAGATTGGTTCCATTCTACAGAATTTCTACCACTGTATTTGGCATGTTCTCTAGTTGGTGGTATGGTTGGTATATAACTATCATAAAATGCAACTTTTGCTCCTAATTCTTCTAGCATATGCATGAGTTCAAAGGTAGGTGATTCCCGCATATCGTCCACATTGGGTTTGTAGGCTAAGCCTACCAAAAGAATCTTCGATCCATTAACCGCTTTTTTATGCGTATTAAGTGCTTTACTCGTTTGCTCTACCACATATTCTGGCATATGGGTATTGATTTCCCCAGCTAGCTCTATGAAACGAGTGTTTTCTTGGAATTCGCGTGCTTTCCATGTTAGGTAAAATGGATCAATCGGGATACAATGTCCGCCAAGACCAGGCCCTGGAGTAAATTTCATAAAACCGAATGGTTTGGTATCCGCAGCATCCAGTACCTCATGGACATCAATACCCATTTTGGCGTAAACTACTTTAAGTTCGTTGACCAGGGCAATATTTACCGAGCGAAACACATTCTCAGTAATTTTTACTGCTTCGGCAGTCTTAGTATCACTTACGGGAACAGTTTGTACAATGGCCTTATCGTACATTGCAAGGGCAAGTTTAAGAGCATCCTCACCATGTCCTCCTACTACCTTTGGAATTTTGGCAGTATTAAAATTCATATTACCTGGATCTTCTCGCTCCGGACTATAAGCCACATAAAAGTCTTTGCCTGCTATAAGCCCTGAATGCTTTTCAAGGATTGGAATCATCACCTCTTCGGTAGTACCTGGATAGGTTGTGGACTCTAATATTATCAACTGCCCTTCTCTAAGGTGGTGTGCTACAGTCTCCGCCGTATTTTTCACATAGCTCATATCTGGCTCCCTATACTGATTTAGCGGGGTTGGAACACACAATAGGACAGCATCGGCTTCTTTTAATCGTGAAAAATCAGTGGTGGCATCACATATATTTGACTTGGCCAAACTCTGCATCATTTCCTTGCCGAGATGCTTAATATAAGGAGTACCGGATTTTAATTTTTTTACTTTGCTTTCGTCAACATCGAATCCTAAAACTGGTAAGCCTTGTTGATGAAAAGTCCACATTAGAGGCAAGCCAACATAGCCAAGGCCGAGAATACCTATTGTATATTTCCGTTCTTCAATTTTTTGAATATAGTTTTGTAAGTTCATAAATAATTAGATGAATTAGCCTGTTTGAATTTTAAATGATGGCTTTTTATTGCGAAGTAATACGGTCGATAAGAAAATATAGTGTAAGTGCTGAAGTAGTAATACTGGTTAATTCAACAATGACCTCACGCATATCAAATGGCTCGCGCTCAGGTTCAAGTTCGAAAATTGCACGTATAGTCGCCCCTTCATCCACTACTGGATTATTCTTAAACAGTCCTTTTCGTTTGACTCTAAAAGTGGCTCCATTTGCTTGCGTTAACTGAAAATATTTAGCCGTATTGGTTTGTAATCCACCTACCTGATCTAAGTAATACTTGAACCGCTTACCTGATTGGTATTCAATGAAACCTTCCAGTGCCACATTACCCGTTATCAAAACTACTCTAGGATTTTTGGGAATACTTATTTGATCCCCTGCTTGAATTATGAAGTTATTATTTATGCCCTTTAATTTGTCTTCAAAGTCGATTATTACTTGAGTGCTATCCCTGGTAACTCGTGCACCCTTGGCATAGGCCTCTTCAGTAAGTCCACCTGCCCGTTCTATGACAGATCTCAGAGGTTCATTATTACTAAGAATAGTATAGAACCCTGGAAACTCAACTTCTCCCCTCAATTCAACAGTTTGCTGAAATTCAAAATCAGGATTGATCCTAACGTATACCCGATCCATATGTTTTAATTTAAAACGATCCGCATTATCCATTAAAGACCAAAACATATCGTTCGAGTAAAACTGGTAATGTTCGGCAGGGTTGGGAATCAGATTATGAACCAATGACTTGGCTTTATCTCGATCGGTCATAAGTTCCTCAGTACGAGAGACTTCAACCCGTCCAATAAACGCATTTTCATTAAAACCTTGAGCCCTGAGTAAGAGATCCTCCAGACTCATACCTTCATCAAAAGTATAACGCCCTGGGTTTTTGACCGCACCTTCGATAACTACGAACTTATTGGCAATCAACTGAACCGTGTTAGGATAAATTCGAATGTTATCATAGGGCTGAAGTATCTCCAAACCAAATCCTTTTTCTTGTAAGGCTTCTTCCAGATTGAAAGAAATTACTTCTGTGGTTCGTCCATCGGCATTGCGGCGAATAAGGTCTGCTCTATCGATATGTATTTGCTCCAAATATTCAGCATCAAAAAGTCCACCTGCTTTAAAAAGTAAATCATACACTCTAAAATTTTCTCTCCAAGGGAAGCTAGATGGATTTCGAATGGAACCTCCAATACTTACTGAACCAAATTGACGAATATCATCTAAGGTGTAAATGGTCAAAGAGTCTCTTTTCTGAAGAATCATATTCTTAGCCTCATTGCCGGAAATGGCTTCGGCCAAGTTAATGGTAAAATAACTCTGCGTTAAATCGTCATTGGTTCGAATAAGTTCAGCCTGCCCTGTGTAAGCATCTTCCGTTAGACTATCCGCAGCAAGTACTAGGTCTCGAATAGTTAGAAGTTTCTGACTTAATTCAAATGTTCCTGGTTGATCTACAGCTCCGTTGATTTCCACCACCTGGTCATTAATATCAGTAATAGAAAATAACTGAATATTATCACCATCAAACAAAATGAGAGGATTTTTGGCAGCAAGTACTTCATTCAAATTAAAGTCTAACACCTCTCGTGCACGGCTGGCATCGCTTCGCTCTGCCATAGGAATGATTCGATTAACCTGAAAACGATCAGTGTAAATTTCAGGTTCTAACCCAGCCGCAAAACGTAATAGGTCTTCAAAATTTTCCCCATCTTTAAGTTCATATATTGCCGCACGCTTTACAGGACCTTGAATACGAATTTCGTTGTTACGAGGGGGTATAAAAATTCGATCGTTATTGAGAAGGGGAATGTTTTCGGTCAGCACCCCATCTAGAAATAGATCATAAAAATCGATGGATCTAAGAACCCGGCCGTTACGAATGATGCGGATATCTCGTAAAGATCCTACCGTAGTTGGACCACCAACCGCATACATTACGTTAAACAGAGTGGCATTAGAGGTAACCGTATAGGCACCAGGGTTAGAAACTTCACCCAAAACAAAAATCTCTATAGGTTTGTATCGGGTAACAGCCAGGTCCATAAAAATGGTTGGAGGCGTTTTTACTAAACCGGCATAACTTTGAGCTAGACGAAGTTTTAAAGAAGCGCGTAATTCTTTGAGGGTTTTTCCTGCAACGGTAACCAAACCGATATTTGGAATATTAGTTCGTCCTTCAATATCTACTCTTAGTTCATATTGAAATTCTGTGGCGCCCCAAACTGTCAATCGCAGTTCATCATCAGGACCAACTACATAGCCTTCGTCCACAGGGCTAGGAGTGCTTGGCTGAAAATTATCCGGACCTCCGCTGAAGACATCGTAGCCAAAATAAGGCAAATCTTGATTTATAGGATTGGCCGTCGTTAGAGTAGGATTGGGAACTATTTGAGATGTTGGCATCTCTTGGAAATCATTTGAAAAAAACAAAGTTTCGGTAGTATCTGTGGTATCGGTAGCCACCATACCCCTATTTTCTCTTTGGCGTAATTGCACTAGGTATTGCTGAATCTGGCTTTCAGAAACACCATTCTGCCTAGCAAAAGTCGCTAAATCACTAGGATTATTAGGATTTACTCCCGCATTTTTGGCCATTTGTTGCGCCAGTTCAAAGCTAAGTCCTTGTGATTGGAGGAGCGCATCAATACTTTGTGCTTGGAGATTTTGAAAGAAGTGAAACACGCCTACTAAAAATAAACTAGCTAATGCTAATAAGATGCGTGACATTCGAGTTGTATTCATATTATTATTCTTATTTTGATACCCATAAAATTATTCTTCAACGGCGTTTTTGAACTGCTCAAATAATGGCTGAATAAAAATCCACCCAAGCGAGCCTATGCCCGAAAGCATGATGTAGACTAACAGTATCATAGCTCCTGAGGTTTCGTCTTCCAAAGGGACTCGCACCGCTTCAAGGATTTTAAACATTGGAGTCTCTTCCTGAACTTTGAGTTTAGCCTCTTCGTATTGCTGAGTTAGTCCATTATACAAATTGAAAGCAATCTGATACTCAGAGTTTAATCGCTGTTCTTCAGTTTGAGCTTTAGCAGATAAAATACCCTGGTTACTATCCCTAAACTCAGCTAAGGTCAATTGGGCTTCTTCGAATCGAGCTACAGCCATTGCAAGTTGTTCTTCCACGAATGTCAAATCTCTAAGTACTTTCTCAGTACGGTATTCGGTGAGATATTTGGTTAGTTCTGTAATGATATATTCGGTAACTGCGGCAGCGGCTACATTATCTGGAAGAGTGACCGATACTGAAACGATGCCGGATTCCTCGTCTAATGAGGCAGTGATTTTTTGTCGTAAAGTATTGATGACAATTACTTCATCTCTAGAGAGATTAAGCACTAAAGATTCTTTAGCCTCACCAGGTACCGAAGTTATATGTTTCTTTTTTGGCAAAATAGCCCCTAAAACTTTACCAGGTAATCCAATTGTATAATCCGCGAGAAAACCAAGTACCCCTGATGAGTTGTGCTCGGTATAATATTCAAATAACGTTGCAGTAGTTTCAATATCAGAAAAGTAAAAAGACTGATCCATTAGTTTTAGCTGAAAATTGGTGCTTTGAACAATATTGGGATACAAATCTACCCGAATAGCATTACTGTTGCTCGCATAGGTACCGCCGCTCATGCCCAATAAACCGCCGTATTGTCGTAATAAACTACTTGCACCCCCCTGACTCTCAGTAGAATACTCGGGCATCAAAGTGGCTATACTTTTGTACTCTTTGGGGCTCATTAGCGCAGCAAATATACCCACTACTGCGCCCATAGCAATTATCTTAACGATGAACATACGCTTAGCCCAAATAGTCTTAACAAGCTCTAATAGCTCAATTTTATCTTCGTCGTATTGATATCCATATTCAGCCGGCACAATTTTATATTCATTGGGCAGTTTGGGTGCTGACGATGA
Organism: Balneolaceae bacterium UBA2956; assembly: GCA_002348545.1. GTDB lineage: Bacteria > Bacteroidota > Rhodothermia > Balneolales > Balneolaceae > UBA1275. The sequence goes on from DEBM01000057.1 coordinate 24,472, forward strand.
TGCTTCTTTTGTTTGTTTATCCATGCCTAAAATTTAATCAAATATACCCTCAAAAACTTTTTGTACCAACTCAAAGCTTTATAGTTTTGCAACAACTTTATAATTTGCAGATTAAATTAGTAGAATTTGACGAATACTTAGCAGTAAAAAGATGATCGTCGAATTGCACTTCTAATACGTTATCACTTGCCCTTTTTATATATAGTGGTGATTCGCCAAGCATTCATTTAGACCTGATCCTGTACTATTTTCGCCAATGATTTGGGCAAACTAATAACTCAATTGAAACTGCATACATAGTTTTTTCTGTAAATTTATTAATAGATTAACGCTTACGCGGACTAAAAAATGATCTCTTCCCTACCAAAGCCAATTATTTTGGAACTTATTGGAATGGGCGTAATCAACATCATATAATAGGAAGAGAATCAGATGCATGCTTTACGGGTAACTTCAACCCGAAATGATCATTCTATAGCGCAGATAATGGATTCATGAAACCGAGAATAACCCCTCTTCTTCCTACCATGGAAACACCTAACCCATGTTGGGCTGAGGCGTGAGTTGGGTTAAAAAAATGATGATCAGAGCTCTGAAAAAAAGCTTACATATGCTGTTATCCGTGCATAGATCCATAGCAAAGGGCCGAGGTATTATTTCACGAGATTCTTGTATATTTTAATACAATTTAAATATATAAGAATCCTTATACTATGCGCGTTGATTTCTACTTAGTTATCGTTTTTTTGAGTCTCATAGGTCTACTTGACGAGAAGCCCGTAACGGCTCAGGAATTCAACTGTGCTGTGAATATTAACGACGAACAATTGGAAGGGACCTCCTACGATTATGTAAAACAAACCCTCGCCACTGAGCTTACTTCCTATATCAATGAATTTCGTTGGACTGAAATTGAAGTACTCGAACATGAGCGCATCAATTGCCAGATCAGCATCATTTTAACCTCAGCCAATACAGATTATACCTTCTCAGCCGAGGCAGTGATTTCTTCAAGGCGACCTATATACGGGTCTATGCAGGAAACCACGTCTATTATTTTGAGTGACCAGGCTTGGCAGTTCTCCTATCCCGAGGGGCGTAGTTTAGTGCATGACGAGCTTAGTTTTGAGGCCCTAACTGGGTTTATCGATTATTATGCCTATTTAATACTAGGTTATGATTTTGATAGTTTTGCCGAGCTTGGTGGTAGTGATTATTTTGCGAAGGCGCAGGATGTAGTGGATTTGTCGCAAAGCTCAAATGCCATTGGTTGGGCACGTTCATCGAACAACCGGCGAAACCGATTTACCTTGGTGGCCGATATGATGAATTCCAGCTATTATGATTTGCGTCGGGCATATTACACCTATCATAGAAAGGCTTTAGACGGTTTTACCAAGAACCCAGACCAGGCTAGGGATGCGGTCTTAGAGGCTTTAGAGCTTATTCAATCGACCAAACGACGGTCAACCAGTAACTTTTTATTTGATCTATTTTTTGATACGAAGTCTCGTGAAATCGCCGCGATGCTAGTCGATGCGGAGAGCCAGATTCGTTTGGCTGCCTACAATATTTTAAGCGAGACGGATCAGGCCCATATGAGTGATTACGAGAATTTGCAGTAGTACTGTGTAGTTCTTTTTATTTTGGTCAAATAAAAATGGGTAACAGGCATTGGTTATCACCCTTAACTTCGCTACAACTACTATACCTCAGTATCGATAATAGTCTAGTTAGTACGAGCCTTCAACCGTAATACCAATATATTTGGCCTAGTCATTCTTAAGCTCGGTCGACTCAGTGCCTAAACGCTCATGATGATGTATTAAATAATGTTTTAAAGGTTTCTACTAGATCTAACTTTTCCCACGTAAATAACTCGACTTCTTTTTGAACCTGGCCGCTATAAGGAGATTCAAAGGATTTTGTGACTATCTGAGGTGTTCTCCCCATATGTCCATACGCCGCAGTTTCCAAATAAATAGGATTGCGTAGTTTTAGTCTTTTTTCTATCTGGTATGGCGTTAATGACAAATTATCTTTAATAATTAGTGCAATTTCGCTGTCAGTTAGATTGATTTTAGACGACCCATAGGTATCTACAAATAAGGATGTGGGTTCTGCTACCCCAATTGCATAGGAAATCTGAACCAACGCTTGATCACAGACCCCTGCTGCTACAAGATTTTTTGCAATATGCCTGGTGGCATAGGCAGCTGAACGGTCAACTTTTGATGGGTCTTTACCAGAAAAGGCTCCACCCCCGTGGGCTCCTTTACCTCCATAGGTATCAACGATTACCTTTCGCCCAGTTAAGCCCGTATCTCCGTGAGGGCCACCAATCACAAATTT
>DEBM01000038.1 GCA_002348545.1 Balneolaceae bacterium UBA2956
TATGTAGTAGCAGGCCCTGCCTTTAATAATGGTAAATTTTACATGTTAGATGTTACTGACCCAGCAAATGCGACTCTAGTTCATGAGTTAGGACCTATAGGAAATAATACAAATGGTAATAACACAGGTGGAGTGGTGTTTGATGATGCAACGGGGAAACTCTATATCATGGATACCAACAACGCTATTGCTGCATACAGTATGTCTGACTTTGTGGATATGCCAGTGATCAGTGGTGGAATCTTCGCATTCAACCAGATCAAAGCTACTGTTGATGGTCAAATCTTTACGGCTAACCTAGCTATAAATGGTGAGTCTAGAATCTATCGATGGGCGGATGAAACAGCTGAACCTGAGTTGGTATTTGCTGGTGAGCTAGGAGGACGTCTAGGTGATTCCTTTGGTGTTTATGGCGAAGATGACAAGGTTCGGGTACTTCTGAGTGGAACTGGTGCCGATAAGGTCGAGGTTTTCGATTGGGATGGCTCAGCTATGGTTCATGCTGCAACTTTTCCTGTTGATGCAGGAGCGGCTCGTGGTGGCTTTTCTTCTCATGTATTTGAGGATAGTGTACTTATAACGGGTACTGGTACTGCACCTAGACTTATGAACTTAACCGATGGTGGATTAAGTCCTAATATAGTGTCAGTCGGTATAGATCAGACAACTTTAAATTCATCTATGTTAAATGATTTTGCTTTCATTGACGGAGAATTTATTATTGTAACAGGTCCTGCTTTTACTGATGGTAAATTCTATATCTCAATTCCTGGTGAAGATGATCATACACTTGAGAATGTTGGAGAAATAGGTCCATTAGGAAATAACACAAATGGTAATAATACAGGTGGTGTTATTTTTAATGAAATGACTGGTCATTTGTATTTAATGGATACTAATAATCAATTAGCAGCCTACAATATCTATGATTTCATGCCGGAACCAGGTCCAGCTGCAAATTTAATATTCTCGGAATATATAGAGGGATCTAGTAACAATAAGGCGATAGAAATTGCTAATATGGGCCAATTTGAAGCTGATCTTGCTCAATATAGAATAGCTCAATCCGTTAATGGTAAAGGATGGCAGTATTACCACCAGTTTCCCATTGATGCTTACATTGAGCCAGGTATTCCTTATGTGTTATTAAATAGTTCAGTCCATGATACTCTATTCGATAAAGACCTTGCTGATGAGGTATTAGATTATCCTTCAGTTGTTCATCATAATGGTGATGACGCAAGGGCAATTATTCGAGTTGTGAGAGGGGATACTACTTTATTAGATGTATTTGGAGATCCAGACAATGATCCAGGTTCTGGTTGGGATGTAGCAGGTGTTAGCGCCGCTACGAAAGATCATACTTTGGTTAGAAAAGGTAATGTTACTCAAGGGGTTACTGAACCTTTACTTTCTTTTGGTAGTGACGAAGCGAGTTCAGAATGGGAAGTAAGACCTAAAAATGATTTTAGTGATTTAGGTTATCATGGATCATCTGGGCCAACTACAGTAATGTTCACAGTAAATACATCAACTATGCCAGATACTCTTCAAGATTACCATTTTATGCAGATAAGAGGTGGTTTTGTTGGACCTGATGTTGATGATGCTGCTTCTTCTGGTATGATTACTTGGGATTCAGCGTCAAGACATATGTATAATGAAGGTGGTGACTATTGGTGGGCTGACTTCCCAATGTCTCCTGGAGACACATTGAATTATAAATTCTGGGCTGGAGTAGATCCTGAAACACCACTAATTAATGGTAGTGAGCAAGGTTGGGAATCTGGAGGCAATAATCAATTCATTCTTCCTGCTGATTTTGCTGAAGGAGACACAGTTGTTGCTCTCCAATTCTATGAAACCAGAGAAGCTCCATATACATCTCATGAAGATAGTATATCATTGTATTTCAAAGTCAACATAGGTGCAAAAGCACAATTAGGTGACTTTGATCCAGACAATGATATTATTGGAGTTAGGGGAAGTACCGAATTTATTGGTAACTGGGGATCAACATTAGCTTTAAACCAAACTAGTAGTCAAGGTGATAACTTGTTCTATGGTGGTCAAGCTACAGTGCATAAAGATAGTTTGGTCAATTTTACTAACCCTATTGAATATAAATTTGTGATTGAACATTCAAGTGGTGAAGTAACCTGGGAATCAACAGCTAATAGAGTCTTCAATATGCCAGATTCAGATTCAACAATGCACTGGGTATTCTTTAATAATGAACCTCCAACAGATGCCGAAATATTAAGTACTACTCTTAACTTTGAAGTTAATGTAGGTATTTTGGAAGGTTTAGGTTATTTCAATTCATCTATTGATACTGTATTTGTTCGTGGTAGTTTCAATAGTTGGGGTACAAATAACGAAATGGCCTTTAATTCATTTTCAGGCACATATGAAGAAACAGGAATACCTTTCACAACAACTGTTGGTGCAGAAGTTGGATATAAATATTATATCAAATGGGATGCATCTAGGGATGATGAATCAAGCACAAATTATCTTGCAGGAATCACCCATGATGGATCAGGTTGGGAAGAACCAGGTGTAACAGGTGGTGGTGACCGTTTCTTCCAAATGGTTGAAGGCGCTGACCAACCTAAGCGTTCTGAATTCTTCAATGGAGTTGATCCAAAAGCACTGTTAACGTCAAATAATGTAGAAAGTGGTGCCATATCAGTTACCTTTTCGATTGATATGAGCCCAGCTGTTCAACATACTTCACAGCCATTTGATGCTTCAAATGATTCAGTCTACCTGTATGTTGATACACCTTTCTTTGCATTAACAAATGATATATCAGTGCCTGGCGATGGTGGTGCAAACTTCCTAAACATTACTGATGAAGAGCGTGAATCACTTAGATTCACAGATGAGAATGGTGACATGGTGTATGAGCTTACTTTAGAGCTCAAATTGCCAACACTCAATCATATGGGATTCCGAATAGCCTACGGTGAACCTACTTCTGCCGACGGATCATTATTTGCACACGGTAGTGGTTTTGCTGCTGGTAGAAGACACTATCAATACGTTCAACCTATAGTCTCTAATGAAGGCGCTGTTACATGGCCTAGTTCATTCACAATGCCAACATTGACTTGGAAAGCAGAAGATTTAGATTGGGAAACTCCGCCTGATTACAATACCCCAACAACATCTTCTGAAGAGGAAATTGAAATCGTTGATCAATATGCTTTAAATCAAAACTATCCCAACCCATTTAACCCGACAACTAACATAAGCTTTAGTCTAAAAGATGCAGCTCCTGTTAAGTTGACAGTTTATAACCTATTGGGTCAAGAAGTTGCCACCTTGATTAGTGGAAAAGTTATGAATGCAGGTACTCATACTGTCGCGTTCAATGCTTCTTCCATGTCATCAGGTGTATACATCTATCGCCTTGAAGCAGGTAGTTTTGTAAGCAATAAACGAATGACACTAATAAAATAAATTCTAGTAATTATCGAGCTGATGATTTGAATCAGTTTTATGTTATTTGAAAGTCTTAACTCACAGAGGCGTTGAAAGGCCTCTGTGTAATTAACCCAATTAATAAAACACACAATTGGCTTCGACCATTTACGACATAGCAGCTAAAGCAGGTGTAAGTATTGCTACGGTTTCTAGGGTATTTAACCAGAGTACGAACGTTTCCCAGAAGACTCGGAATAAAGTACTAAAAGTTGCCGAATCAGTAGGGTATCATCCTCAAGCATATGCACAGGGTTTAGCTAGTAAAAAGCTAAATACTATAATGGCAGTGGTACCGATTATTTCGAATTATTTCTTTATGGAAATATTGGGGGGTATTCAAGATAAACTTACTAAGTTGGGTTACGATCTAAGTATTTTTAATGTTACAGGTGCGGGGGATGTTTTTTTTGAGCAGGTCGAACATGTGATTCGACGCCGAGCCGCAGAGGGATATCTTTTTATTTCGATTCATTTACATCCCGATCAGTGGGATAAACTGCAAAAGTACCCAGTATCCATCACTCTTGTTGATGAGTTTTACGAGGGTTTCGATTCGGTATCTGTAGATAATGTGCAAGGTGCCTATACCGCTACTAAAACTTTCTTAGACGCTGGATATAAAAAGGTAGGAATGATATCAGCACTAGAGACTTCAAAGCCAATCAAAGATCGTATAAAAGGCTATAAATTGGCATTTGAAGATTCTGGACATATTTTTGATTCTAGTTTAATTATCTCAGGAGACACGGACTATCGAGATGGATTTACTGAGCGAGGAGGATACACAGCTATGCAGCGAATGAACAAAGTTCATCCTACATTGGATGCCTGTTTTTGTTCATCAGATATCCAAGCAGTTGGTGCACTAAAAGCTATGGAAGACTTGGATATTTCTATACCATTGATTGGCTACGATGATATAGAAATTTCGGAATATATTGGATTATCTACAGTTCGTCAACCAATGCGAGATATGGGATATATTGCCACTCAGACTTTAATAGAAAGAATGAATAATGAGGAAAAGGCTATATCTCAGACAATGTATTCACCGAAGTTAATCCTTAGAAAATCGACCAATGGGATTGTCTAATAATCAGAGGAGTTTACAATTAAATAGCAATGCCCCAGTTCTTCAGACTACTCATCAAATTTTATGTATTCGACTCGCTCATTATTTTTTAGCCTTGTTGCTCTAATTTCCACTACTGTAAATGCACAAGTGGTGAGCTTTGAGCCAAACTTTGCTACACAGTATGATTCTGTTACCATATATTTCGATGCTACACAAGGAAATGGAGCATTAGCAGGATTTTCTGGACGTGTATTCTTACATACCGGAGTTATTACCTCTGAAAGCAGTAGTGGAAGTGACTGGAAATATGTCCCTGCTGGTTGGGAATCTTATCCAGCAAATCTTGAAGCGGAGCAGGTAAGCGAAAATCGTTGGAAATTTACTTACGCCCCAGATATTCGGACCTTCTTTGGTATTACAGGAACTACTGAAGAAGTTCTTGAGATTGCTATGTTGTTTAAAGGTACAAGAACCCTATCAGGAGCACCTTTATCGGTAGGTCGGGATAAAGGAAATAGTGATATTTTTGTAGAATTAAGTACCGGCGGTGTAGAAGTTCGTTTTGTGAAACCAGCAAATGAGCTAAGGCTTATAAAAGAATCCGATTCCTTGCAAATTATAGGGCTTGGCAGTGTTACTACTGGAAGCTTACAATTGAGTTTGTATGAAGATGAACAATTAGTTGAGCAGACCACTAATGATACAATAGCTTACATGTTTAGGCCCAGCAAAAGTCAGGAAGAGGTGGTTTTTTCGTTAATTGCTGATAATGGAGAAGGTCTAAGTGACACTACCAAAACTATGGTAATTGTACGAGCTGATCAACATATTAATAATCCTAGGCCTGCAGCAACCCGCGACGGGATTAATTATCTCTCGAATAATTCGGTTCGGTTATCCCTTTTTGCCCCCTATAAAGAATTTGTATATGTATTAGGAGATTTTAACGATTGGTCACCTTCGGCTGATTATCTAATGCACAAAGAAATACATGGGGCAGATAGTACTTGGTTTTGGCTTGAAATTGAAGACTTACTCCCAGGTCAAGAATATGCATTTCAGTATTTAGTCGATGGTGATCTTAGAATTGCAGATCCCTACAGTGAACTTACCCTACACCCCGAAGATGATCCGTACATTCCATCAAGTATATATCAAGATATCCCAGTCTATCCCTATGGAAAAACAAGTTTTTCTGTGGGTGTACTCCAGCCAGGTGCCGATGAATATAACTGGAATGTGACGAATTATGAACGCCCAAAAATTAAAGATTTAGTGATTTATGAGCTTCTTATAAGGGATTTTCTTTCCAAACATAGTTATCAGACTTTGATAGATACCTTGGATTACCTAGATCGACTTGGGGTAACGGCGATTGAACTAATGCCGGTTAATGAATTTGAGGGTAATTTGAGTTGGGGATATAACCCAGCTTTCCATATTGCACTGGATAAATATTATGGCACACAAAACGCATTTAAGGCTTTCATAGATGCGGCACACTCAAGAGGAATAGCTGTCATACTGGATGTAGTTTTGAATCATGCATTCGGGCGAAGTCCAATTATTCGCCTGTGGAACGAAGGGGAATATGGAGCGCCCAAAAGCGAAAATCCTTACGCAAATAGCATTGCAAAACACCCTTATAATGTGGGTTATGATTTAAATCATGAGAGTCCAGCAACCCGGTATTTTTCTAAACGTGTTATGCAATATTGGTTGGAAGAATACAAAATTGATGGCTTTCGCTTTGATTTGAGTAAGGGTTTTACCCAAGTGGATAATTTAAACAATGTAGGGGCATGGGGCAGTTACGACGCCTCTAGAATTGCTATATGGAAAGATTACAATAATTTTATACGATCTATTGATAGCACAGCTTATGTCATTTTGGAGCATTTTTCTGACAATTCTGAAGAAAAGGCATTGGTTAATGAAGGAATGCTTGTTTGGGGCAATATGAATCATGAGTATAACGAAGCTACTATGGGATATAATTCAGATTTAAGGGGTATTTTAGCTAGTCAAAGAGGCTTTTCGCAACGAAATTTAATTGGCTATATGGAAAGTCATGATGAGCAATGGTTAATGTTCAAAAACATTGCCTTTGGAAATTCATCTGCTGACTACAACATTCGGGATTTGCCCACAGCTTTAGACCGTATGAAGTTGGCCGGAGCCTTCTTTTTTACATTACCAGGTCCTAAAATGTTGTGGCAATTTGGAGAACTTGGATATGGCTATGGTGATTATGGTGAACAGTGTTTGAATGATGCTAGCTATTGCCCATCCTTTGCCCCAGGTCGTACGGCTGTCAAGCCCATCAGATGGGATTATAGAGACGACGCTGAACGCTACGCACTTTATGAAACTTGGGCTAACATCATAGCCCTTCGAAAAGCTTCTCTCGCCTTTACTTCACCTGAAAGCTTTACCCATCAACTACAAACTTCCACTAAAATTATTCGACTAAGTCATGGAGAGGAAAAAGTAGTTATTGTAGGGAATTTTGGGGTAAATACTGTGTTTGGTACAATCAATTTTCCTGAAGATGGGCAATGGTTCGACTATCTCAATATGACTGTAAAGCAAGTAATTCAGGGATCTTTAGAATTAGATTTAGCGCCTGGGGCTTTTCACATATTTACCAGTACTGATTTCTCAGGATTAGTGACTTCTAGTGAGAGTCGAGAGATCTTGCAGGTAAAAGATCAATTTAAACTATATCCAAATTATCCAAACCCATTTAACCCAAGTACGCAGATTTCATTCAGTTTAGCCGAGCATGGTGCTACTACCTTACGGATTTATGACCTCCTTGGGCGTGAGGTAGCTACCCTTGTAAATGGGCAGTTGGCCCCAGGTAATCATACTGTAAATTTTATAGAATCAGGGCTTTCAAGTGGAATTTATTTTGCACGTCTAGTGCAAGGTTCAAATACACAAACCCAAACTATCACTCTTGTAAAATAATTGCTAATAAGGAAAAATCATACAATCCAATACCAGCTAGGCTACTCGAAGCAAAAAAGTTTCGCTTTGGATTCTTTTTTTAATGTATTCTGGATATTGGTCATATTGGTGACTGCATGCGACACCCCTTCCAAAATGAATGAAGCCTCTCCATTCATAGGGCTGAATACTCCAGTGATTTTATCCGATACTACGATGGTCATTTGGTCCGATTATGTATGGGAGCCTAAAAATTTAGAAGTGGGTAAGCTACCGGAGGGAATAAGGCATATACGATTCAATGAAGAGCGTTCTCTTTTTATAGGTAAATTACGGCAGCCTGCGGATTTAATTGAACTTCTGATTAATGGAGAACAAGGATATATACTTGCAAAAAATAGTAGTCTTGTTAATGTAAAATTTTCTTATCCCGATCCAAAAGGAACCTTTGATCTGGTTCAGATAAAAGGAGAAATGAATGGTTGGAACATTGCAGCCAATCCAATGTATTACAGTGATGGTTTTTGGCAAGTTGAAATGGAAGTAGAAGTGGGAGTATATGCCTATAAGTTTGTGGTGGATGGTAAGGAGTTAGTAGACCCAACTAATTCACGCCAAGTACCTAATGGTTTTGGAGATTATAACAGTGTGATAGAAGTAGTGAAGAAAAGTAGTCAGCCGGCGGTCTTGATACCAACCGAGATTAGTGGACATCGGCTAAGCTTTAGAATGGAATCATATCTACCTTTAGATCAAGAAATAGGACAATTTCCATCAGGTCAGTCAACATTAACGAATGGGAAAGAAAGCAAGAGTACTATTCAGTTTTCGACCAACGATCATAAACTTTTGGCACTTTGGGAGAACCAAGCGCTAGAAGTGCAGGTAATGGGTGATTATTGGGAGTTGGGTATTCCCGAGCGGGCCCGTTTTGTTGATCGTAGTTACTTACGGCTTTGGTTAGCAAATGATGTTGAAGTATTACATAATCTTAGGATTCCAATACAAAATGGGAATATTGTGCAGAATGCGGATCAACTAACCCGGCATGACCGATCATCATGGAATATGTATTTTGTATTTTTAGATCGGTTTAACGATGGGAACAAAGAGAATAACCGCCGAGTAAATGACCCTGAAATACATCCCTCAGTAAACTACTACGGGGGTGATTTGCAAGGCCTTATCGAGATTATTCAGTCAGGTTATTTTGATTCTCTTTCGGTCAATACCTTATGGCTTTCTCCCATTGTTCAAAATCCAGAGGGAGCCTATGGATTGTGGGACCAAGAAGGTGTAAGAAGTACCTTTTCTGGGTATCATGGTTATTGGCCTATTTCTTCTTCTAGAATCGATGATCGAATGGGTACAAAGGATGATTTAAAGGAATTAATTGAGCTTGCCCATGCAAGGGATATGAATATTTTGCTTGATTATGTGGCTAATCATGTGCATCAAGAGCATCCGGTAGTGCAGCAACACCCAGGGTGGAAAACCGATTTATATCTGCCTGACGGAACTATGAATACCCAGCTTTGGGATGAACAACGTCTGACCACTTGGTTCGATACCTTTATGCCTAGTTTGGACTTTTCACAGGAAGAGGTTGTAGAAGCGATGTCTGATTCTGCTTTATATTGGATTAATGAATTTAATATCGATGGATTTCGCCACGACGCAACTAAACATATTCCATTAGTCTTTTGGCGTAAGCTCACTCATAAAATTAACAAGCAACTCAGGGAAAACAAAGAACGTACTTTTTATCAGATAGGAGAGACATACGGAAGCAGGCCTCTCATTGCTAGTTATGTTCGGAGTGGATTATTGGATGCCCAATTCGATTTTAGCCTCTTTGATGCAGCACAATCTAGCTTTGGTCAAAACCAATCGATGCATTCTTTAGCTGAGCAACTCAGAGAAAGTATTAGATATTATGGAATGACCAATCAGATGGGTGTCATATCAGGTAATCATGACAAAGCCCGTTTCATTAGTTTAGCCAGTGGGGAAGTACGTTGGGAAGAAGATGCAAAACTAGCTGCTTGGACTCGGAATATTTCTGATCCTAGTGAAGAAGGTTATGCTAGGTTACAACTCATGCACACCTGGATATTTACTGTCCCTGGAATTCCAGTCACTTATTATGGAGATGAATTTGGGTTACCTGGGGCCAATGATCCTGATAATCGACGACCCATGAAATTTGAAGGGCTGAATTCACTTGAACAGCAAAGCCTATCCCACTATATCAGTATGGCTAGACTCCGGGCTAGTCATCTAGCACTTCATTATGGATCACTTCGATTCGAAACCATTGAAGAGGATCTACTGATATTTGAGCGGGTTTATTTCAACGAATCGATTTGGGTATTCTTCAATATATCTGACAATCCTAAACTAATAACCTTCGAACACCCTTTCAAAGAGGAGTCTATCTCAATTGAACTCACACCAATGAGCTCCTTGGTTCAGGTGTTTCAACCGTAACCGTTAGTAATAATAATCTATCAACCATTTAATCATGAATTTACATCATCAATCTTATTTATCACGTAATCTCAGTTTATTTGTTTTAGGCCTTTTTATGCACACTGCGGCTTGCACACAATCTTCTACCATGGATTCGGTAGCACCTGTGTCCAAAGTAACTCAACCAGAATGGAGTAAAAACGCTACTATTTATGAGGTAAACGTACGTCAATATACCTCTGAAGGTACTTTTAATGCCTTTTCAGAACATTTACCTAGATTAAAAGGGATGGGAGTAGATATTCTTTGGTTTATGCCAATCCATCCAATTGGTAAAGTTAATCGAAAAGAGAATGAAGATAGTATGGGAAGTTATTATTCGGTACAGGATTACAAAGCGGTAAGTACAGACTATGGTACAGAAGAAGATTTCAGAGCATTAGTTGAACAGGCACACAACCTTGGGATGAAAGTGATTCTAGATTGGGTGCCAAATCATACTGCTTGGGATAATCCCTGGACAGAAAATAAAGATTGGTATGTACTAAATGAGGAAGGTGATTTCATTCCACCGTTAGGGACAGATTGGACCGATGTAATTCAACTCAACTATGCCAATGAAGATATGCGAACTTCAATGATCGATGCCATGAAGTACTGGGTCGCCGAGTTTGATGTAGATGGGTATAGATGCGATGTAGCAGGTAAGGTTCCCACTGATTTTTGGGTACGTGCTCATATCGAATTAGACGAAATTAAGGATGTTTTTATGCTAGCCGAAGATGGAAATCCTGAATTACTTTTAGAAGCTTTTGATATGAATTATGCATGGGAATATGCACATATTATAAGAGAGATTGCGAAGGGAGCAATGACTTTTGATCGCTTGGATTCTTTATTAGTAGAAGACGCAAAAAAATTTCCTGACAATTCGTACCGTATGTTTTTTACGTCGAATCATGATGAGAATTCTTGGAAAGGAACCGATACTGATTTGTATGGGGATAATTTCCAGAATTTTGCGGTTCTCTCAGCTACTATTGATGGTATGCCTTTAGTTTATAGTGGGCAAGAAGCGGTGCTGGACAAGCAATTATTATTCTTTGAAAAAGATGAAATCGATTGGAAAGACTATGCACTGGTAGATTTTTATACTGATCTATTGGCATTGAATAATCGAAACGAAGCTCTTTGGAACGGTTCTTATGGAGCTAATCCGATGCGTATTTCTTCGCCAGAAGGTACGTATGCTTATCAGCGAAATAAAGGAGATTTTGGTGTTTATGTAGGGCTAAATAATACCCAAATGACACAAGATTTTAACCTACCACTAGAAGTGGGTACTATGTATAAGACATATGGGATGGATTCTGCTTTTTATGAAGCAAACGGAAAGGATATCATGAGTATACCAGCTAATTCTTGGGTGATATTAAGTACACATTAAACTAAAATCATATAATAGCCGCTTTTATAACTTAATCATTATTTGGAGTAACCAATGAATCGAACAAAACCCAACTTGAGAAAAGCAGATATTTGGAACATGAGTATGGGCTTTTTAGGTATTCAAATGGGTTTTGCCCTGCAGAATGCCAATGCCAGTAGAATACTTCAAACCTTTGGCGCTGATGTAGAGCACCTTTCTTGGTTTTGGTTAGTAGCGCCTATCACTGGTATGATCGTACAGCCCATTGTTGGACACTACAGCGATAATACATGGACTCGTTTAGGGCGTAGGCGTCCATATTTTTTAGCAGGTGCTGTGCTCGCTAGTTTGGGACTCATTCTAATGCCTAATGCGGGATTATTTGCTGCTTTTATTCCTGCTTTGTGGGTAGGTGCGGGTATGCTCATGATTATGGATGCCTCCTTTAATATAGCTATGGAGCCATTTAGAGCCTTAGTTGCTGATAAATTACCTAGCTCACAACGAACACTAGGTTTTTCCATTCAAACTGTACTAATTGGAATTGGTGCCGTAGTTGGTTCATGGTTACCATATATACTGGCTGAAGGCTTTGGGTGGGGTAAAACAGCAGGGGAAGGTGAAATCCCATTGAATTTAATCATCTCATTTGTGGTGGGTGCGGCTATACTGTTGGGATCTATTGTATGGACTGTGCTCACAACCTCTGAGTATAGTCCGGAAGAGCTTGCTGAATTTGATGACAAAGAAGGTGAAATAATAGTGGAAGAAAAGCCCTCTTTATTAGAT
>DEBM01000044.1:0-33915 GCA_002348545.1 Balneolaceae bacterium UBA2956
CATAAAACATTTTGTATACCTCACGGCGGCGGAGGACCTGGTATGGGACCAATTGGAGTAGCTAAGCATTTAACTCCTTTTCTTTCTACGCACTCTCAGATTCCTACAGGAGGAGAGTTTGGGACTTCTCCAGTATCTGCAGCACCCTATGGCAGCGCAAGTATTTTGACCATATCATACGCATATATTCGTATGATGGGTGGTGATGGGTTGACAGAAGCAACCCGTCGGGCTATTTTAAATGCCAATTACATAAAAGAACGTTTGGAATCACACTACTCAATCCTCTATACGGGGCTTAGCGGTCGTTCTGCTCATGAGTTTATAATTGATTTACGGCCTTTCAAGCAAAGTGCGGGAATTGAAGCGACCGATTTAGCAAAGAGGTTAATGGATTATGGGTATCATGCACCTACTATGAGCTTTCCAGTACCGGGTACTCTCATGATTGAGCCAACGGAAAGTGAAAGCTTGGCTGAGCTAGATCGCTTCTGTGAAGCAATGATTGCTATTCGTGTTGAAATTAAGTCCATTGAAAAGGGTGAATGGTCTGCAGAGGATAACCCCTTGAAAAATGCCCCACACACCATGCGGGTATTGACTCAAGAGAGCTGGGATAAGTTATATAGCCGCGAACAGGCAGTCTTCCCGATTGCCGAACTTCGGTGGAACAAATTTTGGCCTTCGGTTTCCCGGGTCGATGATGCCTATGGAGATAGAAATTTAGTATGTTCCTGCTTACCTATGGAAGCTTACACTAGCTAAGTATGTCTTCACATATATAGTCAGGAATAATTCCAGAAGCTGATATTTCCCGTTCAATATGTTCAGCTCTAGAATTCCCAGATAAGACCAGCATGGTTCCGACACCAAATTTATTTCCTCCCAAAATATCTGTCTCAAGAGTATCGCCAACCATAAGTATATCACTCTTTTCTAAGTGACCCATTTCTTGAACCAATCCTTCATAGGCATACATAAACATCTGTGAATCTGGTTTGCCAAAGTGAATAAATTTTTTCCCGAGCATACTTTCTACGAGTTTAGCAATACCTCCTGTGGCTACAGCTATATCATGTTTAGCTACAGGATAATATTTATCTGAATTGGCTAATATGACTGGCATTGTTTTCTTACGTAACAAGTTAACCGTTTTGTTGATATCCGTATTCCAATCAAAACCTTCATCATCCAGGAAAACAAAAGCGGTAATATCATCAATATCATCTAGGTCTACATCACCTGCCGCCACGTGTTGCAACCCCGATTGCAATATATATTCTGCTGAATTTGGAGTGCCTAAATAAGCTATTCGTCCAGAGGTGATTTTTTGCTCTAAAAACTGCCTTGCCATCATCCCGGAGGTGATTATTTCATGTAATTCGATATTGTCTAAACCAAGTCGTTGTAGGCTTTCCAGTTGTTGTTTCTGACTTCTTGATGCATCGTTGGTGAGAAGCCTAAATGTTTTTCCTTTTTGTTTAAGGGTTCGGATACTTTCCTGTACTCCTTCAATTAGACCTTTATGATTTTTTAAGACGCCATAGGAATCGAGCATAACAACTTTATAATCTTCGATGACTCGTGAAAAACTAGAATAATTCATAGAAAGTGAGTAATTGTTTCGAGTGAGTGAGAAAATAGGCTAGCTTAGGACATCCAATAAGCAGGATGGATCAAATCGATCATCTAAGCCTGGTAAGTGTGTTTCAAAGGTTTCTTTTTGTAGGATATTTGCAAATAACTCATGGAAAAAGAATCGTCCGTACTTAATCACATAGTTTAATAAAAAAAAGCGGTAGGTTTCCTTTAGGAAAAAAATTTCTTGCTCACTTAGTGGATTTGCTCGGTGGTATGAGCGTAAAAATAGTTTGAAACGCTCATGTATTAAAATGTCTACGTTATAAGTAAACATGGTCCGGTCACCAATATCGGAAACCACACGAGCAAAAAAGTAAAAATCCAACATTCGACTACTAACGCGAAACCAGTCATAATCCCATCTAGAGTACAATCTAAAACTTTTAATAACTGAAAAATTACCAATATTCCAATCTACAAAAACAGGGATTCGAGTGAGGCCATCTGCCTCTAATTGAAAGAAATTTTGTTTGAATTTTTCGGCATGTTCAATAATTAAATCACGATACATAAAGTGTTCAAAGCGACCTTCATCAGTATTTAAATGAACTAATAAATCATTAATGTCTACCATTAATGTCTTAGATGAACGAGGAAGGGTGTGGCGGACTTTTTCACAAGCAGCATGGAATTGCCCCATCTGATTCCCAAATTTGGCAATTTGTTTCTCATTTAAACGCTTGGGAAGTTTATGACGGGTTTTGATAGGCCGATAAAACACCACCCAGACATCTGCAGGTTCTTCCTTGTGACGATAAACAAATAACTTATTACCCTTCATTAAGGACCTGGATAGCACATCCTCAAAAGGATTGGGTAGGTTATTAGATAAACTATTGATAATACTATGATCTTCAACAAAATGTTCATAGCGGCCAAAGTAGGATAGTTTAGCTACTATACTTGTTTTGTCTGATAGAATCATTCGATAGACATGATTGGTTGAAACCTTGGCTGAAATATCTTCAATATGAAGTATTTCACGACTGGGATCGTAGGCATCCCAAGCACTCCGTACAATAGAATTAAAATCGATAAAACTCATTTATATGATCTCAAAATAACGTTGT
Source organism: Balneolaceae bacterium UBA2956 (assembly GCA_002348545.1). GTDB lineage: Bacteria > Bacteroidota > Rhodothermia > Balneolales > Balneolaceae > UBA1275. The sequence goes on from DEBM01000044.1 coordinate 2,712, forward strand.
AATTCCCAATCCCAATCCTCTCCTAGTGACTGTTCTAATTCCCATTCTCTGCTCAGGATAAAATGATCGACGAATGACTCCCCAAAAAGTTCACTTGCCAAATTAGAATGCTTCATTTGATGCACCGCTTTGGTTAGTGATTCAGGAAGTTTGCTTAGCTTTGCTTGTTTGTATGCATTTCCATTGCAATGTTCTACAGTCAAGGGAAGCTTGTTTTTAATGCCGTAAAGCCCGCTAGCTAAACAGGCGCTTATAGCCAAATAAGGATTTATGTCAGCTCCACTTACACGGTGCTCTAAATGCCTACTTCCGGATATTTCAGGGACAACTCGAATAGCGGTTGTTCGGTTATCCACTCCCCAGCTAAGGGTTGTGGGAGCCCATGAATCTGCCAAATAACGTCTATAAGAGTTCACAGTAGGAGCAAACATGGGCAGGATAAATGGTAGACAGTAGAGTTGCCCGGCGAGGTATTGTTGAGCAACAGTGCTAAGTCCAAATTCATTATCTGAGCTGTAAAACATATTCTCCCCTTTTTCGTCCCATAAACATTGGTGTAAATGTCCACCGCAACCAGGAAAAAGGGGTGACCATTTAGCCATAAAGCTAGCCATTAAATCAAATTCATTAGCTATTTGTTTAATGCCTAATTTAAACAAGGAGGATTGGTCTGCCATTTCGAGAGCATCACTATAGCTAATGGCTGCTTCGTAAACTCCAGGCCCTGTTTCTGTGTGTAGGCCTTCTAATCGTAATTTTGCAGCCGTTAAATCGGATATAATACGATGAGTGAATTCTTGAAATTCAGAGGTTCTGAGCATCGAATAACCAAACATACCAGAACTTAGTGGGGTCAAGTTTTGATGATTGTTAGCAGAGGTATCTTCGGAATTTTTATGGAACATAAACCACTCAAATTCAGCCCCAAATTTCGCTTGAAAACCTGCTTCATCAGCCTGTGCTAGTATCTTCTTGAGTAGGGAACGAGGACATACGGCGTTCAAGAGAGGATCCTCAGAAAAATCACCCAGGTACAATTCGATCTCTTTTTCCCATGGTAGTTTTCTGAGGGTGGTGGGATCTAGTTTTAATACTCCATCCGGAAAGCCAGTTCCCCACCCACTAACACTATCTTTTGAATAACACTCATCATGCATATCCCAGCCAAATACAACATTACAAAAACCTATTCCTATTTCAATGGATTGCTGAATCTTTGAATTAGGGATGTATTTAGCTCTAACTACACCGTCTAGGTCAGTAAATCCAACTTTTAAAAAAGAAATAGGGGTAGGTTCAGGCATAGCTTAAATTAATTTTTGGGGTTTGAGTATTCATATTATAAGTCCATAATCATTACTGCATAAGTGAATGAGATTTAGTTAAATCGCTAACCACCGTCCATCCTATTTCAACCGCTGTGGGTAGTTGCTTTTGGGCTATAAGCTCATAGTATTCAAAGCCAACAGGGCAAAAACAAGCTAAGCAAACCGGAAATGCAACTTTTTTTGAGCTTAACACTTCTACGTTAGCCTGACTTAATTCCTTTAATGCATCCTCAATGGTTTCAAACTCGTAAGGAATATATTGTTCTTCCGTAATGGCTATGATACGTTATTGTGCTCATGCCTGTCTACAAGGTATTGAGAGAATGAATCTAATTTACATTAAATGTAGTAACATCTTGTTACAAGTGTGCAGATATTTGTACTATTATACAAACGTGATCTGGTTCAATAGGTGATCCCTTATCCAGTAAACCAAATATAACTAATGCATAGTCACTATGTTTTTTGAACAAATTTTTGAGGAAAAGTTAGCACAGTACGCCTATGTAATAGGTTGCCAGAAATCAGGAGAAGCAGTGGTTATCGATCCTATGAGAGACATCGATCGATACGATAAACTAGCTGCCAAGCACGGATTAACTATTGTTGCCGCGGCCGATACTCACATTCATGCCGATTTTATTTCAGGGCTTCGGGAATTTGCTGCCCGTGGAGTAAAAGTTTATGCTTCCGATGAAGGCGATGAGAATTGGAAATATGAGTGGCTTAAAAATAGCGAGTATAAATACGAATTCTTAACGGACAATGATACTTTTAGAATCGGAAAAATCATTTTTAAAGCGGTTCATAGCCCTGGTCATACCCCAGAACATATTAGTTATCTAGTTGCAGATGGAGCTACTACCGAGGAGCCTATGGGTATTTGCTCGGGTGATTTTGTATTTGTGGGTGATTTAGGCCGTCCCGATTTGTTAGAATCGGCCGCTGGTATGGAAGGTCAGATGGAAGAATCTGCAAGAATACTCTACAAATCCTTAGATAAATTTAAAGACTTAGCATCTTACGTTCAGGTTTGGCCAGGTCATGGAGCCGGTAGTGCTTGTGGAAAAGCCTTAGGTGCTGTGCCCGATTCTACTGTAGGTTATGAAATGAGGTTTAACAATTCAATCCGAGCAGCCATCACTGAACAGGACTTTGTGGATTATATTCTAGATGGGCAACCCGAACCACCTTTGTATTTTGCTCGCATGAAGCGTGACAATAAAATAGGTCCGAGGGTGCTTGGAGAAATATCAATACCTCAGAAAATGACAGCAGATGAGTTTGTTACTGCGATTAATTCAGATGAATTTGCTGTAGTCATTGATACGCGAGAACGGCATGAATTTATGGCAAATCATCTTAAGGGCGCCTTATTTGCTCCGGTTAACAAAGCCTTTAACACTATAGTAGGATCTTTTGTAATGGAGGATGAACATATATATTTGGTGGTGGAAGAAGAGAAATTACATGAAGCAATACTTGATTTATTTCGCATTGGCTTAGATTGTATTAATGGATATATAACACCATCTGAACTATATGCTAAGCAAGATCTAAAAATGATTACAACCGAAACGATTACTTTTGAAGAATTTGATAGTTATAATGAATCAGGTAATTATCGTGTGTTAGATGCTCGTAAAGAATCCGAACATCTAATTGGTGCGATACCGGGAGCACTTAACTTCGCTCATACCCGTATAGTTGAAAACCTTGACAAGATACCTACTGACAAACCACTTTTGGTTCATTGCAAAGTCGGTGGAAGAGCTGCTTATACCTCTGCATTGTTACAGAAATATGGTTATGAGGTAGTATTGGTAGCTGACAAGGTTGAGCCATACCTGCAGCAGCGGAACCTTATTTAAGCCTATCCGAATAGAGGGAAATTTTATAGGATGAATATCAAGTCAGTTTAGTCCCTAATAAAATTTAAAAATGAGGCTTTGGTTTACACTAAACATCATGGGAATATATACTGTATATGCTAATATAGTCTGAGGATGACACTGACTTTCCCTAAAAATTCTAAATATTCATATCCAACCTTACTATATTTCATAAAAGATTTAACACGGAAAATCATGACTTCAACACTAAAGGTAGATAAGGTGGCTACTTCCAGGATTCAAGAAGTAGATATGAATAATTTAGATTTTGGTCGATGTTTTACCGATCATATGTTTGAGATGCAGTACACGCACAATACGTGGAAAAAAGGCCAGATTAAACCATTCGGTCCCATCGAGATTAATCCAGCATTAAATGTACTTCATTATGGGCAGGCGGTATTTGAAGGAATGAAGGCGTTTTATGTGGACGAAAAACAAATTAATTTATTTCGGCCAGATGTGCATCACGCTCGATTCAATCGATCGTGTCGGAGAATGTGTATACCAGAGACTTCTTATGAAGTATTTATTGAAGCTCTTGAAATACTTATCCGGTTAGATGCCGCTTGGGTGCCCAAAAAGCGAGGCACTGCACTGTATATTAGGCCTTTTATCTTTGCTAATGAAAATTACCTTGCTGCGAGAGTATCCGCGACCTATGCTTACCACATAATTATGTCTCCTGTGGGAGCTTATTATGGCGAAGGATTTAACCCAGTTTCTTTAACCACCTCTCCTGACTTTGTTCGCGCAGTACCAGGCGGAACTGGGGAGGCTAAAACTGCGGGTAATTATGCAGCCAGTTTCTTACCCGCCCAACAGGCGCAACAAGACGGTTTTACTCAGGTACTCTGGCTGGATGCCATTGATCATAAGTACATTGAAGAGGTTGGTACTATGAATATCCATTTCCTTATTGGAGACACCTTGGTAACCCCTTCATTAACTGGCTCAGTTTTGTCAGGGATTACTAGAGATTCCGTTATTCAGTTGGCGAAAGAATGGGGATATGAGGTGCAAGAGAGAAAGATATCAATCGATGAAGTTATGCAAGCCTCTGCTGATGGTCATCTGAAAGAGGTATTTGGTAGTGGTACAGCGGCCGTTATTAGTTTTGTAGATCGAATTGCACACAAAGGACAGGAAATTACCATCGGTGATGGTAGAATCGGCCAACTTGCTGAACGATTTCACAACACCATTACAGGCATTCAATATGGTCAGTTAGATGACTATTTTGATTGGACTCATCCTGTTAGTATTAATTTCTAAAGGACCTGTGCAGTTAAGCGCCCTAATAGCGGTTATGCTCGGTGGAAGTCTTGGCGCTTTGAGTCGTTATTTGCTAAGTTTAGGAGTCCACCGATGGATAAAGCCTGAATTTTTACCGATTGGAACTATGGTTGTGAATCTGATAGGATGTTTCTTAATTGGCCTTTTAGCAGCTCTTTTTGAGCAAAAAAGTTGGGGAAACGGCTGGCCTCGCATCTTTTTATTTGTCGGATTCTTAGGCAGCTTTACTACCTTTTCTACCTATACCCTTGATACTTTTTTGTTGCTTAAATCCGATCAATTATGGGGTGCTATTTTGAATATGGTACTGCAGGTTATACTTGGGCTGGCTTTAGCCATGGCGGGTTGGTATTCAGTTTATGGGGTAAAAGCTACTGGTTAAAGTAGTCCTAGGATGATTAATAACCTTTTTTGCGATCTATAAGAAATTGTGCGGGCATGCCGGAAGAAATTCTATGATAATTGTCCACAATCAAAGATGCGGCATCGCTCACCCTAGTTTGAGCAGCAATATGTGGGCTAATCATTATTTCCTTTCGAGACCAAAAATGATGATCATGATTGAGAGGTTCCTCATTGAATACATCTAAGTATGCTCCCTGTAATTGCTGGGTGTCTAGGGCGTATATCAGGTCTTCATCGACTAGTTGAGCTCCTCGTCCTGCATTAATAATAAAACTGGGCTTAGGCATACTTTTGAAAAGCTCAAGATCCAACAGACCTTTAGTTTCTATTGTAGATGGTAGTAAGCAAACCACTACATTACACTGCCGAGTAAAAGTATAAAGTTCCTCTTGTTCATAACAGTTCACATTTGGTAGGTCTTTTTTAGAGCGGGACCAACCTAGTATGGTGTAACCTTGCTTTGCTAAAGATACACTCACATGCTGCCCTATATTACCCAATCCCATGATTCCAACCTTGAGTGCCTTTCGGCGCACCGTATCCTTGCATTCCCAGTATCCTTCCAATTGGTTAGCTCGATAAAATAAGCCATTGTGTCTTATATCCATTAGAGCCCATTCAATATATTCGAGCATATCGGTGGCCAGAGAGTCCAGACTCATACGTGCAATTGGGATATGCGAAGGAATGCTACAATCTTCGAGCAGTTTAGAAACACCAGCTCCATAGGATTGGATAAGCTGAAGGTTTGGATACGAAGTTAACGTATGTTCAGGTATATTCCAGCATACGCTCATTCTTACTGCCTGTTTTGAGGTAATCCGAGGCCATATATCCACCTGAATGTTTGAGTCAAGACCTTGGATATGTTCTTTAAGTTCAAGAAAGTTTTTATTTGTAGAAATTAGTACTATTGCCATACTCAAATATAGGGTTTGCTATGTTAAATTTGTGGAAAACTTGTGTACATAGTCTTGGTGGGTTACCCTATATTACTAAGATAAACACCTTTCTATGTATCTAATATTTGACACTGAAACCACCGGTTTACCCCGAGATTATGGTGCACCAATTACGCAGTTGGATAATTGGCCAAGGCTAGTTCAACTAGCTTGGCAGTTGCATGATCATACGGGAGCACTACAGTCGAGTGGAAACTATATCATCCGCCCGGAAGGTTTCACCATACCATTTAATTCTGAACAAATTCATGGTATTTCTACAGAAAGAGCCTTAAGAGAAGGAATCGATCTCAAAGAAGTACTAAAGATTTTTAGAAAAGATATTGAACGAGCCCATTTTTTGGTTGGGCATAATGTGTCTTTCGATGAACATATAATGGGTGCAGAATATTTGCGAAATAAAATTCCATCGGCCATAATGGACAAGGCCAAAATAGATACAAAGGATGAGGGAACACAATTTTGTGCCATTCCTGGACCAAGAGGTTATAAGTGGCCTTCCCTTGGAGAACTTCATCATGCTTTGTTCAACAAGGGGTTTGACGATGCCCACGATGCCGCTGCCGATGTAGAGGCTACTGCCCGTTGTTTTCTAGAGTTATTGCTACTTGGTGAAGTGAAGTTTAGCTTCCCAATAGACGTCAAACTGTATGAATCCCCTCAGAGTTACATAAAAAGAGAACACTACATCGATCTAGTATCTCCAGATCGGTTAAAAACGTCCAAAATTACCAAAAAGCAGTCGGAGCGCTCGGCAGCATCACAGGACAAATCGGCCAGAGCGAAAACTGATGGCGATTCAATAGCAGAACAGGACAGCTCTCTATCCTTCGATGAACAAAAAGAAATCGCCAAAAAAAAACTTGAAAAGTGGACCCAGAGAAAGTCTCTCAGTTTCTCTCACTTGCATACTCATTCTAAATACTCCGTATTACGATCCACAGCAGGGGTTAAGAATTTGATTACGAAGGCAGCGCAGTGGAAAATGCCTGCGGTGGGTCTAACCGACCTAGGTAATATGTTCGGTGCTTTTGCGTTTGTTGCGGAAGCGCATAAACAGGGGGTCAAGCCCATAGTGGGGTGTGAACTTTATATGGTTGAAAATCACTCGAAGAAAAAATTTACCCGCGAACATCGTGATTTACGTTGGCAAATACCCTTACTAGCAAAGAGTCAGCAGGGCTTCAAAAATTTATCAAAAATCTGTTCTCTTGGATACACCCAAGGATATTATTATAAATACCCAAGGGTAGATAAACAGATTATAGCTGAGCATTCTAAAAATATTATTGCGTTAAGTGGTGGAACCAACGGTATTCTAGGGGATCTTATCCTAAATAAAGGAATAGAAGCTGCAGAAGTAGAAATTAGCTGGTGGATTGATTGTTTTGGAGATGACTTCTACTTAGAGCTAATTGATCACGGGTTACCAGAAGAGCAGCGGGTAAATGAAGTATTTCGTGATTTCTCTAAAAAGTATGGCGTTTCTTTGGTTGCTTCTAATAATTGCTTTTACATGGAAAAAGCAGATGCAGATGCCCATGATGCCCTGATTTGTATTGGTGATGGTACTCTTAAAAGTACACCGATTGGTAAAGGTCGGGATTTTAGATATGGATTTCCTAATCATGAGTTCTATTTCAAGTCTGAGGAGGAAATGATAGATTTATTCTCTGAGACACCAGAGGCTGTCTATGGAACCAATGAGATTGTTCAAAAGATAGAACCCATAGTGTTAGAGCGTGACGTTATTCTACCCAAATTCGATATTCCATCAGCCTTTGAGGATGAAGACGATTATCTACGCCATCTTACCTTAGAGGGAGCCGCCCAGAAATATGGTGAAATAAGCTCTAAACTCAAAGACCGTATTAATTTGGAACTTGGAATTATAAAAAATATGGGTTTTCCTGGCTATTTTCTGATTGTTCAGGACTTCATCGCAGCTGCAAAAAAAATGGGCGTGTATGTGGGGCCAGGAAGGGGATCCGCTGCAGGTTCGGTGGTAGCTTATGTAACAGGGATCACGAATATAGATCCCTTTAAATATGATTTACTTTTTGAACGATTCTTAAACCCGGAGCGGGTTAGTATGCCCGATATTGATATTGACTTCGATGACGAAGGGCGTCAAAAAGTTATTGAGTATGTGGTGGATAAATACGGCGCGGATCAAGTTGCACATATTATCACTTTTGGTTCAATGGCTGCACGTTCTTCGGTTAGGGATGTAGCTAGAGTGCTAGATTTACCTCTTAGCGATGCTGATAGGATCGCTAAACTAATCCCAGAACGTCCTGGAACCTCTCTGGACGATGCATTCTCGGAGGTAAAAGAATTGCGGGAAATTCGAGATAGTGAAGGCTTGGAAGCAGAAACACTGCGAATGGCGCAAATTTTAGAAGGGTCGGTTAGAAACACCGGTCTACATGCAGCAGGTATTATTATTGCCCCTGATCAATTAACCGAATTTATTCCTGTTAGTACAGCTAAAGATGCTGATTTGCAGGTGACGCAGTTCGATGGGGGTGTTATCGAGTCTGCGGGGATGTTGAAGATGGACTTTTTAGGGCTAAAAACATTGTCCATCTTAAAAACAGCCATTCAGTTTGTGCTAGAGAATCATCAAAAGAGCTATACTCTTGACGAGATCCCATTAGATGATGCAAAGACTTTTGAGCTTTACCAAAAAGGAGGGACTCTAGGTACTTTTCAGTTCGAGAGTGAGGGAATGAGAAAGTACATGAAAGACCTTAAGCCTACTACCATAGACGATCTTATCGCTATGAATGCCTTATATCGACCGGGACCCATGCAATTTATCCCTAATTATATTGATCGAAAGCATGGGCGTGAAGAGGTTGAATATGACCATGAAGATTTAGTCCCTCTACTAAGGCCCACTTTTGGTATCATGATTTATCAGGAACAGATCATGAAAGTAGCTCAACAAATGGGAGGATATAGCTTAAGTGAAGCCGATGTTTTACGAAGAATAATGGGTAAGAAAAAGGCTGATTTACTTCCACCAGAAGAGGAGAAATTTGTCCGGCAATCTGTAGAGCGAGGATACGAGGAGAAAGTAGCTAAAAATGTATTTGCAAAAATGGCCATGTTTGCTGGTTATGGATTCAACAAGTCCCATTCGGCGGCCTATTCAGTTGTGGCGTATCATACAATGTATTTTAAAGCTAATTATACTTCAGAGTATATGGCGGCGGTACTAAGTCACAACATGAGTGATATAAAAAAAATCGCTTCTTTTATTGAAGAATGTAAACAACTTGGTATACCGGTAGATCCACCAAATATAAATTCCTCAAGGGGTAGGTTTGTGGCTAAAGAGGGTAGGGTGAAATATGGAATGTCTGCTATAAAAGGTGTTGGAGAAAATGCCATTCAACACATCATAGAACAGCGAACTACCGAAGGTAATTTTAAATCAATATTTGAGTTTGCCTCTCGGGTAGATGTACGCATATGTAACCGTCGTACTCTTGAAAGTCTTATTCAGGCAGGTGCTTTTGATAATCTTTGTGATAATAGAGCACAACTCCTACAAGGTGTAGACGATATTTTATCTTATGCCAATAGAATGCATGAAGAAAAAAGATTGAATCAGGCTAATTTATTTGGTGGTGCTGGTACAAATACTGCATTAGAAGAGCCAAAGCTTCCAACCATTCCATATTGGACTTCTATGGAGCAGCTAAATAGAGAACGTGAACTTATTGGCTTTTATTTGAGTGGGCACCCTCTAGAACGCTACAAAGAGGATATCCATCTTTTTTCCACACATTCACTATTATCAAACAGCATAGATCAACTCAATCACGATTCAGAGTTAAACATTATTGGAATCGTAACCTCAAAACGAGTCATCACTGATAAAAAGGGACGACCAATCGCTTTTTTAATGGTCGAAGATCTACATTCTTCCATGGAAATGGCGGTCTTTAGCCAACAATTTGATCAATATGCGGCTCTCCTTGAAGTGGATAATATACTTTGGATTAAAGGGCGTTATAGCAAACGCGATCGCGGTAATTCCATGATTGTACAAGCGGTGGAAAGGGTGGAAAACCTACGAGAAAAGCATCAAGCTAAATTGCGTCTATCTATTCGATTGCACACCCATAATCTGCAAAGTACTTCTATTGACCGTTTGGCTGAATTATTTAGTTTACATCAAGGTCTTACTTATGTAAAAGCTCAAATTGAGAGTGAACAGATGAAACGGCCAATTGCCATGAACATTCGCAAATATGTGGTTGACCCATCACCTACACTAATGTACGAATTACGTACATTACTAGGGAAAGAAAATGTGAAATTAGCTCTTCAAAATGGGACTAGATAGTGTTAATTTCAAACTTTATCCTATAGAGAATTTTAAAAGTAAAGGAAACGAATTTTATTCGCTTTATGTATTGGTTTTCTGTAGAATTTAGTATGTAACAATATCAAAAAAAGACCATCATAATAATGTCAAAAACAGTAGAGATAACTGACGCAAACTTTGATCAAGAAGTACTCCAATCTGATATACCTGTGCTCATCGATTTTTGGGCAGAGTGGTGCGGTCCTTGTAGGATGATTGGTCCCGTTGTTGACGAAATGGCTGGAGAGTACGAAGGCAAGGCTAAAATTGGAAAAGTAAATGTTGATGTAAACCCTGAGGTTTCCGTTAAGTACGGTATTCGAAGTATTCCAGCATTGCTTATATTTAAAAATGGTGAGGTAGTTGACCAAATAGTTGGTGCTGTACCTAAAACTCATCTAATTAATCAATTAGAAACTTATCTTTAAAGATTAGTTTATCTGTAATTTGCAAACTTGAGTAATTGTATATCTTGGCATCGCGCTACATTTTACTCAATTGAAAGGTACACTCTTAGGCACTTTAGTTTGTCATCCCACTCAATTGATGAAGAGTAATGTTGCATTAGGAACCAGCCTCTGCCATGATCTTTGAGCATTGCTTTTTTTTCTAGTGGGTTTACTAGCTTATCAGGATTAAAGCCAGGACCCTCATCATAGATCTCTGCTATTATACATTCAGTTGATAAAGTAATATCAAGTTTTACCTTTTTGTTTGAATTAAATTCATTACCGTGTTCTATTGCATTGTTAACGGCTTCACTGAGTACAAGCATAATCTCATACTGCTTATCCTCACTTAATTCTTTATAGCCTTCAATGGAATTTAAACACTCGTCTAGTTTTTCTAATTCTGTAAAGATAGACTGAAAAATAAAGGTCTGTTTAATCGACTTTTTATCCGTCATTTAATATTATATTAATAAATACTGAGTGTATACCCAATTATCTTTTGTTTCTATATATTAAGATATTACAAATAGATAAGAGATTTAGTTCTGTTTTTGCATTCTCCATGAAATAACCTCTTAACCAAAAGAATGCTAAAATGAACGCAACCGTATTAGTACTCAATCAAGATTATCAACCATTGAGCATCTGTTCAGTGCAACGATCCATGAAGCTTCTGTTTTTGGAAAAGGCAGAGCTACTCCACGATGATCCTGAAAAAGAGTTAATTACTCCTAGAACTTCATATCAATATCCTTCAGTTATACGCCTACGTAACTATATACGAATTCCTTATACGAAAGTGGTTCTTTCTAGAAGAAACATTATGCGCAGGGATAAGTTTAGTTGTCAATACTGCGCAAAAAAATCTGAGCTTACAATAGATCATGTTTTGCCAAAAAGTAGGGGAGGTAAGGACCAGTGGGAAAACCTGGTAACCGCTTGTGAAAAATGCAATGTGAAAAAGGGTAATAAAACTCCAAAAGAAGCTCAAATGCCACTAAGGAGAAAGCCATACCGTCCTATTCCCATTACATTTTTCCGAGAGTATAATGGAAATGTACAAGACCCTTGGAAGCCCTATCTGTATATGACTTAAAATTGAAAGAAGAAACTGTAAGGAAGATTGGGTATATACGCTAAAATGAGTGAGAGTATTTGTATATTATACGCCTTTATTCAGTCCATTAACTGACTTAATGTAACAAAATACGATACAATTATTATGATTTCTAAAGGACGAGTTTTAGTGGCTATGAGCGGTGGAGTTGATTCCTCTGTGGCAGCGGTGTTGCTAGCAGAGCAAGGTTATGAAGTAATTGGAATAACCATGAAGACTTGGGATTATCATCGTACTGGAGGTAATACTGGTAAAGAAACAGGATGTTGTACTGTAGAGAGTATGAATGATGCTAGGCATATTGCAGTAAATCATGGCTTCAAACATTTTATTGTTGATATTCGTGAAGAATTTGGTGATTGGGTAATAGACCGTTTTGTAGGTGATTATCTAGAGGGGCGAACGCCGAACCCATGTGTATTATGCAACACCCATATTAAATGGGCCGCGCTTCTAAAAAGAGCCAATAATTTAGGCTGTGATAATATAGCCACAGGACATTATGCGCAAATTAGGAACGAGAAAGGGCGTTTTGTTATTTCTAGAGGATTAGATCGTTCGAAGGATCAATCATACGCTTTGTGGGGAGTGGCACAAGAACATTTAGCAAGAACTATTTTCCCACTTGGGGGGTACTCAAAAAAAGATATTCGACAAATTGCCCAAGATTATGGACTACTTAATGTAGCCAACAAGCCAGATTCATACGAAATTTGCTTTGTCCCGGACGACGATTATCGGCGATTTTTAAAAGACCGAGTAAAGGGTTTGGAAGGTAAGGTTAAAGGTGGGAATTTCATTGATAAGGATGGAAATGTACTAGGTACGCATGAAGGATATCCATTTTATACTATAGGACAGCGTAGAGGCCTAAATTTACCAATGGGTAAACCTGTATATGTTACCCATATAAATCCCTACACTAATACTATTACCGTAGGAAAAAAAGAAGATCTTATTGAGACTACCCTGACTGCAAAAGAGTTAAATTTCATCAAATATGATTCCGTACCAAAGGGTGAAATGGAAATCACCGGTGCTATTCGATATAATGATGATGGCGCAATAGGAACCCTTACGCAATTAGGAGAGGATGAAATAAAGGTGCATTTTCCAACCGGAAGAGAGGCGATCACCCCTGGTCAAGCTATTGTTTGCTATGAAGGTGATGATGTGGTGGCAGGTGGTTGGATAAAAAAGGTAAACATGTCTATGCAACAAGAATTGGATTCACTCGTTTAATCTAAAAATTTATTCTTATTATTATATCATGATTCGGATATCTAGCTTAATAATATTACTAATTGGATCTGTTTTTAGTGCCGCTATACAGGCTCAATTTAACGGAGTATTAGACATTCAATTATACACAAATGCCGATACTAATCTAATCCATATGTATGTTACTCCTGACCGCATACTTTTACAAGGTAACGAACAACAATCAATAATAAGTGGTAATTACGAGGCAAGAGGTTTACTTATAAGGCAAGATCAGCGAGATTTTGTTTTAATGATGGGTGCAAATCAAGCCCTCCGACTAACCAAATCAGAAATTGAGGGATTTTTTACCATGATATCCGCATTATTTGGTATTGATGAGCCAACACCTGAGGAACTCGCTGAGAGTCAGTCTAGTGTTGTAGTAACCGGAAGAGTGGAGTACATCAATGGCTACCCCTCAAAAGAAATTCTAATTACGAATGCAGATGGAAGTGGCTACGTAACTATTTGGACAACTACAAAATTAGATATAGATTGGGGATTATTGAAAGAGCCGTGGTTGAATAGCCCAGAGTGGCTGCGAGATACAACTGATCGCCTAACTATTGAATTTCAATCTAAAAGTGTTCCGGTGCTCATGACTTGGACCTCAAATGAAGAAAGCTTTACATTTTATGAGTTAATTAGGGCACACGAGACTGCTGTTGCTAAACAGATGGTTGAGTTGCCATCAAACTATCAATTGCTAGGTTTTAGCGATTGGATTATGTTGCAGATGATGCAGCAGTATTAAACTATAATTATTGTCTCATCCGCAATCAAAACATCAATGCTTAGAATAAGCTCTGGTAATATTGGAGAGTAGTTCCCTTAACTTATTTATGCTTTCGATGGGTGTTTCACATTGATAGTTTTGACAAAAAAATACTCGTGAGTGGGCCTCTTTAACCAAATAGTTTGTTAGGCTTGGAATTAGTTTTACGAGTGTCTCTTTATTGTGATCATTTAGTATATGTACTGTGGACATTGGTAAATACTGTTGTTCTATTTCATTTTTGAATGCATCTATTTTAGGTCCTCCATGTTCACCTTGCACCAATATCCAATGAATGGGTTTATAGTAGTACTGCTGCAAGGCCATCATTGCAACCGTAATACTTGAACCATATTGTGACCATTCCTCAGAAAATCGTTTCCCCATTTTGTCTACGCACTCTATCCATTTAGTCTCTCCAGTAATATTATAAAGTCGAATGAGGCAATAAGCCATAGCTGAGTTAGCTGAGGGGATAGCCCCATCATAAATGGTTATTGAGGTCCCAAATAATTTAATTTCACATGTTTGAGATTGCATGAGAACTCCTTGATCATCACCAAATAGGGCTAAAGTAAGATCCGCTAAATCCTGTGCTTTTTGTATCCAATTTGGATCAGTATTATAGCTATAGCACTCGATATAAGCCCAAGTCAAAAAGCAAAGATCTTCAGCGAATGCATCGATTGCAGTTTCTCCTCCCCGGTGGCGATGGAACCATCGAACTGATGGCTCAGATGTACCATCAATGTTTTGGCTTTCTATATTTGAGCCAAAGGTTTTTTCTAAAAAATTTATGGTTTGAAGAGCTTGATTTCCCATTTCTTTTGACCCTAATATTCGGCCAGATATTGCCAATGATGCAGCCAATAACGCATTCCAATCGCAAAGAATTTTATCATCACACAGCGGTCGAACACGTTTTATGCGGCACTCAATAAGACGAGATCTTATGCACTTCCATTGCTCTAAGTCAACGTTATCTAGCTCTTTTTTGAGATGTAGAATATTTTGCCCCGTACGTTTTTTAGTCGCTTCATCCAGCATATTGCCTTCTTTAATCACACCAAAATTACGCTCTAAAAATGATAGGGAGTGCTCAGGTAATTTACCTTGCTTTTCCAGAGTTTTAAGCTCATTATAACTCCAGGTATAAAACTTCCCTTCTTCACCTTCAGAGTCAGCGTCTTCTGCACTAGAATAGCCGCCGTTGTGGAGTAACATATCCCGTTTTAGGTAATCAAATATCTCGAAACAAGTTTCTTTGAACAGAGGCTCTTTAGTTATCTGCCATGCTTCAGCATAGGCCATAAGCATCAAAGCTTGATCATATAACATTTTTTCAAAGTGCGGGAGTATCCACTCCTCATCGGTAGAATAGCGGTGAAATCCATACCCGACATGATCCCATAATCCACCTAGACGCATTTTTTTTAGGGTGAGTACTACGCTTTCTAGCATGGATGGGTCCCTATGTTGGTACCATTCCCGGCAGAGAAATATCAACTGGTGAGGGGAAGGAAATTTTGGGGCTTTACCAAAGCCACCGTGATTGGGGTCTACATTTAGGCTGAAATAGGTACGAGCTTTATGTAGGGCATTCTCATCTGGAAATGATCCAACATTGTAGGATTTATACTGCATGTACCCTTCTGCTATTTGCTGTATAGCTTTTCTTACTTTTACCTGTTCATTGGTCCACATACCGTGTATTCCGCGCAGTATTTGTCGTAGCCCAAGACGTCCCATTTGTGCATCACTAGGTAAATATGTCGCAGCATAAAAGGGCTCTTTTTCTGGGGTCATAATGATAGTTAAAGGCCAACCTCCGTGACCTGTTAGCATTTGACAAACTGGCATATAGAGTTGATCTATATCAGGTCGTTCTTCACGATCTACCTTAATGGACACAAAGTGTTCATTTAAGTAAGCGGCTATTTCCTGATCTTCGAAACTCTCATGTTCCATTACATGGCACCAGTGGCAAGTAGCATAACCGATGGATAGAAAGATTGGTTTATGTTCATTCGTAGCCTTTTTAAAAGCATCTTTCTCCCATGCATACCATTCAACAGGATTTTTGCTGTGTTGTTGCAGATATGGACTTTTTTCTCTGTGGAGGCGGTTCGGCATATTTCAGCATCATTGTTTAGCCATTTGACGCTCAAAAGGCTATCTTTAGTTATAAAGCAATTCTTAAAAATAATAAAACAATTCATCTATGTCTGTTGAAAGAACACTTACTATTTTAAAACCCGATTGCGTTAAAAAAGGACTCATGGGTGAGGTCACAAAGCGAATCCAAGAAGCGGGATTCCGCATAGTTGCAATGAAAATGATTAGGCTAACCCCAACTACTGCAGGCGGTTTTTACGCAGTGCATAAAGAAAGATCATTTTATGGGGAATTATGTGATTTTATGAGTAGCGGTCCTTGTGTGCCTATGATACTTGAGAAAGAAAATGCGGTATCGGATTTTAGAACTTTCATTGGTGCAACTAATCCCGCTGAAGCCGAAGCAGGCACCATTCGGGCCGACTTTGCAGATAGCATGGGGAAAAATATTATACATGGCTCGGATTCGGTAGAGAATGGGCTATTCGAGGCTAATTATTTTTTTGCTCAGTCGGATATTGTAGCACTAGTAGGCGAATAAAATATGAATTATTGTATCCGAGTACCCGTGGTAAGTCTGTTTTGTATTGCAATAGTATTGTTTTCATCTTGCCAATCTAAAAAAGCTATAGAGCATGATGGTAAAGGGAGAGAACTAATCCAAGAAGCAGATGCCCAACACATTGATATTAAAGTGGGAGCGCAGGTGCTACTTCAGGAACACTTGGATGAGCTCAGAAGTCGAAGCATTGGCTTGGTGATGAATCCCACTTCTCGGGTGGAAGGGGTACATATGCTAGATACACTAATGGCGTTAGGGATCCCTATCAAAGCACTCTTTGCGGCAGAACATGGATTTCGTGGCAACCAGGGTGCAGGTGAAATGATTCAGGATGGATTGGATGAGGCTACTGGGCTAACTGTATTTTCCTTGTATGGAGCAACCAAAAAACCCACAACCAAGATGTTAGAAAATATAGATGTTTTGCTATTTGATATGCAGGATGTAGGAGCGAGGTTTTATACCTATAATTCAACTATGAAGTATATAATTGAAGCTTCGGCAGAACAAGGAGTCGATGTTTGGATTTTAGACCGCCCTAATCCTTTAGGTGGAGATTATGTTGCTGGTTGGGTTTTAGAGACCGAATACAGCTCCTTTGTGGGAACCTATCCAATACCCATTGCTCATGGTTTAACCCTAGGTGAATTAGCCCAAATGGCTTTAGGCGAAGGATGGTTCGACACCAATGCAGAGGTTAATCTACGAGTCATACCAGTAAGAGGCTGGCAGCGAAATATGAAGTGGAGTGACACCCAATTAGAATGGGTGCCACCATCACCGAACTTACCTACTTTTGAGCATGCATATGCGTATGTTGGCACCTGTTTTTTTGAAGGTACAACCCTATCTGAAGGCAGAGGAACCGAGCATCCATTTTTGATGGTTGGAGGGGTGAGTACCGATATCGGTGAAGATATCATGTTCTGGAGTGACCGAGGTGTACACTTATTACCCAGCCAATTTATGCCGGTTTCTATGCATGGAAAAGCATTACGACCAAAAGGAGAGGGAATTCCTATAAACGGGATCAAGTGGGAAAATGCCTTGGATCACGAAGACCCATTGACTGTTGGTTTGCGCATGATGCAATGGCTCATGGAACGCTCACCAGAAGCAGAGTATAATGATTATCTATACTTGTTGGCTGGTACCGATAGAATTGATGAATTAATTCGTGAATCTATAGACCTGGAAACGGATTCTCTAGATATAGATTGGGGCATAGAATTTGAATCATATATTCAAAAACGAACATCTTATTTAATGTATTAAGTCTGTCGCCTTTTCCATTCATAGCTGATAATAGCAGCGCTGACCGAGGCATTTAGAGATTCTACTGCGTGTTCCATAGGGATTGACACTCTGCTATCCAAATGTTTGGCTACTCTATTACTTATTCCACCTCCTTCACTTCCAACAATAAAAGCTAATGGTCCAACCCATTGTGCAGTCCAAAGAGATTCGGATGCAGTGCCTTCGAGTCCAATTAGTGTAAAGCCAGCTAATTTCAAATCCTTAAGACCTTGCTCCGTGCTGTGGACTCGAATCACAGGAATGATTCCAGCTGTACCTGCCGAAACTTTGAAGACGGTAGCATTCACAGGAACTTGCTGTTGTGTTGGAATTATAATAGCCGATATTCCAGCGGCGGTAGCTGAACGAATGATAGCTCCTAAGTTATGTGGGTCTTCAATACTATCTAATAATAGAACCGCAGTACTCGGGCCTAACCTGGTCAATTCAACCCAATCAAAAAGGTTTATATAGTCTACAGGGCTTATTTCTGCTATGAATCCTTGATGATTTCCTTGATTACTAAGCCGATCTAATTTCTGAATGGGTACCGAACTAATAGGGACATTATGAGCTTTACACTTTTTTTTTAAATCGTCATATTTGATGGGAGCCAAACTATTAAGCACAAATAATTTAGATATTTTATCAGCATCACGGCTAAGTGCTTCATGTATTGCATTCTTGCCAAATATGAGTAGATTTTTTTTTCCAGTTTTTTTCATATCAATTATGGAATAATATAGGCTTTTAATAAATTACTAAAATAAATCACTATGTATTTAGGTCAGATAAGATAAATGGCAAAAGATCAATCAAACAAGTATTCAATAGATAGGTCCAAGAAAGATAAAAAGGTTTTTCTTTTAGGCTTCTCATCTTTCCAGCAAAAGTACAACCAAAAACCTCAGATTAGATATTCAGAGAATATCCTGGAAAAATTAGTGGGGAACATCCAGGATTATTGGACTGTTTCTTTTGTCGCTGCTCTGTTTCAAACAGCATTGGGTTTTTTAGTCATTTTATTAGCTCTACTTCAGGCAATTCATCTAGATTGGTTAGTAGGAATCGTTACGATTATGGGAAGTTTTTCAATTCTATTAGGTATTTATTGCGCTTATTATTCTTTGTCAAAACAACATCAAGCAAAAAAACTTATCGACGAAGCTATTGAGCGAGTTATTGAAGAGCAAAACTAACTTAATTCATCAATCAAAGAGCTCAACTAATAAGAAATTATTTTATCCCATGTTTGCGCCATTTAAATTACTTACTAGCAGTTTAGTAATGCTTTTTTTCCTTCTTCAATGTCAACAAGAGAATTTGAATGTGGCCCAAGACCAAGCCATTAAAAAAAAAGATAACGCTTCACTTCCACAATCCCCACTTAATAATGGGGATGAATTTTGGGTGATTGCCCACCGTGGTCTAAGTGGAAGCTATCCTGAAAACACATTAAGTGCATTCCAAGCCGCCATTGATATACAAGCAGAAATGGTAGAATTGGATGTTTCAATATCAAAAGATGGAATCCCTGTAGTAGTTCATGACAGAACAGTAGATCGCACCACAGACTTTGAGGGAGATGTTCAAAGTTTCAGCTTAGAAGAGTTAAAAAGAATGGAAGTAGGAGCTTGGTTTTCGGAAGAATTTCGTGGAGAAGAATTCCCCACTCTTAGGAATTCTTTGGAATTAATGAAGGATGAAATCGCTGTTAATATTGAAATAAAATCGGAAGCTGTTTCAGATGAGACACAAGGTGGAGTTGTTGATAAAGCGTTACAGATTGTAAAAGACTTAGATATGAGTTCTTCGGTTATTTTTTCTAGTTTTGATTACCGTGTAATGGAACAAATGAACGTTTTAGACCCTAAAATACCTAAAGCATTGTTGTATGAAGCCTCACAGTCAGATGGGCTGTTGCCATCTGAATTAGTACAAAAGTATAAGATAGATGTATTTAATTGTAGTTATAGGCAATTGTCGGAAGAATGGATAAATGATTTACAAAAGCATAAAATTCCATATTTCGTGTATACAGTGAATGAGCCAGAATTAATGAAGGAGTTCATTGAAAAAGGTGTAAGTGGGATCTTTACAGATTTCCCTCAAGAATTGATAAAAACTGTGGAAAACATGTGAATAAATAATGCAAAATAAGCTAGTCCGTAAATTGACCGTCAAGTGCTTTAGTCCTATCTTTCTTCAACTTGTAACCTTACACTTTCATACATGTCTACCAAATATATCTTTGTTACTGGGGGAGTAGCATCGTCTTTGGGTAAAGGAATTATTTGTGCATCACTAGGTCGATTGCTAGTTGCAAGAGGACTCAAAGTTACTATACAAAAACTAGATCCTTACATAAATGTAGATCCTGGCACCATGAACCCCTATGAACACGGAGAAGTGTTCGTTACTGACGATGGCGCAGAAACAGACCTTGATCTCGGCCATTACGAGCGTTTCTTGGATATTAATACATCTCAGGCGAACAATGTAACAACTGGTAGGATATATTACGATGTGATAAATAAAGAGCGTAAGGGAGCTTATCTAGGTAAGACTGTACAAGTAATACCGCATATCACCGATGAGATACAATCTCATGTTTTAAAGTTAGGTCAATCAGGCAATTATGATGTAGTAATTGTTGAAATAGGTGGCACCGTCGGTGACATCGAAAGTCTTCCATACATAGAAGCTGTTAGACAGATACGCTATAATGTGGGGCGTACAAACACCCTTTCCATACATTTGACTTTGGTTCCATATTTATCTGCCGCTGGTGAATTAAAAACTAAGCCTACTCAGCATTCAGTCAAAACACTTTCTGAAAGTGGTTTACAGCCCGATATATTAGTTTGTAGAACCGAACATTCCTTGGATGATTCAATACGCGGGAAAGTAGCACGTTTTTGTAATGTCGATATAGAAGATGTGATAGAATCGATTGATGCGAGAAGCATTTATGAAGTACCTCTTCTCATGCAGAAAGAAGGTTTGGATACCAGGGTCATTGAAAAATTAAAGCTAGAAACACATGAGCCAGATTTAGACCAATGGATAAAATTTGTTGATGCGGTTTGTAATCCTTCTCACAAAATAGAGATTGCTCTAGTAGGAAAGTATGTTGAGCACCATGATTCCTATAAGTCTATTGTAGAAGCTTTTGTCCATGCTGGTGCTATAAACCAAGTTAAAGTGATTATTCGCTGGATTCAATCGGATGGCTTAGAACGTAGCAATGTTGCTCAGGCACTGTCAGGAGTACACGGAATTTTGGTGGCTCCAGGATTTGGTGGACGAGGTATAGAAGGTAAACTATCGGCTGTCCAATACGCCAGAGAAGAAAAAATCCCATTTTTTGGTATTTGTTTAGGTATGCAATGCGCGGTTATTGAGTATGCCCGTAATGTCTGTGGCCTAGCAGAGGCTAATAGTACTGAATTTGATGAATCTACTCCGCATCCAATTATTGATATTATGTACGACCAAAAAAATATTGAAAATATGGGTGGAACCATGCGTTTGGGGCAATATAATTGCGTTGTAGTCCCCGATACTTTTGCCTACCACGCATATCAAGACGACAAAGTAAAGGAGAGACATCGTCACCGTTACGAAGTAAATAATGAGATTCGCTCAGTTCTCAGTGATCATGGGTTGGTATTTAGTGGAATAAATCCTGAAAGAGACTTGGTAGAAATTGTAGAAATCCCTGAACATCCATGGTTTGTTGGAGTACAGTTTCACCCCGAATTACGAAGCACGGCTAGCCATCCTCAAGCCTTGTTTGTTGACTTTGTTGAGGCGGCAAAAAAGCAGGCAGGCTTCGAATAGCATTATAAAGCCTCAGATTTCTTGTGTGATCTAAAAACAATCTCTTCTTGATTGCGAAGTTATTATTACCTTAGCACAAAAAAGACCTCGACTACTCAATTTATACTCAAATAAGTATGCAATCTGAACATCAAAGGTTTCATCATAAAACAAGGATTCGAGCTTGTGGGGTGCTCAAAAGAGCGGATCAGTTGCTTTGCCTAAATATGTATTCACCGGTTACTAAACAGCCAATTTGGACCTTCCCTGGTGGAGGAGTAAAAGTAGGGGAGTCACTTCGTGAATCAGTGCAAAGAGAATTCACTGAAGAAACCGGTCTTACCATTGAGGTAGGGGAATTATTATTGGTTAACGAGCTAATTCAAGCTCCTTTTCATGCACTAGAATATTATTTTTCTGTTTATGATCCAAAAGATACCCCAAGCATAATCCCTATCCTTGGTAGCGATCCAGAAAACAACTCCGCTTATTTACTTGATTTAGCCTTTATGAGCAGGCAAGAACTTCAGGAAAAAGATGTTGTCCCGGTTTTTTTTAAGAATGCATTTTGGGAAACCCACGTTTTTCCAGTGATTTCTGTATAATAATAGCAACCTTACAAAAAGTGAAAGAGAAGCCGGTTTAGGCCTAAAAGGGTGCAAAAGCTTCGATTTCCCAAAATTACAACACCAACTTTAATATTATAACTACCTATTTATTATGGTTTTAAGAAAACTCTTTAGTCATTACAAAAAATATCTGAGTTTCATGTTGGTGCTTTTTTTTGGGTTTAATTGTGCTGATCCAACTAAAAAGACGGTTTATTATAATGCCATTGGGTACACGATTGAATCTGATAGTTTACGGTCCTTCAGCACTTTAGTAGTGGATGAGGGCATAGTGTTTGCTGTAGGGGGTGATGACCTAGCTAGTGAGTATCTAGACATGCCAAGTATTACATCTGTTGATCTTGAGGGAAAGACATTGTTACCTGGGATCATTGATGCACATGGGCATGTGATGGGTTTAGGTTTTCAAGAACTCCAAATCAATTTAGCGGGGATTACTAGTCTTCAAGGAACTCTTCAAGTCTTGAAGGAGTACGCCGAAGCTAACCCGGAACTAGAATGGATAATTGGGCGAGGTTGGAATCAGACGTTATGGGAGGAAAATCGCTTTCCAACTGCAGCGGATTTAGACCAGGTAATTCCAGATAGACCTGTATGGTTGAGTCGGGTCGACGGTCATGCAGGTTGGGCAAACACAAAAGCCATGCAATTGGCACAGATTAGTTCTGATACACCTGATCCCTTAGGTGGGAAAATTATCCGTGATACCAGGAGTCGTCCAACGGGAGTATTTATAGACGCTGCAGAAGGATATGTACAAACTGTGGTTCCCGAATCAACCAAAGAAGAACAGGCTCTAGCACTGGAAGCGGCTTTTTCTTTACTTACTTCTTATGGAGTAACCAGTGTGCATGATGCTGGGGTTGGAGTTGGAACTTGGGAGTTATATAAAGATTTTGCCGTACAGGGGAAATTACAAACAAGAATTTATGGTATGATCTCAGGAGCAGGTAGGGTATTCGATCAGCTATCTAGCGAAGGTCCTATAAACTCTTTGTATGATGATCGGCTAGCACTGCGTAGTGTAAAGTTATACTCTGATGGAGCTTTAGGTAGTAGAGGGGCAGCGCTGATTGAGGACTATCATGATGATCCAGGAAACAAAGGATTGCTATTTATAGATCAAGAGGAAATGAATACAATGGTTGAAAAAGTAGTTTCTAAGGGATATCAAGCCAATATTCACGCCATTGGAGATGCTGCAAACAGACAGGTCATAGATGCACTTGGATATGCCCAAAAACTACATCCTAGTGAGGATCAACGAAATAGAATTGAACATGCCCAAATTGTAGCTCTAGAAGATATCGTACGATTTAAGGATTTAGATATAATTGCAAGTATGCAGCCTACTCATGCAACTAGTGACAAGAATATGGCAGAAGATCGGGTTGGTCCTCAGAGAATAAAAGGGGCATATGCATGGCAAAGTTTTTTAAAGCAGGGTACAGTAGTTGCTTCTGGGTCGGATTTTCCAGTCGAATCTGCAAATCCTTTTCTTGGCTTCTATGCTTCCATTACACGTAAAGATATTCAAGGGAACCCCTTGAGTGGCTGGTATTCAAATGAGGCAATGGACAGGGTTCAAACCCTCAAATCATTTACCATAGATGCCGCTTTTGCTGGATTTCAAGAAGGTGTTCTAGGCAGCTTGGAGCCGGGTAAATGGGCTGATTTTATTATAATTGACCAAGATATAATGATGGTGCCTGATTCAATGCTTTGGCAAACAAAGGTATTACAGACATGGGTAGCGGGGGATAAAGTCTTTGACCTTAGCTCAGAGTAAGTACAATAATAATTCTGTTTGGTTTATAACATATTTATAGTTTCTTAAACGTAATTAGTTGTAATTAAAATTACTTTAAAAAAAATGGGCAACAAAATGGTCATTGAAACGTATAGATATCTAAAGCTCTATATCCACTGACATTTAATTGCAGATGACCACTTTTTAAATTATTCGGATATTAGAGCTATTTGTTTAAACTTACCTTAAGTTGAAATAGATTCATATTCTCTAGACCTACTACACTCTAAAATAGATTTATCATGGCAGCAATACGTTCGACCATGCTAGAGCTTGGTACAAAAGCGCCCCCAATTCAACTACCTATTGTCACCGGTGGTGAAATCGATTTATACAATCACACCGCTCATGGTAAAGGCACCGTTGTATTATTTATTTGTAATCACTGTCCCTATGTACACCATATTAATGAAGTACTGGTATCCGTGGCCAATGATTATACCCGCAAGGGTATTTCATTTATTGCAATTAGTTCGAATGATGCAATACGTTATCCAGAGGATTCCCCGGAAAAAATGATGGATTCCGTTCGTAAACATAGCTATCCATTCCCTTACCTCTATGACGAAAGTCAATCGGTTGCCAAAGCATATAGGGCCGCTTGTACACCTGATTTTTATTTTTTCGATAAGAAGCTAAGTTTATACTACAGAGGGCAGTTCGATGCTAGCCGTCCAGGAAATGAATTAGAGGTAACTGGTATAGATTTGACAACGGCTATTGACGGGTATTTAAAAGGGGAGGAAGCCCGTGTTCGTCAGGTACCTAGTATGGGCTGTTCTATTAAGTGGAAAGCAGGAAATGAACCTGATTATTTACTATAATATGATATGAATATACAAAATATACGTAAAGACTACACGCAGCAAGAACTTGATGAAACGGCATTATTACAAGATCCTATCTCGCAATTCAGTAGCTGGTTTGAAGAGGCTTTAAAGGCCGAGGTACTTGAAGCTAATGCTTGCGCTCTTGCAACGGTAGATGCACTAGGGAAGCCACATAACCGTATCGTCCTATTAAAAGGCGTCTCTGGGAATGGATTTCAATTTTTCACTAATTATACTTCAGATAAAGCAAGTGAAATAGAGCAAAATTCATGGGTAGCTATGACTTTTTTTTGGAAAGAATTGGAACGCCAGGTTCGCATTGAGGGGCAGGTGAGTAAAATAAGTGAAGAGGACTCAAAGGCCTATTTTTTGTCCCGACCTTATATGAGTCAATTAGGGGCATGGGTTTCCAATCAAAGTCAGGTCATTAAGGATAGATCGGTATTAGAGCAGCGACTAGAAGAGTTGATTCAACGATACCCAGAAGGCACCGGTGTGCCTTATCCCACTCATTGGGGAGGCTTTGAATTATGCCCCATAAAAATTGAATTCTGGCAAGGTCGCCCAAGTAGACTTCATGATAGAATAAGTTATGTGCAAATAGACCATAGGTGGCAGAAGCAGCGATTAGCTCCATAAATTGAGTGGATATAATGCCGAAGATCAAGCATAAACGATTTAAAGAGATCGCTCAATTTGACCATGTTATTGAGTGGTCCGACTACCCACATGGGCATGGATTTAATAAGACAGTATGGTTTGAAAAGTTTTTTTCAGGCTCGGATAGGCTCACCTTAGAACTTGCCTGTGGAAAGGCAGAATATACCATAGGTCTGGCTTTACGATATCCAGACAGAAATTTTATCGGGGTTGATATTAAAGGTAATAGAATGTGGGTTGGGGCTAATTACTCTCTAACACATCAGATGCAAAACACCGCTTTTTTGCGCGCATATGTAGGACATTTAGAACATTATATCCCTGAGCATAGTGTGGAGGAGATATGGATTATTTTTCCCGATCCACAACTTAAGAAAGACAGAAAAAAGTTAACATCAACCCGTTTTTTAAAGCTGTATAAAAAGTTACTAATATCAGGTGGCACCATTCATCTCAAAACCGATAGCTCCGAATTGTTTGAATTTACACTTGAACAAATTGAATTGTACAATTTGACAATACTCAGGCAAATAGACAATGTATATGCGGATCCATCAGCGCCTGAAGAATTGGTAGATATACATACCTATTACGAAGGATTACATGTCAAGAAAGGAAGAACCATTCGGTACCTACAAATTAGCTTAACTAACAATAATATCTAATCGGGTAAATTTAGTTATATAGACTATTTTATATATATTTTACTTGTTAAATGTAAGGTTTATCTGTAATATAGAAGCATTAAACACTATCAAATGATAGAACTAGACAATATTGACAAACAGATTATTGCACACCTGCAAGAAAACGCTCGAATTAGCAATAGAGAAATTGCAAAAAGGGTAGGATTAACGGCTACACCTACTATAGAAAGAGTAAAGCGCTTAGAGCGAGAGGGCGTTATAAAAGGCTACACAGCGGTACTTGAAAAAGAAAAAGTGGGTAAGGGTATGACTGTTTTTGTCAAGGTTACCCTAAGTGTTCACCAAATGAGTCTTCTGGATGATTTTATTGAAGCGGTACGAGGTATACCAGAGATTTTGTCCTGTTACCATACTACAGGACAGTCTGATTTCTTATTACATGTAGTGGCTACAGATATAGCCGATTATGAACGCTTGTTACGGGATAAACTAACCACCTTACCCGATGTGCAACGCCTTGAGACCACTATGGTGTTACGAGCAATTAAAGAAGGTGGATACATACCAACCAGTTAACTTAGGAGTATATAGTATGAAATTTAAATCAAGAGTTGTTCACGGAGTCGATCGTCCTACTAGAATCCATAAAGAATCTGAGGGTGCCCATGTACCCCCAATATATCAGACATCAACCTTTCTATTTGATGACGTTGCTCATGGCGCGCGGGCTTTTTCGTCCCCTGATCATGCTGGAGCACATATTTACACGCGTATATCAAATCCAAATAACAATGCCTTAGAACAATCAATTACCGCTCTTGAATGTTATGATCTGGATAGTGATGGGTATACCTCGATGGTTTTTGGAACAGGCATGGCCGCCATAAGTACGGCTATCATGGTCATGGCTAAACAGGGACAGGTACTTGCGCAGGATGCATTGTACGGTTGTAGTAGTCAATTATTATTTGAACAAGCCCCACAATGGGGTATAGATGCTGATTTTATAGATTTTACTGATTTACATACATTCCAAGAAAAAGTCGAATCCATGGACAATCTTAAAGTAGTCTACATGGAAACCATTACTAATCCAACTATGCGAGTAGCTCAGATGGATCGTATTATTGAGATTGCTCACGATGCGGGCGCCAGAGTAATTGTAGATAATACATTTGCATCACCGGTATTCTGTCGACCACTTAATTTTGGGGCCGATATCGTAATTCATTCATCGACTAAATATATTGGAGGACATGGGACCTCATTAGGTGGGGTGTTGACTTGTTCAAAGGATTTAGCAAATAACTATCATTTGGGTACATATAGAAAAAATTTGGGAGGTATCGCTGGACCTATGGACTCATGGTTGCTAAAGAATGGGCTAAAAACCATGGCTCTTCGAGTACAGGCGCAAACCGACAATGCGATGCTAGTCGCTCAGTACCTAGAATCACATGAATCGGTAAAGCGGGTTTGGTATCCAATGCTAGAGTCTCATCCCGATTTCAATGTTGCGCAGAATATATTATTGAGTGGAGCAGCGTCGGTGATGAGTTTTGAGCTAAAAGGAGGTTTTGAAGCAGGAACTAATCTAATGAATTCGGTTCAACTCTGTTCGCTTGCAGTAAGTTTGGGTGCAGTAGATACCTTGATTCAACACCCTGCATCTATGACGCACTCAGTAATGGATGCGAAGTTGCGCCAAAAAGCAAGCATAAAAGATGGCTTAGTCCGTCTTGCAGTGGGCATTGAAGAAGTAGATGATATCATAGAAGATTTGAATCAGGCATTGACCAAATTTTCTGTAGTCTAGTAAAGGGCTTACCAACTTCCCCCTGCACCACCGCCACCAGAGCCAAATCCGCCCCCGCCACTAAAACCTCCAAAACCACCCCCACCGAATCCACCTCCACCAGAGCCAAACCCGCCGCGACCTCGGGGACTATTGAAAAAGCTACTCCAGAGTAGAACATCCATGGCACCAATGGTTCGACCGCCGCCACGACCTCCTCTTCCTCTGGAAATTATAAAGAATAAAATGAGCCCCAATATTATAAGAATATCTATTAGGAACCCTTCATCGGAGCTTCGTGTAACTTCCACTGCCTCATATTCTCCAGAGGCTAATTGTATAAGTGCACTAGTGGCTCGATCAAGACCTTGATAAACCTGTCCACTTTGCAATGCAGGTATAAGAATATCTTGTACAACTCTATTGGCCATTACATCAGGAATAGCGCCTTCTAATCCATATCCTACCTCTATTTGTAATTCCCGTTCTTGAACAGATATTAGAATAAGAACCCCGTTATATCGTTCGGCTTCCCACATTCGCCAGGTGTTAAATAGGTAGGTTGCTGCTTCCTCTCTTGACACTCCAGCAAGATTTTCAAGTATAACAACTGCAACGACATTGGACGTGGTATCTCTGTAGCTCCGAAGTTTTCGTTCAAGTACTGCCTCTTCTTGGTTTGTTAGAAGATTTCCAAAATCGTTCACCATACCGACGGGGCGCTGTGGTAACTCATTTGTAGATTGAGCAAATAGAAGACTCGCCGAACTCTGCACCACTGTGTTCGTATGGGCATGGGATATTCCCCACGATGTTGGTAAGGAAATAAAATTAAGCCCTAAAATCCAAGCTATGGCCAAAAAGCTAACTAAAGAGAATCGCGCTGTTAGGTTGCTTGTGGGTCGAATAGAGTACTTGATTCTTTGCTTATCCATAACTGATAGAATCATCAAGTTCATTTTTGTCGTCTTTCTGGTAAGGAAAGTGTTGTTGTAGCTTTTCGCCGATATCTAGTAGTGCTTTTGTAAGCCCATTTTTTATTTGATTGGTTTTGAAATCTTCTTGTAGGGTTACCAACGTACTCTCCCAGAATTCTTGGCCAACTTTTGCATGAATACCCTCATCTCCCCAAATAGCCAGCAAATGATCCTCCGTAGCCACGTATACGATGACGCCATTTCGCAGATTTGTTTTGTGCATACCTAATTTTTGAAATAAGTTGATAGCTCTTTTTATGGGGTCTTTCTTAGGGCATTTTTTTTCAATGTGAACACGGATTTCCCCAGAGGTTTTTTTCTCTGCTTCTTGGATAGCCTGTACAATGGCTAATTCATCGTCACTGCTTAAAAATGGCATAGGTTTTATGTTCTTCCGGGTTAATAGTCTATTGGCTTAAGGGGATATTTTGGTGAATAGACTACCGTTTATTCAAAGTCAACGATTGGGGGCTGTTCGGCTCCTTCATTAGCCTCAAAATAGGCTTTACGGTTGAAACCTAATATGGAAGCTATAAGGCTTCCAGGGAATTTTCGAATCTCTGTATTATACTGACGTGCAGTATCGTTGAATCGTTTTCTTTCGGTTGCAATACGGTTTTCAGTTCCTTCTAGCTGAGCTTGAAGATCTCTAAAGTTAGCGTTTGCCTTGAGTTCAGGGTATCGCTCAACGCTAACAAGCAATCTGGAAAGTGCACCACTTAACTGTTCTTGAGCAGCCTGAAATTGTTGAATTTTGGCAGGATCGTTCAAGTCATTGGCCTGAAGGGTAATCGATGTTGCTTGACTTCGAGCTTCAATTACCGATTGTAATGTTTCCTGCTCAAAATCTGCGGCGCCCTGTACTGTATTTACTAGATTCGGTATTAAATCGGCCCTTCGTTGGTATTGGTTTTCAACTTGTGCCCATGCACTTTCAACCGATTCCTCGGCCGTCACAAATCCGTTGTTTACGCTAATCCCATAGGTAACAAGTATAGCGAGCATGGCAAGAATTATAATACTTTTTGCTTTCATAGTCTCAAGTCTTTCTGTTTATAATATTTGGTTTAGAATCGGATTATATTATACGAAAATCTCTGGTCTAGGATTCATTGAATCTAAAATATATAATGCATGCAAAAAGAACTCATTCGATATATTTATTTTGATTTAGACGATACGTTATTGAATCATAAAAAAGCCGAACAAAACGGGCTAAGAGATATTTATAATAAAATACCGGCGCTTCAGGTGATTTCCGTTGACAAATTACTTGAGGTATACGCGCGGATTAACCGAGGTTTATGGATAGAATATGCGCAGGGTACTATTGATCGTTCTACATTACACCGACGTAGGTTCCAAGAGAGTTTTGAAGCGCTAGGTATTGATGGTGAAATTAATGAGTATGCTGGGTCCATTTACATGGAATATTATCGCACACATTGGGAATGGATAAAGGGAGCTAAATACGCCTTTTCGAAGCTACAAGAACACTATAAAACGGGTGTGATTACAAACGGTTTTGCTGAAACTCAATGGATGAAAATCCGACAATTTGAGTTTGACAAGTCGTGCTCTGCTATCATTATCTCAGAAGAATTTGGGTCAATGAAGCCAGATCTAGCCATATTTAACGAGGCTACCCAACAAGCTGGTTTTGCACCTGACCATATTCTCTATGTAGGAGATTCTCTTAGTTCTGATGTAGATGGGGCGTTAAATGCGGGTTGGAATATGGCTTGGTACAATCCGAAAAGTCTCTCACCCGAGGGTAGGAAGCCTCATCTAAACTTTCAGGATTTTCAGGAATTAATCGATGTCCTAGGGTAGAGGCTGAGCAAAAAAGCTTGTACATTTAACCCATCTTAAATTCAACGCATCATTTATGTCTGAACTTACACCAAAAGAACCCATTGTAAATCTGGAATTAGCCCTAGATCATAGTCTAACTCATGAAGAATATGAAATGATTGTTGACCGTTTAGGAAGGATTCCTAGTTTCACTGAATTAGGTGTGTATTCGGTGATGTGGAGTGAACATTGTTCGTACAAAAATTCCATTATTGAGCTTAAAAAACTCCCCCGTGAAGGCGAACATCTACTGGTCGAAGCCGGTGAAGAGAATGCCGGGTTGGTTGATATTGGCGATGGTTTGGGTTGTGCGTTTAAAATTGAAAGTCATAATCA
>DEBM01000044.1:34258-51504 GCA_002348545.1 Balneolaceae bacterium UBA2956
GAACCATATCAAGGAGCTGCAACCGGAGTTGGAGGGATTCATCGGGATATTTTCACGATGGGTGCCCGTCCCATTGCTGCTTTGAATTCACTGCGTTTTGGTTCTTTGGGTACCCCTAGAGTTAGATATCTATTGGATGGTGTGGTACGCGGCATCGGAGATTATGGAAATTCTTTTGGTGTACCCGTAATTGCCGGTGAAGTTTGTTTTGATGAAAGTTATGAAGGTAATCCACTAGTCAACGCAATGAGTATTGGGATCGTTAAAGCTGGTGAAACAGCTTCTGCAATTGCAAAGGGAATTGGAAATCCGGTGCTTATTGTTGGCGCAAGTACAGGAAGAGATGGGATACATGGGGCAACTTTTGCTTCCGAGGAAATCTCTGAAGAAAGTGAAGCTAAACGGCCAAGCGTACAGGTTGGAGATCCATTTACCGAAAAATTATTACTTGAAGCCAGTCTCGAAGCACTCCAAACAGGTGCAGTCGTTGGGATGCAGGATATGGGAGCGGCCGGAATCGCCTGTTCCTCCAGTGAAATGACCGCAAAAGGTGGCCAAGGGATGCGCATCAATTTGGATTTAGTACCTGCGCGTGAACCGGGAATGACCGCCTACGAAATGCTTCTTTCCGAAAGTCAGGAACGCATGCTTGTTGTGGCTCATAAAGGGCAAGAAAAAGCCATCATAGATATCTATGAGAAGTGGGATTTGCATGCTGTTGTGATCGGTGAAGTTGTGGAAGGTGATCATGTTACTTACTGGAAGGATGGAGAGATAAAAGCCCAAATTCCAGCCGAACATCTGGTGTTGGGTGGCGGCGCTCCTCAATATATACGAGAAACGAAAAAGCCGGCCTATCTAGAAGAAACGCAAAGCGCTGACCTATCCGACTTAACTCATCCTGAAAATCTAATAGAATGTTTGGAAGCCTTATTAAGCAGCCCAAACATAGCTTCTAAAAGATGGGTTCATGAACAATACGATACGATGGTACGAACCAATACGGTTCAAGGTCCAGGGGCCGCAGATGCTGGAGTCATTAGGCTTAAAGGCAGTAAAAAAGGTTTAGTAGCAAAAACAGATTGTAATGGGCGGTATGTTTATCTGAATCCTCGCAGAGGTGGACAAATTGCGGTGGCTGAATCGGCCCGTAATGTAGTTTGCTCTGGAGCCAAACCTATGGCTATCACCAATTGTCTTAACTATGGTAATCCATACAAACCAGAGGTATATTGGACATTTAAGGAATCACTTGCGGGGATGGGTGATGCATGTAGGAAGTTAAACACTCCTGTAACAGGTGGAAATGTAAGTTTTTATAATGAAAATCCTGAAAGTGCTATATTTCCAACCCCGATTATTGGTATGCTCGGTGTAATCGAAGACGTTGAAAAGCATAAAATGTCTCCATCATTCAAAAATGAGGACGATATAATACTATATGTTGGTTCTCCGAGAATCGGTTTAGGTGGTACGGAGTATCTGAAGGTAATACATGGATTAACTACAGGCGATGCTCCTGTACTTGATTTGGATGTAGAGCTTAAGGTTCAGCAAGTTGTATTACAAGCGATTACCTCTGGTTTAGTTACCGCTGCCCATGATGTTTCAGACGGTGGCTTAGCTGTTAGTATTGCAGAAATGGGTATTTTCAGTTTATTAGGAGCCCAAATCGACTTGAGTGTTCTCTCAGGTACTGTTCATGAAATCTGGTTTAGCGAGGCACAATCAGGTATAGTTCTAACTTGCCAACCAAATCAAAAAGAGACCTTGATTAAGCACTTAGTTCAAGGTGGGGTAGAAGTCGTACAAATCGGGACTGTTCAAGGGAACGCATTGATGTTTCAGGGAGTTGGCTCGGTGAGTCTTGATCATCTTCATAGCATTTATGAAAGTGCGATTCCAAAAGTAATGTCCTAGGATAATTCAGTTAATTTTACAATGTGCTCGGATTCTATAAAGTTGAGGTATTTATTAGGCGCAAAAAATTAATGGTACAGAATTTAGCCAATGACCCTTTCCAGCGCCGCTGCCTTTAACAAGGTTTCTTGCCATTCTAACTCTGGATCGGAATCACTAGTAATGGCACCACCCACTGGATAGAATAACTGATCACTCTGGATAATGGCACTTCGGATGATCACATTAAAATCAAAATCATCAGTTGGGCTCAAATACCCAATGGCTCCGGAATAAATACCTCTTTTGTATGACTCATACCGTTCTATAGCCTGCATAGCCGCAATTTTTGGAGCACCGGTCATCGAACCCATTGGAAAACTGTGTCGAATAGCATCAAAACTAGTGTAATTTGGAGCTATTTTGGCATGTACTTTACTCACTAACTGATGTACCGTCCTAAAGGATTGGACCTCAAAAATAGGCTCAACATACACACTACCTTTTTGGCCAACCCTATGTAAGTCGTTCCGAACTAAATCTACGATCATCAGATGTTCGGCCTTGTTCTTGAGACCTAATAATTCGCCTTTAATGCGCTCAAGTTCATCTACTTGGCTTCGTACCAGCGTTCCCTTAATGGGCTCTGACCATAAATGATGCCCCCGTTTAGCTAAATAACGTTCGGGAGAAGCCGAACATACCTCTACTTCAAGTCCAGACGGAAGCTCATAATTGAAGTAGCTGGCAAAGGGAACTGGTCCGTAATCCCTCATCGCCCTGTATAGTTTAATAGAATCACCTTTAATGGTATATTTTAGTGCATGAGAAAAATTCATTTCATAGTAATCCCCCTCATGAATATCTTCCTTCACGGCCTCAATGGTTCGTATATAGCGTTCTTTTGAAAGTCCTTCCAGCGGGCTAATGCTAAATTCCTGCGACTCCGTAGAACTGCCCATAAAGTGTTGCTGCAGTTCGGTCCACCGCTGCTTACCTTTTAACCATTCCATCTTATTTTCATGGTTATTTACCTTCTTTGAGGTGGGTAACTTCGCTAAAATTCCAGGTTCCATAAACCACAAATCGGCTGCTTCATATAATTCGGGATGCCCACTTTTTAAGTTCTCTATGAGATTTTTTAAATCATAACCCAAATATCCGAACCACCAAGAATCTTTTTGGGCTATCTTTAAGGCTGACCATAGGTCAATATTATCCAATAAAACAGAATACCAGATAGATTTTTCTCTGGATGATATTTGCCCCGATTCGTACTGTGAAAATTTATCATCCAGTTTACTCTGTAGAGTTCTCTGCGTTGTACCCTGCATAACCGTCCAATCTAAGCTCGGGAAGACTTGAAGCAGGGTATAGGCTATGGTGCCCGCCACCCATAGTCGTTCTTTATACACCATAATTTGGCCCACTGGGAGACCCGCAATCCAATGATATTGACTTTCCCGATGTTCATTAAGTTGCGATTCCAATAAGACCATGGGGCCTACCTTTGGAAGCACAGATAGTGCGTTATCAATCGAAAAATGAGTAGCCAATGTAGTGAGGAAATTAAACGATTTCCCTCTCAACTAAGGATTGCTACTGAGAGGGTTGAAAGTTACGCAAGGTAAAAACTATTCATTATACAAAATACCGCTTTTAGCGTTTTTTTGGACCTCTTTTATGTACCTTTATGATACTTAGAACAGCAAGGTTCCTAAACAGGCAAATTTTTCGAGTTAAGCACTATCGATGTATAAAAAACTTATTAAACCGCTTCTTTTCTTGATGGACGCCGAATATGCCCATGATTGGGCAATATGGATTGCTAGCAAAACCAATCGCTCAGATATTCTCCAAAATATAGTAAGCCGACTTTATGCAGTGGCTGATATGAAGTCAGATGAAAAAATTTGGGGACTCCACTTTAAGAACCCATTAGGTTTAGCCGCTGGATTTGACAAAAATGGAACAACCCCACGCACCATGCAAGCTTTAGGCTTTGGTTTTATTGAAGTAGGGAGTATTACAGCTAAATCCTCCACTGGGAATTCAAAGCCTCGCGCCTTTAGACTACCTAAAGATTATTCCTTGATAAACCGGATGGGTCTTAATAACCAAGGAGCAGCCAGGGTTGTAGAGCGGTTAAAAAAACTTAAATTGGACATTCCGTTGGGAGTAAACATCGCCAAAACTAATGATCCAACTATTACGGGTGACGCAGCTGTTGAAGATTACATTGAATCCTACATTCTAGCCCAACAGGTGGCCGATTACATCACCATTAATATATCTTGTCCGAACACAGGAGAGGGTAAAACCTTTGAAGATCCAGGTGCACTTAGTGAATTGTTAGCTGGGATAAAGCAAAGAGCATTACGGGGAGGATTTCCCTCGAACAAGCTTAAAACATCCTATTCTTCTACCTATGCACATATTCCGACGACTGTAAAATTTTCAGTGGATACCACGCATGAAAACCTAATAAATTTATTAGAAATTTGCGAAGATTATGGAATTGATGGCTATGTAGCCACAAATACCTCTAACAACAGAGAAGGGTTAGTGCACACTAAAAAAGAGCTTTCTGAGATAGGGAGAGGTGGGTTGAGCGGACGAGCTATTGCTAAGAGAAGTTTGGAGATGACACGTTGGCTTTCGGAGGAATTGTCGGGAGGCAAACCGATTATTTCTGTGGGGGGGATCGATTCAGTAAATTCAGCGCTAGAACGCCTTGAGGCTGGTGCTCACTTGCTACAAATATATACAGCACTCGTTTATGAAGGCCCAGGCTTAGTTTCGGATATAGTTAAGGCATGTGGTCGCAGTTAACTGGGCTATGCGAAGTATAAGTGGCTTATAGTAGAAGTAATACAAGTAAATTTATTTTAGCTCAGATAGATCTATAACTACGTCACAAACTAATCGAACCGATCGGCCATTAATAATGGTGGGTTCAAATGAAACGCCCGATTCTAAACGGTCATTGATTGCATCTACTAAATCTGGACTGATCACCGAATTTGAAGCCGAGTCCACGTTCTCAAAACGATCGATAATGCCCCGTTCATTAATGAAAAATCGGTACTTCACTGGACTTATGATAATCCTTTCAGGATAGGAAATACTTGATAATAGCACTTGGTTGCCCCCTCGAAAAGATGGTGAAATGTTAAGATCAATGCAGGATTGGTAGTCATTGATCGAAGAATTATCCTCTATTGAGTTGATTAAATCTGTCTTTTGCGAGAGCGAATTAATTGAAAAAGGCTTTATACTCAGCGAGTCGGTCATTACTGAGTTAGTCGAGATAGTATCGACCTGTGAGGAATCATTAAATGAACTATCAATCACAACGAAGTAGGGGCTTTTAGGAAGGATTAATTCCTGCTTTAAACGTATTATGCCTGCATTTTTTACTGGATTCATGAATACTGAGTCATACACTGCTAAATAATTTCTGGCCATATCCCAGTTAGGGCCTTTGAAAGGGAATAAGTCGTACCAAATCGGTTCATTGAGTGTTGAATCTAACAAGGCAGATAATTGTTCATCTTTTAACGGGTCAAGTAGACTGTCTCCTAGGATTACTTCTATGGAGTCTTTAAATGCAAGTAGATTAGCATGGTCAGCAACCCAGCGCTCTTGTTCAGTTAGCCACTGGGATAGAGATTGTTGATACAAACTATCCAAGGTTATGCTCTCAATATAGGAAGTAAGACCAATACGATAGGCCTGTTCACCAAGAACTGAATTTTCTGCTGATATACCCCAGTTAAATAAAGAATCTATCTCAACCTCGATACCCATTTCAAAGTTGTTATACAATTGTCGAAACCTATCAAGTTCCGTTATTTGAATGCTGTTTTCATGCTCTATTGGAATTGAAAAACGTTCGGATATACGCTTTGCATAGACGGTATTTGGGAAGTTTTGAATAATAATAACTCCCAATTCTTTTGCGCGTTCTATTTGTTGATTAGTATAAGCAATCTCCGCCAGAGAGTATAAGGATACGGGGGCTACTTTGCTTTGAGGTCGCTCTGACCAAACTTTAGAAAAATAATATTCTGCACTATCGGTGTCATTTAGGTTTAAAAAAAATAGGTTTCCTATACCGTAGTAGTAGGTGGAAAGTCGTTCATGAGCAGAATCTTTGTCAGCTGGATCAAAAGGGATGTCACTTATGTCAACAGTATATTTATTTTGAAGTTGAATGGCGATATTTTCATTTGTATAGCTCTCAAAATCGCTACTGTCCTGCGCCAAATTATTACGTGTGCGGGATTCAAAACGCCAATAATCGGTCAGAATTCTTCCCATCCAAAGTGCATTGAACTGCTGAGCTGCGTCGGTACTAATTTGTTGGTCCAGCTCATTCAGGAATCCGCTATTAGAATTCGAGTTAGACCTTGGGTTTGACTCACGATCAATAGTAACAAGCGTATTTGCTCGATCTTCTTGCTCTTGTTGGAGGCGCTCGAGTTTAGCTAGTTGAAGCCGCTGTATTTCTAGTATCACTGAGTCAAACTGGGCCGATTCTAGCGAGCCCAGGTACAATAAACTATCTTCTAGTTGAATGTTTGATTTTAACTCTGTGTATTCACCAAAAGATGCTGACAACTCTTGAGCATTAAAATATTCTGGTAGACTTTCTGAGGGTATGTCAATTCGTGCTGCGGAATCATAATAAGCTGCGGCGAGGCTAAAGTTGTTGTTAAACCGATAAATATCTGCAAGGGAATAATAGGTTAAGGCTTTAGTTCGTGCTTTGGCAGGAAACTGTTGGTCTCTTAATAGATTTAAGAATATATTTTTAGCTTTTTCAGATCTTTCTCTCTGAAGTTCAGTAAGCCCTAATTCTAAACGAAGTTCAGCTATAAACTCGGTATTCTTATCATCCTTAACCATATCTGATAAAACGGAATAGGCTTCATCGACTAAACCGAGCTGTCTCGCAACATCCGCTTTTTTCTTTTGAGCCTCGAATTGTATATCATAATTAAAGTAATGGTCCGAAACACGGTCAAAGGCAGTGAATGCGTCTTGAGTGAACCCTTGGAAATCATTAAGCTGCCCTAGCAGAAAAAAAGCTCGTTCTTTCAATGCTTTACCAGGTAATGAAGCAGCCGTTTGCTCTAGCAATGGAATAGCTGCCTCATAATTTTGTCTTGCTATGTAAAGCTCTGCTAAAATAGTAAGTATTTGATCTCCTATGTTTTCTAACCACTGTCCATCATAGATAGCTCTTTGTTCTTCTAGGTACTGCACACCTTGGGTGTATAGTTCAAGCTCCATAAATACTCTTCCCTTCCAGAAAATACCTTTCTGTTGCAATAAGGGATCCTGAGTAGTTAACAATAATTCATCGAATTTTTGATCTGCAGAAAAGTACTCTGTTCTGAAGAAGTAGGACTTACCAATTAATTCTAAGGCATTATCTACCCATTTACTTTTTTTGTGATCCCGTAAGATATCAGCCCCTTTATCAATGGTATTTTGGAGTTCTTGCATCCCAGCACCAAGTGGAGTTTGGTAGACTCTGATTGGAAGCAAAAAATTATACTTCCTGCTTTGTTCAGTACTTTTGGTATATCCCTGTTCGTAGCTTAATTGGGCGTTGTAGAAGGTATTGTAATAGGCATTAAAGTTAATAAATTGAGATGAAAATTGCCCTGAACAACCTAGCAGTACAAAACTGATTAGTAATATTCGGGACATAATACGCATGAGGAAATGCTTTATTCTATAATGCTTATTTTTACCATATTGGTACGACCTCTTAGAGCCGTGGGCATACCCGTAGCAATAACTACCCGGTCACCTGATTTTACTTGGCCATTTTCTTTGAGATAATCCTCCATAATTTTCACGCTTATGTCTGTATCGAAGAGTTCACGCAGTCGGATGGATCGAACGCCCCAAACAAGGTTCAATTGCCTGCGTACTTTTCGAGATTCAGTAAATGCAAATATAGGTACTTTAGGTCTGAATTTAGCAATACGGCGGGCCGTACTCCCAGAATGGGTAATGGTACTAATTAAAGTACTATCTGCTTTTTCGGATAAAGAAACGCAGGTATGAGCTAATGATTCTATAATTTGTTTATCTGGATCGCTAGGTTTGTTGTATTCCAGGCTATTATAAAGTTGTACTCTACGCTCTTCAATTTTTCGGCAAATACGATCCATCACATTTACTGCTTCCATAGGATATTTACCAACTGCAGTTTCTCCTGAAAGCATAACTGCATCGGTACCATCAAGAACGGCATTTGCTACATCGGAGGTTTCTGCTCGTGTGGGTCTTGGATTTTTAATCATTGAATCCAGCATCTGAGTGGCTGTTATAACAGATTTACCTGCGCTTCTACATTTTTCAATAATAGTTTTCTGAATAAAGGGTACTTCTTCGGCTGGTATTTCTATGCCCAAATCACCCCGAGCAACCATAATGCCGTCGGCCTGCTCTATGATCGCATCGATACAATCAACGGCTTCAGGTTTTTCTATTTTGGCAATGATACCGGCTTCAGAGCCAAGCTCATTCAATAATTTTTTTAAATCTATAATATCTTGCGGATGCCGTACGAAAGAAAGGGCGATGTAATCGGCATCCATCTTCACAGCAAATTCAAGATCTTTTCTATCTTTTAGGGTTAGAGCAGGTATAGATATTTTTACGTTTGGTAAGTTTACCCCTTTTCGAGACTTTAGGAGCCCTCCCACGATGACCTTTACCTTAAGTGAATTTTCGAGGCATTCAGTTACTTTGAATTCTAAGAGTCCATCATCTAAAAGAATAGTGTTCCCAACTTCGGCTTCTAGTGGGAGTTTATCATAGTCAATGGGTACGCAGTCAGCGGTGCCAATAACATCTTCAGAAGTTAAGGTGATTTCACTACCATCCAGCAAAACTTGTCCTTCGTCTTTCATTTGGCCAACTCTAATTTTTGGGCCTTGCAAGTCGGCTAAAACAGGTACGCTATAGTTAAATTCACGTGCAGCCTTTCGGATAAACTTGATGCTGCGCTCATGAATTTCGTAACCTCCATGAGAGAAATTAATCCGGGCGACATTCATCCCGTGAAGTAAGAGGCTGTTAATACCTTCCTGAGTAAAACAACTTGGTCCGATGGTGCAGACGATTTTTGTTTTTCGTTGAGGAGTGATCATATGCGCGTTGGTAATTTGATGATAGTGTTGCAATCCTTGGAAGATACGATACTAATGTAAAGATAATTTAATTGTTTTAAGCTATTGAAACGATTTCGGATCTTTATATGGTATATAAATATGTATGATTTTATTTTGTTACGAGCGTATAATCCACTGTTCAAACAACATTCACATACATTTTTATAACTTTTATTTCATTCGCCAGATATCTGTCAAAATTTGTGATGCATGCTAAATATAATGAATATAGCAATTGAATCTTCTCCTAGAGTTGGTGAAGTCAGGGTAATGGTAGTCTTAGCGTTGCTAACAGGTTACTTGCTTATGGGCTGTAATAACGCCATTGTAGAAGAAGTGGATAGGGCTGCAGATTATGATTATCGGCCTGGCTATCCTGAGCTTAGAGTGGTGGGTGCCGGGTTGGTAGATGTGGAAACCGACAGTGCATTTATCGAAATATCTGCTGAGGTTGTATATGCTAGCCTCGTTTTTAGAAAAATAGATGATATGTTCCGCTCAAACATAGAAATGGATATACGTATAAGCGATGTAGAGCAATCCGATCGGTTAATTAAATCTGATAATGTTGAATTTGAAATTGCTGATTCGGCCTCATATGTGGTAAATAGTCAGGACGCGTATATTATTAAAAGGTCAGTACCAGTGGAGCCAGGAAGATATGCTGTTCGAGTTATCATAAGAGATACCTCAAATGGGCGAGAGAGCTTTCGAGTACTCTCAGTAGAGATTCCTAATCCAACCGAACAACGTAGCTACTTAACAAATATTCAAGTATTTGCAAAAAATCATAAGGTAAACAGTGGATTCTTTGAGGCAATCACTACCTATAACATATCGGAGAGAAGTGATTCAGTCCGTTTGATGTTTCAAGTGACTAACAATAAGATTAATGAGCCCCAAACTATAAGTACCCGTTTGTTAAAATTTGATTCGGATACCTTACATGCTCGGCCCATGAGTTGGCCTGATTATACCCCTGCAAGTTTGCCATACAAAGGGATTGACTATGGAGAGTTTGATTTAGTGAATAGTTCTAAGCGAATACTCAGTCAACCAGGAACTGTTACCATCGAGTTTTTCTTTGATGATTTAACAAGAGGTAATTACAGATTTGAAGTTCGTACCGAAGTGGGAGATGAAGAAATATATAAGGCCAGAGATTTCAGTGTAAAAAGTCCTCACTATCCTTCACTCAGAACACCTAAAGAATTAGCCGCTCCATTATCATATTTAATGAGAGAGGGGGATCATAAAGAGTTAATGGCAATCTTAGATCCTAGAGAGCAAAAACTAGCTGTTGATAGATTTTGGCTCTCAAATATCAAGAATACAAACAAGGCACTCCAGGCTATCGAACTTTATTATGAGCGCGTTGAAGAAGCTAATAAACAATTCTCGAACTATAAAGAGGGTTGGAAAACCGATATGGGGATGATGTACATTCTGTTTGGCCCTCCATGGTATATTGAAAATACACTAGGAGAGAAAACATGGAGATATTCTAATGATTTTTACAATCCTGAAACTAACTTTACCTTCAAGTCATACAGATTTAAAAACAAATTTTATCCATTTGATAACTTCCAACTCCTCAGAAATCAACAATATTTCTCTTTAGAATATAGGCAAGTTCAAAAGTGGTTAAGTGGGAGTATTCTAAGAGATAATATTTAGTTGTAAAATAATATGTTAATAATTATTTTATTTTAAATTCATATAGTTTACATTAAGCAATCTGCATTAAGCAGACGAGTTTAAAAATTACTAATAACTAAATATAACTTAACTAGAGGTCATCTATGTTCAAGAAGTTACTTTCACTAGCAATCCTGTCTAGTCTATTCACAGTCAGTGCATTTGCTCAAAGTGGTACATTGTCTGGTACGGTAACAGATGCCAGTACAGGCGAATCACTACCGGCAGTAAATGTCGTATTAACAGAAATCATGAAAGGTGCATCTACTAATGCCGATGGAGAATATCAAATTACAGGTATAGAGCCAGGTACTTACACAGTAGAAGTTACCTATATTGGTTACTCAACAATCTCTCAAGAAGTAAGTATTTCAGCTGGAGCTAACACTCTTAATTTTGAAATGGCTACTGATATCGGTTTACTCGATGAAATCGTTGTTTCAGGGGTTGCTGATGGTACACCAAGAAAAAAATTAACAGTTTCAGTAGCAAAAGTAGATGCTGCTCAGTTAAGCAAAGTTCCTGCGACATCCGTTGCTAGCTCACTTTCAGCCAAAGTATCTGGAGTTCAAATACGAACTACCTCTGGTACACCAGGCGGTTCTGCCGACATCCAAGTGCGATCTGATAATAACCTTAGTGTAGGTTCAAATCCCCTTGTTATCGTAGATGGTGTTATTATAGAAGGAGGATTAGGAGACATTAACACTGATGATATCGAAAGTATCGAGGTTGTTAAGGGTGCTGCTGCATCTGCTCTTTATGGATCCCGTGCTGGTAACGGTGTTGTAGTAGTTAGCACAAAACGTGGTGCAGGACTTAATGATGGTGACGTTAAAGTTACAATACGTCAGGAAGTTGGATTTCAAAACTTAGACAAATTTATTGACCTAGCAGAGCATCATGCATTCGCTTTAGCCGATGATTGGGAATCTGAAGGTAACTTTACCAAATATGCTGGTGTGGTTTATCCTGCAGGATATATGGGCGGTTATGATCCTAATATTGTTGGTTCTAGAGTCACTGAAGACAACCAATACATGGACAACCCATTTGCCATTAATAAGAACATTCAAGAAGAATTTTTCCAAACTGGTACTAACATGACTAACTACTTTGCTCTTGCTTCAAGAGTAGGTGGCATCAACTTATTTACAAGTTTCGAAAACAACCAGCAAGAAGGGATTATTCCTAATACTGATGGGTATGGCAGACGTAACTTCAGAGTTAATACCGATTGGCAAGTTAATGACTGGTTAAAAGTGTCTACTTCCAATCTTATTATCAGAACAACCTCAAACACCCCCGGTGGTGGATCTGGATTGTTTTTTGATCTTGTACTTGCTGAGCCTGACAATAATTTGTACATGGATAATCCAGTTGATGGACAGGCCTACTATCTAAGACACAACCACTGGAGCAACGAAGAAAATCCATTGTATGGTACTTCTAAAAATGATAGAGATACATATGGCCAAAGATTCTTAGGTAACTATTCTGCTACAGCTG
This sequence comes from Balneolaceae bacterium UBA2956, assembly GCA_002348545.1. GTDB lineage: Bacteria > Bacteroidota > Rhodothermia > Balneolales > Balneolaceae > UBA1275. The sequence goes on from DEBM01000044.1 coordinate 46,561, forward strand.
ATGTCACAGATTGGTTAGAGCTGAAAGCTACTTACTCTATGGAGAACAATAACGAACGTTACACTTCATTGTATCCTTATGATTACTGGATTATTGGTGGTAGTGACCCATATGGTATTACCTATTCAGAAGGTTCGCTATACAAATATTCACAAGAAACACAATCTGAGAATACACAGTTGTTTGCAACTACGAGATTCCAGTTTGGCGACCTTTTTGCAAAATTCCAATTCAGTTACCTAAATGAAGATTTCCACACCGAATGGTTTAACGCGTCCGGTAATGACTTTAAGGTACTAGGTATCCCTGGTTTTGATGCAATGGATCCTGCAGATATCACAGCTGATAACTATCAGGCTGATATTAGATCAGAAAACTACTTTGGTATTATGTCATTAGATTATGATGATAAGTACCTATTTGATGCAATGTACAGATTAGATTCATCTTCACTGTTTGGTACGAATAACAGAACAAATCCTTACTACAGAGTTTCTGCAGCTTATCGTATAACAGAAGATTTCGATTTAGAAATGTTTGACGAATTAAAAGTTCGAGTTGCCCAAGGTACTGCTGGTATTCGACCATCATTCGCATGGCAATATGAGACGTTCTCATTAGTTTCTGGTAGTACTAGTAAATCCCAGTTAGGTAACAAAGAATTGAAGCCATCTGAGACAAAAGAAACTGAATTTGGTATAAACGGTACATTTATGCAAAACTTCAGCTTTGAGTTTGTTTATGCACAGTCTACTACTACTGATCAATTCCTAAATGTTCCATTACTTCCTGTAACAGGATACTCTAGTCAGTACCAAAATGCAGGTACATTAGAGGGTGAAACATTCGAATTTAACCTACAAGCTAATTTAATTAGAACTAAAGACCTACTTTGGGACATGGGTTTAACTTGGTCCAAGTCATCACAGACAATTACCGAGTTGAGCGTTCCTCCATTCCAATCTGGTCCTAGTGGTCTATTTTATATTCGTGAAGGTGAAACTTATGGTGCTATCTACGGATATGACTGGGTAACTTCGTTAGATCAAATTAGCTCTAACCTTGATTCATACGGTGGAACAATTGCTGATTATGAGGTAAACAATCAAGGTTATGTAGTCGCAGCAGGTACTCAAGGAACTGTTGACGAAAAGCCTATTAAAATGAGAGATGAATTCGGTAACTTTGCTTTCGTAAAAATCGGTGACGGACGTCCTGATTGGACAGCAGGATTGTCTAATACTGTTAGCTGGAAAGGTTTATCAGCCTACGTATTAATTGACTTAAAGCAAGGTGGTGACGTCTACAACAGAAAAAGCCAATGGTTAACCAGAGATAGTAGAAATGGTATTATGGATGTTTCAGGCTTACCTGATGCAGAAAAGAAAACTATGACCTACTATCAGACATTCTATGATGTTAATACTAACAATAGATATTGGGTAGAAGATGGTACTTACATTAAACTGAGAGAAGTTTCATTAAGCTATCAATTCTCACCTAACAACTTGAGTTTACTAGGCGACCAAATGGAGAATATTACATTCTCAGTACTAGGTAGAAATTTGTTAACAATAACAGATTACAGTGGTTATGATCCTGAAGCTGGAAGTATCAGAAATCCATTTGATTCAACTGGTCAGTATCCAAACTTCAGAAATATTGCTTTCTCTGTTAAATTTGACTTTTAATAATTAAATCATTCATCATGAAAAATATGAAAAATAAAATTTTGACGATTGCTGTTGCTGGTATGGTAACACTTGCCAGCTGTGCTGATCTGACTGTTGAAAACCTCAACAATCCAGATACTGAACGTGCATTATCATCTGTATCAGATTTGACAACATTGGCTGAGGGCCTCATCAAATCATGGCACAATGGTATACATAGTTATAGTGGAATGGGTATGCCAACAGCAGTACTTGCTGATGCCGCATCCTGTTCTTGGGGTAATGTTGGAATGCGTGAGATGGGGACTGAACCTCGTCCAGCTTTCGATAATGCACCTAACTACGGTTATAGATATTTAACTGCTACACCATTTAGTAGTATGTATTCCATTAATTCATCTGCAACCGACGTAATAAAAGCTGTTCAAGATCCTAATATCGATTTTGGTTCAGATGCTGCTAGAGTTGAAGCTCTTGCGCGCTTTGCACAAGGCATATCGATGGGTTACATAGCATTAGCTTTTGATAGAGGTTACATTATAGATGAAAACTCTGCAGGAGAAGATTTAACCAGTCCTACATTAATACCATATACTCAGTTAATGGATCATGCCATAGCTAAGTTAGTAGAGGCTGCAACTATAGCTGGTGCTAATTCATTTACTATAAGTGAAGCCGTTATCAATACACCTGGTGGACTTGATAATGCAGGATTTGCTGCATTAGCACATTCCTTTGCTGCAAGATTTCTAGCAAATGAAGGCAGAACTGAAGCTGAAAGAGCTGCTACTGATTGGAATGCTGTTATTACTCATGTGAGTAACGGCATTACTTCAGACTTTAACATCAACAATGACCAGTGGGAAACAGGTTTCTGGTACAACGAGCACTATATATATCTTGTTTATCCAGGTTGGGCTCGAGTTGACATGAGAGTTATTAATATGATGGATGATTCTTATCCAAATCATAACCCTGATGGACTTGACTTTCCAACACCAGATTCTGCTCGTATCTTTGACAATGCAGATGTTGATGATAGATTGTGGACTGATTATACTCACCTATCTTCTAACAACTTTAGACCAGAACGTGGGTTGTATTTCTTTTCTAGCTTCCGTTACACACGTCACAATGAATATATTGGGCCTTGGGCTGCGATAATGCAAGAAATATCAATGTCTGAAATGCATATGTATCATGCAGAAGCTTTAGCACAAACTGGTAATTTAGCCGGAGCTGCTGCTATTCTTAATGATGCTGCAGGTGCAAGAAAAGTTCGTGGTGGTTTACCTGATGTTGCTGCTGATGCAGCTTCTATTCATGCCGCTATACACCATGAAAGAATGGTTGAATCATTTCTTGATGGTGTTGGTAACGAATGGTTTGATATGAGAGGTAGAGATATGCTTCAAAAAGGTTCTCCGCTTCACTGGCCAATACCAGCTGAAATCCTAGAAACACTAGGAGTAACGATTCCTTTCTATACCTATGGTGGGCAAAGCGCACCTGTTGGTAACGGTGGAGAAGGAACTGATTGGGCTGCTGGTACAGCTTCAGGAGCTAAAGCTTGGAGATAATCCATCCTGAATAAATTTAAGGCCTCAACTTTTGTTGGGGCTTTTTTTTTGTCTAAAAAATGCATTTAAATATGACCAAATATTCTTTAATATTGTTTGTTAAAGCTATCTTATTTTTTATTAGTTGTACTAGCTCTCAAATTTCTAATAATGTAGTAGTAACTCCACACCCACTTGCAACACAGGTTGGTCAAACTATTTTTGAATTAGGTGGTAATGCATTTGATGTGGCTGTTGCGACTGGTTTTGCTTTATCAGTAGTTGAACCGTCAATGAGTGGTATTGGTGGTCGCATGCAAGCCATATACTTTACTAATGACTCATTAGGTGGAATTGATGGAACGACTCAGGTACCCTCATCATATATACATGATGAATACGTAGATGGTTATAAGTTTATTGGTACACCTGGAGTTGTTCATGGTTTGATTAAGTTGCATGAATCTAGAGGTAATCTGACGCTTCAGCAGCTACTGAAACCGTCTATTGAACTTGCGTATAATGGATTTGAATTAACAAAGGGCAATGTAATCCGGTTAAACTTAGCTTCATCTCACTTACAAAATAATTCTAAAACTGATAAATATTTTTTAAGTGATTCCTTATTTCAAATAGGTGATACACTAATTCAAAAAGATCTTGCTAATGTATTACATGAAATATCTAAGCACGGAATTGATGGTTTTTACAGTGGATGGGTTGCTGATAAAATTGCAAAAGATATGAATAGGTACGGTGGTTTTGTAACTTTAGATGATTTACGTGATTATAAATCTGGCAATTCTGTAATAGTTAATGGTGAGTTAGATAAATACAGTATATCTAGTCTATTCTTACCCTCTTTTGGGCCTATTGTAATTCAATTGGTACAATTACTGGATAGTTGGCCAAATAGAGTGAAAACCTCTGAAGATTATATAAATATGATTTACTCTACTTCACAACATGTATATAGTAGTAGCAGAGAATTACAGTTTTTACCAGATTCTTTAAAGAATATAATATCCTCCGATTACAATAAATTATTATCAAATAAAATTAGTAAAGATTGCTGCTCCAAAAAATCATTAGACGATAATCAGGACGGTAATACTGCGCATATTTCTGTTGTTGACTCCTATGATAATGTAGTTAGTTTAACACAAACAGTTGGTCCATTAATGGGTTCCGGTGTAATAACAGATTCTTTAGGTTTCGTTTACGCTACAACTATGGGTAGTTATTTAGGTATTACAGATGCTAACCAACGTGCTTACTCTCATATAAGTCCCACCATCATTCTTGAAGACAATTCACCTGTAATGGTTTTAGGTGCTGCTGGTGGTAGTCGTATACCGACTTCTGTGGCTCAGGTTATTTATAGACACTTATTACTAGATAATGACCTTCAATCATCAATAACTAAGTTCAGAATTCATCCAGATGCCGAAAAAGTATTAATTGAATACCATAGCGGAGTAGAATTTAAATTTGATCCGGATTCAATTTTCTTTGAATATGATTTAGTCAAATCACCTGCTAGATTTGGACGAGTCCAGGCTATATCAAGAGTAAATGATTTAAACAAATGGATTGGCGCTACAGACCCTGATTGGGAAGGAACTGTATTTGATTCTGATTTTAAATAAAAAAGGTCCCTTTAGAATTTCTAAACAGACCTTTTGATAGTGGCGGGGACAGGATTCGAACCT
>DEBM01000044.1:51904-52470 GCA_002348545.1 Balneolaceae bacterium UBA2956
AATATACTACTTAATGTGATCCAAGGTCAACTCTTTTCTTTAACAGTCAAGTAATACAAAGATTAAGTATTCTCACTCTTATCTCTTGAGTCCGATTGTAGTATTTACTAGCTTAAAAAAACAATGTTTACCGGTTTAAATACTATTAATAAGATTTAATCATTATGAGTCACACAAATATTCACGCAAGTGATGTACGAACTACTTTAGCCAAACATATTTTAGCCGATGGGTATGATATGGTTCTCGATTTAGAGGAAAGTCATGGAAGTTATTTAGTAGATAAAGTCACGAAGAAAGAATATCTAGATTTCTTCACTTTTTTTGCATCTAATCCAATTGGCATGAATCATCCTGCTTTGTATAATGATGAATTCATTCAGAAAATTGGAAAAGCCGCTATAAATAAACCTTCGAATTCTGATATTTACACCGAATATATGGCAGATTTCTTGGAAACATTCGAACGAGTTGGTATACCTGAATATATGCCCTATGCTTTCTTTATTTCCGGCGGTGCACTTGCTGTTGAAAATGCAATGAAAGTTGCTTTTGACTGGAAGGTA
>DEBM01000044.1:52777-52948 GCA_002348545.1 Balneolaceae bacterium UBA2956
AAAGTTGCTTTTGACTGGAAGGTACAGAAAAACTTTCACCGCGGTTATCGAGAAGAAAAAGGACATTTAGTGCTTCATTTTGAACATGCCTTTCATGGACGCACAGGATATACTTTATCCGTTACAAATACTGTTCCTGATAAGGTTAAATATTTTCCTAAATTTGATTGG
>DEBM01000044.1:53252-101121 GCA_002348545.1 Balneolaceae bacterium UBA2956
AAATATTTTCCTAAATTTGATTGGCCACGAGTGAACAGTCCTGCTAATCATTACCCCGAAACTGAAGAATCGGTCGAGCATGTAGCAAAGCACGAGCATTTAGCGATCGAGCAGGCCAAACGATATTTTGAGCAATATAAAGATGAGATAGCATGCATACTTATTGAACCTATTCAGGCAGAGGGAGGTGATCGTCACTTTAGGCAAGAGTTTCATCAAGAACTACGTAAACTAGCAGACACCTACGAAGCATTACTAATTTATGATGAAGTGCAAACCGGTATTGGATTAACAGGTAAGTTTTGGGCGCATGAGCATTTTGTGCAACCAGATATTATTGCATTTGGAAAAAAAGCTCAAGTTTGTGGTATACTCGCAGGAAAACGCCTAGATGAAGTAGAAACCAACTGCTTTAAGGTTTCCTCTAGAATAAACTCTACATGGGGCGGAAACTTAGTTGATATGGTTCGTTTCCAACGTATACTAGAGGTTATAGAGCAGGAGAACCTTGTTGAGAATGCAGCTAATCTTGGAGATCATTTACTTAAAGGACTTTACCACCTACACGCAAAGCATACACACTTCTCCAACCCTCGAGGTAAAGGCCTTATGTGTGCAATTGATCTACCCAATTCACATGCTAGAGATGCGGTAGTTACTGAGTGTATGAACAAAGGATTAATGATACTAGGATGTGGTGATAAGACGATTCGCTTTAGGCCAGCATTAACAGTTTCTAAAACCGAAATAGAACAGGCTTTAAGTATAGTTAGTTCTGCTCATAGTTGAATTATGAGCCGTTTCCCTGTAGTTACTGAATAAAGCTGGCCAGACTTGCATGATTTAGTCCATTACAGTTATGTTTTTCTCAGTTATAGAAGAAAATTACACTATTTGATGTGAATTTGGCTGAATTACCATTTCATTTACCACATGAGTAGCTGGAAGACTTAGTATGCTGCCAACGACATTGGCAATCACTGCGGGATTTAACATGGCTTCTTTTTTTACTTTCATTTGAACGTCTTCATCATCCCAAAAAGGTGTATCAACACCTCCTAAGTACAAAAGAGTAAACTGGATTTTAGATCTTTTATATTCTTCGACTAGTCCTTTGACCATTCCTTGAATGGCAAATTTGGTAGCTGAGTATAGCGCAGAATTTCTCATGATATATTTTCCCATAGTACCCGGGAAGTAGATCATTCGAGCATGTTCGGTATTCATATGCTCAAGAAATGCTTGTGTCGCCAAAAAAGTCCCTAATACATTGGTATTTATAACTTGAGCCGCCAATTCTGGTTTGATATTAGCAGAAGCTTGAATAACACCCTTACCATAAGCATGTATGAGCGCATCTACCGGGCCTAATTCACGATAAATTTGAGCTGCAACCTGAGTAAGAGTCCCTGCATTGGTTACATTTACTGGGATGGCGTACGCTTCTCCACCTTTTTGGTTAATTTGACTCGCTATCTTCTCTGCTTTTGTCTGATCTCTAGAGGAGATAACTATTCTGTAATCGTTAGATTCAAATAAATGATGGGCAATAGATTCACCTAACCCGCCACTACCACCTAAAATGACTGCAATTTGTTTTGACATAGACCTATAAAATTTTACTAATCTTCTGATAATTACATTTTGTTCATCTATACAAAGAAATTATTTATTGGAATCGAGCGTTCCTGGTGTTGCTAATTAGTTAAAAGTATGATATTAAAATGCTAAATATTTCTTAGTACAAAGTGAATGATTAGCTGGAACCGACAGTTAGAATGAATAGGTACACAAAACTTAAAAAACAAAATGAAACAGAAAGCGTTGAAAATGAGATTAGTTGATAAAGTTACCACTTTAGGCGACTTAAAGGAATCGGGATGGAAAAGTGTATCTGTCAAAGAAGAAATGAGGAAAAACTTAATTGCACGAATGAGATCTGATCAGGTCACATTCGATGGTATATTAGGGTACGAAGAAACTGTAATACCGCAGATACAGCAGGCTATACTAGCTAAACATGATTTCATATTGTTAGGCCTGAGAGGGCAAGGAAAAACCCGTCTACTCCGCCAAATGATTTATTTGTTAGATGAGTATATGCCTATTGTTAAAGGATCAATTATTCATGATGATCCATTTTGTCCTTTGTCACGTTATGCTCGTGAAGTCCTGAGCAATATGGGCGATGATACACCTATTGAATGGGTTAGCCGAGACGAACGCTATAGTGAGAAATTAGCTACTCCAGATACCACGGTCTCTGACCTAATCGGTGATATAGATCCTATTAAAGCGGCATCTCAAAAATTAGATTTATCGCACGAGGATTCTATTAATTTTGGACTAATACCTAGATCCAACAGGGGTATTTTCATTATAAACGAATTACCTGATCTACAACCACGGATTCAGGTTGCTTTGCTAAATATTATGCAAGAGAGAGATATTCAGATTAGAGGTTTTAAGTTTAGAATGCCATTAGATGTATGCATGGCATTTTCAGCCAACCCCGAAGATTATACCAATCGTGGGAATATAATCACCCCACTTAAAGACCGAATAGATGCCCAAATTATTACCCATTACCCTAGGGATATCGAAATGGCGATGAAAATAACCGCACAGGAATCTTGGGCGCAAAGAGAAATGAGCGTTGATGTTCAGATACCTGATGCTTACAGATATATATTAGAACAGGTGGCCTTTGAAGCCAGGTCTTCTGAGTATATTGACCAAAAGAGTGGTGTATCTACCCGTATGACCATTACAGCTATGGAACAAATGATTAGTGCTGCAGAAAGAAGAGCACTGCTTCAGGGAGAGGATAAAACTCAAATTAGGGTTAGTGATCTATATCATATCATACCGGCTCTTACAGGTAAGTTGGAACTTGTCTATGAGGGTGAACAGGAGGGGGCCATTAATGTAGCAAAACTTATAGTTGGCAAAGCTATCACCAAAGTATACAAAAACTACTTTCCTGACCCATCTAAGCGTAGTGAGGAATCAGCATCGATCTATGAGCCAATAGGCCTTCATTTTGAATTAGGCAATGAATTGATATTGGGTGACCATATTAATGACAATGACTACAAAGATGCATTAAGGCATGTAAAGGGATTAAAAGAAGCCGTATCTAATGTAATGAGTGACTCAACAGACGATTCGGATCTTTATGCCTGGATGGACATAACACTAGAAGCTTTACACCAACATTCTATGTTAGGAAAAGAGGAAATAAACCAGACAACTAAATATACTGATATGTTAGGCACTATGTTGGATCAATTAGATACAAGCTCTGGATATGAAATAGAATAAAAGAATTATTCATGAATGAATTGAGAGATTAAATTTTATTCTTTATCTTTATCTCTTAACTAATAAAAGGTATATGAAAGCAGGTATTCACCCAGATTACAAAGAAGTAACCGTTTTACTCAGCGATGGTACTCAAATCAAAACACGTAGTACGTTAAATACAAAAGACGGGGTATACAAGCCGGAAGTTGATTCTCGTAATCATCCATTTTACACAAAGAATACCAATTTCACATCTAAGGCTGGTCGAGTAGATCGGTTTAAACGAATGTACGATAAGAAATAGTAATTTTCTGTAGCCATCCTTGGATGGCTTTTTTTATGCAAATTCAACGATTTGAAGTAGGTCCTTTCGCGCAGAACACTTACTTACTTTGGGATGATCCCAAATATGCTGTGTTGATAGATGCGGGATTCTCAAACGAAACGGAATTCAATACATTATTTGAATTCATTGAGACACATAAACTTAATATTGGTAGTATACTACTTACTCATGCCCATGTAGATCATATCTTGGGTTTACAGGGTTTATTTAAAAAAATTAACTCGCCTCTGTACCATTTTATAAAGGAAGCTTTTTTATGGGACAATTTTGAGCAACAAGCCCGTATGTTTGGTATTAATGCTATTCTTCCGTCAGTTAATCCTCTTGCTTTGACTCATAATCAAATCATTAAACTTCAAAATATAGAAATAAAAGTCCTTTATACGCCAGGACATGCACCTGATCATTGTTCATTTTTTATAGAAAATAAAGGGATATTGCTTTCCGGGGATGCACTTTTTAAGGAAAGCATAGGTAGAACAGATCTCTACAAAGGTGATTCATCTTTGCTACTTTCTAGTATTCGTAAAGAGTTATTAGAGCTGGGAGACGAAGTGATGGTGTTTCCAGGGCATGGCCCAAGTACAACTATTGGTCATGAGAAATCCTATAATCCTTATTTAGTATATAGATAGTGTGTAGTTAGATTATTGAAAATCAAAGGAAGAAGTAAGCCATGCATTGGAGCTGTTTTGGTTCAGAAAAGTAAAATTTGATTAATAATCAGACTTCAACTCTTCAATCTTACTTGTATAGGTGTCAGCTTTTTCTTCATTTACAGTAACTAGACGTTCATACATATGAATTGCTTCCTTTTTATTACCTTGTGACTCATGTATCCTTGCTAAAGTTTCTGATATAATCTCAGCAACATTGGATGAATTTTCACTTAAATCTTCATCACTTACTTCTTCGTATGAATAATTACCACGTTGGCTTTCAACCGCCTCAAGGAGTTCAATAAGTCGGTCTAAGTCAAGTATTTGCGCTGATCTTGATCCTTGAACCAATACTTTTCTATCTGTTTTATTAGTTTGGGGAATTTTGGCATCGAACTGTTTCGGATGCAATAAATAGTAATGTAAATGCTCCATTAAGGGACTTCCTGGAGCATAAGTTTTAGCTTTTAGCGCTTCGGCAATTGCTTTATTTTGATTGCCTTTTATGCAATGAAACCAAGCTAGTAAAAAGTGCCCTACCGCGTCAGGGTCTCTTCTAGAAACTTGACGTTCTAACTTACGTATCATACGTGCTGGATCGGCATCGAATTGTTCTACGTAACTATTTAGAGAGGGAGGTATCGTAAATGGAAAAGTCTTCATATACACATAATATATAGGCTTTAAGCTATATGTAAAAGGTAAAAGTGCATTGTTTTGTTATGGCTTGTGAAGAGCAACTGATTTCTTAGAAAGGATGGTTTAAATTCTATAGGACTAGTGGGATTATCACCAATTACTGATTGCATCATTGAACATATTATTTGCAATCTGTGATAAGGTTTCGGTTGCAGCTTCTAATTCGCCATTGATCGGATCTTCTGTGGGATCATAAGTGAAGCTACTTGTAAAACTTTTATTCCAAAGTGCTTTTTCACTGCTTACATATTGAAAACGAGCTTGAACAGTTATACTAACTTGGTTTTGGCTGGCTTGCTCATTTCCACCGATTGCAAAAGGGCGGTTAGTATAGGTTTGGATTTGACCTTCAATAAATGCATCCGCAGATTTAAGGTTAGTTGCCAGTCCTAATCTGCTCTGATTTACAAATTGTTCAATCAGGGTAGTATTCAAACGATCACTTAAGTCCCCTAATCCACTGCCAGATTGGTCTGGGAAAAAAGGGATATAAATAGTGTTGACACCTTCAGGTATAGAGGCTCCCGTAAAACTATAACTAAGACATGATAGCTGTAAGCTTATTAGCCCCAAAAATAGATATTTTAGTAGGTGATTTTTTATTCGCCACTTAACAAAGACAATTGGACAGTGGTAATGGGCTCCTTTTTGCATAGCTAAATATTGGTGGGCGGTTGTTATTTTTTTTCTAACCCGTATTGATCTAATTTTCGGTATAGAGTGCGCTCACTTATTCCGAGTGTTTCAGAGGCTTTTCGTCTATTGCCGCTAAAAATTTCAAGTGCTTTTTGGATAAGAAATTTTTCAGTTTCCTCTAACGAAGGGATTTCTTTTCCTTTTAATTGTAACACAAAATCAATCTCTTCCTCTTGATATGGCTCATCATAGTGTTCAAACTCCTCTCCATTTATATCACCTTTATGAGGTGTTGAGGTATAATTCAATGCATTCTGATTCTGAGAGTGATCTAATTTAATTTGCTTAGAATTAGTGTAGTCTAGAGGATTAGGTAACCCACTATTAGCATTGGCGGGTACATTATCCAGTGAAGGTGGATTTCCTCCAGAACCTAATAATGCAGGTAACTGCGGATTATTTTTATTTGAGAATAGCGAGTATACAAGATTTGCTAGCATCTTTTTTAAATCACCAATGTCGTTACTCATTTCAAGTAGAGCACGATAAATTAATTCGGAACCTTGATGAGAAGTTTGTTGATTTCGGCTATCTGTACTATTTATATTTTCTTGGAGCATAGGTAGATTATCAGCAGAACCAATACTTTGGCGTCCTTTTAAGTATTTTCTGAGAATCTCAATGTCTATAAACTGTGATTTTTCTAAAACAACTAGCTGCTCGGCAATATTACGAAGTTCGCGAATATTACCGGGCCATCGATAGGAGCTAAGTAGGACTTTTGCATCGTCAGAAAATCCTCTAAATACAGAGTCATATTTTCTTGAGTAATGCTCGACAAAATTTCTAAAGATAGGAATAATGTCCTCCGATCTATCCCGTAATGCAGGCAGATGTATTTGAACGGTATTCAATCTGTAATATAAATCCTCTCGAAAACTACCTTCTTTTACTAATTCCCAAAGGTCTTTATTTGTAGCAGCAATAATTCGAACCTCAGTTGTTTGAACTTTGGATGATCCAACCCTAAAGAATTCGCCATTTTCTAAAATTCGTAGAAGTTTTACTTGAACATCCTTTGGAGTATCACCTATTTCATCTAAAAATATGGTTCCGCCATCGGCCTTTTCAAAGTATCCTTTACGGGCATCATTTGCCCCAGTAAATGCTCCTTTCTCATGACCAAATAGCTCACTTTCAATAATACCTTCTGGAATTGCTCCACAATTCACAATAATAAGCTCATTATGCTTACGATGACTCATGCCATGAATAGCTCGTGCGGTAACATCTTTACCAACACCACTTTCACCTTGTAAGAGAACAGTGATATCGGTTTGTGCAACCTGCATTATTTTATCAATAACCTGCCGTAGTGCATCAGAACTACCTATGAGTCCAAATTGTTCTTGAAATACTTCTCTATCCATATCTATAATTATGACATTCTGTCGTAATATACGAAATTTGTTATACAGGTAGGACTTTTAAGAGTACTTTTAGTACTCTATTAGCGTTTTAACAATTCAGTAGATTGCTCAATAGGTAAGCTCCGTGTTTCCTTAAAACTAGAAAGAACTAAATTCGATCGAGTTTTATCCACACCAATCCATGATTGAATTCTTGATAAAAGGCGTTCGAAAGAGGCAGTATTTTTTGTCCGCACTTTTAATAAGTGCGAACCTTCACCGGTAATGCTATGACATTCTAAAATTTCAGATTCTCTCAAAGTTTCCTCTACAAAATTATTGTAATGCTCTGAGCCATCCACCTGAACAAATAGAAAGGCACTAATGTCAAAATGGAAATCTTTATCGCTGAGAATGGCATGATATCCCTTAATGAGTCCACGTTCCTCAAGTTTTTTCATACGCTCTGAAACAGAGGGTACAGATAACCCAACGAGTTCCGCAATTTTATTTCGCTGTGCTCTGCCATGTTTTTGTAGGTGATTCAAAATTTTAACGTCAATAACATCTAGTAGTGGTATCATAATTTGGACGGTTAAGATGATGGAGTTATTTCTTAGTATGAGCGCTCACTTTAGGTTGGCAAGAGTAATGAGTTTCCTAAATAATCCAAAATAAAGTATTGAATTCCTAAAATTCTAAAGTGTAAATTACAAAAGTAATGAATAAATCGGAATTACTTTAACAAGTGAAAAAGCTTAATTAAATGTTTCTAGACCTTGTATCTTTAAATGGTAACTTAATTTAAGGAGTATGTTAGATATTAAATTTATAAAGGAAAACCCGCAGTTGGTTATAGATTCAATGAACAACAAAGGGGATAAGAACACTCAACTTGTTCATCAACTCTTTGAAAAAGATGAGCAATGGCGCCAATTGGTCCATCAGATAGATGTTCTCAGAGCTAAAAGTAATAAGTCGGCTAAACAAATTGGTACTTTAATGGCTAGTGGTAAAAAGGAGGAAGCCCAAACGATTATTCAAGAAACATCCAGATCGAAAAGCGCTATAAATGAATTAGAGGAGCAGTTAAATATAATTGCTGAGAAACGCACATCCCTATTACTTAGTATACCTAATGTTGCGCATATTAGTGTTCCAATTGGACACTCAGAAGAAGATAATCAGGTTTTTGGCACATGGGGTACCATCAATACTCAATCATGGTTAAAACCACACTGGGATATTCTAGAAAGGCAGGGTTGGTTAGACTTTAAACGTGGGGTAAAAGTTACCGGTGCAGGTTTTCCTTTTTATCTTGGACCTTTAGCTCAGCTTCAGCGTGCTCTTATTCATTTTTTTATTGATGAGGCTAATAAGGCTGGTTACGTTGAAATGCAGGTTCCTTATCTTGTTAATGAGGATTCAGCACGAGGTACAGGTCAAATTCCTGACAAAGAAGACATGATGTATGAAATTCCAAGGGACGCCTTCTTTGCAATACCAACAGCGGAAGTACCAGTGACTAATTTTCATCGGGATGAAATTCTGTCCGAGGAGCAACTACCTTTACGGTATGTATGTCATACTCCATGCTGGAGAAGAGAAGCAGGTTCCTATGGCAAGGATGTACGAGGACTAAACAGGCTACATCAATTTGAAAAGGTAGAACTAGTTCATTTTGTTAAGCCGGACGAGTCCTATGAAACCTTAGAGTCATTACGAGAACATGTCGAATCTTTGCTTCAAAAATTAGGTTTAGCCTATCAAACATTACTGATGTGTACGGGTGATATGGGGTTTACTCAATCAAAAAAATATGATATAGAAGTTTGGAGCCCTGGACAACAACGATGGCTAGAGGTAAGCTCATGCTCCAATTTTGAGGCATTCCAAGCCAGAAGGATGCAGCTTAGATATAGAAAGGAAGAGAAAGTGACCGAGATGGTCCATACTCTTAATGGATCGGGGCTTGCGCTTCCTAGAGTACTGTCAGCGATTGTTGAAACCTACCAAACAGAAAATGGTCGTATCAGAGTACCAGATATTCTAAAAAAATATATTGATCGGGAATATTTGTAGTTGGTATTTTTTAACCATGTATAGAAAATTAACAACTCAAGACCATCGCTATGAAAGGATGTTTATTGAATTAATGTTCTGAGTGTGTTTAAACAACGTTTACTAAGAAATATTCTTTCTCGCTATAGTTTAGTAAGCGTTCAAGAATAGGTTCCATTGTATTATGCTGCATCAATTCCATTCGGAGTTTTTTGCCATTTCGAATTCCTTTTAGGTATTGTCCGTAGTGTTTTTTCATGATAATAACACCGTAACGTTCTCCTTGATGATCAACTGATAGTCGAAGCTGCTTAGCACACGTCTCAAGACGCTCTTTAATTGATATTTCAGCGTTATAGCTTCCTAGGTCTAGGTACTCACGCGTTTGCCTGAAAATCCAAGGATTTCCTATAGCACCTCGGCCAATCATCACGGCATCTACTCCAGTTTCATTAAATAATTTTGCAGCTAATTCAGGTGTACTTACATCGCCGTTACCTATAATAGGAATATGAAGCCCTGGAGTATTTTTAAGTTTTTTGAGCCAGGTCCAATTCGCGTCTCCTTTATATTTTTGAGCTCGTGTTCTGGCATGAACAGTTAAGGCTTTCACTCCAACGGATTGTAGCATAAGAGCTACTTCTTGTATTCGGATAGTATATTTATTCCAGCCTAAACGGGTTTTAACCGTCACAGGCTTGTTTTCAACTGCATCTACCACAGTTCCGGCCATGCGTTCCATCATGTCTATATCTTTCAAACATGCCGCTCCTGCACCTTTATTCACTACCTTGTAGACAGGGCATCCAAAGTTTATATCTACCACATCTGGGTTACTTGCTTCTGCTACCTTAGCTGCGCCATACATGGCCTCTTCTCTACCACCAAAAATTTGAATTCCTAAAGGACGTTCAGCCTCCTGAAAACTCATTTTGTGCAAAGCTATATTTGAATCACGTATAAGTGCTTCAGAGCTAATAAATTCGGTGTACACCATATCTGCACCCATTTTTCTGCAAATTTGTCGAAATGGGGCATCAGATACATCCTCCATTGGAGCTAGAAAAAGTGGCTGTTCTCGCTTAGCTAATAATCCGTCAAAAAAATCAACTTTACTCATGAAAATAAGATACAAATATATAGTATTCTTTCTGCAGTTTCTGGAAATAAGCAAGCATTTCCGTTAGTCATTTGAATGTAATACTGCTATATTTTAAATCTATTTTCTACAATAAGTTAAATGTACACTCATGGATATATCGAAGATTGAAGAGTTACTGGGCGATGATGCCTCATATTTGTTAAATCACACCAGTAAAACAATTACTAAAGATCAGTTAATAAAACCAACACCAGATTATGTAGATCAGGTATGGTATCATTCTGATCGAAATAATAGAGTTTTAGGTAATCTGCAATGGTTAATGGAATCGGGCAGATTAGGAGGTAGTGGTTATGTATCCATACTCCCGGTTGATCAAGGAATTGAGCACTCAGCCGGAGCCTCATTTGCAAAAAACACAAATTATTTTGATCCTGAAAATATTGTAAAGTTAGCGATTGAAGCAGGTTGTAATGGTGTAGCATCAACTTTTGGTGCTCTTTGTAGTGTTTCGCGAAAATATGCTCATAAAATTCCTTTTATAGTGAAAATCAATCACAATGAATTACTCACTTTTCCTAATACATTTGATCAAATAATGTATGGTACTATAGATCAAGCGTATGACATGGGCGCAGCTGCAGTGGGTGCAACCATTTATTTTGGTTCACAAGAATCCAATCGTCAAATTCAAGAAGTTGCCCAAGCATTTGCCTATGCACATGAGTTAGGAATGGCTACCATTCTATGGTGTTATACTCGGAATGATGCATTTAAGGTTGATGGAGTAGATTATCATACATCAGCTGATCTTACAGGTCAGGCCAACCATATTGGGACAACTATTGGAGCGGATATCGTGAAGCAAAAGCAGCCTACCAATAACGGTGGATACAAAGCCTTAAATGTGGGAGATTCATCCTACGGTAAATTAGATGATCGCATTTACTCAGAATTAACTACCGACCATCCTATAGACTTAACTCGTTATCAAGTAATTAACTCATTCATGGGGCGTGCTGGCTTAATTAACTCAGGTGGAGCCTCAGGTTCAAATGACTTCGCCGATGCGGTAAAGACAGCTGTCATTAATAAGCGTGCTGGCGGAATGGGACTGATTAGTGGTCGAAAAGCATTCCAGCGTCCTATTGCGGATGGCGTTCAACTCTTGAATATGATCCAAGATGTGTATTTGAACAAAGACGTAGATATTGCATAAAAGCATACATACCTAAACTAGACGAGTGATATTAGGAGATTATCCTAAGTCATAAAGCTTTTTTTGCCTTGTAGAGTTTTCTGGAAGGCTGTTTTATACTATAGTATGAGTCAAAACAAGCGACAATTAGATAATCCAGAACAGATTATATCAAAAAAATATCTGTTTTTTTCTATTTCCTTAAGTCTTTTGACTATGTCGGGGGTTATTTGGTATACTTATACCCCAGGTATTCTACAGTATTTAGCGCCCAAAAGACTTCCTGGGCTTGGCATTGCTTTAGTAGTTTCCTTTTTAAGGGTATGGTTTTCTGCAGCAAAAATCCGATTTTTATCTGCAGGAGTTGTTAGTTGGTTAGGGGCATTTAGGGTGCAATTGAGCTGGGATTTTACCTCAGCAGTAACACCATCAACCATAGGTGGCGCTCCTATGGCAACCTATGCCATGACCAAAGAAGGTTTAAGGTTAGGTGAGTCTACAGCTATCACATTATATAGTGTACTATTGGATCAAATTTGGTTCGCTATCGCCATTCCAACCTTACTTGTGGCTGGTGTCTATATGGATGTAGTTCCGCCATCGGTAGGTTTTATAGGTGAAGTATCTATGCTAATACTGTATATTTCCCTGCTTTCATATGCTGGAGTGCTTGCATATGGTGTTTTAATTAAACCATCGGCTATATCAAAAATCATCAAGTGGTTTGCAAAGTTACCATTTTTTAGTAGACACAGAGATAAGATACACTCAGAAGCAGTTAATCTGGAACAATATGCTTACCAGCTTAAAGCAAAACCATTTTGTTTTCTTTTACAAGCTTTTTTTTACTCCACCATGTCTTGGCTAGCTAGAGTCGCACTTGCACCCATTGTAATATTAAGTTTGTTGCCAGCACCTGAGTTACTTTCAGTACTACGAAGCTTGGCGATGAATTTAGCCTTTTTAGTCGTCCCAACTCCTGGAGGTAGCGGTGGAGTAGAAGGACTTTTTGTTTTGTTTCAGGGGCCTTTAGTATCAAGAGAAGCATTTATTGGTCTTGCATTATTTTTATGGAGGATCATAAGTTATTATATCACTATTGCTATGGGAATGATGGCAACCACGTGGTACGTAAACCAAAAAGTTCATGAGTATAAACGTAACTAAGAGCAAGTAGTATAAATGAAGAAAGTTTTTATCATTGTAGATGAACTCTCCCATGCTGATTAACTGAAAAAAACAGAGTATAATATTCTAAGACTATTGTATGGCTAAATTGAATCAAATTTTCGTTTGCACATCATGTGGGCATGAATCGCCGAAATGGCTGGGAACTTGTCCAGGTTGTAAAGAGTGGAATTGTTACGTTGAGCAGGAAAAAATAACGGGTAAAACCAAGCTGCATAAAGCTAAAATTGCTGGATTAGAGTTAGAACACGCACCAAAACCACAAATGCTAAATGATATTACAGTTACGGATACTTCTCGATTTCAAACTGGAATCGTTGAATTTGATAGAGTATTGGGTGGGGGGTGTATGCATGGATCCTATGTACTTATTGGTGGAGCACCTGGGGTTGGTAAAAGTACACTCACCCTTCAAATAGCGAAGCATCAACCTAATTTATCAATTCTGTATTGCGCTGGAGAAGAATCTGTTATACAGATAAAGCAGCGAGCCAAGCGTATTGGGGTTACTTCAGATAAATTATGGTTAATAAATGAGACACAAATAGAATCTATTATAGAACAGGCCCAAAAATTACAACCAGATTTACTAATAGTGGATTCTATTCAAACTGTTTATAGAAATCAGTTAAGTAGTATGCCAGGGAGTGTAGCTCAGGTAAAAGAGTGTGCTGCATTACTTCAGCAATTGGCTAAAAAATCTAAACTGTCAATTATGATTATTGGCCATATCACCAAAGAAGGGGATATTGCAGGCCCTCGAATCCTAGAGCATATGGTAGATACTGTACTTAGTTTTGAAGGAGATGATCACTATACTTACCGCCTGTTGAGAAGTATAAAAAATAGATTTGGGCCTGCTAACGAGGTAGGCGTTTTCGAAATGCAGCAAGATGGCTTGGATCAAGTTCCCAATCCTTCTGCCTATTTTTTGGAAGAACGAAATCAAGAGGTGTCCGGAAGTGCCGTTGGATGTATTATGGAGGGTAGTCGACCAATATTAATAGAACTACAAGCATTAGTAAGCCCAAGTGCCTATGGGACTCCGCAACGTACTGTTACTGGAATTGATCGTAATCGCGTTTTGTTACTTTTGGCAGTTTTAGAAAAGCGTACTGGCTTTAAATTTTCGGATAAGGATGTATATGTTAATGTAGCTGGTGGCTTAAAAATAAAAGATCCTTCAGCCGATCTTGCGTTATGTATTGCTTTGATATCTTCATTATTAGATATTTCTTTAGATTACAATCAACTCTGGTTGGGTGAAATAGGACTTGCTGGGGAAATAAGACGGGTGAGCCAGCTAGAACGTCGCATTAAAGAAGCTGAAAAACTAGGCTTTACTTTTGGTTGGATTCACAATAACCACAACTCCAAAAAGCCTCCATATCACCTTAAGGATGTACTGCAAAGTTTTATGCAAAAAAAAAGCCCTAAATAAACAAGGGCTTCTAGTGATAAGAATCAGGAGAAAAACTAGAAGTTTTCTCTTTGTCGTCGACGCTGCTCACGGACGGCTTTTTTCATGGCTTCCCGTCGTTCAATAGATGGCTTAGTGAATTGCTGACGGTCCTTGTATTCGTTGAGAATGCGAGAACGTGTCACTATTTTTTTGAAACGATTAATTGCGCGTTCAACGCTTTCATTGTCTTTGACTTCAACACCTAGCATTAAATCTCACTTCCTTTCGTTTTAATGTTTATGATAAATAGAATCATAATATAAGGCTTTTTATCAAGGATAAAAATGTATATATATTAATAAATAGTCGAAAAAAATATCTAAAATGCTAATAGGTACGAATAGTGAACGTAAATCAGTTGTGATTTAAAATCCATTTTTTATCTAACCATTGAGGATTTAGTCCTACACCAAATAAAGCATAATCATATTTTGAAGGGTCTGATGGATCAAGGATTACAAGTTGCTGTTGTAATTCTTCTACTGCCTTCCAATCATTTTGTTTCCTGGTAATAAGACCCAACCTTCTGCTCTGTCTAGCCACATGAACATCCAATGGTATATAAATTTGGGATGGAGACATAAAGCTCATGCTACCAACATCTACTGGGCCATTTCGAATTGTCCAACGTAGATACATGTAGAGCCGTTTACATGATCCACCTTTCTCAGGATTAGAAATATGCCTTCGGGTTCGGGCTGGTATTTCAGGGAAAAAACGAAAGAACTCCTCATGGAAAACCCCCATCAATGGTCGGTTTTCTACTATTGAATAATTTAAGCAATTTGCCCAAAAAGCTTCAAAAGTAGTGTAGCGAATTAGGATTTGTTGTATGGTTTTGACTAACCAATACATATCCTCGGAATTAAATGTCCTATGCTTAAAGCCCACTAATCTATGGGTATCCAGTTCAGTAAAATTACCAATAAAGTCTAGTGGTTTGTATGCCATTCTATCCAGTAAATCATGGACTTTAGCAATAACGATAGAGCGCTTACCCCATGCCATTGTAGCAGTAAAAAATCCTGCTACATTAATCTCTTCTGCATCATCAAAAGCGTGTAAAAATTGAATAGGGTCATCTTCTATATAGGCTGGAACCTCCATTCTCTCCACCCATTTATCTAATACAGGCTTAAGCTTGAGTAGGTATTTTTTGGATCGTTTACGCAAATTGTTTCATTAGAGCAATGGTTAAGGTCTTGTTGGCCTTTGGGAAGGGGTAGTTTTCCAAATCCTGGATAGAGACCCATTTAATTTGATCACTCGCTTTAGCTGACGGAATTTGCAGGGTTTCTGTGGGCTTTAAAACACAAAGATAGGCACTTAGGGTGATAGTGAAATGCGAATAGGTATGATTCAAGCTCATAAAATCTTCAATTATACAGATTTCTATACCTAACTCTTCCTTGATTTCTCTATGTAATGCTTGGAGGCTGGTTTCATCATTTTCCTGTTTTCCTCCTGGAAATTCCCATAAACCACCTAACATAGTATCCAAGGGTCGTTGGGCAATTAATACTTCTTCTTTATCATTTAGAATAATCGCCACCGAAATAGCCTGATGTGGGCGTTTAGTTTTTTTTGAAGTGTACGGTATTTGATCAGTCTTAGTGGTGCGGTATGCAATACATTTAGAAGCAAGTGGGCATGATTTACAAGATGGTCTGATGGGAGTACAAATCATTGCTCCTAATTCCATCATTGCCTGATTAAAGTCGGCAGGTGGTTGTCCCTTTATCCACTGATCTACTTCTTGCTGCACCATTTTTCGAGTGCCTATTTTTCGTGTATCCTGTTCAATGCCGCAAAACCGGGTAACGGTCCGGATTACATTTCCATCCATCACCGCATATTCTAAGCCAAATGCTATGCTTGCTATTGCTGCTGCTGTATATGGCCCAATGCCGGGGAGTGATAGAAGTTCTTTATAATCTTTAGGAATTAAACCCGCATAGTTTTCTAAGACTAATTGTGCTGTTTTGTGGATATTTCTAGCTCTACTGTAGTAGCCGAGTCCTTCCCACTGCTTTAAAACTTGTTGAGTAGATGCAGCAGCGAGGTATTGAACACTTGGAAAGACCGACATAAATCGATTATAGAAGGGAAGTGCCTGATCCACTCTGGTTTGTTGCAGCATAATTTCTGAAATCCAGATAGCATAAGGATCCTTAGAATCTCTCCAAGGCATACTTCGTTTATTTATGTCAAACCACGATAATAGGCCTTCGGCACAGTTGGAGTCGAAAAGCATGTCCAGTTCTGGTTTACTCATGCTTGTTCTTAATTATTGTCCCGAGGCAAACCAATCACATTCAACTCTACTTGTACAGAGCTTGCCGCACCCAAGGCATCTGTTGCTATAACTTTGAATCGATGTACGCCTAAATCTTTCTCAGTAGGTGTCCATGATAGTTCTCCACTTTTTTCATCTAAGCGAGCACCTTCGGGTAGATCTACCCCTAAAAAGCGAATCAATGATTCCTGGCTATATTTAGCCTCTGGGTCCATGGCTGTATAGGTGACCTTATACGGATCTCCCATTATCAATGTATTTGTACGAACGGGACTGATTCTAGGGGGATTATTAAAACTAGTGATGTCTATTTGAACAAAGGTACTATCTAGCAATCCAGTAGAACTTTGCGCAATAATATGGAGTCGATGGATACCTATTTGATTGAATTGAGGCTGCCAAAATACTCCTTGTCCCTTAATTTTCATTCCACTTGGTGCACTCTTTACACTATACCGAATGGCATTGGTTGGCCAATCTTCTGCCACTTGAATACCAAATAGAATAGGGTTTGGATAGGGTACAATTTTGGGTTTATAAGGAAGCAAAGTTAATGTATTAGGCAAGGATTTTGAGTCCACTAGCCTCTCAGAGCTTACAGAGTCTAATCGGCTCTCTTGTTTGCTTGAATCCGAGACACCACTGGTTTCAGTAACAGTGTGAACCCTTCCTAATGCACCAAATTCATGAAGCCATAACCGATCTATATCCCCTGTCAAATGGTAGTTAGCACCTGCATTATTCTTCCAAAGGGTTACTTTATCATCGGCTAATAACCAAATTTCTTTCTCTGTGCTTTCAATGAAGTAGGTGTCTTTGTACTTAATTATATCCATGATAGTAGTACCTATGTAGGTCAATGGTTGGCTGGAGCCATTTTTGCTAATGCGGAAAAGCTCCCCATCTTCACTACTACCAAATAGTTCATTCTCCACCAAATGTAATTGAATGATATCTGGGTTAATATCCGTCACGCCAACCCACTCTAAGGTATCTTCATTTATCGTCCATGAAAAATTATGCAGTTTTGATGGGCTAAGTACTAATAGTTGTTGGGAGCGAGGTGTACTTAACACATCTAGCACAGTTTCTTTTTGTAGCACTTCATGGGCAATGAACGTAACAGAAGAGTCAAAAGCTTCTGGATTTTGCAATCCTAATACCCCTAAACCTTCACTACCTAGGGCGAGGTACACATAGTCACGAAGTCGCGCTATTCCTCTAGGCTCTGTGGGTAAATAGGTAGAAGTATACACACCCAACACAGAGGTAGGCTCTAAAACAGTTAATCGTTTCCCGTTACCAAATAAATAGGCAAATCGGATATCTGTAACAATTTTATTGCCTCGTCGTTGCATCCCCATATTTGTATACAGCCATTGAGTATTATCGTTGCTAACTCTAAAAACAGCTAAGCCTTCTTGCTCAGAAAGAACATAAAGATGACTTGGACTTGATGCAATATCCAACACATTGTCTATATCCATAGTGGGGTTATACCGAAAATCCTGGCTTTTTGGCTGGGCTAGTATATTTTGATAACTAATAATCAGAAAGATTAGTATTAAAGAGAAGATTAAATATGATTTCTTAGCGTTCATCACGAGTGTATTGAGTATTCTTCGATGGTTTGATGCTACAAATAGATGCTAAAATATTTTTTGGAGCTAGAATTAGATTATATAAATATTCAGGCTGAGAGTGTTTGGTCATATTTATATTTTAGTATTTAATTAGGCAGCGATTCTCTGTCCACTTTTTACTAAAGAGAAATAAATAAACTTATTAGAAATTACTATTCTTTAATATTTAATTATAGCCAATTATGGTTTTGATACCAATTTAGGGTAGACTGCAAGCCTTCTATTAGACTAATTTTTGGTGAATATCCCCAGTCTTTTTTAGCTTTATTTGAGCTACAAAGCCAGCTTTGAGTAAGTTCCTCTGCCTTCTCTAGATTTAATGCTGGGTACATTCCAAAAATAGGAGTAATAGTTTCGGACATTTTTGCAATAGCCATGAGTCCAACTTTTGGCACTCGAATCCGAAGAAAAGACTTTCCAAGTATTACTGAGCATTCCTTATATATCTCATTCCATGAATATCCATCTTCAGGACCTCCAAGGAAATATGTGTGGATACCAGCGTGGTTGTAGAGTCTGACTGTCAAGATACCGTTCACCAGATCCTGAACGTGAACAAGAGAGATAGTTTTTTGAATGGGATTACTAATTATAGGGGCTATTCGGTATTTAAGGGCTTTAAATAATCCGTATATATCGGTTTCTCTAGGTCCATAAACTGCTGTGGGGCGTATGATTTTGATACTTAGATTGGGGTTCTTTGCCCAGTTTTTTTCAGTAAACAGTCTGTGAATTTCTTCTTCCATCTGTTTTTTAGAGCGACCGTATGCACTGATGGGGGATAAGAGAGTTTGTTCAGTGAGTGGAATTTGGCTAGAGGGACCGGTGGCGGCGAGGGAGGAGAGAATTATGATATTAGATACCCCAGCGTCCACTGCAAGTTCAACTAAGTTTTTTGTCGCTTCCACATTGACTGTAAAAAAATCAGAATATGAAGAAGCGTGTAAAATAGCTGCTCCATGAATAAGCACATCCACACCATACAACGCATCTTTAACAGGCTTTAGGTTTTCCAATGTGGATTTTACCGGGGTGTAATTTAAGCCTTTTAACCATTTTTCTTCTTTTCTGATCAATACACGAACTTCTTCAAACTCTGCTAAATCTAATAAATGCTCTACTATATGACTTCCAACAAATCCAGTTCCACCAGTAACAAAGGCTTTCATAAATGCATATATTTATGGATTAAATGGTGACTGTCTAGGATATGTACATTCCATCGTAAATAATCTAGAGTATAATTCTTGTGGTATGTTATTAAAAGCTACCTATTATACGAAGAAGCCAACAGCTTTTGTATATTTATTTGAGCGCATAGCAGTGAACTTGCTATCAAACCTGTTAATTAGATAAATGAGCGAACTCAGAGTAGCCCTATTCACCGGTAATTATAACCATATAAGAGATGGTGTAGCACTTACACTGAATCGATTGGTTGAGTACTTAGAGAGTCAAAATATCCCCGTACTTATTTTTGCACCTAGTGGACCAAACCCCGCAATACATCCGCATAAAGGCACCCTAACTATCACGCCTTCCATTTCTATGCCGGTGCCTGGTCGCAAAGAGTATAGAGTGGCCACACATTTTCCTGGCAAACATAAACGGGAATTAGAAGCCTTTCAGCCAACTCTTATACATATAGCCACTCCTGATGGACTGGGATTAGGGGCACTCAAATGGGCAAAAAGGTACGATATTCCAGTGGTCAGTTCGTATCACACCCATTTTCTAAGTTATGTTAACTATTATAAATTCTTCCTTGGTCCCGTCAAATGGCCCTTTAAGAAGATGATTCAATGGTTTTATCCTCAATGCCAACGAATTTATGTTCCGAGTCAATCTATGATTAAGGAGCTAGAAGTTGAGGGGATAACTGGCGATATGAAAATTTGGGCACGAGGCATAGATACCAAACTTTTTAGCCCGAGAAGAAGAGACAAACAGTGGCGGGAAAAAATGGGTTTTGCAGAGGATGATATTGTAGTGAGTTTTGTTTCCCGACTAGTATGGGAAAAAGAGTTAGGAACTTACATAGAGAGTATACAACGAATGCAGCAACGTAATCCTAAGGTGAGAGCACTAGTGGTAGGTGATGGGCCAGCAAAGCAAGAGGCACAAGAAAAATTACCCAATGGTATTTTTACCGGTTTTTGTTCAGGGGAAAACTTAGCGCGCGCGTATGCCAGTTCTGATTTGTTTTTATTCCCTTCCTACACAGAAACGTTCGGTAACGTGACCTTAGAAGCAATGGCATGTGGAGTCCCTTGTCTGGTTGCTAATGCTATAGGATCTTCTTCTTTAGTGATAGATGGTGAAAATGGTCGACTTGCTAAGCCTGGAGACATACTTGATTTTAGCAATAAATTAGAGCAAATGATCGTCAACCCTTCTACATTGCTAGAAATGGGACTTCGCTCTCGCAAGCTTGCCCTAGAATATAAATGGGATCAAATAAATGAGTCGCTGATCACTGACTATAGATTGGTGATTTCTGATTTTAAAGCAACCCAGAACTAATGGCTATCTAGCTGATACAATTTATGTTACAATCACCCATTAAAGTATTATATATTTCGCATTCACATCCTCCAGACGAAGCGCCACTCGAGAATATGGGAGGAATGCAGCGAGTTAGTATGCAACTTGTTCAAGCTCTAGAGAATAAGCCTTCCGTGAAAATAAAGACCATCATTCAAAAAGTGCCTTGGAGAAGTATTGAATGGAGAACTCTTATATTTTTATTAAAGCTAAGGCGTCGTATTCCTCAGGTAATTGATAGGTATAATCCAGATGTAATCTTATTTTCATCGATGGTTACCGCAAGCATGGCTAGATGGTTAAAAGGCAAGGTATTCATACCGATGGTGACGATTAATCATGGTCAGGATGTAACAATGCCCTATGGATGGTATCAGAATCACGTGAGAAAAGTTTTGAATGCCTTAGATGGGGTTATTTCAGTATCAAAGGCCACCAAGCAAGCATGTATTGATCGAGGTATGAATCCTGAAAAAGGGGAGGCTATACCCAACGGGATTCAAATCCAAGATATGTTACCTCAGAATGCGGATTATATGAATCCAGCTCATGTTGAACATATTTTAGGCTTGGACCAAACGGTAGCTTTAGGTGAAATTAGAGCACTTAAAAAGATAGCAAAAAAAGAATTTGGCGAGTATATCAATATTCAGCTATTGGATAAACCTGTTCTATTATCAGTGGGGCGACAGGTTCCTAGAAAGGGGCATGCTTGGTTTATTGATAAAGTACTCACCCAACTAAGTTATCCATGCCACTATTTATTGATAGGAGATGGCCCAGAGCGGAAAGCCATTCACAAGGCTGTCCAAAGGAATGCGGAATTATTAGCTGAGAGAAATATTCATGTGCACATTTTAGGGAGGGAATCGGATTATTGGGTACATAAAGCATATACCGCGGCAGATATTTTCATGATGCCAAATATAAAAGTAGAGGGAGATATGGAGGGCTTTGGCATTGTGCTATTAGAAGCAAATCTTCATTTTACTCCTGTATTTTGTTCGGATCTAGAGGGGATGAAAGATGTAGTAGTGCAAGGAATTAACGGAATTAAAGTAAGAAGTGAGCATCAAGAACAATATGTAATGGAGTTAGAAAAACTCCTTGGTAATGACAGATTTCAAGAGATGTCATTAATAGGATGTATACACGTGTGGGAAAATTTCCAATGGGATAAGGTAGCGGAGCAATATATTCAGTATATTTATAAAGTATCTGCCCCTTAACGGCAGAATGAAATGTCAGCATACCATCTGTGTTAATGAGTTTTTTTTATTAAATTTTTAAATAAAAATATTATCGCAGGTTGCACCAAAAGTGTACTACAGTTTAAACGCATGTTGTTAAAGGAACCGTTTATTTGATAGCTTGGTTATACTGATTAAATTGCATTTATTACTACCAAATTGAGATTTATTGAATGGCTGAAACACAACCTTTAGTACGGTCAGATATTTTCGACAAAGCCTTTGGATATACCAAAGCAGATGAAGTTAAGGCACTAGGCTTGTACCCATATTTCAAACCTCTGCAAGCGACTGATGGTACTATTGTGGAAATCGAAGGTAGAAAAGTAATTATGGCTGGTTCAAATAATTATTTGGGCCTCACCAATGATCAGCGGACTATTGAAGCTGCTAAGGCTGCAATAGTCAAATATGGTACAGGTTGTACAGGATCTAGATATCTTAACGGCACATTGGATATTCATATTGAGTTAGAGGAGCGACTTGCACTATTCATGAATAAAGAATCTTGTGTCTTATTTAGTACAGGGTATCAAACTAATGAGGGTTCAATCCAAACTATTGCTGATAGAAATGATATAATTTTTTCTGACAAAGATAATCATGCCTGCATTGTAGTAGGTACCCAGTGTTCTGTCGCAAAGACCATGCGTTATAATCATAATGACATGGATCACTTGCGAAGACTCTTGGAAAAAGCAGATGCTGATGCCGGTAAAATTATTATAAGCGATGGTGTTTTTTCTATGTCTGGCACCTTAGCCAAAATACCAGAGTTGTTATCTTTAGCTAAGGAGTTTGGTGCACGACTTTATTTAGATGATGCTCATGCGGTTGGGGTGATCGGCGAAGGTGGTAGAGGTTCGGCCTCTACTTTTGGATTACAAGAAGATATAGACCTGATAAGTGGTACTTTCTCAAAATCATTTGCATCTCTAGGAGGCTTTATTGTGGGGCAAAGAGAGGTGATTGAATATATTCGTCATCATTCACCTGCCCATATTTTTAGTGCTTCCATGCCTCCCGCGAATGTTGCCACTGTACTAAAAGCAATGGATATTATGGCAGAGGAACCTTGGAGGCTAAGTAGATTAAATGAAATTTCAACCTATATGCGCAGGGAGTTACGTAAATTAGGATTTAACGTTTGGACATCACAAACACCAATTATTCCGATCGTTATTGGTGAAATGATGCTTTGTTTCCAATTTTGGAAAGACCTTTTTGAGGAAGGTGTTTATACAAATGCAGTTATTCCACCTGCTGTACCACAAGGACAATCGCTGTTGCGTACAAGTTATATGGCCTCGCACACCGATGAACACTTGGATAGAATATTAGAGGCGTTTAGAAAAGTTGGCTTAAAACATGGAATCATCGATCAAAATGGTAATTCTCTAGTTTCTTAGGGTGATCATGGCTGCAAGTGGTGTGACCTTTGTAAGTACAGATGCCGAGAAGAAGGAATTTATCGAATTTCTTTATACTCATTATGCTACAGATGCTTTTTTTGTGCCTCCATTACGACAAGAGCAACGTAAGTTAATTGACACAAATAAGAATCCCTTCTTCAGGCAAGCAAAAATGGCCATGTTCTTGGCTCAATATGATGGTAAGCCTGCGGGTAGAATTGCTGCAGTAGTGGATGATCGGTTTAACAAACAACATGGATTGAACACGGGGCATTTTGCATTTTTTGAATGTATTGATCATCAACCGACCGCCGATTTATTATTTCGTGTTGCTGAGGACTGGTTAAAGGGAGAAGGTATAGAGGAAGTCCTTGGCCCAACAAGTCCCGGGATGATGGATGTTTTAGGGTTTTTGGTTGATGGGTTTGATAAGTTTCCATATATAATGATGCCTTATTCTAAACCTTTTTATGAGAAGCTTGCCCTTAATGCTGGATATGAAGGTGTTCGTGATTTATTAGCCTTTGTTCTTGATAAAACAAATGTAAAGTTTGATCGCATGCATAAAGCAAAGAACATGATCATGCGGAGATATCCTCAAATCTATATTCGCCCAATTTCACTCAAAAATATCGATGATGAAGTAAAAATAGTCCGAGATATTTATAACGAAGCTTGGAAGAATAATTGGGGATTTTTACCTCTAAGTCTAGAGGAAATAAAAGGTCTTGCCAAAGAGTTTAAAATGATTTTAGATGAAGATTTTGCACACATAGCAGAGTGGGAAGGTGAACCAGTTGGCTTCTCTATAGCCCTCCCTGATTTAAATCAGGTTTTTAGGACCATAAATGGAAACTTATATCCCTTTGGGTTTATTAAGTTTTTATGGAGAAAACGAAAGATTAATCGAATAAGAACCGCGCTGATGGGTATTCTACCGGAATATCAAGGCAAGGGAATCGATGCATTATTTCATCAGCGAACCATTGAATTTGCTCTTAAAAGAAATTTTGTCGAATCAGAGTTAAGTTGGGTTCTAGATAATAATACAGAAATGATTCATCTTGCAAAACGTATAGGCGCGCGAATAGACAAGCGATATCGAATGTATGCAAAAAAATTGTAGTAACTAATAACGGCTTCATTCTTCAGATGAGGTAGAATTTCATTCAAGAAAAATAATCATGTATCGAATAGAAAAAGATTCTATGGGGGAAGTTAAGGTCTCTAAAAACGCTAAATATGGAGCACAAACACAAAGAGCTCACGATAATTTCCCCATAAGTGGGCTTCGATTTACTAGGGCATTTATAAAAGCTTTAGGTATTATCAAGAAAAATGCAGCACAGGTAAATTTCGAGTTGGGATTATTAGACCAAGAGATATCTAAAGCTATCCAGAGCGCAGCACAAGAAATTATTGATGGTAATCATGATACAGAGTTCGTTGTAGATATATTTCAAACAGGCTCGGGGACTTCAAGTAATATGAACGCTAATGAGGTTGTGGCTAAGTTGGCTAACGAGTCTTTTCCCAATCTAAAAACCCCTGTTCATCCTAATGATCATGTAAATTTTGGTCAAAGTTCGAATGATGTAATTCCAACAGCAATTAGAATATCTGCAGTAATTGAGTTAAAGAAAAAATTTATCCCTGCATTAAAACATTTAGCCTTGACTTTTGATCAAAAAGGCCTTGAATATAAGCATGTGGTAAAAACTGGAAGGACTCATTTAATGGATGCAATGCCAATCACTATTGCTCAGCAATTTGGCGGGTACGCCAGACAACTTCGACTAGGAGTTGACCGTATTCAGGACGCAATGGTGCGTTTATCGGAGTTACCGCAAGGTGGAACGGCTGTTGGTACTGGAATCAATACTCATCCAGATTTTGCATCTAAATTTGCGAAAAATGTTTCTAAGCAATCAGGAGTAACATTTATAGAAGCTGAAAATCATTTCGAAGCACAGGCAACAGTTGATGCCCCTGTGGAAATGAGTGCTCAAATAAAAACAATTGCAGTCGGAATGATGAAAATTGCGAATGATTTACGTTGGATGAATTCTGGACCTAACAGTGGATTAGGGGAAATTCAACTTGTCGCCCTACAGCCAGGCTCTTCCATTATGCCAGGCAAAGTTAATCCAGTTATTGAAGAATCTGTATCTATGGTTTGTGCACAGGTTATGGGTAATGATCTCACTATATCTTTGGCAGGTCAATCAGGAAACTTTGAGCTTAATGTGATGCTACCGGTAGTTGCTTATAACCTTTTAGAATCGATCGAGCTATTAGCAAATGCTGCAAACAACTTGGCAGATAGATCAGTATCTAAATTAATTATTCGGGAAGATATTATTTCTGAAAAAATAGGTAAGAACCCTATATTGATAACTTCTCTCAATCCTATTATTGGGTATGATTTAGCTGCCAAAATTGCCAAAAAAGCATATGCTGAGGGGCGTGCTTTGAAAGATGTAGCTAAGGAAATGACGGATCTATCTGATAAAGACCTGAATACGGCTTTAAATCCTATGAAAATGACCCAGGGTGGGTTTGTGGAATAACTTTATAGTGTTGATTAGTTTATTAAAAGGCTAAGTTCCTTTTAGTAAAGCCTTTACAAATTAGTAGCTTAAAATACTTTTTTTGAAGGCTTCAGTGCATTATATTGGTAGGCTGAGATGAGTATGTTTTTATAATTTTGCGTATAACTATCTAATAGAAATGTCTGAAGTTTCAACTAAAAAAAAGCAAAACCGTTTTTCCAAAGAAAGGAAAGAAGATATCCTAAAGGATTATCTCATGGGGTGGCTTAGCAGACATGTATCCATTTTGGGTAGAAAAGAAGTACTTTCAGGAAAGGCTAAATTTGGAATATTTGGGGATGGGAAGGAGTTACCACAATTAGCAATGGCAAAGGTTTTTCAAAATGGTGATTTCCGAAGTGGGTATTACCGTGATCAAACCTTTATGTTTGCAATTGGAGAAGCGACATTAACACAGTATTTTGCACAATTATATGCTCATCCCGATGTGCAGGCAGATCCATTTTCAGCAGGAAGACAGATGAATTCTCATTTTGGGTCACGGCTATTAAATGAAGCTGGGAATTGGTTAGATCAAGTGAAAAGGAAGAATTCTGTATCTGGAATCTCTCCTACAGCTGGACAAATGGCTCGTATTGTTGGCCTAGCCCAGGCTTCTAAGATTTATCGAGGTCATAAAAAACTTCAGTCTGGTAAATGGAAGAAATTTTCCGACAAAGGTAATGAAGTTGTTTTTGGAACTATAGGCGATGCAAGTACATCTGAGGGTGTTTTTTGGGAAACAATGAATACTCTTGGGGTCTTACAAGCACCTGCTGTTATTTCTGTTTGGGATGATGGATATGGCATAAGTGTTCCTAAAAAGTTCCAGACCACAAAAGAAAGTATTTCGGAAGCCTTAAGTGGAATGCAGCGGGATAAATCTACCAATGGGTTAGAAATTCTAAAGGTTAAAGGATGGGATTATGAGGATTTAATAACGACCTATGCCAGAGCAACGGAACTTGCTCGAACAGAGCATATTCCTGTACTCATTCATGTGGAAGAGCTTACACAGCCTTTGGGGCATTCTAGTTCAGGCTCTCATGAGAGATACAAAAGTAAAGAACGCCTCGAGTGGGAAAGTGATTATTGTTGCCTCCAACAGTTTAAAAAATGGATTTTAGCTAAAAAAATTGCAACTGAATCTGTGCTCGAATCCTTAGAGTCTGAGGCTCAACAAGAGGCATTAGCAGCGAAGCAATTAGCATGGCAGCAGTATATTGGTCCAATAAAACATGAACGTGATTATATCCTCAGCCTATTGCTTGCTTTGAAGGAAGAATCATCGAATACAAAAACCAACATATCTGCATCAATTGATGACATTATGCAGCGCTTAAAATCCACTCCAAATCCAATTCGGAAAGATATTGTATCGAGTATTCATAAGGCTTTAAGAACTGTGGGTTCTCATGAATCAAAGTCGAAAAAACAGTTGACTGAATGGTTAGAAGACCTGAGAACAACTACTGAAGATCGTTATCATTCTCACTTGTATAGTCAGACGCCTTATTCTCCTTTACGAGTAAAATCTATTGCTCCCAGCTACGATACAAAACCTGCCAAGGTAGATGGCCGCATTGTAATCAGAGATAACTTTAGGGCACTTTTTAAAAAATACCCTGAGCTTTTTACCTTTGGTGAAGATGTTGGTGCACTAGGTGATGTTAATAAGGGACTTGAGGGATTACAGGACGAATTTGGCGAATCACGGGTAATGGATTCAGGAATTCGTGAGGCAACAATTATTGGTCAGGGTATTGGAATGGCTATTCGAGGACTTCGTCCTATCCCTGAAATTCAATATCTTGACTATATTTATTATGCTTTATTTGTGTTATCTGATGATTTAGCCAGTCTGAGATATAGGACCAAAGGCGGGCAAGCCTCTCCCGTCATCATCAGAACGCGAGGTCACCGATTAGAGGGAATATGGCACTCAGGTTCTCCTATGTCCACATTATTAGGAAGCTTACGTGGGGTTCACCTTTGCGTGCCTAGGAACTTAACCGAAGCAGCTGGAATGTATAACACCTTACTTAAAGGTGATGATCCCGCTGTTATGGTGGAGCCATTAAATGGCTACCGATTAAAAGAAGACTTGCCAAATAATCTCGGTGAATTTACAATACCTTTAGGTGTGCCGTGCCTACTTAACGAAGGAGATGATTTAACCTTAGTATCTTATGGATCAACACTGAATATTGCTAAAAGTGTTGTTTTCGACCTGGAAAATAATGGAATTGGAGTTGATTTAATTGACCTTCGAACTTTACTTCCATTTGACCTAAATGGCCTTATCCGAGCATCACTCAGTAAGACCAATAAACTTCTTATAGTTGATGAAGATGTACCTGGTGGAGCCTCGGCTTATATACTCCAGAAAATATTACAGCATCAAAAAGGATTTTATTTGTTGGATGCGGCCCCAGTTTGCCTATCAGCCAAAGCCCATCGTCCTGCATACTCTTCAGATGGTGATTATTTTAGCAAACCCAATGCTGAGGATATCTTCAATGCGGCCTATGGAATTATGCAAGAAATTAATCCCAATGCTTTTCCACCATTGTTCAATTAGCTTTTATTTGAACAGGTTAGTATTTGTCTCACATTGCTAGTAATTCTACCGCTTACGCTCTGCAAGAATAGAAGATTACAGAGTGTATTTGAATTATTGGGTGTTCATAGTTGAGATATCGCTAAGGTATCTAGTCTTTAAATTAAAAAAATGAAAACTCAAGACCGTGTGAAAAACTATGGTAGTAAATGCATTTAAAACGTTGAATAAGCCATTGATGAGTGTAAATATGAACTCACCTAGATCACTTGCCATCCAAGCTACCCTTTCTAAGCCCAAACGGATGAATTCAACAGGTATTTGAATCAACGAACTAATCATAATGGTAAGAAGAATTAAAATAATCAAAAGCCCAAAGGTAGGCCAAGCTTGATAGGTTGTTATATTCCAACTTTGAATTAAGCTATTTATTAGAGATTTTTCTCCAATAATGTAGCTTTGAAAGGTGACAGCCAGTTTAGTTCCCACAAACAGGAATGGGAAGAAAAAGAAGAGTAACGAAAGACCTAAAATCATAGAAATGATAAAATAAAGAACACTAAGTCCTAGAATCTTCGGCAATAGTGAGGATATATCCTCTGGGTTCATGGGTATAGAATCCTTAGTGTAATTTATATGTTCAATGATGATAACAATTGAGGTAGCCTGACCAAGAATAGCTGTTAGGATAATCAAAGGGAGTAATGGTCCTATCATAGTACTAATAGCATCCAAGCCATTGAATCCTAGCAATATTTCTGACTCAAATTGCTCCAAAATATTTGCAATCGGGAGTTTAGAAAGTAAAAAATGATGTAGAAGGATGAGGGGTGCAGCAAATAACAACCAAATTCTCAGTAAATTTTTGCCATTAGTCTTTAAATAGTTAAAACTATCCTTAAGTGTATCAGCAATATCACGAACCTTATAGTAATGCATTGAGCAACATTTTCGGGATTAGTTAATTAAAATATCAATACTCAAAGAAAGCCAAATAAGAGGTAGATATGCAATAGAAGCGAACATGAGTGCTCGTGCTGTTTTATATGATCTTGTTTGGTTAAAACGTAAACCAAAAAAAAGAAAAAACAGACCGATTGGAATACTACTTATTAAAAATAAAGTATGAGCTAAACCAAGAGCGTATAGAGAATAATTCACAGCAAACAAAATTAGTATACAGAGAAGGGCATAAATAGAAGTTTTTTTTCCATTATGATCACCTTTCGGCAGCATCTTAAAACCAGCTCCATAGTAATCGTCTTTCCATAGCCAAGCTATAGCCATAACATGGGGTATTTGCCAGAAAAATACGATGGCAAATAATATCCACATACCTGGATCGTCAATGTTCCCTGTCACCGCAGCCCACCCTCCAACAGGAGGTAAAGCCCCAGGTAAAGCCCCAATTACAATATTAAAAGCTGTTTTTTGCTTCATTGGGGTGTACAATACCAAATAAATCAGTGTAGTTGATAATGAGACAGCTGCCGCTATGGGATGTGTAAACCAAATTAAATATCCTAAACCGATTATGATTAAACTTACAGAGAATAGTTTTCCATCATGTGCTGAAATTCGCTGAGTCGGTAACGGCCGAGTCTTGGTTCTGTTCATTAAACCGTCTAGATCTCTTTCTAGGAATTGGTTATGTGCGGCGGTGCCTGATGCAATGAAAAAGGTACCAATGATTGTATGAATCATCAATATCCAATCAAGAGCGCCCAGAGTCACGATGCTTGCCATTAAAAAACCCATTAACATACTAATAAGCACGGCAAGTGTGATTCCGGGCTTAGTCAGTATGTAGTAATCGGAAAGCTTGGTAAGAAAGCTATTTTGGAGGGACAACTTATTTTCGATGATATTCGAGCAAATATGCGTTCATAAGTGTAATTTTGAGGTATAAAAATAACGAATAATCGATTTAATTGTAGGTAAAAAGAACCTCATAAATATGAAATTAAATCTCTATCAAAAAACAGCCCTTAGTACCATAGCAGCAACACTATTTTTAATTATGGTGGGGGGAATTGTTCGAGCTGCGGGTGCTGGGTTAGGTTGCCCTGACTGGCCTAAGTGTTATGGTTTGTGGATCCCACCCATGCATGTATCTGAGCTTCCTCCTGGCTTTAATGTAGATAGTTTCAATGCATTCAAAACCTGGACTGAATATATTAATCGGCTAATAGGAGTTTTAGTGGGCTTTTTTATTGCTGCTAACTTTTTAACCTCATTAAGATATCGTAAATCTAAGCCTAGTGTCACCATTTCTTCTTTATTAGCTTTGATTCTAGTGCTATTTCAGGCGTGGCTTGGTGGGCAAGTGGTACGTTCTGGGCTAGCTTCAGGTATGATAACTCTACACATGCTACTGGCTATGATTATTGTTGGGGTTTTATTATATGCGAGTTTTAGATCAAAAGAGGATTTTGTGGAATTACGAATGAGCCATAAATCAAAACAGCAATTTTTACGGTTAGGTATCATAATTGGAGTATTAAGTATTATACAAATGATACTTGGAACTCAGGTTCGCGAGGCAATTGATATAGTGAATGAAGGGATAGGCATCATAGATCGGAGTCTATGGATTGAGCAGTCAGGAGTAATCTATAAAGTTCATAGGAGTTTTTCTTGGCTGCTAATTATCACCATAGCATTGCTTTTTTACCGAATTTTAAAATTTTCAAAAAATCAACTGGGGACAACAACTGCCGGTATGAAAGGATTTGTATTACTTGGTTATGCTATCCCAATAGGTGTGTTATCTCAATTTATAATTGGGGTAGGACTTCAATGGTTGGATATGCCAAGAGCTTTGCAGGTACTTCACCTAGTGGGGGTTAGCTTTCTATTATCATTTATTTTTATTTTTGTTTTAATGCTATCCCAGCGAACTAAAGCTTTTGAAGAAGTTGATTCATAAAAATTCTCACTTCTGTTAAATCTTTTCGCATTTGTGGTTCAAGTGCCATTTGACTTTGTTGAGCCCGGGTAAGACCTGAATTTTTTAAGACTTTTTTTACTCCATCACTGGTAAACTTTTGGTCTTCAACTAACTCTTTGATTTTGAAGATAAGAGCCACATCTTTGTCGGTATAGGTACGGTTTCCAGCAGTGTTTTTTTTTGGTTTAAGCTCTCGGTATGTTTTTTCCCAATTTCTTAACACGTGTGGTGGTAAGTTAGTTAGAGTACTTACCTCACCCATCGAATAATACAATTTTTTCATAGCCTATATAAAGTGTATTTTAAATCTTAATTAAAGTACGTTATTTATTCCAGAAACAATAAAGTCGTTTGTTGTGAGCTCAATTATTGAACATCAGACTCTAGAAATTAGCATTATAATCCCCCTTTATAATGAAGAGGAATCACTTACCGAATTAGTCGATCAAATAAAGAAATCTTTGCCAACTAGAAGTTTTGAAATCATTCTTGTAGATGATGGTTCAACTGATGGTTCTTGGAATGTCATTGAGCAATTAGTCGAGGTTAATAGCGAGGTTAAGGGTATTTCACTGGGTGTAAATCAAGGAAAGAGTTATGCTTTACAAGCAGGTTTTAATGAGGTAAAAGGGCAGTATATTGTCACGTTAGATGCTGATTTACAAGACGATCCAGCTGAAATTGAACAAATGATATGTAGTTTAGATTCGGGTTATGATTTGGTGAGTGGTTGGAAGAAAAAACGATTCGACCCAATAAGTAAAACTATACCTTCTAAATTTTTTAATTGGGTTACACGAAGAGCTGCTGGTATTCATTTACATGACTTTAATTGTGGTTTGAAAGCTTATAGGGCAGAAGTTGTGGCTCATATCCAGTTATATGGGGAATTACATCGTTATATACCCCTACTAGCAAAAAGAGCAGGGTTTGACTGTATTACAGAGCAGATTGTTCAGCACAGAGAAAGAAAATATGGTACAACTAAATTTGGTTTATCCCGATTCATTAACGGATTTTTAGACCTGATTACTATTCTTTTTGTTCAAAAATACCTACAGAAACCCATGCATTTTTTTGGGACAATTGGCGTCTTATTAATGGCTATTGGGTCCCTTATTAATCTTTATATGGCAGGAATACGAATTTTTTATAACGTAGGTATTGGGAATCGACCCTTACTATTTCTTGGAATCTTGTTAATGGTTTTAGGTGTGCAATTCTTATCTACTGGTTTTTTAGGTGAGCTTATAAATAAAAATCATATACACAATAGGCAGCCAGTTATTAGGAAGCGGAGTGAATAGGCTTTCTTCAGTATGTGAGGTTTTCTTCATCCAACAGAATTTTTTTTATTTAGGTTAACAGGAATCAAACTGAGGGTCGAGCGTAATCGGTCCTTCCTTTCAATCATATCTAATAATGTTTGGATACTAAGTCTTCCAAGTTCTTCAAAATCTGTTTCTATTGAACTTAGGTTGGGTTGAAGTTGGTAACATACAGGTAAGTTGTCATACCCAACAATAGAAACGTCACGCGGAATTTGTAAACCTGCATTCGTTGCCGCGAAGCTAAAACCGGCAGCCATTAAATCATTGCTAAAGAAAATACCCTGCGGTTGCTGGATACTGTGTTGAAAAGATTCAAAAGATTTAAATCCGCTTTCAAAGGTGAAATCTCCCTGCACCTCCCAAACCACCTCTATATCATGGTGCATACAATAATCTTTAAACCCATTAGCCCGAAAGCTACTTTCTGCCTTTCCAGAGGCGCCTTTTACGATACCCACTTTTTTCATGTTACGCTGGTCAAAAGACTCAGCGGCAACAAAGCCTCCTGAGTAACCATCAAAGGTAATTGTTGGTAGGATAGGGTTCTCGATTAGGCCATTGGATATGATAGGAATGGAAATCTCAGCTTTATTAAGATCATCCAACAACTTTTTATAATCCTTGTACTCCATTGTAGGCACATAGAGTGCAATTCCATCTACATGATGTTGAATTCGTGCGGTAATTATATCAAAAAGGCTCTTCTCATGCTGATTGGCACTAATCAGCGATAAATTGACTTCTAACTTTGCAGCAGCATTGAAATATCCAGTATAGGCTGAAGCATAAAATTCTCCATGGGTTAACTCCGAGATGAGAACGATGTCCTTAGTACCATTGGAATACATTGGAATTTGATTTTTGTTGAATGAATATTCCAATTCTTCGGCCACTTGAACGATTTTTCTTTGTACATTCAAGCTAATTTTATTGGTTCCATTTAATACTCTAGACACGGTTGAAATAGAGTATCCAGTTTTATCCGCAATGTGTTTAAGTGTAATTCTCATATTTATAAAATCTGTTGAATGTACACATTTAAATGATATAATGGTATTTCTTAGTTTGCACATTCATTCTCACTAAATCCGGATTAAACAGCAACTGATAATTATGTACATTTGAGTATAAGCGAAATAAAAGAGTTAGTTTAGTTATGCAGAAAAGGTCTCCACTATACTTTACACTTATCGTTTCCTTAGGCGGCTTTTTATTCGGATTTGATGCCTCAGTTATATCTGGTGCTATAGTTTATCTAGATGCCATATTTGAACTGAATAGCTTAACTAAAGGCTGGATTGTAAGTGCTCCATCTTTTTCAGCTATGTTTGCTATGTTGGTAGGAGGGATACTTTCTGATCGGATGGGAAGAAAGAAAACCTTGCAATTAGTAGCATTTTGTTATGTTTTATCATCATTCTTATCCATTATATCGCAGGATATTGGGAGTTTAATTGCTGCTAGAATGCTAGGTGGTATAGCTTTTGGGGGCGCGCTTGTCATAGTTCCTGTCTATATATCGGAGATATCACCAGTTGAGCTAAGAGGGCGTTTAGTTTCCATTCAACAAATGAATATTGTCATAGGTTTTTTGGCTGCATATTTCAGTAATTATGTAATTGTAGTTTATTTTGATCAATGGTTAAGTGAGGTAAATATCTGGCGATGGATGTTAGCAGTAGAGTTATTACCTGCTATTGTATATGTTGCTTTATTGCCCAATATTCCAGAATCATCTGTATGGTTAAAGAACAGCTCGAATTTAATTAAAAGACGACAACCAGCTAAGGAAGAAGCCGCATCATTTAGGGCTATTCTTTTGTTTTATAACTCTTTTTTAGACTGGTTCATGTGTCAAAAAAAAAACTTATCAATACTATGGAGTGCAACTTGGCGGCAGGTTTTTTTGGTCGCCATTTTTTTGGGTATTTTACAACAGCTTAGTGGTATAAATGCTATTTTTTTTTACGCTACAAGCATCTTTGAAAAAACAGGTATTGGTATTGATGCCTCACTTGCGCAAACGATTGCAGTCGGTCTAATTAACATAGTTTTCACGTTGGTTGCCTTTTTTACCATAGATAGGTTTGGAAGAAGGTTTTTACTGCTTTGGGGACTAGTGGGTATTGTTATAAGTATGAGCATAATTGCTTACGGATTCTCTGTCACTCAGTACAAATTGACGGAAGAAATCATAGCTAAATATAATCAAGGACCCATATTTCATAAATCATCTCAGATATTTCAAGAAATGATAGATGTTAGCTATACCACAGAAGAGGTTTTTAAGGATGATCTCACCAAAGCAATTAGGCAAATTAGCTGGGTAGAAAAAGATAGTGGTTTAAATGTTGACAGCATGAATATCTATCAGGATATTCTCATAGAATCAAAGCAGCTAAATCCTTATTTGATATTATTTGGAATTTTAGGGTTTGTTGCTAGCTTTGCTTGTTCATTAGGTCCAGTTATGTGGGTTGTTCTTTCGGAAATATTTCCAACCCAATTGAGAGGAATAGGAATTTCTATAGTAGGCTTTTTAAATTCATTTACAAGTTGGGTAACTCAATTTGTATTCCCCATAGAGCTTATAATTTTTGGAGATCATTTTACATATGCTATTTATGCTGGTATTGCAACAATTGGATGG
The DNA here is from genome assembly GCA_002348545.1 of Balneolaceae bacterium UBA2956. Lineage (GTDB taxonomy): Bacteria > Bacteroidota > Rhodothermia > Balneolales > Balneolaceae > UBA1275. The sequence goes on from DEBM01000044.1 coordinate 88,546, forward strand.
GGAGTTATATACCTGTACTTACCCGAAACCAAGGGTAAATTGATTATAAAAGTACCTTAAATTATTTTTATTTTTGAGTACCGCGTACGGGATTCGAACCCGTGCTACCGCCGTGAAAGGGCGGCGTCCTAGGCCTCTAGACGAACGCGGCATTGATTACATTTTGGGAGCCCGATGGGAATTGAACCCACGGCCTCCAGGGCCACAACCTGGCGCTCTAACCGACTGAGCTACGGGCTCCATAAATGGTACCGCGTACGGGATTCGAACCCGTGCTACCGCCGTGAAAGGGCGGCGTCCTAGGCCTCTAGACGAACGCGGCAGGTCATTAAGTCAAGTGATTGAATGAAACGTTTGAGGCGACAGGCGGATTCGAACCGCCGTACAAGGTTTTGCAGACCTCTGCCTAGCCACTCGGCCATGTCGCCTTTCAAAGTAGGCAGTTGCCATTAATGCCCTAATAATTTCAATAATCTAAAAGAAAAAAATAATACGACTTTATGAATCTATTGTAAATAGAAAACTTTCTTTTTTAATATTTGCTTTAGCTTGGGTAGTATTGAGAGCGATTGATTTTATTCCGTTTACTTTACTTTCTCAATAATCAGTATAATATCGGGTTATACCGATAAACATTGATTTTAGCCTATAGAGGTCAAATTTGATGGATATAAATGGATTAGATATAGATATATCAATGCATCCTTAAAATACGCATCATATATCTATTTGTGATAATATAATTGGTAAAAGGGCAGAGTTATTTAGTGGTTTATAAAAGGGTAAGAGTAACCTGAAAGTTGATATAAAATTATAGTGTAACAGTTCTTACTTTTAGAATTGAAAAGATAGTTTAGTCCATATAAATTGATTATAAACACTGAATCTTTAGGGTTAGTAAAAATCTATTTTTGAGTACTCAAATTCTATATATATTATTAATAGATGAAGTTTCGTCAACCCCATATACACATTAATACTATTTTTTTCTCTTTATTCATATGAATAGCAGTAAAATCTATGGGTATGAAGATGTGCCTTTTTTTGAACTATTCCATTTGAGATTCAATCAAAGCTAAGCATATAATTGTAAAGTTCTCATATTAAATCATCATTGCAGTTTATGACCAATGAAATTAAATATTTCAGTAGAAATGCTAATGAATTACCTATCATATTTCATTTCTTGAATACTGAAATAGCAGAAAATGCGCCAAATTTAAAAATACTTAATGAGCTAAAATTGTCTGTTGAAGAAATTTTTATGAACATGGTACGTCACAATAAAACAACAAATAAGGATATTGCTATTAGAATAGAATCCTATAAAAATAGTATTTCCATAAGTTTGATAGATTATGAAGACAATCCATTTGATATACTAAATAAAGATGAAATTGATTTTGATGAGTATTTTAAACAAAAAAAATATGGCGGCCTTGGAATTCATCTCATCAAAAAACTGATGGATGATCTAATATTTGATCATGATGCAGGTAAAACAACCATAAAAATAACTAAACATATACTTTGAAATGTTTAAAATTGAAGAAATTAGCCAGAATGAAATTAAATTAATTGGTGAGTTTGATGCAAGCCAAGCTGAAATTGTGACTGATTTTATGCAGAGGTATGAAGTTACATTAACGCTAGATTTGGAAGAATTGAGTTATATTTCAAGTATGGGGTTGGGTATATTAGTCAAAAATTATCACCGGCTTAATGGTATGGGTTATAAAGTGATTCTTAAGAACCTTAATGAACACATTAAGGATGTATTTAAATATACAAGGTTAGATCAACTGTTTGTATTTGATGAATAGACATGGATCAAGACATTATTCATAATCTGATTAGAAAATCTTTGAATGGCGATTTAAAGTCATTTGAAGTTTTGATTGATGAATATCAAGATCAAATCTTTAGATTAACCTTAGGAATTGTAAAAAATCATGCGATGTCCCAAGAAATAACACAGGATGTATTTGTTAAGTCTTGGAAATATCTTCATAAATATGATTTTAAATACAACTTTAAAAGTTGGCTATATAAAATTGCTGTAAATGAATCTCTAAACACTCTTAAAAAAACTCGGGTATTTGAAGAGTATGATGAGAATATTCATGTGATTGAGTCTGATACTGATGAGATAGATACTTTGAAATTAAATAAATTAAATTTGGCTTTAGCAAAACTAAGTCAAGATCAAAGAATTATAATTCAGCTAAAACATTTTGAAAATTTTACCTACAAGGAAATATCACAAATTCTAGACGTGTCTGAAAAAACAGTGAAATCTAGATTGTATAGTGCAAGAATGGTTTTAAGAAATGACATTAAAGATAATTAATCTAAATTTTTCACCAACATTTGATAATCTGTATTGTATTTATAAGAAAGGAACACTAGTTGTAAATGGATAAAAGATATATACAATTAATTCAGTCAGAAATTGATAACGAAAATTCTTTAGATGCTTCAAAATCATTTCGGGAACTTATCAATAAAAATTCAGAGGCAAAGGATTTAATGTTTGAAATTAATTCACTTGTTGCTGAACTATCATATCTAGGTGAAAAGTTATTAATTTCAAAATCATCATCTGAAATTAAAAAGAACATTATAACAGCTATTGAATCAGAGTCTGAAAATAAAAAACAAACAATAAATCAAACCAAAACTATAAATGGAGACATAATGGCCAAAAGTAATAACAAGATAACTATGTCAAATTTCATTTCAGCTGCTATAGGGGCAGCCGCTATGTATTTGATTCTATTTGCATCAAATATAGAACAACCTTCAACTAACGAAATAAGTGGAACTATAGGTGGTGATCCTGTTGAACGAGCCGTCCGTTATAGAGCCACCCAGGTAACTCAAGCTGATATTACTCTTGAAAATCAGGAAATGCAGCAGCTATTACAAGATAAAACCTTTATGGATTTAGTTGAATCAGGGGAGCTAACAAATTTATCTCAAAACGAATCCTTTGTCCAATTAATGGCAAGCCCTGATTTCTTTCAATTATTTGCAAGTCCTAATTTTAATCAAATGATTGCAAGTCCTGATTTTGCTCAATTAATGGCCAATCCTGAGTTTGCTCAATTGATGTCTAGTCCTAACTTTAGCGAACTTATTACCAGTCCTTCTTTCGCTGAACTAACTAGTAGTCCAAGTTTTGCTGAATTATTGGCTGCGCCTGAGTTTGCACAGCTAATGGTAAGCCCAGAATTCGCAATGTTAGCAGCAAGCCCAGATTTTGCTAGGTTAACTACTAATCCTTCATTTAGTGAACTTTTGGCTAGCCCAAATTTTGCAAAATTAATTACAGGTCCAGAGTTTGCGCAGTTGATGTCTAGCCCTAATTTTGCAGAATTAGCGGCAAGTCCAGAATTTGCAGAACTTACATCTAGCCCCAATTTTGCACAGTTACTAGCAAGTCCTGAATTTGCTGAATTAGCCTCAAGTCCAAGTTTTGCCCGACTCGTATCGACGCCTGACTTTGCTCAATTAATGACAAGTCCAAACTTTACTCAATTGATGGCGGGTCCAAACTTCGCGCAGTTAATTTCAAGTCCAAATTTCAGCAGATTAGTTTCAAGCCCTAATTTTCGCCAACTAATGGCAAGTCCTAATTTTACTGAATTAATTGCAAGTCCAAATTTCACAGAATTAATGGCTGGGCCAAACTTTGCCCAATTGATGGCGGGTCCTGACTTTGCTCAATTAATTTCAAGTCCAAATTTTAGTAGATTAGTTTCAAGCCCAGATTTTGCTCGACTTGTCTCTACTCCTAATTTTGTACAGTTATTAGCAAGTCCTTCTTTCAATGAATTAATGGCATCACCTAATTTTAATAGGCTTATGGCAAATCCAAATTTTCACAATTTAATTAGTGGACCAGATATAGAATCATTTAAATAACCACTTAAATTATTAGTATAGTTATTTAGTTTTGAGCCAAAAAAGACTACAAATTACATTTGTGGTCTTTTTTTTATTTAGAATCATTTACTAGCTTACATAACCTAATATTTTGATCGACACATAACATCAAGATTATACAGTCATTTTCCAAGTGATTAGGTGTAAATAACTTTCCAAGTAAATTTTATTTAATAACTAAAATAGATTTGTATAAATAGTATAAAATCATGGGTATAAATAAAACCTCAATTCTTGTAATACTTATATCGCTATTCAGTTTTAGTAAGTCTACTAATGCTCAATTTAAAATTGTTTCTACGGAAGATCTTGAACTGATTTATTACAATTTTGGTCATGAATATCTTATAAATCACTCAATTAGAAATTTTACCAACGCACTCGAGTTCCATAAAGAAAAGTTTGCTTATAAGGTAAATGAGCCAATACATGTAATTATGTCTGATTTTGGTGATTTTGCACAAGGTGGTGCAACTGCAGTACCAAATAATGTGGTTTTAATGGGCATAGCCCCTTTTAGTTATGCTTATGAGACTAATCAAGCTAATGAGAGAATAGGTGTTCTTATGAAGCATGAGTTAGTACATATCATTGCACAAGAAAAACCATCAAATAGAGATCTTACATTCAGAAAAATTTTCGGTGGGAAAGTCGCTCCGGATAAAGATAATCCAATTTCAATGGGATATAGTTATTTGACTAATCCACGGATTTACGCACCTAGATGGTACCATGAGGGTATTGCTGATTACATGACAACATGGATGAATGGTGGTATTGGAAGAGTAATGGGGGGATATGATGAGATGATGTTTCGGACAATGGTTCGAGACTCAATGCATATTTATGATGCGGTAGGATTAGAATCGGAAGGGACTACTAATGATTTTGAGATTGGTTCGAATTCTTATATGTACGGGACAAGATTCATGGCCTATCTATCCAACAAATACGGGCCAAATAGTCTTTTAGATTGGGTATCTCGTGATGATGAAAGCAAGAGTTTTTATGCCAAACAGTTTAAAAATACTTATGGTATATCATTAGATGATGAGTGGTCAAATTGGATTGAGTGGGAAAAGGGATGGCAATCATCTAACTTGAATAGAATTAGAAATAACACAGTTACTCAAGGTGAACGTCTCTCAACTAATCCATTAGGTGCAGTATCTAACGCAGTATATGACAAAGTTAGGAATAAGCTGATTTTTGCTGCTGATTTGCCTGGTGAAGTAGCCCATATTACAACATATGATTTAGATAAAGGTACTTTCGATAAAGTTACAGATGTTATTGGATCGGCTGTATACTTCGTTAGTTCATTGACCTACGATAAAAAGTCTGGATCTATTTTTTATACAAATAATAATAACGGTTGGAGAGATTTATTTACAGTTAACATAGACGAGAAAAAACCAAGACAATTGATTAAAGATCTAAGAGCTGGTTATCTGGTTTTTAACGAGCATGATGAATCTTTATGGGCTGTGAGACATTTTAACGGAATAGCATCACTAATCAGAATTCCAAAACCTTATGATGACTGGGAAAGAGTATACACAATGCCATATGGTGAAGATCTATTTGACATAGATATATCTCCAAATGGTAAATATTTGAGTGCTGCTATTGGAGATGTTAGTGGTTTTCAAAAATTAGTTTTATTAGAAATAGATGAATTAATGAATGCTGAATTCAATCCAAAAGAGATTTATGATTTTGATGTAAGTTCTCCTGCAAGTTTTACTTTTTCAGATGATGGTAAATTTTTATTTGGTTCATCATACTATTCTGGAGTTTCTAATATCACCAGGTACTCTATGGAAAATGAAACCATGGAATGGTTAAGTAACGCAGAAACCGGCCTATTTAAGCCTGTACCATTGAATGATGAAAAGTTGATTGCATTTGAATATTCAGGTAACGGTTTTTATCCTATTTATTTAGAAAATAAACCTGTAAAAAAAGTTAGTGCTATACATTTTTTGGGGCAGGAAATAGTCGAAAATCATCCAATCGTAATGGATTGGATTTTACCACCACCTTCACAAAACATCATTGATGTTAATTCAATAAAAATAGGGGTATCTGATTATAAACCGATTAGAAAGCTAAAGCTTAACTCTATTTATCCAATTATTCATGGATATAAAGACTTTGTTTCTCCTGGTGTAAAAATTAACATAAATGATCCTATGAAACTGCACAACATTGGAATTGAATTGTCATTCACGAACAATTCCTTATTGCAAAATGATGAAAATGTACATGCATCTGCATCCTATGAATTTTCAGATTGGGCAATTACAGGGACTTATAATGGAGCTGATTTTTATGATTTATTTGGCCCAACAAAAAAATCAAGAAAAGGTTATTCACTAGGACTCTCTAGAAATTTTAATCTAATAGAGGAGGTAGATAAAAATCTATCAGCAAATATCAGTGGTATTTATTTTGGTGGCATGGAGAGGTTGCCTAATTTTCAAAATATAATTACTTCTTTTGATGAGTTTTTCGCATTATCTGGAAGCATTAAATATCAGTCTATGAGAGCGTCTTTAGGGGCTGTTGATTATGAAAAAGGTTTCCAATGGTCCATGAGCTCTTACAACAATTATGTAGCTGAGACTTTATTCCCTAGAATCAGTCAAAGTTTAGATTTTGGTATACCATTACCAGTTAAACACTCATCTATTTGGGTTAGATCATCTGCTGGGATTTCATTTTCACCAAGAAAAGAGCCATTGGGAAATTTTTACTTTGGTGGTTTTGGGAACAATTGGATTGACAATCAATACAGCAAGAGATATCGTAATGCGACTTCTTTTCCTGGTGTAGAATTGAATAAAGTTGGAGGAACAAATTATATGAAAATTATGGGTGAACTTTCACTACCACCCATTAGGTTTAAAAAACTTGGATTTAATAATTATCATGTGAATTGGGCTCAGATGAACCTATTTAGCAGTACATTAATGACTAATTTGGATGACTCAAAGGTTAAAGAGCGATTTTTTAATATTGGTGCTCAAATTGATTTTAGATTATCAATGATTCAAATACTTTCATCAACCCTTTCAATAGGTTATGCTACTGCAATAGATGATTTAAGTGGTGAGAGCTATAATGAATTGATGATTTCATTGCGTTTAATGAGATAGCCTAGATTATTCAATGTTATGATGCAGTTGATAATTGAATTTAGTGTAGCTTTGCTGCCCATGGTAATTTTTTTGCTAATAATGTGGTATCTAGACACTTTTCAATTGATAAAGAAAAAATTTTTACTCTCAACTGTTATTATTGGTTGTATAACCGCAGGTTTGGCTACATTAGTTAATGATTTTATTACTATTAATTATTCAGTCGACCGAACAACATTGAGTCGTTTCATAGCCCCATTTACTGAAGAGTTCCTAAAGCTTATTCCGATATTATTATTATTCAGCCAAAGGCGTATAGGATTTATGATTGATAGTGCAATATTAGGGTTTGCAATCGGAGTAGGATTTGCACTCATTGAAAATATCTTTTACTTAAATGTATTAAACAATACTAGTTTAATTACTTGGTTTGTCAGAGGTTTTGGTACTGCAATAATGCATGGTGGAGTTACAAGTATTGCTGCTATTATTATAAAAATCATTAGTGATACGCAGTCTTGGAATATCTTTTTTACATTTTTATTTGGTTATTTATCAGCAGTTATAATTCATGCAGTTTATAATTTGTTTTTATTGCCACCTATCACAACTGCTATTATTACTATTCTATCACTGCCGATTATCTATTATGTGATTTTTAATAAAAGCGAAGAATTTACTAGATCTTGGTTAGGTGTTGGCTTAGATAATGATATGGAATTACTTAAATTATTAATGGCAGGTAATATATCTGAGACAAGAGTAGGCAAGTACATCTCAACTATTCAAAATAGCTTTCAACCCTTGGTAGTAGGGGATATTATTTGTTATTTACGAATTTATTTGGAGCTTTCTGTTAAAGCAAAAGGACTGCTAATCTTGAAAGATTCTGGAATTGAACTAGAACCTGATCCCTCTACTATAGCACAATTTAAGGAGCTTGAATATTTGGAAACTCAAATTGGTAAAACTGGTAAACTTGCTATACAACCATTATTAAACTTAAAAGACACAGACTTGTGGCAACTAACATTAATAAAATAGATATGTCTAAAGAAAATAATTTAATAGATGTTAATAAACTAAATTTGTTAATGGAATTGGTTGCTAAAATTAATTCTAATCTAGAATTGAAAAATATTCTTAAAGAAATAATGAATGCAACGAAGGAAATAATGAGTGCAGAGGCGAGTTCTTTGTTTCTATTATCTGAGGACAAAAAAGATTTAATTTTAACGGTACCTACAGGTCCTTTAACAGCTGAATTGTCAGGTAAAAAAATTCCAGTAACATCAGGCATCTCAGGGTGGGTTGTACAAAATAAAAAGTTAGCAGTTGTTAAAGATGTGAGTAAAGATTCTAGATTTGGGGGAGATTTAGGTAAAGGATCGTCGTTTAAAACAAAAAATATAATTTGTGTTCCTTTAATTAATCATAATAATGAGGTAATTGGAGCACTCCAAGCTATAAATAGTGTTCAATTAGAAAAGTTTGGCCAAGATAATGCAGCAATTTTTCAAACTATGGCAAATCAGGCAGCCATTGCCGTTGAAAATGCATTATTACATAAAGAACGGTTGAATAACCAATTATTGAATAAAGAAATAGAATTGGCATCTACCATTCAAAGTGGATTTTGGCCTAAAGAGCAACCTATGATTTCAAATTATAAAGTTGCTGGTTGTAGTATACCTGCAAAAAATGTTGGAGGCGACTACTATGATTATATATCATTACCCAATAAAAATAATTGGGGATTTACAGTTGCAGACGTTACTGGTAAAGGTGTATCAGCCGCTTTATTGATGGCCACCATGAGAGCTTCTCTTAGATCACATCTAGAGTACAGTAACACGCCCAATATTTCTTTAACTAAAGTGAATGAATTAATATTTAACGATTCACCATTAGATAAATTTATAACGGCTATCTATTGTGAATTGGATTCAATTAAAAATACAATACGTTATGTAAATGCAGGTCATAACAATCCCTATGTATTAGATGTTGAAAAAAATTCGATTTCCACTCTTGAGGTTGGGGGTTTAATGTTGGGTATACTAGATACAGTCAATTATGATGAAGAGGTTTATGAAATAAAATCCAACCAAAAAATAATTTTGTATTCTGACGGTATTACAGAGGCTAGAAATGTAAAGGGTGATTTTTATGGAGAAGAAAGATTTGAAAAATGGTTATTAGACAATAAGTTTTTAGATCCTGATGCAATGGTTGAAGGTATTACTGAAGAACTAAATCATTTTCGTAAGGAAGCTGAACAAAGTGATGATATAACGATTATTGTCATACAAAGAGAGGGATAATTATTATAATAGGGCACTTTATTGAGTATAATGATGGATTCATGATAACTTAGACCATATCACAGCAATTACAATAAATAAACAAAAGGTGAATGATTTTTTATCGGGTACTCTACTTTTTTCTAAGTACTGAAATAGCAGATAGGAAACCTACCTTTACTTAGGCCTTAAAGAGCCAAGTTTAGTTCAAATAAAAAGCTCTAATATGAAATGTCTTAAGTGTAAACATACCTGGAAGAGAACCAAATGGCAGGAATATATTTCATTTTTCTCAAGATGTCCTAAATGTAAGTCTATCTGGATTCTTAGGTACTGAACAGGTATTCATCTCTTGAATTTTGTAACCTTTCACTAGTAAACCGACTCATTTTTATATGATTTCTTTTGTATTATTTAATGAATTAAAAATAGAATAACATATCTTGAGGCGCTGTAAACTACCATTATTAATACCATTACTGGTATTACTTAATCTAATATCAGTATACTCACAGTCAAATGGATCAATTATAGATTCAGAGCTTAGTCTATACAAAAATAATTTTGAAGAGACTTTAAATTTTGATTACACAAGAGCAGTAGAATTTAAAAAAGAACCAGTTCAAGTTCATTTTACTGTAAATACTTCTATGATGCCAGATACTTTAAGAGACCGCCATTTTATGCAATTAAGAGGTGGATTTGTTGGTCCAGATGTGACTGGTGTTGCCGCTAATGGTACTATTACATGGGATTCTAGATCTATGGGCATGTATCCAGAGGGTGGTGATTATTGGTCTGCTGATTTCTTAATGTCCCCCGGGGATACATTATATTACAAATTTTGGGCTGGTATAGACGTCGAAACACCTCTAATTAATGGCAGTGAAAAAGGATGGGAGAGTGGTAGCAATAATGTATTTATTCTACCAAGTAATTTTGCTAGAGTAGATACTATTGTAGATTTACAGTTTTATGAAACTAGAAAAGCACCATATCCAGTATCTCAGGATAGTATTTCAATTTTTTTTCGTGTTAATATGGGGCCACAGATTAAAGATGGGAATTTTGATCCTGCTACAGACACTGTTGGTGTCATAGGTTACTTTGATGGGAATGGGAATAGACCGGGGACCATAATCCTAGAACCAGGTATTAAACAAGGCGAAAACTATTTCTATACAGGAATTAAGCGCATAAGTCGTGGTGAGGCAGAACTTTTAAATGTGATTAGGTGGTTATTCCTGACTATTCATGAAGGAACTAGAGTTTTTGAATCACATCATGTGAATCGTAATTTTGAAATGCCAGTTAATGATACTACGCTTCATTGGGACTATTACGACAAAATAGAATTTAAAAAAAGGGTTTATTTTACTGTAAATACTTCTACGATGCCAGATACTTTGAGAGACTACCATTTTATGCAGTTAAGGGGTGGTTTCGTTGGGCCAAATAAAGGTGCCATTACATGGGATTCTAAATCTTTGAGCATGTATCCAGAAGGTGGTGACTACTGGTCAGCTAATTTCTTAATGTCACCTGGGGATACATTAAATTATAAATTTTGGGCTGGTGTAGATGCTGAAACACCTCTAATTAATGGCAGTGAGAAAGGATGGGAGAGTGGTGGTAGTAATGTGTTTATTCTACCAAGTAATTTTGCTAGAGTAGATACTATTGTAGATGTACAGTTTTATGAAACTAGACAAGCTCCATACCCAATTACAGATGATAGTATTTCAATATTTTTTCGTGTAAATATGGGGCCACAAATCAAATCAGGAAAATTTGATCCTTCTAAAGGGGCTGTTTATATGCGAAGTACTTTCCCTGACTATCGGCATCATTTAATGCCTGGCGCTAATCAAGGCGATAATTATTTTTATGAAGGAACTAGGAGAGTTTCCCTCGAAAGACAGGCTGAACATGATAACATAATCTATCAATTTGCATATTGGCAAGATCACATTGATTACAGGGAACTTGTATCTGTTGAATATCGACAATTCGATATGCCGGCAAAAGATACAACGCTTCATTGGGACTATTATAATAGAGAGAAGTTTCCACCCGACAATACAGGGTCTGTTGCAGTAACGTTTACCGTAAATATGGCGACACTTTTGGATACCTTACAAGAACACCATACTGTTCAACTCAAAGGCGCTCCATCTGGAGAAGATTCCGCTGAAACTAATCTTGATGAAATTATCACTTGGGATTCAGGCTCACTTCAAATGAATCATATAAATGGTGATATTTGGGGAGCAACATTTGATATGTCACCAGGCGATACATTAGATTACAAATTTTGGGCAGGGGTAGATATTGAAACACCATTAATTAATGGACAAGAGCAAGGCTGGGAAAGTGGAGCAAATAATCAATTTGTACTTCCTGCCACTGCTAGCGTTGACACTCTAGTTCCGATGCAATGGTATGAAAATAGAGAGCCACCATATGCTCAAATTGATGATACCCTAACAATATTTTTTAAGGTCGATATGGGAGGTCCAATTCAAACTGGAGATTACAATCCTGAAACCGACAAGGTTGGTGTTCGAGGGAATCCAGTATTTTTTGATAATCCAACTGACTGGTCTAGTTCTGCTTTTTATCTTGATCAAGCAGGAGGAAGTGGAGATAATATATTCTACACAGGTATTGCTCAAATGTATAGGGATAGTGCTGCTTTGATTGAAGAAGAGGTGGCGTATAAATTTGTATTTGAAGTAGATGGTGTGACCACATGGGAATCTAGAGATAATAGGTTGATGAATATACCAGAAAAAGATTCAACACTAAAATGGGTGCATTTCAATGATACTCCACCTTCTGATAATTCAGCTACTTCATCAGAGTTAAATGAAGCATTAATTAGGGAATTTACTCTCGAACAAAATTACCCCAATCCATTTAATCCATCTACTCAGATTCGCTATGCTCTACCAGAAGCTACAGAAGTAACCCTTGAAGTATTTAATAGTGTAGGTCAAAGTGTAATGGTCTTAGTGAATGGTCAACGACCAGCTGGTTATCACACTGTTACCTTTAATGCTACTGGATTATCGAGTGGAGTGTACCTTTATAAGTTAAATAGTTTATCGTTTACTGAAACAAAAAAGATGCTCCTCATCAAATAGATTAGAATATGAAATATGTAAATTCACAAGTATCTT
>DEBM01000001.1 GCA_002348545.1 Balneolaceae bacterium UBA2956
TTAGTGTTAACCCAGGATGGAACATGATCAGCTCTCCTTATATTTTTCCTGTTTCTGTTGATATAGATAAGGGAGTTTTCTCTGACCTTCATATGTATGGAGATGGAGATCTTGAGGGTTGGGTAGATACAGTGGTTACAGTTATGAGCCCCTGGGCAGGGTATGCTATTTACAATCATGCCTCATCGGAAAAAAAGATTAGCCTTAAGCCTTTATCATCTCGAGATAGTAGGCAACTCGCTAGATTGTCTGGCGAAACAAAATGGAGCTTAAAAATTGGTGTTCAAAGTGGAAACTATTTTGATAATAAGAATACCTACGGAGTTGCCGCAAATGCTACGGATCAACTAGATAATCTAGATGCTCCAGAACCTCCAATTTTTGATAATTACGTTTCACTATACAGCGTTTTAGAAAACTTAGATGGTAAAAAACAAAAAGTGACCAAAGACTACCGGGGGGAGAGTGATACACTTCAGGTTTGGGATCTTGTGTTGGACTCGGAGGTTGATCAAGAAATAGCCACAATGAAGCTAAATATCACTGGCGATATGGATAACAATGTTTTGTGGTTCATTGATATGCAAAATGGCGAATCATATGACTTACATCAGACAGGATTTTTGACCTTATCTATCAGACTAGAATCCAATCAGTTTTCAAATAAATACAAACTCATATACGGCGATGAAGATGAAGCTGGCTCTTTGGTTAAAGATATAATTGCGCTTATTCCAAAAGAATTCTCTTTAGGCCATAACTATCCAAATCCTTTTAACCCCTCAACCACAATACCATTTACTATTTCTGAATCTGGTTTAGCGGTTGTCACTATCTATGATATTAGTGGTAGAGAGATAAGACAAATTTTAAATGAGAGTTTAAGGTCTGGTTTTTATTCAACAATTTGGGATGGAAAGAATTCTAATGGAGTCCCTGTCAGTAGTGGGGTGTATTATTATTGTTTGACAACGAAAACATTTAGCAGTTTTAAAAAGATGATTCTAATTAAATAGAATGTTATTGGAGAGGTAGTAAGTGAAGATTATCAAAGTTATAATGTTGATTATTTGTTTAATTTTAGCAAGCTGTAGTGACGATAGCAGTGGTGGTGGAGGCACAGTCGGTCCTCCTCCTGATTGGCCTGATGATAATGATTCTACCTTAACCTAATTTGTGTTTCCTTATGTATGAAAATAGAGAAAAATAAAAGAAATTATGAAAGATATAAAAATAGTATTTATCGGTTTTTTAAGTTTAACATATGCTTTTTCCCAATCAATATCAGGGGAGGTGACTGACATAGATGGGAACCCTTTAGCTGGCGCAAATATTAATGTCAAAGGAACCGATATTGGAAGCTCATCAGATAGCAACGGTTTCTATACAATTACAGGAATAGATAGCGGTAAAGTATTAATAGAAGCAACTTATATCGGTTATAGCAAAAGCACAAAACGTGCTCAAATAGAAGGCGATGACATAAATATAAATTTTTCTCTTAGAAAAGTTGCTATCCCTGGTGATGGGGTGTTTGTAACTGGTACGCGCTCATCTGGACGAAGTTCTATGAAATCGCCCACGCCTATTGATGGTTTTGATCAAATGAGTTTAAGACGACAGGGTAATGGGGATTTAACGGAGACATTAAAAAATCAAGTACCTTCATACAGCGCTACGCCGCTTACAGGAGATGGTTCTGCATTTGTAAGGTCTACCTCATTGAGAGGGTTACCATCTGATAACGTATTAGTGCTTATCAATTCAAAGCGCCGCCATCGATCTGCGTTAATCGCTCATTTTGGCTCTGCTATGAATGTCGGTGCACAAGGTTCAGATATAAGCATGATACCAAGTATTGCTATTAAGCGTTTGGAGGTCCTGCGTGATGGAGCATCTGCTCAATATGGTTCTGATGCTATTGCTGGGGTAATGAATATGATGTTAAAAGACAATGCAAAAGGCCTTGAGCTTCAGGTCACAAACGGAACGTGGATGCAAGCACCGAATGGTCGTGGATGGGAGAAGGACCTTACCGCAGCCGCAAATATTGGGTTACCATTAAGAGATCAAGGTTTTTTAAATCTTAGCGCTGAGTATTCCACAAGACCTGAGCTTTCTCGAGGACAGCAACACTCCTCTGCGATAGATGGTTATAAAGGTTGGGATTCTAATTGGGGTGTTGATGATAAAGATAATGTAGATGATTGGCAGACAGCTATGAATTGGGGACGTCCTGAAAATAATGGTTTTAGATCTGTTTGGAATGCTGGCCTTGATGTAAGTGAGAGTATTGAAGCATATTCATTTGGTAATTATGCTGATACTTATGGTGAGTATAGTTTTTTTCTTCGCGATACAGGGAATAAAGCATTAAACGCAGTACCACTAGATCCGACAGATCCTACAGCTGGTGATTTTTCCTGGTCTGATACTTATCCGTTGGGATTTACTCCTCGATTAGAGGGGCATGGAAATGACTTTAGTTCTGTGTTTGGTATTAGAGGTAAAAGTATCGCTGGGATTGCCCTGAATTATGATTTTAGTACGAGCTATGGCACTCACTACCTACACTATTATTTACGCAACTCATTAAACTCCTCTTGGGGTCCTTATTCGCCACATGACTTCAAAGTGGGAGATCTTCAACAAGAAGAAACCAATTGGAATGCTGATTTTGTTTATCCTTTGGGTCAGCTGAACATTGCATTCGGTGCAGAATGGAGAGAGGAAAAATACATTATGTATGAAGGGCAGAAAGAGTCTTGGATGGCAGGTCCTTGGGCTAAGGTACATACTCTGGCCTATGACTCTCTTGGTACAGGCACAATGGTAAACTATGGTTATGCCGCTCCCGAATTGACAGTAAGTGGTATGCCTGGGACTAGCCCAGATGAAGCAGGAGAATTTGCTAGGCAGAACACGGCCTT
>DEBM01000011.1 GCA_002348545.1 Balneolaceae bacterium UBA2956
ATCCTTACCTCTTTCTTCTAGAGTGGTGGCTGGATTGTTCCAATCCCTATACTCGACAACAACGTCACCGGATTTAATATCAATTGGTGCTACACCATCAGCAGGGACAAAACCAGGATTGTCAACAACGGCATAGACTTTCTCAACAAAGTTTAGATGATATCTAGTATCGGTTTCTGGATCAAAAAGTCTCCAAACACCTGGTACAGTAGAATGAGCACCTAATTGTCTATTGTAGTCAGATGTTCTACCTGGACTACCAGGAGATTCATCATGAGATCCACCAAAAATACTATGTGAATTATTCCCAGAATCACCTGCCACTTGGTCACCAATTGCATAGGCATTCTCACCAACATTAGTAAGTGGATTATTGGAGTATTGAACAGCAAAAATTGTTTCACTGTTTCTATAATTCTGGTCCGCTGGACCATGAGTTTGATTTGTTACATCTTCATTCTTTTTTGGAAAAAGATCTTTATAATTATTAACCATTGGATGAGCTGCAATTACTTTGTCTGCATAAACTCGAGCCTGTTCAAAATCAGCAGCAGTGCCTCCCAATGAGTTTCCAAAATTCCAACCTCTGGTTAAATAAACTTTTGCAAGTAAATGCTGAGCTGCTCCTAAGGTAGCTCGACCGTAATCAGATGCACTAGCGGGTAAGACTGCTTCAGCCTCGGTCAAATCCGTAATTATTTGAGCATAAACCTCAGTAGAAGGAACTCTAATAACTTCCTTATTAGCTGAGGTGGTTTCCTCAAGTGGCAAAGGGATGTCACCAAATTGCTGAACAAGTGAAAATAGGCAATAAGCTCTTATAAACTTTGCTTCTGCAACTCTAACATCACGCGTAGATGCATATGTGCCAACATTTTCAAGTGATTCAGCTCTTGATAAAAGAGTATTTGCTCGATTTATTGCTTTATAATGATATACCCAAAAGTCTTGAACTTCTGAGATGCCTTCAGTAAATTCTGGCCCATAAGTATCAAAATTAACATTGAGTTCAGTATTTACATTTCTAAAGCCACCACTGCGTGAGAAAATATCAGTTCCATTTAAAGTTAGAGCCCTTAGTTGAGCAATAGGTCTTAAAAGTGGATAAATTGACTTACTTAGATCTTCGAAACCGGAGGTCGTAGAAAAATATGCACCAGCGGTCTGATTTGATATACTCTCCTCTGTAAGTAATGATTCAGTATCACAACTCATCGTGAAGACTAAAGAGAAAGCGATTAAAATTTTATTTAATGTTTTCATTTCTGTTTTAATTTCTTTTAAACTTTTCATTGTATTCTTCATTTGTGATTAAAAATTAATATTAACCCCAAACAATACAGTAAGTGCTGGGAAATCATCGTTATAAGCACCTGAATTATATTCAGGATCAAAAGTTAGGAAGTCGGTAAATACAAATGGGTTTTGTAATTGACCATAAACCCTAAATCTGGAAACCCCAAGTTCACTAAGAATTTGCTTCGGTAGGCTATATCCCATTGTAATATCAGAAATTCTTACAAAGTCAGCCATTTGATAACTAAGTCCAACTCTGGATGTTCCACCTTTTCTCTCATTCTTGGAGTTAAGGCCTGGACCTGTTACAGGATTGTAATAAGTATTACTTGGATTGTCAGGTGTCCAATAATCTAAATCTGCTGATCTATTATAACGATCACTCGCTATATCTCCAAACGTTCCATTAAGGAATGCATTTGAATACATCAGTCCTTGACGAGTGTAAACGAAGAAAGATAAATCCCAATTTTTATAAGTCAACTGATTTCTCAAACCAGCAGTCCAATCAGGAGTTCCCTTTCCCACAATCATTCTGTCTTCGGAATTGATTTTTTTATCACCGTTAAGATCGCGGATGCGAACCTGTCCTGGTACTTGGCCAAATTCTGCAGCTGCAGCTTCTTGTCCTAATTGCCATATGCCCTCAAACTTGTAGGTATAATAAGCCCTTACTGACTCACCCACAAATCTAGCGTTTCCTATGTCTTCAGTAAGTCCACCAGCTAGTTTTACAACTTTGTCATCATTAGCAGTAAAGGTTAAATTAGACGTCCATCTAAAATCTCCTGTACTCACATTTACTGAATTCAATGAAACTTCAATACCACTATTTTCAATTTCTCCCACATTTCCAAGCACATTATTAAATCCTGTTGAATTTGGTACTTTGTCATCTAGGATTAAATCTTCAGTATTTCTTTTGTAATATTCAACTGTACCACTGATAGGTAAATCACTCAATGAAAAATCGAGTCCAACATTAATTTCCTTACTTCTCTCCCAAACGATACCTTGGTTAGACAAGGCATTAATAGTATAACCTAGAGAAGGTGTTCCGTCAAAATCATAGAATGTTTGAAATATGTTTGCTTGAGTTGCATATGGGCTAATACTTGCATTGTTTCCAACTTCACCATAACTAACTCTTAATTTTAAATTATTAAAAACTCCAAGGTCTTGGATAAATGACTCCTCAGATAATCTCCATCCGATTGCAGCAGATGGGAAAAAAGCCCACTTGTTGCCTTCGGCTAATTGAGACGCTCCATCATATCTTCCAGTCAGAGTTAGGAGATATTTATCATCAAATCCATAGTTAATTCTTCCCATGTATGATGCAATAGAATACTCCTCAAGATTAGAACCGTAATTTGTCACAGTTGCACCTGTACCAAGACTATGCCACAATGACTTGTAGGGAAGATCCTCTACGGCCAAACCTATTTGCTCATAATACTCCTCGAAAATACTTGCAAGGGCAGTAGCATTTACAGAATGCTTTCCAAATTCTGCTATGTAGGTTAGGGTATTGTCAATTGTGTAGTTAGAAGTTTTGAATTGGTTAGTACTAGCAATTGGACTTCTAGAACCCTTTCTTGATTTTGTGTAAGTCCCTCGATATTCACCCTCTCTAATATTATTGTTATACCCCGAGTAGGAAGTTTTAAACTTCAAACCAGGAGTTATCTCATACTCAAGATATACATTTGCTATCAATGAATTTGAACGATTTTGTCTTTGATAGTTATCTGGATGTATTTCAACTAATGGATTAATTACCTGTGAGTCATTAATTCCCATGTAAAAAGCATATGGCCCTACAGGTCCAAAATTTGTATCTCTTTTGTTAGGGTTGACAATATCATTGAAAAAAGGAGTTGCAGTTGGTCTTGCCCTCATAGCAGATCTAACAGCCTCATGTGAACCCCAATTTCTTTCATTTTCTGTAAGGTAAGCAGTAAAGCC
>DEBM01000015.1:0-17016 GCA_002348545.1 Balneolaceae bacterium UBA2956
GGTCTTTTATTGTCTTAAAACGATTAATGCGCCACAATTCAGTACAAACCACTCAGAACTATGCAGACCTGCTTAACTCAGATGTTGGGGAACAAGTTGGGAAAGTACTTAGTAACTAATTATAGCTATCTGTTAACTACTTTTCTGTTAATTCACGATACTAAATAATTATATTTTAGATATTAATTTGTCAAATAAAGCATATCTCAATGAAATCATACATTTCTCTTATTGCCGTTACAGTAATTCTTTCTTTTACTACAAAAACCGATGCTCAAGACTTCTATATCCATGAAAATGGCGTGACCATAGTTTGTGATAATGCTGGAGTAGGTGACACGTGGGAATACTTTGGGGTGGTATATACAAAAAGAACTGCTGATCAAATTACATCTGAAAATGCTTTAACTACTTGTACTAGTGGGATCACAAAAATGATCGGTAATAGTGCGGCAGGATTTATCAGACCAGTTGAATCTTTTAATGATGATATAAGTCATTGGGATGTATCCTCAGTAATTGATATGCAGTATATGTTTGCGAATGCGCAAGACTTTAACCAAAATTTAAGTTATTGGGATGTAGCATCAGTAACTGATATGGATAACATGTTTAATGGTGCAAGCAGTTTCAACCAAGATATAAGCCAATGGTGTGTTGCTAACATTACATCGGAACCGAATGGATTTTCTACATCCTCTTCACTAATCCCATCATATAAACCTGTATGGGGTACTTGTCCTGATGAACCTTCTGTTCCAGAGATTGTCTATCCAATACATAATCAAACTAAAACCGAAAAAAATATTGACTTCAGATGGATTATAGATAGTTTAACGACCCTTACTCAATTCCAATTATTTGATGAATTTGGTTCAGTAATTATTGATACCTCTGTAACAAGCAATAGACTTGAAAATCAAATATTAGGAAAAAATCAAACGTTCTTTTGGAAAATTAAATCTATAAATGAAAATGTAATTATTGGCGGAGATTTTTTAAAAAGTGAGTGGAGTAATCTTAGCAAATTTACCACCTCAGGATTTAAGAAAATTAATGTACCTGAAGATTATTCCACTATACAATTAGCTTTAAATAATGCGGATTCAGGAAATGTAGTATTTGTATCGCCCGGTACATATCAAGAAAATATTATATGGCCTGACAAGAATAGTATTCAATTAATTAGTGAAGGTGATACCACAAATACAATAATTGATGGGAGAAAAATAAGACCTGTAATATATTCTTTAGGTAATTCAAGTGAAATAAAATTTCTAAAGATAGAGGGGTTCAAAATTACTAACGGTATCCAAAAAATTGCTGGAGTTGATTATGGTGGAGCGGGTATAGTAATGAGTTCACCTAATGCTAAGGTTGAGATTAACCAATCAAATGTAATTTTCAATGAAGGAATAGGGATATATGTAGAATCTGATTCTGCCGATATTTCAAATAGTTCAATAAGTTATAATTTTGACAGTAATAATGATGGCGGCGGTATTCAGATAAATGGCAGCTTTGCCATAATCGATTCCTCAATTATTGAATTTAACAAAAGACAAATGGTAAAAGACTATGGAAATATCAGAGCCTCAGGTATAACTATTCTTGGTGAGGGTTCAGTAATTTCAAATTCAATTATAAACAATAACTTTTTATATGGGGGAGGATGTTGCTGGAGGACAGGTGCCAGTGCCCTTGCAATGGGAGGGGGAGGTAACTCATCAAATTCAATAATAAATACATTGTTTACAAAAAATAATGCAGAATATGACGTAGCTCTCATATTTCACAATAGAATACCGTTACTAATTGATAAAAGCACTATATATGATAACCCTCTCCCTGTATTTGGTTCATATCAATCCTCTACTCTTACTTTGACTAATAGTATCATAGCAGAAAACTCTAAAGTTTTTACAAACGGAAGCGGACTAAGTGATGGTAATATAATTGCTAGTAACAATTCAGTTATTAACAATGATGATATAGGGGTAGCAACGGGTTCTTTTGAAAACTCAACCTTTTTATTCAATAAAGGACACGTTACAAACTTTAATGTAACAAATAGTAATTATTTCAATAACGATGGGAAATTACTAACAACAGAGGCTTTGTCAATGATTAATAATTATTGGGGTCATAAATTTGGACCTTATCATGAAATATTAAACCCAACTGGAAAAGGTGACAGTGTTTCGATTAGTGTTGATATTGACCCCTATCTAACTTCACCTTCTAATTTAGCCCCACCTATTCCTGCTCAAAACGTAAACATAGATTCTACAAACAACACAAATTTACACTTGAGTTGGAATCAAAGTGAAATAGGTGATTTCAAGAATTATAAATTATACTATGACACAGACGAATCGGGATACCCATATACAAACAGTATAGAGCTAGGTAGTGATACTACTTACTCATTGACCAATCTAAACCCTAGCACAACTTACTATGTATCAGTAACTGTTATTGATATAGATGAAAACGAAAGTTGGTATTCAAATAACGTGGTTGGTACAACAAGGTCAATTGAAGTTCGTAATCTTACTTTCAAAGGGGAAAAAAAACTTCAAAATGTAGTTGAACATAGACCATTAATTACCTTTGATTATTATGATAGTATGGAAGAACCTCAAACTTCCTATGAATTAGAGGTGTCGGGTGACTCTACCTTCGACTCAGCATTCTACAGAACAGGTGAAATAAGTTCTGATGAAACAACCCATCAATTTTTAGGTTCTGATAGTTTCGCAGGGGCTGAATTAGTTGATGGATTGACGTATTACCTTAGAGTCAGAGTTTCCTCTAATGGATTTTACAGTAATTGGGAGTCATTAAGTTTTCGAATGAATTCTATTCCTACAATTCCTAAACCTGTATATCCGAAAGGAGACTCAGTTTTAACCAGTAGTGAAGTTATCCTTGGATTTAATCAATCAACTGACCCAGAACTTGATACTTTAACTTATAACATACAAGTAGGCGCTGATTCATTATTTACATCACTAATTGACTCGACTAACTCACTGACTGAAAATGATGAAATAATCAATTGGACTTTAAATTCAGAATTAGAGGATAATGGACAGTACTTCTGGAGGGTATTTACCTATGATGGGTACGAGTACAGTGATACAAGTAACGTTCAATCGTTCTTAGTTAACTCAGAGAATGATACATCGGGAGTTTTTGAGTTAAAGTATCCAGTAAATTCTCAGCAAATATCTACCACTAATCCAATAATCAGTTGGTTCCCATCAATTGATCCAGACCCATTAGATACAGTTAGGTACTCATTATCTATAGGTAGTGAAATTACTAATCTAAAAACCTATGAAGTAGGTTCTGATACGACCTACACCTTAGAAGGATTAGAGGACAACACCACGTATTATTGGAAGGTAGTAGCTAAGGATGCCAAGGGAACAACTAGGGAGAATACGGGTGGATATACATCGTTCAGAGTAAACACATCTAACGATGAACCGTCCGTAGTGACTCTTATCACTCCGACTAATAATTCGGTCGAAATAACAGAACTTCCTAAGTTTGTCTGGAATCCGTCTGATGATTTAGATGAAGATATTTTGACGTATGAACTATTCTATTCCCAAGATTCTTTATTTATTGGACATGAACCAATAGGGTTAAGTGAAACAAAATATTTCCCTCAAAATGAATTAGAAGATAATTCTAAGTACTACTGGAAAATCCATG
The DNA here is from genome assembly GCA_002348545.1 of Balneolaceae bacterium UBA2956. Lineage (GTDB taxonomy): Bacteria > Bacteroidota > Rhodothermia > Balneolales > Balneolaceae > UBA1275. Next base: position 3,727 of record DEBM01000015.1, read on the forward strand.
TAAATGACGACATTGGAGACCCTATACCATCGCAGACATTCTACTTCTGGGTAAATACAGAGTTGGAACCCCCATCTCCCTTTGAACTCATTAGTCCGTCTAATAATGAGCAATTAACAACCACGAGACCGACCTTTAATTGGAATAGGTCAATAGATAATGACCCCAATGATTATGCCAAGTACACGTTAGTGGTTTCTAAGGATTCTTTATTTACTGATCTTGTATTGAAACAGATGACTAGTGTCGATACCACCTATACTCCAGAAGTTGATATGCTAAACAACGCTAAATACTACTGGAAAGTTATAGCTACAGATACCGATAGTTTAGTAACGGAGAGTAAAACACTCGCATTCATACTTGGTGACCTAAGTGTTTCCAATGAAAGTGAATCTGTATTACCAGAGGAGTATACCCTATCCCAAAACTATCCTAACCCATTCAACCCATCTACCCAGATTCAGTATGCCCTACCAGAGGCGACTCAAGTAACCCTTGAGGTATTCAATAGCGTTGGTCAAAAGGTGATGGAACTAGTGAATGGTCAGCAATCCGCTGGGTATCATACTGCTACTTTTGATGCATCAGGATTATCAAGCGGAGTGTATCTGTATAAGCTGACAACTCCTTTGTTTACCGAAACTAAGAAGATGCTTCTTATCAAGTAGGAATTCATCAAATGTTTCATACTCTATCGAATTAGAAGTATCATGTTTAGCACTATAATTAATATCCATTGATAAGTAGGCAACCCATCCATTTGACAGTTCTATGTCTTAATTACAAAAAAAGCCTATAACTCTATAGGCTTTTAAGTTTTTTGAAATAAAATTTTATTCTTCTGGTAAGGCTGCTTTTGTTTGATACCAATTCTGCAGTTTACCGTCAGCAATATGATACCATTCGATATAAACGCCATTCGGACCAGTAAATTGTGCATTTACCCATTCTCCTGCTTGGTTCCATGCTTCAGGATCATCAGATCCATCTAGATAAGTTGCAAAAGCATAATCAGTATTCCATCCCCATTCTTTTCCATCAGCTATTGTTTCTTGATATTCTTGTTCTACAAAATCAACAAACTCTTGAGCTGTAGTAACAACTGTGCCATTTTCAAAAGTGAAGTTTCCACCGTCATTAATCAGGGATTTCATAGCTTCGTAATCTCGTGCTACCCAAGCTGAATCAATAGCCTTAAAAACCTCAACAGTTTCTTGAGATCCCATATAAACTAATTGACCCACAAATGGGCCAAATCCATTAGTTTCTTTTTCACACTCACAAGGTGCTTGGGCTTCACATCCAATTAATAAGAATACAATAAATACATAGACTATATTTTTCATAAAAAAATCTCCTTAATATTATGTTAATGTTTTATAGAACTATGTGATTATAATACTATGAAACCTCAACACATATTAATTTTTTTGTAAACCTTTTAAAAAATTTACTCACCATGATGCCGACTTACTTAACTCAGATGTTGGGGAACAGGTTGGATAGGTTGTATAGAGACGCGAAAATACATCATCATAATAAGTAAATAAGAATGCTCGCTGATATTTTAGATTTAAAATTATAATGATGCTGAAAAAAAAAATTTTTGCGACAATCTCAGTACTACTTTTCTCCTATTTAAATGTATATGGGCAAGATTTTAACAAATCTATAAGTAAGGCTATTCAAAAAACCTTGAATGAGATGCCTGATTGTGAATATATACTATTCAGTGACAGGCACTATGAACTTAATCTTCAAAATATAATCACTGAAAAAACAGCATGTCTTGACCGAATTGGATTCAATTATGAGAAAAATATCGTTACAGCCTTACAAAGTAGAAAAAGAACCGAATCACGCATAAAATACTATAACAGAATTACTAGTGAATTAGAGATTCAAGATTGTTTTCTAAAACAAAACAATAGTGAGTATAGTGACTCGATTTTCATAGAATTAGTCAATTCAATTAGTTTAAATAAAAAAGAGCAAGAATATTTAACGATGATAAATGAATTCTGCTCTTCACTTTATTTAAGAACTATTAATGTCGAATACTTGATAAGTATTGATAAAAAAAAGAAAAAAACTTTTGAAGAAATATTAAAGATAAGTGGGAAAATAATATTAGGCATAATCATCTTTCTTATAGGAGTGTATTTTGAAAATTTAATTGGGATAGACTTATTTTATTGATGATTAATACTATTTATACGGTGCAACGCTAGATGTATCACAGCTCGGTACAAACCACTCAGGACTATGCTTATTTGCTTAACTCAGATTTTGGTAAACAGATTGGGAGGTTGTTGAGATATGTTAAACAGTAAATGAATGGAATTAATATTTTCTAAAATTCCAATATGCTGCAATAGAAAAACCAGCAATTATATGCCAAATACCCCACAAACCAGCAATAAATGCTAATCCTCCAATTGCAAAATCTTCTGGAAAAATTAATGGATTAAATAGTAAAGCTAATGCGAGTCCGGAGTTTTGTATTCCTGTCTCTATTGATATTGTCTTTCTATCCAATAATTCAAGCTTATTAAGCTTAGCAAAATTATATCCCAGTAAAAAGGCAAATAGATTATGTATCAATACAATAAAAAATACATACTGTATATATGTGATAAATAATTCAATATTACTGTAAAACAGTATCCCAATAAGTCCAAAAAATGGAAATGCTGATAACCTTTTAATTGGGTTATAAATTTTAGATGTAATCTTAGGGAACTTGGTATTCAATAATATTCCAAGTATCAACGGAATTCCAATAACCACAATAATCACCGAAAAAACATCAAAAATATTAATACTTAAAGTAGGTATAGACATTAAATTATTATTCTGGTCATAAAAATTAAGAAATAAATTGCCCCAAAGAGTAAAATTAAGTGGTGTCAAAATAATCGAAGAAACACTTGATAATGCCGTCAAACTAACTGAAAGTGCTATATTACCTTTAGCTAGTGAACTTACATAGTTTGAGACATTACCCCCTGGGCAAGCTGCTACTAATATCATTCCTAATCCGATGGAAGGCGAAATAAACTGACTTAGAGAAATTACTAAAATAAATGTAAGTAATGGCATCAACACAAATTGACTCAAAAAACCAACTAAGATTGGTTTGGGATTGCTTACTAGAATTTTGAAGTCACTTAATTTTAGACCAAGAGCAATACCAAACATGATAAAACCGATTACGATATCTAACCATATTTTACCTTCATCAGAAAAATTAAATGCAGCTTGATCAAGCTCTAATAATTTATCAATCATTATTTTTTAATTATTATAAAACCGATAATACATTGAACTTTTTATTACAAACCCATTCTTCAAGTCATTATTTAATTGATTTCGATTATCGCCAAACTTTAGCATAAATAAAGAAAAATCTGTTCTGTCTAAATCTGAAAATATTTTATATGACGACATGAATGAATAGCCTCCAAAAAAGTTTATATGAAAATTTTTATAATTATAATCTAAATAGGTACCAATTTGATTTTCATTAACACTAAGATATGTATTTTGAACTAAATCAAGTGTATTGGACTCTAACGCATAACTATTCATCTTTCCATTGAATTTTAATCCAAAAAATATATTTGGGTTCAGCTTATAATTAATATCAATATTCTGAGGAAATAGGACATTTACTTCAATAAGGTCCTGCTTTGTATAATACCCAAACAAAGGAACAATAAACGGACCGAAAAGTTGGTTATTATATACAAATCCGTATGATACATTTGTTGTTTCATTCAAGATTTTATTTGCTAAAGTAGCGAATCCTAACTGGGTAACTTTAGTATTAGTTTTAGAAGAATTACCTAACAGTTTAGGCATGAATATATATCTGACAGTTAAGTATTCATTATGAGATTTTGAAAAAACTAGGTTTGTGGCAAAACTAAATACTTTAAAATATTTATCGCCTTTTTTTATTGTTTCTATATTATCATAGTTGAGTGATAGTGCTACTGAAGAGGTATTGCCGTTAAATAACGGGACAATTGTATTTATATTATAACTACTCAGCTTTATTTGGTCATCACTATTTTTTAACATTCGGTTACTACTGAAGGACTCTAATTCAAATACATCTATATAATTTTGCGCAAATGCATTAGGCATGATCATGATAAAACTTAATAGAAATAGTACCTTGTATGTAATAACACTAAGATTCATGTTAATTTAATCTAAATACTTCTACCACAATTGGGGTATTTTTACAGTCTTGTTTTAGTGTAGCTTTATGGGGTATCAACGCAGATTTAAATATAAAATAGCTATTCTATGAATAACTAATTCACTCTAGCCTCCGCCACAAATATAATAAGCCTATATCCAATATTTTAATCCCAATTAAGTAATCTAAACTCATCAAAATTAATGAGATACCTGAACTTACAAGGGTAGACATCAAATACTCTTTTCATCTTGCCCTGCCATTAAAGTCTGAATATTGTTTAAGTACTTTTAAAAACCATTCTATAATAAATCCATTATTTATTGATTCAAATTTGATACTGTGATTGTTACCTGCTAAATCTAGCAAGGGCTTCATGAAAATAAATGGGTAAGCCAAATGGCTCTAAAAATTCTTTTAATTCATCAGTTGCATTACCATAAACATCGATCTTGTTTATGGAGAAATGTTCATTAAACATTATAAATTGTTCTTCGAGTATTCCTGCTTCGCTAATATTAATACCATGTTGCATCATAGCATTACCATCTCTATATCTTTCAATCAAGATTACTTTATCGCCTGATTCATAAAATCCCCAACCCAATGAGTTTGGTTCAGTTGTATCAATGGTATTTGTATAAAATTCTGAAAACGTCTTGATATCGTCAAATGACTTTCCCTCATTCATATCCATTTGAACAACAAAAATTATTTCATCAGTGTTGTATAAGTATTCATTATCGACTGAATCAATTTTGGTATCAATACAACTCCAAGTAAGGAGAAGAAGTAAAAAAGGAAATTTGATTTTTAACATAACTATAGTTGTTTCAATGTTATTGACTTAATAAATATCTTGCCTTGTCCGGTTAAACCAATCCGTATAGATCATCTGAAGACATATTTATATATAAAATCTTATCTGTATACAAAACTAACTTAGGAATACTGACAAGCAATAAAAAGTGTTATTCACCCTCATCATGAATAAATATTACAAGTAAATAACAGTTGTATTAACTCTAGTAGCAATCATTTATATAACACTTTCAGGTTATGAGTTTGATACTAGTCCAATGATAGGTAGAAAAGGTGATGGTTCCCTTTTTTTCTTAATAATTCTTGGAATAAGAGATTTTCTTACAATTATAAAAGCGGATTTGTTTACACGCAAAAATAAAGAAGAATAACAGCTCCACTAAGAACAATGCGGACATGCTTTGCTCAGATATTGGGGAACAATTTGGAAGGGCGTTCATTCAGTTTATTCCCTAAAAAAATGAATGAAAATTTATTCTAACTCATTTTTTTTCTTCATCATCTTTATATGGATCTGCAATTTTTTCCCACATGGGATCAGCTATGTTCCATTTGATAAAGGTGTGAATTACAATTAACACGATTAAACCAAAAATGTATTTAACTGCATCAAATATGAATTGTAAGACATCTCCCTCCCAAAACTCATCAAACATAACTACACTTAGCATAAAAATACTAATAAGACCATAGATTCCAACTAAAACATGTATACTCTTCATAAATTCACCTATCAAATTCTTGATTTTCTGATAATATCATTTAGACAACTCTAAAAATGAACTTAGTTCTATTTGATTACTTGGCAACACAGCTAGTGGGTCATCAATATATTGATTTAATGTTTGGTAAAAAGTATACACATCTAAACCAAATGTTGTTTTAAAATCTGTCTTCCAATTCCCATCACCATTTCTTTCCAACCAAAATGTATTGAATACTAGCTTGAATGATGCAATTTCATTGAGTCCGTTACTTTGCAAAATTTTAGTAAGAACAAGATTCATAAAAATTGTTATATCCCCATACTTACCAAAGGAATCATATGCACTCTCATATTCCTCATACGTTTCAATATTTTCTATGGCTTTAACGTAATCTACATTGTTAATAAAATTCTCAATATAGTCGCTATCATTAAAGAATTCCCTCAGATACAAAGCCTCAATTGTAGCGGCCTGACCTTCAACCATCCACATAGAAGACATAAAGTCTCTAGAAAGTGATAGCTGGTATACATGAAAATATTCATGTGCAATCAATGCAAATCTATGTATGTTAGTTTCTGATAACCACTGCTCTTCCTGCATAAGTGACATTACAAGCTTACCCCCTACCTCTCCACAAATGCATTGTTCAGTTCTTCCGATTTCATTACTGTACGGATAATCAACCTTATCTTGTAACCACGAATAGACAGCTACACCTGTTATTAATGGGCCAAACCTACCTACATATTCGTTAACAGGTGCAATTATCTCTAGATTTGAAATAATATCTTTGATTGCAGTCTCATAATCATCTGGTATGCTAGAATGTATATTGTATTCAAATTTTAGATTTGGACTTTTATTAAATACAGCTCTTACAAATTTCTCATCGTTGATTGTAATTGTCGTTGTTAAGTCATAACCACTTGCATCGCCTTGCCAACTAGAAAAGATCCAACCTGAATCAGGTATTGCGGTTAGAGTTACAGACTCTTCTTTATCAAATTGTTCTTCACCACTTGATATAATAATCTTCTCCGTATAACCAACTGAATACCCAATTTGACCTTCTCCATTTACAGAGGTATTCAAGGTGTAGAGAGGTGATGGCTCAGTACCACAACTGATTAGAATGCATAATCCAATAATTATTGGAAATAAATATTTCATGCATATACTTTTAATTTTTATTAGCAACACCTAAAGAGTATACAATAAATACTATTGCAGTATTATTATATATTAAATAATATATAAAAGTTGATGCAACATAGATCAGTACAAACCACTATGAACTATGCAGACCTCCTTAACACAGATATTGGAGAACAGATTGGGAGGGTCTTGATTTTATAAGTTTGAGTATTCAATAATTTTTAAAAATTATGCTATGAAAAAGTCTCTACTAATTACATCTTTCCTAATACTTATACTATATAAATCTGTTCAAGGTCAAGAAATAGATAGTCTAGAAATTGAGCAAGAACCTTATACTTCTGTAGATTTTAAAATTGGATCTCTTTCTCATGCAACTGTAAATGTTGAAAAAGTGCGCAATATTAATATGAATGTTGCCACCTTAACAAATTTTGGTCCTAGTTACATATATACACCGATTTCTCCTGATGGTTATCTTGCAGAAGCTCATGGGCCTGGCTTGCATCTATCATTCACAAGACTTGGTGGGCAAAAACCATACAGATATCGAGATACTCACTTTGAAATAAGCGGAGGTATCTATATGGGCATGCTTTTATATGGCTTTACTAATACAGCACTAGGTGGTCTGTATATATATCCAAAGACTAATATAGGCTATAGGTATCAAAGTCCTTCTTCAGATACCATTTTTAGAATTTACGTAGGATTCTTGACGGTTGGCTTGAGTATAGGTTCTAAATAATCATTTTAAATCGCTCAAAATTATACTGACATGCATAACTCAGATGTTGGAGAACAAATTGGAAGGGCGTGCATTTAGTTTATTCCCTAAATAATTGAATGTATGGTAATCGACTAGAAATAGGCAGTGGATTTATTAAATTTTAAATAAACATGCATACGTAGGAATGAAAAGGTATCTCCAATACATTGTAGTATGCAACCTAAAATAATAATTGTATGGTGATTGAAACTTTAAAATTACTATTTGAAAGAGATTTGAATAAGCTTAGTTATGAAATTGAAGCATATATAACTGAAAAGAGTATTTGGCAAATAGAAAAGAACATTAATAATTCTGCAGGAAACTTATGTCTACATATAATTGGCAATCTTAACTGGTATATTGGGGCTCAACTTGGAGGTACAGGTTACATGAGGGACAGGGAACTTGAGTTTTCGTCAACTAATATTCCAAAAGACGATTTACTATTAGAGATTGATAAGACAAAATCAGTACTTGATAATGCTCTTAATAAGATTACTGTAAGCCAACTTGAGCTAGAATATCCAATTTTAGTTTTTGACGAAAAGACTACTACTCATTATTTCTTAATTCATCTTACAACACACTTAGCTTATCATCTAGGCCAAATAAATTATCACAGGCGGCTAATAGATTAATAAAAAGTAGGTAACAAAAGCTAAACGGCAATAAAATATCTCAGCCCGGTTCAAATGACTCAGTACTATGTAGGCCTGCTAAACTGTGGCGTGAAAAAATGAACTGAGGATCTGGTAGATTAATGAGTTAATTTATTACTTTTAAAGTGTATTTAATTTAATAACTCAATAAAGATTCCATATGAACGTATTAGTTAAAGTTTCAATGAATAATTATGACGAATGGAAAGCAGTATTTGATGGCCATGACGACAGAAAATTAATTTGTGACGAAACAAAAACAACAGTTGCAAAGATAAATGATAATCAAGCAGTTGTAATGCTTTACAATGTTGATATGCCAAAAATGCAAGAATTAATGACCTCTGATTTTATGATTCAAATATCTAAAGATTTAGGCATAGTTAATGATGAAATGTATACTTTTGTATCGTTGCACGCCTAGTCATAATAATATACCATTTAGCTTAATTTAAGTACTCGAGACCGCATAACTCAGATGTTGGGGAACAGGCGAAGAGGGCATTCATTCAATTTATTCCCTAAGTAAATGAATGAATATAAATTATTGCCCTAAATCTAAGTAATGCTTGGGGTCCCGTATTAGCTTGATGCAGTGCAGCAGTAGCTGTTTGTTGAAGTATTTGTAGCCTCATAAAGTTAGACTGCTCTTTAAGAAAGATTTTAGCCACAATTCTGTAAAGTGTACCATTACGAATTGAATTAAATGGATCAATTAAAAGCACTATTGTTAACGGGTTAGCTTAATTCCTACTTGTAAGCGTTTATCAAAAGAGGGTATTTTATTTAAAAATTATTTAGATTTATTCTAAATAAATGTACTTTTAATTAACTATTCATCCTTAATTAATCTTGTTATGAAAAATATAGGTCTATTTTATGGTTCTGATACAGGTACTACTGAAATGATATCTGAGCAAATCATAAATCTTATAGGACAACAAAACGTAATAAAACATGATATATTCGATACAAAAGTTTCAGACTTTGAAAATTATGATTGCCTAATATTAGGTTTATCAACTTGGTATGATGGTGAATTACAAAGTGATTGGGATTCATTTTTTGAAGAATTTCAAACCATCGACTTCAAGGGCAAAAAAGTTGCAATATTCGGTATAGGAGATCAATACAGTTACGCAGACACATTTGTTGATGGTGTTGGTATTATAGGTAAGGTTGTAAAGACAAACAATGGAATATTAATAGGAGAATGGTCGACAGAAGGATATTTTCATGATTCGTCTGTTGCTGAATTTGAAACGGGTACATTTTGTGGTTTAGCTATTGACGAAGATAATCAGTCTGAGATGACCGATGAAAGGTTGAAAAGATGGTCTAAGCAAATTCTTAAAGAGTTTGCTGAATAGAATATTTTCTTTATTAATGCGGTAAGTGTTACTCAAAAGGATAATGTAATACCCAATAAAATTTGATCTTTATAAGTAATTGCAACATTTCATTCAGAACATCAGTTTAGGTTATAATTCTTATACAATGACTGACCACTCGAATTAAGCTTGAGGCTTGACAAAGGTTTTTTGTCCTAAATCGATGGACGTGACATAGTTCAGTGCAAACGACTCAAGACTATGCCGACCTACTTAACTAAGATGTTGAGGAACAGGTTGGGAAAGTGTTCATTTAGTTTATTCCCTAAATAAATGAAATTAAGTTGTGTCTCATGTGTTCCTGTAAAAGCCTCTTAATTTTCACCCAGTCTTTAGTGGATTCAAATCCACTATCATTGCCATACTTCTCAAGAGTAAATAGTGAGTAATCTCAATTGCACCTTCAAGATAATGTATCAAAAATACTATTCTATTAAGACTTTTTTCCCATTTGAATGGTCTTTTTTTATGATGGCTCTATCATATTCTTTGCCTAAAGTTGTATAAGCGATATAAGTTAGAGAATCATTTTCAATACTGATTACTTGATAGAACTGAGTATTTACACCTTGATTGTCTCGTTGATATCCCTGAAGCTCATATTCTTTTAAATTTTCATCATCCAGTTCATACTGCTTTGGGCCACTGACTGATGTTACATAAACAGTGCCAAGACCACCCATAATACTAGCATCAGCATCTCGAACTGGTACATGACCACGAGCATATGTATGATCGTGACCATTCAACACAAGATCTACATTATATCTATCGAGCAGTGGTTTCCAATTATCGCGAGCAAATTGGAAGTTTCTACCTTTAGCTGGAGAGAAAATAGAGTGATGGCAAGTGATAATCTTCCATTTTGCAGTACTCTTAGATAGAGTATCTTCCAAGTATTTAGTCTGCTCTTCTAAATTATCCGTAGAGTTAAGCACTATGATTTCTACATCTTGATATTTAACTGTATATACTGTCTCATACAGTTCTTCACTCAATTTTTCTTCAACTGGTAAAGTGAATTGTGGCCTCCATTGGATTGATAACCGTCTGGGAGCATCTTTTTGTAGTGAAGAGAATTCATGGTTTCCAACTGCGGGAATAGCAGTCCATTGACTATGAATAAATCCGCCCGCCTTAAACCATTCTGCCCATTCTATATCCCGATGAGCAGTATTAATCAAATCCCCAGCATGAATAACAAAAGAGGCATTAGGCGCGGTCTGATATGCTTTTCGAATCACTCGAGACCAGTGATTGAGGATATCATTTTGTGCGTCACCAAAATACACGAATTGTGTTGGGTGATATCCAACTTTAGCTGTGGTGAATTCGATCCACTCCGACCAATGATCATATCCATCACCCACTCTGTATACATATTGTGTATTGGGATCCAATCCCTCAAAAGTTACACTATGATAATGAACTTTTAGTGAATTGTTGCTTTTGTATAATCCTAGATCAAACTCTTCAGTAAAAGCATCATAAGATATAGCATTTTCAACGAATTTAGAGTTCACAGTAGCTACCGCGATTTCTGCTATAGCCTTAGTTATAGTTGTGTTCGTTCTCCAAGTTACCGCTCTACTTGTAGCTGGATCCCCATTAAAGGTTAAAATTATGCGGTCTGGATCTTTACTTGGGATTTCCCAGTGATGTAGCCCAATATGATTATCGGTATGAGAGTGCTGGGCATTGGTCAATGAATAAAAGAATAATAGAATTGAAACTGATATAATAGATTTAATCATGAGAAAACAAATTAATATTTATTAAATAAATGAAAGAAAATTGAAATTACAAGAAGAATAAAGCGTTCGTTAGTATTGTCATCCTAAAACTAGATATGCTATCTCTCAAAAAATGTAGAATTGCGCATACTATAAAAGAATGCATCCATCTACATTCATTGAAGTATACATGGTGTATTGGTTGATAACGTAATGGAGTACCTATTTGTACTTTACAACGATGGGTGCGACACAGCTCAGTACAGACGAATCAGAACTATGCTGACTTGCTTATCTCAGATTTTGGGGAGCGGGTTAAAATTCATTCATTCAACTTTCACTAAGTAAATGAATGAATAAAAATTACTGCCCTAAAAATCGAAGTACTCGCTTAGATCTTTGTAATCGTCTTAATTAGACCTTCTAATTCCTTCTTTATCTTATTAGAGCCAGAATGATTAGGCTCGTAAGGACAATGTCTACAACCACAACCACAACACTTACCCCTAATTGCATGACCACGTTCAGTAAAAACCTTATTACCTCTCCACCAATACCATTCATTTGATTCTCTCCATTCTACATGGGGTATAAAGACATTGTTTTTTTGCGTGACTTTGCTCCTCATCATTTTTCAGTGCTATATAAACCTAATAAATTCAGTTATTTATTAATACTCTTGGAAGAAGTTCACTTATCATCATTTTGGTCATTCACTATACATGTTTTTACACCAAATATGCCATAAATAGCACAGATACCTGAAATTGCATTAAATAATAAGATAGCCCCAACTGATGCCTGAACTATAGCAAACTCACTAATACCAAATATAATTGGTGCAGGTAATAAAAATAATGCAATTATGAATCTTGTAATTCGTTCAGGTTTACTTTGATTAGTATTCATTGATAATACATTCTCCTACAAACAATTGATTATTTGATTACTGTCATTTTCTATAACATATATCAATAACTTTAATATTTTTACTAATTGTATTAAAGTGTTCATTTAATTTATTCTCTAAGTAAATGATTGATTAAAAAATTGCTTTTAGGTGTGATGAGCTTTGTTTAACTCAAAAATCTCATAGCTTACCATTACTTCATCAAAAATTGGTTTTGATACAGGATTTGAGCCATTTAAAAATGAATTTAAAGCATTTTCATCGTGTACAGCAATCTTAAACATTACTGCGCTTTTATCTGGTGAAACTGTTCCTAGAGTCTTTGTCAAATCTGCAATTTTTCGTCTTTCATTCATCCCTTCTTCAGATTTCATAAAGCGCATAAATTTCTCAAACTTACCTTCATTAATTTTTGCAACAACTAGTATATCTTTCATTTTATTTAATCTCAAAATTTGATTTTTTTACCTTTTTAAAAAGAATAATAAAGTTACTATTTCTTTCAAAGCGTTCATTCATTTTTATCCTGAGTAAATAAATGAATGAATGAAAATTACTGCCCAAGAACGGTGAACATGTCATAGTTCAGTTTGAGCTTACCTCTATTCTTTATCATCCAATTTAGGTTGTCCATGTCTATCATAGTAGTCACGCTTATCTTCCATGGTTTCTTTGTTTGCAAATAAATAGCCAACTATAAACATCGCAGTCACCCATATACCAATACTTAATATTATCATTGAAATCATATTTGTCACCATTGATTAACATTTTGCCTTACTTACCAATCTTCATAGGATATCATTAAAAGAATAAATATCGATAAAGCGTTCATTCATTTTTATCCTAAGTAAATGAATGAATAAAATTACTACCCTAAGAATTCAAGCATGGCTTGAGGTCCAATATTGGCTTGAGACGACGC
>DEBM01000015.1:17347-101576 GCA_002348545.1 Balneolaceae bacterium UBA2956
CGGCAGTAATTGCTTTGAAAATATTAGTTTTATTTTCCGACAATGTTCTCGGGTTTATACCTAATGAGTTCAAACTAGAATTCATACTATTAATAGCATAATCGGTATGTGAAGAAAAAACTCTCATTTCAAATGAATTTAAATTGATATCATCAATAAAAATTTGATCTTACTTAACAAAACCAGCTGATGCTAATTCTCTGATTTAAATAGTTGAACAATTGTGTCTAGAAGTGCCCCCTGCACTAATATTATCAGCATCACTATCGTTAATTTAATTTACATCTAATACCTGGAATAGATGATTATCTGTTGGATTTCCTGTAGTGAAAACTGTGATTGGAAGATAGCTCACCGTAAGCAACTCAAAACTATGATGACTTACTAAACTCAGCTGTTGAAAAGTAAGTTGGGAAAGTGTTAATGTGAGTTAAGAATCACACACTCCAATAGTAAACGAATTAATTCCATTAGCTTTAGCTACACAGCTATTGCCATAAGTATTACCATCACATCCACAAACTGGATTATATTCTTTGGTACAAGCTACAAGAAGCGTCTCTCCTTTACATTCATTGTCTGAATTTTCTGAAACCGAACTACTAGGACAACCTATTGCTAGTAGCAAAATAATGATGGAAACTATTTTCATGTACAGGTTTGACTAATTATTTAAATTTAAAATAGAATGAAATAATTGCTGTTGAAAAACATCTAGTAAAGATAACTAATGAGTAATAAATTAATACCCCTTCATTTTAATTCGAAACATATAAACTTAACATGATATTACTGCTTTTTGTATTCTCCCAATTAATCGTCTCACCTACCTTACTAAGTCAATCATTTACTGGTGGATTGGATTCACCAATAATTCCATTAATTTCACATTATAATCAAAATATTGAATGGGAAAATGTTTTTACGGATGGAAAGGCGGGCAAAGTAAATAGCGGTTTAGTTGATAGTGAAGGTAATATCGCTTTAATTTTTATGCCTTATAATGAATCTAGAATTCATAAGATTAATGGAAATACTGGAGAAAGAATTTGGACTAAAACTATTATCAACACTGTTGGTTTTGGTATTACAGAAATAAATGATTCTAATCGTATCGATTATATTGTAAGTGGAGGAATCAGTAATACACAAGAAAGATGGATTGCCAGACTTAATGGTGAGGATGGAACCATTATTTGGAGTAAAATTTATAATTATACTGGAAATAGATATGAATTTGATGGGATAAGAAAGACAATAATTGGCTCTGATGGATATATTTATGGAGCTGGTTTTGTAGGTGCAGATGAAAAAAGAACGATATTTATAGTATATGGTGGTCAGGCAATTATAATGAAAATTGACCCAAATGATGGTAATGAAATCTGGACTCATTTAAATGAGTCTACTGAATACGCAGTAGCATTAGTTGAGAGTAATGATGGATTGCTGTTTTATGGCTCTACTAAATATGATGAAGACTTAAGTTTAACAAAGCTTGATAAAAATGGTAGTGTATTTTGGACAAGAGAGTTAATCAACACTACTGATATTATTCCTTATGATCTAAATCTAAGTATACATAATTCTTTGTACTTTGGCGGACATAGATCGAGAAATACTATTGGAGAATCTTTTGATTATTCGGTAATAAAAATGGATTTAGAAGCCAAAGTAAATTGGATTAAACATTATGCCAATCCTCGTGGTTATAGCCTTAATTACATACGTAATGAGTTATATTGTCTCAAGTCTGACGCAATTGGTATTTATTTATTTGGTGGTACTGGTGATGAGAATGATAATTATTCAAAAGAAAATCCACCCTTCACATCCTCGGATATCTGGAATGGATGGGTTTTAATTACTGATTGGGATGGAAACATATTGAGAAGTGATGTATTTAGCCATATTGAGTCAGGTGAAAAGCATGGAGTTATGACAGCAACTGAATGTGGGTCAATTACTGATAATGGATATGTTATATTTAATGATACTGATGCTTATGGTGATACCGAAGTTGGCGTCATGAAAATCAATTTACCAGAAGCATTAACTAATGAATCTGAAGAGTTACAAATACTGAGATACACATTGTCACAAAATTACCCCAACCCCTTCAACCCATCAACTAAGATTCAGTATGCCCTATCAGAAGCGACACAAGTAACACTTGAAGTATTCAATAGCGTAGGTCAAAAGGTAATTGGACTAGTGAATAGTCAACTGCCCGTTGGGTATTATACTACTACCTTTGATGCTTCAGGATTGTCTAGTGGAGTGTACTTTTACAAGCTAACAACTCCATCATTTACTGAAACTAAAAAGATGCTTCTAATCAAATAGACACTTATCATTCGAAATAATTGTATTGAGCTCTGATAACTTAAAGCTAGTGGGGCTTTTTAATGGCAAAATTCAAATCTTGATAACTATACATTCACTTATTTTCCTAAGTAAATTAATGAATGAAATTTACTGCCCTAAAAATCCAAGTACTGATTGCGGTCCCATATTAGCTTGAGATAATGCAGCTGTAGCAGTTTGTTGAAGTATTTGTAGCCTTATTGAATTGGATTGTTCCTTGGCAAAGTCTGTATCCATAATTCTACTATGTGCGGCGCTATTGGCATTGATAGCTTGAGTCAGGTTTTCTTCTTTAGATGATAGAGATCGTTGGTTGATACCAACCTCATTCAAATACTCATTTAATTTATCTATTGCTTCACTTACTTTACCAGAATATACCTTAAAGTCACCCCCATCAGCTTTAACTTGTATGCCACCAATCATATGGTATGCAATTTCACCTCTATCATCATTATCATCATCTATATGGGATAATTGAACTCTATCATCATCTATTTCTATATGATCTTGAGTGCCACCTAACTGTGTGTCAGCTCCTCCAAATAATCCAAATATATCAACTTGTCGAAGAGTTATTGATTTAGTATCAGAGTTACCCTCACCAATCTGAAAAGTTAGTGTAGACTCTGATGTTGGATTTAAAGCAATCCCATTAAAATGAGTTGAGTTTGCAATATCATTAATATTTGTACCATGTCCATGTATCTGCTGTGCAATCAGTGTTCGTTCGGACCGACTTACTATATCATTGGCAGCTTGCAGTCCTAGCCTTTTCATCTCAATGAGATTATCCATAATTGAGTTATAACTACTTTCAATTATGTCTAATACTGATTTCGCATCACTTACATTCTGAAGAGCTTGCTCCAATCCCTTAACCCTACTATTAAACTTAGTAGCTATAGCGTATCCTGCTGAATTATCCTCAGCGGAATTAATCCTTTTACCAGTCGATAGCTTAAGCCTACTATCTCCTAATTCACTATTGATCTTGTTTAACGAGAGTTGTGCACTCAATGCCGTAACATTAGTATTGACTCTGTTAAAGTCACCAAAACTAGCCATGTTAATCTTTTAATCCTTTTATCCTTAGATATCTATTATCGGACTAAACATAACTAATTATAAATTTTTAGCTTAAAATCACCGCTTAACGACTATGTAATGATGTTTTTAGGTGAAATTTCTTACATCAAAACTGTGATTAAGATGCAACTCAATGGAAACCATTTAGAACAAAACTGATCTAATTATCTTTGATATTAGTAAACAGGTTGGAAGGGCATTCATTCAGTTTATTCCCTCAATAAATGAGGAACATAAATTAATAATTGTTAAATAAACTTCTTTCGGACATTTACCCACAATATTTGTTCCTTTTGACTATCTGAATCATATTTACAATTAGCCATAAAAAACTAACTATCGGTATAATAGTAACTAGGATCATCCACCCGCTTTTTATAAGATTATGGAATCTATAAACTCCAACTGCAATAGTAAGCATGAATGCACCTAACCCATATGACAAATAAAATAAGCTTGTATCCCAAAAGGGTCACTTAATACAGATAACTAGGAAAGTGATCGATTTGTTTGAAGGTTTGGCAAGAGTAATTTAATGAATTGAGTGGATTTTATACCTTGCATTGAAGTTTGATTACTTCAATTCAATTGCATTTTTATTGATTGCAAAGCAGTTTGTTGCACATAATTATGTATATTATGTTCATAATGATAACATATTTTTGTTATTGTTTATGGATTGAGCCTCACGAGTGAAACTTGTGGGGCTTTTTTATGTCTGTCAACTATACAGCTATCTTGTGATTCAAATCTTATTACCTTGTATTTTGAATTTGTTTATATCTCGTCTAACTTAATATTATTAGTATATATCTATCAAAATAAAACAAAAGCAGACCAATTATGGATTTTTCACTTTATATACTCATTATCGTAGCTATCATAGCTAGTTTTGATATCTTCTTTATTGTTAAACAACAAAATTCAGCTGTCGTTGAACGTTTTGGAAAATTCACAAGTATACGCCAATCTGGACTTCAACTTAAATTACCCATTATTGATCGGGTAGCGGGCAAGCTTAGCCTTCGTATTCAACAATTAGATGTTGTGGTTGAAACCAAGACAAAAGATGATGTTTTTGTCAAAATTAAAGTATCCGTTCAATACCTAGTGCTATCTGAAAAAGTATATGATGCATTCTATAAGTTAGACTTACCCCAAGACCAGATTACTTCCTATGTTTTTGATGTAGTCCGAGCTGAAGTCCCAAAACTCAAATTGGATTACGTTTTCGAGAAAAAGGATGACATCGCTAATGCAGTTAAAGCAGAGCTAAACGATGCAATGATTAATTATGGGTATGACATAATTAAGACACTAGTGACGGATATTGATCCTGATCCTCAAGTAAAAGAAGCGATGAATCAGATCAATGCTGCGGAACGAAAAAAAGTTGCCGCTCAATTTGAAGGGGACGCCCAACGAATACTTATAGTTGAACGGGCAAAAGCAGAGGCCGAAAGTAAGCGATTACAAGGTCAAGGTATTGCAGATCAACGTCGTGAGATAGCTCGCGGCCTGGAAGATTCCGTAAAAGTATTAAATAACGTTGATATCAACTCCCAAGAAGCATCTGCCTTAATTGTAGTTACACAGCATTATGACACCTTACAATCCGTGGGTGCCGAAAGTAATAGTAATCTCATTCTGCTTCCAAACTCACCACAGGCTGGTTCTGACATGCTAAATAATATGGTTGCATCCTTTACAGCTAGCAATCAAATTGGAGAAGAAATGAAACGAGCCAGAAAAAGAGATCAAAACGATGATAAAGTTTAAAATATTGCCGAATTGAAACCATTAGAACAAATATATGCTAACTACACACCTGAAGATTTTAAAGTTTGGAAATTACTCTATAATCGGCAGATAGAGTTTATTGAAGATAAAGTTGCTGTCGAGTTTTTAGACTCACTTGAAGCAGTAGGCTTGTCTCCAGGCCACATACCTAATTTTAAAGAAGTAAATACCACCTTATCTAAATATACTGGCTGGCAAATTATTACAGTGCCTAACTTGGCTCCTGGAAATATTTTTTTTAATCATTTATCTAATAAACGCTTCACTGCCACTTGTTGGCTTCGTTCACTTGACCAAATTGATTATTTAGAGGAGCCGGATATGTTTCATGATGTATTTGCCCACACCCCACTTCTTTCCAATACCCAGTACACGGATTTTTTCCAAAAAATAGGGCAAAGAGCCTTAAAAATTTTACATGATCCCAAAAAAGTAACCATGCTACAACGCTTGTATTGGTTTACCATTGAGTTTGGTCTGATTCGGTCCGCAGAAGAAACAAAGATTTATGGTGCAGGAATTATATCTTCTAGAGGGGAGGCAGAATATTCATTATCCAATAAGCCTAAGAAGATAGACTATGATGTTCAAAAAATTATGAATCATAAATTTCGTACAGATGTTATTCAAAATACATACTATGTAATTGACTCATTTGAACAGTTATCAGATTCATTTGATAAAGTCGATGAGCTATTATTTAGCTAACTACATGCTCACTGAATGACCCCTATTCTACGACCTTTGATATGCGCCTTGATTTGTTTGATCATTGGAGGAGGTTCAGGATTTCTCACTTCAGATTCAATAAGTACTTGGTACGTTGATATCCAGAAGCCATTCTTTAACCCTCCAAACTGGGTTTTTAGCCCGGTTTGGACTACGTTATACACTATTATGGGAATTTCTGCGGGCCTAATCTGGAATACCGGTGTTAAAAACAAAAAAACTAAAAAAGCATTGTGGTTTTTTGCGATCCATATTCTTCTCAATGGTCTTTGGTCCCTTCTCTTTTTTGGGCTTAAAAATCCTGAACTGGCTTTCATTGAAATAATACTTCTAATGGCTAGCATAATTTATTACACACAATTATTTTATAACATACGCCCTTTGACAGCATGGTTACAAATTCCATATATATTTTGGGTCAGTTTTGCTACCATTCTAAATGGCTCCATCGCCTGGTTAAACTAAGTAACAACCATCCCTACCAAAACATACTTAGCATTATTCATTAATTAGGGAATGTCAAAACCTATATTAAAGTTTAGTTGTTAGTATATTTCAAAATTTAGCATATATAAAAATGACCTATTTATCTTTGCAAAAAAGCTTTCTCGCTTCACTTTTAATACTTTTGTTCTCATTAGAAAGTAACTTAGCGATGGCACAGGAGACACAAACGCAAGAGTATCAAGTAATCAAAGAACTCAAAGGAGCAGAGCTACGATACTATCCTCCAGCAATGAAAATTCAATCAAATAATGATTTTGGAAGTCTGTTCAATTATATATCTGGAAATAATTCGACCCAAGAAAAAATTAGTATGACTTCTCCAGTCTATATGGGAGATGGTAAAGGAAATAATGTTATGGAATTTGTTTTGCCAAAGGGTTTTAACCTTAGAAATACTCCCGAAGCCTTATCAAATAATGTTAAAGTATTTGAGAGTAAGCCCGGTTATTTCTTGGCACTTCAATTTAGCGGCTATGCTAATAGTCGCAATATATATCCGCATGCAAGAAATTTATATAATTTAACTCAAGAGTATGGCTATACCTCAATTGGTCAAGTTATGTTGCTTGTATATGATTCTCCATACAAATTAATTGGACGAAAAAATGAAATTGTTATTCAAATTGATGAAGACTCAATTTGACCCTCAAACATAAAGGTGTTACTCATTCAGATATGAAATTATTTTTTGTTTTGGTGGCTTCTCCCATTTGAAATAATGACTTCTACTTCAACCTATCATTAAAAGATCGTATTATAACCAAGCTTAAAAATTATAAATGACAAATACATGAAAATGGAAAAGAATAATACAGCATTTGATGAAATAGAACCTCGCTCCCAAGTCGATGTCATGATGCGTACTACAGTTCAAAAGAATACAGCCTTAAGTAGCATGGCTGATCAGAAGGCTAATATTTTAACCGCATCTTCGTTTATATTACTCACCGTTCTTGTCTCTAGATACAGTGAATTACCAGAGCTAGCTACTGAGATTCTAGTTTTACTTGTTTTCATCTGTATTTCGATTACCTTCTCTCTTATTTCATTATTTCCAATATCAAAAAATGACAAGTTAAAAAAAACGAACTGGCTCTTTTTTGGGGACTATAACAACACTAGCTATGAGGATTTTCAAGAGAATATGATTGATATTATGAAATCAGATTCTAAAACATACGACACATTACTACTTGAAATTTATCAATCTGGAGTGGTACTTGGGAATAAATTTAAGTTTATTCGATGGAGCTACACCTCCCTAATGAGTGGTTTTGTTGTATTCTTAATCATGATTATTATCAATAGAGTTATATTAAACTAAATGATTAGGCACATGTGCATGGTCAAATCTACTAAAGGTCGAATACTATGTAGATTTCCAATGTTTTTAATACTTGTATTACCCTTATTACACTGTTCTCCAACAACCTATATTCCACCAGATACATCAGGCATACAAACTCTATCTAACAAGATTGAATACAAACAAAGCACCGAGGATATTTGGACTAAACTCAGTAATTACATTAGTCAATCGTCATATGGTTTAGATTCACTAGATGCTAAAAATTACTATGCAGAATTAAGTTTTGTAAGCAAACGATTTCACAAATACCTAGATGGAGGAATTTTAGACGAAGGTGGGTTTAATGGATATAAGGGTCAATTCCTAGAACTTATTTTACCTACAGATGATTATAAATCTACCTTAACTTGCAAAATTCATATCCAACTTACACAAAGTAATCTTAACATTACCATATTAAGTTTCTTTGTAAGCTATGAAACAATCTACGCCAAAACGAAAAAGAATGTGCTTAGTGAATATAAGTTTGATTCTCAAAATCCCATTCTCATTTCTTCAGAGGACCCAGCAATTAACTTCACCATTGCACCATCTTTCCTTCTTGAAAAGCAACTTTACCAATCATTCTCAAAATTTCACTAACTCATATTTTGAACTATTTTATAAATAATTTTGAATTCAACTATTTAACTGTAAAAATTACCCTTGCATCGTTTGGTATAAAAAAAGCTGCTATTTATTTTTTTTCGCTAAGCACAATTTCGTCAAACATTCAAATAAACCAGCTGATTCAAGAAGCCCGTGTAATGTGAGCAACCCAAAGCAAAGTTTTATCTAAGTAATAGTGAACGCATCATCATTTGTTCTAGTGCGGAGTTTAATAAAGTTGATGATGTGAAGGTTCTATGTACATAAGACTTGTCATATAAAATATCACTTTAGAAAACGCTTTTACGACATCTACCTTTGATATGTATGATTTACATGAAGAGTTTCAACCTAAAAGAGAGATATATCTTATAACTGCTATGATTAATGAAAACTATTAGTTATGTAAGCCTAATCCAGCTTCCACTCATACACCGATCCTTTAGAATCGAATTTATTTGTCCATTCTAAAAGAGGACTATCAAAACTTTTAACGTCTACCCAAAGTAAATTTTCTACCATCTCATAGTTATCTATTTTAGAAAAAGGTGGAATTTTGGCGCCTGTAGAATAAAAATAATAGTGTAGTTCACGATCACTGAGTGACTGATACAAGCTATCGGTATACTGTTGACCGAAAGCTAGCACTTGATATTTTAAAGATTCAGATATATGCTTTGACCGATTATCATTCATTATTTCGAAAGCTACAAGATAAATATCTTGCTTATCATAGACTTCTTGAGTCTCAAATGAATAAACAGGAGTGCTACTCATTTTAGCATCTGAACACGAGATAAAAAGCAAAAATACACATAATGCAATTGAACGTAGACTAAATTCAGACGGATAGTTCATAGCTAATAAATGAGTGGAGAGATAAGATAATCTTATGCACAAAACGAATATGTTTAGAGAAATGGCTTCATTAGTGCCATCATGTCCTTTGCAATTCCTATAAGTAAGTTATCATTCCCAATTATACAAAAGATAAAAAACCCTTATTAAGCCTCAAACTTAATTAAGTTGGTCTGTGATTGTGCGAGAATAATAACCCGAAGCGTTGTAAGGATTACATTCTTCAATCATGTCAGCATACAGATATTGTTTTTAACAACAATAATTATCTGTTGATTAAAAATAAACTAGTATCGATTTAAAAAATACTTAAAAGGCATTTAAATGCACTTTATAAAAATTTTAAAATCGTATTCCTACAGAATACTTCAATATTAAATCAGGTATAGCTAAAACGGTAACACCTACATCAACCTGATCAAAAATACTATATTGGCGCCCTAGACTAAACGATTGTGGGAAAGCTTTACCAAGAAGTTCTTCGTAACCATCCACCTCTTCTCTAGTATCTATACCAATACCAGTCAGTACGTTTCCTCCAAACCGGAAATAACTATTTGCAAATCCTGTTGCATTTCCAAATGCTTGAAAAAGGATTCCATCGATATCTAAGAGTAGTAATCGAAGTGGTATCGTTGCATACGATGCGGAAGAACCAAAGCGATCTTCTAAACGGATATTCATACCAAATCCAATACCATGTCGAGTTTGCTTACCAATGATATTACTACCATGTTTATAACTTATTTCACCATTGTATAAGGTGTAATTAAATACAACCGTGTGTAAACCTAGCATAAAATCTAACCCTAAACCTACCGAAGTGGGAAGATTTAAATTTCCATTACTCACTAAAGATCCAATATTTCTTTCGGTTGTTAAGTTTGGCTTATTTGCCTGTAAGCTGTCTAGGGCAACGCCTATTTCTCCTTGCAAAAGTTCATCTCCAGTACCGGTAATGAATACAGGTAAAAAAGCATTCGCATATGATCCTTCCTCAGCTATTAACTCGAAGCTAGGCCTGTTTTTATACACTAAAGAAGCATTTATACCTTGATAAGTTTGATAGACAAAACCCAATGTATACCCATATTCGACAGAACGATAATTAGCATATGCATTCATCGAAAAAGTATTGATTTCACCTAATTGACTATTTAGATTAGGATCTGCAGGATTATTAAAATAACGTTCGTCTGCTCCACCAACGACTACCATGCCAGATAAGTCGGCTTGTAAGCGACGTATATTGTCTACTTGATACCTACTGATGGATAACCCAGCTGCAACTTTTTTTGCAGGTGTATCTACAAGGGTATACCCTCCACCTATTGTGAGATTACTCATCTGAAATTGCATTTGCATGAGCAAAGAAATATTCATTAGCACATCGAACCGTATGGCTACCTCGTCGGTTCCTTGTTCTTGCGCTAACTTAGCTGAGACTCCGGTCAAACCAATATCAAGGTTCAAACTCATAGGGTAATTATACGAGGCTGCGAGAGTCAGATCTTCTGTAATTGGCATTGAAAAGGCCATCAAACTTATATTTGGAACTTGCCCTACATCAAGGTTTCGCATTTTTGTAGGCTGAATATAGGTCTCCGGAAACTGTATCCATGAATCTTCATCACTAAATGTGTCTGTGATAGAACTGTCAAAGCTGGCATTTAGTGAGTTTAATATTCTTTTATTTAAGCCAGGATTAATCTTTGTCCCAAGCCCAATACGACTGTCAAAAATTGCATGACTACTGGTATTAAACGCTAGCATGGCAGGATTTAGATTTACATTCAAAGCTCCATTGTAAACTTTGGAGGATAATAGCCCACCCATCCCACTAGATCCTAAACTTCCTCCAATAGTATTTAGATTAAGCCCAAAAGTAGCATCCATAAATCCTCCCCGGAACAGGTGTAATTCACTGGGTTCTGCGTCGTTCTCGTCCTCTCCATTTTGAGCATAGAGTACAGTACCGAAGGCGCCACTGAAGACAAACAGGTAAATAAATAAATGAAAAATACGTCGTTTCATTAGAAGTGGATTGAAAAACTAAACCGTTGAGAGTCTTTAATAGGGTCCTTCACGTAGGTAAAGTCGGCCTTTATACGAAGTGCTTGTTGAATAGAAATATCAAGCCCTGTACCTAAAGTTATTTTATCATCTTCTATATTGTTAATACCTTGTTCTGTGCCTCCACGTATCATAAATACTTTGGCTAGGCGTTTTTCAAAACCTGCACGCACCCAAGTAGTTCGATCATACTCCAAAGCTGGCACATAATCAGCAACGACCGTTAGTTCGTTTCCAATTTTGCTAGACACACCAAATAATAATTCCATAGGTAAGTCTTCTGCATAATCACCCTTTGTAGAGTATATAGTACTCTCCAACGCCGCAGAACTCCATTGCATAGGTGCCTTGTAGTCTCGTGCTATCATCCCAATTTGAACGGATTCATTTATGTGTACCAATAATCCAAGATCTACACCCAACCCATTCGCATTTCCAGTAACCTGTTGTCCCATCCCAATGGTTATTTCTTCAGGGTCGAAAACTTCAGACATACTCTCAGAGAGTGAATTCTGTCCAAAAGACGCACTTCGATACTTCACCGAGGCTCCAATCGAGACAAATCGCACACGGAAACCATAGCCTGCATGCACAGATAGTTCACTCATCATATCGTCACCCGATGAAATTACTGCAACACCTAGTGCTTGGTTTTGTCCAAAGGTGGGAACAGTAATAGCTGCATAGTTGTAGGTGACCAAGCCCCAATGTTCTAATTGTGACAGGCCCACTTGAAAACCATCTACCTTAGTCAAGCCTGCAGGGTTCCAATATGTTGCATTTTCATCATCTGCTAAACCAACAAAAGCATAACCCATAGCAACCGGTCGGGTTCCAAAACCCACGTCTACAAATGATCCCGGTATAGTAGACACTTCTTGGGCAAATACATTTGTGGTGTTACCGAAAGAAAGTAAGCTTATACAAATGCCTAGAATTGTAACCATGATAGCATAGATATCCATGGTTCTAGAACCTTTAAAAATATCACTATTTTGTTTTAAAATGCTATTCATGACATTCTATTTGATGAGCACCACCGATAGTAGCTTTACTACCTCAGCTGACTGATCTTTAGCTTTAATTTGTATAATATATCGTCCATTTCGAGCCCAAGTACCTCTATCTGTTTTCCCATCCCACAATAATTCTTTTTGGGACGAAGCTGAGCCATAGCGGCCGGGTTGTTGTAAATCATCCTCTAGCAGATTTCGCACTAATTCGCCTTTCATATTAACTATTTGAATGTCCACCCTCACAGGAGGGTAGGCCGAATCCAGCCAATATCCAAGGCGCAGTGGTGCGATTTCAGGACTAAATGGACTGGGTAGAACGGCGGCGTACTTTATACCTAAAGGTTCATTTTCCGCCATCACAGCAAATTGCCCTAAACTTGAAATACTTACCGTACCAGCTGACTCAACATTATTTCGCAAAGCATAAGCCGTAGAATGCTTAGCCTGAGTAGCTTCCATTAACTCCCATTGTAATGTAGTAAAGTTGAATCTTCCTATCTCCCGAATGCCTGTATTAAAAATCATAGTGGTGTCGTCTGGCAAGGTTAAAACGGCTTCTTTCATAAGCGGACTACCCGAAAACGAAAGAACATAAATTTGATCTGAAACGGTATATGAGACATCTCGGCCTTGTGCAAAAACAAACTTTTTAGTCGTTGGAGGAGTAGTTTCGCCCAAAGACAACTGGGAGGGAATTTCCACTGAACCTTCAGCTAAACTTAGTTGCATACCAGTCCCATTGGTCAGCGTATAGGTTTCTTCAGGGAGTATTCTAGCTACTAATTCTACCACATCCGATTTAGATTGGATACCGCTTCCCGGATCGGTAACCTCCACTGTAAATGACCCTATAGTACTATTATTTAAAGGGGTAAAAACGCCTCTATTATCAACTGTCCCTACCGTGCTTGGGTTTACCTTCCACTCCAAGCTATTCCCTAGAACAACACTACTACCAGATGTATCTATGGCAGTGTAGCCAAACAGATGCGTGCTAGCGTTTGAAATCTGTTTAGCAGGCCTACTCACAACCATGCTATCGATAGGCATGCTCTGAATTTCCACGTCTATGGTTTCACTAATACTCGTACCATTATATTCGGTGGTTACTCTAAATTGATAAGTTCCTGCTAAAAGGGTTTCCAAGGTCGCTCGAGTGCCCTCTAATGTACTTAATCGAATGCCTGACGAGTTATTAATAAGTGACCACTGAACCGTACCTTCTGTAGTTTCACCTTCAAATTTATCTTGTAAGGATTTATTAATCCCATCACGCAATTCTACTCGTAGATCATAAATATCACCTAAGCGGATTTTTTTTCCTTTCAATCCTGGTGTGATACGAACGGTACTAAGTATACCGCTAGCCAACGGGGTAATTGTTTTCTGGTTACTTTGATAGATAATCTCCTTTTCGACATCTCTCAAGGATGTATATAAGGTGATTGGCTCAACTCCACCAAGAACTGGAATTGTTGCTCGTAAGGTATCAACTCCCGCTGACCCCCCGTCTATTTTTTGCATAGTTAAAAACTCAAACGAGCCAGTTGAACCTACCCGGTAATATAGTTCCGCTGAGACAAATGCATCATCAAGAGTTAAACCTGCAGGACTTACGATTGAAACATTAGTAGATTGATCAGCTAAAATATCTCCTACTGGTAATTGTACATAAGGTAGGCTAAATGTACTATCTAACACAGTCGTATCAGAATCTAGAGAAATTCGAATCGTATTCTCAGGATATAAATAGCCTTCTTTAAATATACTTACAGTATATTCAGCCTCTTTAAGATTAGACTCGGAAGCATAGATCCCATCATTTCCAGTTATTATTTTTTGTGATTGCCCCCCAGAAACGCCAAACACCAACTCCGCTCCTGGTAAGGGGTCTTTACCATCATTCACCCGTATAGTAATCTGCCCACTTGGCACATAAGTATCCGGTAATACAATTTGCTGAGTTACCTGATCTGGCTTTATCACTCGTGTATAAGTCTTCGAAAACACCCCTGAACTCACCGTAAACTGATACGTTGTAGAATCTCCCTCTTCTATTGAGATAGGAAGTGTTCCAAATCGGTAATTCCCATCGGCATCAGAGATTGTAGAAATGCTGGTCGATGATTGCGCCCGGATACTTGCGCCCTCGAATCCTGCCGACCTTAACAACACCTTTCCGCGTATATCAACATAACGTGGAGCTAAGACTAAATCGTCTACCGTCTTGTTGTCTCCATCTACCAAAGTGACTTCTAAGCTATCTTGAGTAAATCCCTCTCGCTGGGCCTTTAGCTGATAAGTCCCAGAGGCCACTCCATCAAAATTGTACTGTCCAGAGTCATTAGATAAAGCAGTAAAACTCTGTCCCGTACTTTCCAAAGTGGCTTGAATGTTTACATTAGAAAGGCCATTTCCAGTAGAGCTAACTACGCTCCCAGAGAATTGTGCATTATTAGAAATCATAGAAAAGCTAACCGTTGTCGAATCTCCAATTTGTAGTGTTTGAACTAACAGAGCAGGGTCGGAAGTAAAATCGGTTTTAGTTGCACGTATAGTATAAGAAGTAGCCTTGATTCCAGAAAATCTTGCAATTCCATCGCTTCCAGACTTTTGAGATATTACAATTGTCGTATCCGCTGAGATGATGCTCACATCAACATTAGACAACACTTCACCCTCCTCTAATACTTTCACATGCAATGTAGCAATATTGGCTTCTGCCGTAAAGTTAGCCGTTTCAATGCTTGTATTTCCCAATGAAATAGGGCCTCTTTGTGCAGGGCTAAACTCATACCCAAGGAGTTGAGCTTGCACGAAGTAATTACCCGCGGGAAGGAAGGTAAAACTATAATTTCCTGAAGGATTTGACTGAACCAAGTCAACAATTTCTTGGGTATCAGCATTAATTAACCGCATAGTAGCCCCCGCAACACCGACTGTTCCAGTGATCGAAGCCTGCGTGACAGTGACCTCTATATTCTCGCTCAAAGTAGCAGCAGATTCTCCCGATGCAATGAAATAAGTCAGGGTTCCATTTTTATAGCCCTCTCGATAAATATCTGTCTCTAAGGTATAGTTAGCCCTATTTTCAATTTCATTAAACTGAAAATTCCCACTCTCATCGCTTTTGGTAGTGTAGGAATTCACGTCATTTGAAGCAATCACCATTACGTTAAATCCTAAGGTATTCCCACTCTTATCGGTGACTATACCACTAAGAGAGCTAATATTTGTGGATAATTGTACATCTTCTGAAATAGTCATACCAGCAGTTAAAAGTACTCCTGTTGTATCACTTTCAAAACCTTCCTTAGATGTTATGAGTAAAAAATTTCCCGGGCTCATTCCCGATATAGTGTAAGCCCCACTGGTCTCCGAAACAGTAAAACTAGACCCATTTCCTTCTCTGCCAATCAAAGATATCTCTGCTCCTTTGATACCCGCATTAGTTAAGGCTTGGGCAATAGTCCCCTTAATTCCTGCATTATTAAGCACCAATCCATTCACATTAACCTGGCTTAGTTCCGTTTCATCTACGCCTAGAGTAAAACTTTCATCCTCAGGAGAGCTATAACCAGTTTTGGTAGCATTAATGGTATAATTCCCTAATTCCAAGCTGATGAGGCTATATTCACCTTGTATGTTGGTAATACTTGTATATACATTCCCATTACTATGAGTAGCTGTAACCGTAGCCTCAGCGAGTCTTGCTCCGGTAAGATCTTGAACAAGGCCCGATACCCGACCATCCTTGATCGTAAGCTGTTGATCCAGACGAATAGTCGCCCCGTCTGACGCTGTTTGAGCCACTTCTTTGCTAACATACCCAGTTTTTGAGTAACTGATTACATAACTACCCCCGACTAAACCCTCAAAACTGTACGCTCCCTCAGCATCTGAAACTGCTGTCGCACCGCTCCCACCCAACTCATTTGCATTTATCAACACCTGATCCAGCGCATTTGCCTCTGTATCGGTGAGAGTTCCAGAAATAAATACAAAATTTTCACTGACCGAAAAATTGACTCCCGTAAGATTTTGACCAATACTCAAGGTAGTTGTTTTTTGTGCAGTAGTATAACCTGCTTTTTGAACTCTGAGAGTATAACTATTAGGGTTCAAACCCAGCACATAGGTTCCATCGGACTTACTGGTAGTCGAATCAACTTTTTGGCCCGACTCGTTTAATGCATATATTATTGCGGCATTCAAAATTCCTCCTCCCGATACACTCACCGTACCTGCTACGGAAGACGGATTCGAACTCAAAGCAAAATCCTTCACACTAGTAGAACCAGCCATCTCAATACCCGAGTTATCACTCGCACTTTTATATCCATCTTTATCGACCATCATCGTGTAATTCACCCCAGCAGGAATACTAAATGCATATGTGCCATTAATCTGCGTTTGGGTTACCTGGCTAAATCCATCACCATCGCTTACAGATACACTCGCATTCCTAATAGCATTTGTTCCATCAGTCACAGTACCCCTCAGCGTAAAGGTATTTTCCACCAGTGAAAAATTCTGATTGATTACCGATTGGCCTGGCCCAATGGTTATAATTGTACTTGAATCAGACAAAAAACCTGTTTTCTGCGCCAAAATAATCCAACTACCTGACTGTAAGTTAAAAGTGTAACCTCCATCGTTAGCGTTGGTTAGGGTAACAAGCTGACTGGTTGATGTATTCCTAGCCCGTAGCTGAGAATTGGTAAGCGCCAAACCACTTGAACTTACCTTACCTGAGATGGAGCCGGCATTCGGCGTCATTTCAAAGTTTATACCCGTAAGGTCTTGACCTGCGGATAAACTGACTGTTTTTGGAGAAGGAGATACCAATCCCGTTTTATTCACTGAAACCTCATGACTTCCGTTGGGTACACTCATCGAATAATAGCCACTGCTGTTGGTCTGGGCAGTACCCACATTTAAAACGGCAACAGTGGCATCCGATACCCCGTTACCATTAGGCAAACTCACAGTCCCTGAAATAGAACTCGCATTTGGAACCATTTCAAAATCCATACCCGAAATAGTTTCACCCACAGCGATACCAATAACTAACTCCCTTTCTTGATTAGAAGCATAATTTTCTTCTATCGCCACAATAGAATAGGAACCACTCTTTAGCGAAAGTGTATACTGTCCATTTCCAGACGTAGTAGTGCTAATGGCCGTTCCAACACTAGGTACCGCACGTACTTGCACATTACCAAAAGGACTTAGGCCGGTAGAGCCATCTACGTTGGTTATACGCTCTCGCACAAATCCAGTTACCTGGTTTGCATTACCAGTTAGTATAAAATCTTGGCTCTGTAAAATATCACCGGTCGAAAGAGATACCATAGCATCCTCAGGTTTAACAAATCCAATTTTTTCTACAGAGAGCGTCCAATTCCCACTCGATACCGTAAATTGATAGACCCCGGAACCATTACTCTGGACTTCATACTGCTGACTTCCATTATCAATATGTACCGTTGCTCGAGAAATCGCATCACCGTCCTCATTGAATATGGTGCCGGATACTGTCGCTTGATCATTAGTCAAAATAAACGGATCAGAAAGATTCTTTTGCTCGTCTAAACCAAGTGTAACCGAACGATTACTTGGGCTAATATATCCAGATTTCGAAACCGATACGGTATAACTTCCCTGATTTAGTGATATAGAATAATCTCCATTTACACCTGTAGTGGTGGTTTTTACAGTTCCATCATCGGATTTAACCGTATTTACTACGGCATCCTCGACCGTCTCGCCTGCGTTATCTTTAACCACTCCAGATAACGAGGAAGGTAACGGATTCATTTTGATTTGCACGTAGGTCGTAAGTTGATCTTCGATAACCGCCGTAGTAGAAGTAATCTCAAAACCTTGTTTTTCGGCTGTGAACTCGTACGTTCCAGCTACCAAACTATCCGAATAACTTTCCGTTTGTACAAAATAAGGAAGGGAAGGAGTCACCCCACCAGATATTGCACGTGCAGAAAGCTCGACTCCCAATAGACTAGAATTGTCAGCTGCACTTAATACGCGAGCACTAAACTCACCAGTTTCTACATTATATTGAAAAAACCGACTATTAGACGTAGTTCCACCACCCTTGGTATTGTTGGAGACCACATTCCATTGATAGCGACCACTCTTTAAGGTTTGAAGGGCTGGAAACTCCATTAAATTATTAGTCGTAGTTCCTGACCAAATCGGAATCGTGACGTCAATTCCTTGCTGTTTCATCACCTGAAAAAGATTGACTGTATAATTAGCTGCCTCAGGAACGTCGGTCCACTCAAATGTTATGGTCTCTTCTGCAAATAGTTCTACGTTATTATTCGGTTGTATAAGTGTTGTTTTTGGAACTGCATTTGGGTCAACAAAAACGAAAGGTACAATACCTCCAAAAACGGGACTCGTGTACACTGGATTATTCTCTTCATACACATTTAAAACTGTATAACTATACTCTTGATTGGCATTTAATGGCGGTGCTTCATCAGTAAAAGGAGACTCACGATTAATGTCCCCATAATCAGCTGTAGTCGTTTTAGTAATATACTGCCAAACCACCGTAGCACCTTCAATACTAATTCCACCTTCATCATCCTCTACTATATCGAAGGGTGTACTAGATACAATTAACCAGTAGGAGGGAACCCCTGAAACCGCTGTCCATTGGAAAGTAGGTGTGGCATTAGTGGTGTTTCCCCGTGGCGCTATTATGGATGGAGCCTCATCTGCTTCTACGATGATTTGCACTTCATTAGAATAAAAAATACTACCTGGATTATTCGTTGCATCTTCCTGAATAGCACTAGCAGTGCGGGCTATTGAATTAGTGATTCGAGCAAAATATCGCCCTACACTAAGACCAATAGTGTTAGGCACCAAATCAGCCTGATTCCCATCAACATCAATCTCTAAGGTTTGATAGGTATTGGACGCCCTACCAATGATTAATTTTGCATTACTTCCAGTAAGATTCAATACAGATGCATCTAAATTGGTCCATTCTAAGCGGAATTCTGCATCCTGCTTTAAGAGCAGTTTTATCTCATAATCTCCATCTGAATTCTGGGCTGATGGCGGTTTCAGGATCATAGTTTGCGCAAATAAAACCTCTGTCACTAGATTAATGAGGATAACAGCAATAAAAAGTATCCAGTTATACCTAATAAAATTATTTATTGGAGATATTCGGCAATTATTCAAATTAATTCTTGAAGCTAAATGGTTGAAGTTCAACACTAGACATAAAATTAACTATTAATAATGGACCCACCAAAAAAGTACTACCGATAATTTTAATGTTCATTTTATATAATTCTTCTTTACAAAAAAATTATATTTAAAAAGTTGTTGACGTAATGAGTAACAAAAATTGCTATGAATCTATATCTAAAAAATTTATCTAAAACATATTCAAACGGTGTCAAGGCCTTAATAAATGTGTCAATGAATATCTCAAATGGCATGTTTGGGTTATTAGGTCCTAATGGCGCTGGAAAATCTACTCTAATGCGGACAATTGCTACTTTACAAGAGCCCGATACTGGTGAAGCACGGTTAGGAGATATTGACCTACTCAAAAATCCAATTGAGCTACGTAAAATCTTAGGTTATTTGCCACAAAGTTTTGGAGTCTATCCTAAAATGAATGCCTATGATTTATTACACTACATGGGACAGCTTAAAGGTATATCAAATAAAAGAGAAAGAGATGATATTGTTGCTTCAGCATTAGAATTAACCAATCTATATGATGTGCGTTTTAAAGAAGTAGCTGGCTATTCTGGTGGGATGAAGCAACGATTTGGTATAGCTCAATTATTATTAAATAAACCCAAACTTATTATTGTAGACGAACCCACAGCTGGCTTAGACCCAGCGGAACGTCAGCGATTCCTTAATGTACTTCGAGAAATTGGAACAGATAATATTGTCATATTTTCTACTCACATCGTAGATGATGTAAAAGAATTATGTACCGATATGGCCATCATGGATAAGGGAGAAATTCTTCTGCAAAGTACTCCAAAAGAAGCTATTAGTGCCATTAATGAAAATATTTGGGGGTGCAATATCAAGAAAGAAGAATTGGAACAATGTGAACAGAAATATAACGTACTTTCATCCGGTTATAATGAAGATAACAGTCTTTTTTTAAGGGTTTATTCTGAAAAGTCTCCTGGCAAAAGTTTTGAAAAGAAACAACCAAATTTAGAGGACACTTACTTCGTTACTTTAAAAAAACTTCGAATAAGCCATACTTACACTAAAGCCAATGAGGCGGTATAATAATGAGCTCTTTTTTTTCTATCCTAATTTTTGAGTTAAAGTATTGGCTAAGACGCCCTAGTTATTACATTTACTTAATCATTTTCTTCGGCCTTGCACTATTTTTAATGGCAGATTCAGCCGGAGCATTAGGTGCTATTAGTGGGACTGTTAATTCTTCGACCATAGCAAATTCCCCTCTTGCCATAAATGGCATCTTAAATGCTATGAATAGCTTTATATTTTTATTTCTAATAGCTGCCCTAATTGGGGGTACAATACACAAAGATTTTAAATATGATATTCATTTATTATTATTCTCATATCCGACTAAGAAAGGTCCTTATCTGCTGGGAAAATTTGTAGCCGGTTATATTGTCACTTTATCTGTACTACTTTCAGCAACTTTAGGAATGATATTGGGCACATTTCTCCCGGGCGTCAATCCGGACCTAATTGCTCCTTTTTCAATTAGCCCTTACTTACAATCTTTTTGGATCTATTTAATTCCAAATACTTTCTTTTTTGGAGCTATTATGTTTGCTCTAGTTACATTTAGCCGAAGTATCGTTGTTGGTTTTTTGGTCGGCATTGGCCTCATCATAACTCAAGGAATTGCTGATGTTCTACTATCAAATTTAGACAATAAAATCTTGTCTGCAATGATAGATCCTTTTGGAAATAATGCTAACCTATACTATACCGAATATTGGACAGTTTATGAGCAAAATGAAAATAAGTTGCCTTGGGAAAAATGGGTGATTTTAAACAGGGTCGTCTGGTCAGCAGTAAGTGCAATAATATTTTATAGTATTTATGCCAAATTTGATTTCCATCAACAACCTATCCGTATAAAATGGCCCTGGAAAAAAGAAGAAAAAAAACAAAAGGAAAGTAATTACCGAGTGATTAAGAAATTAACTTTACCAAAAGTTAATTTAAATTTTGGTCCTTTAAATCAATTAAAACAACTCTGGCTAATCACCATAAATGATTTAAAATATATAATAAAAGGATGGCCTTTTATTATAATAGCACTGTTAGCAATATTCTGGGCAGTACTCACAATTATTGTAAGCAATACTATTCTTGAAACACCCACTCTTCCAGTAACTTGGCAAATATTACTATTTGGTGCCGGTATAATTGGATTATTTATCAATTTGCTAACGTTTTTATATACAGGTATGATTTTACAAAGAGATCATACTACAGGGATGGCATCATTGATTCATAGTACCCCAACAAAAACTTGGGTTATATTTGGTGCAAAATTATGTGCAATAAGTCTTATGCAGATAATACTATTATCAACAATAATAATAATGGGTATTATTATTCAAAGCGTTCAAGGTTATTATAGTTTTGAAATTGGATTGTACTTAAAAGAACTATATGGAATTCAATTCATCGGACTATTTATTTGGTCTTTGTTAGCCCTTTCGATTCATACCGTTTTTAAAAATTATTTTATCGGTTTTTTTATTCTTCTTTTAGTTTCAATAGGGCAGAGTTTTTTAGGTTCTGTTGGCATAGAACAAATAATGTTTAAATTCAATCAAGCCTCACCCACGCCCTATTCTGATATGAACGGATATGGACACTTCCTTCCCGAATATTTCATATATAAAATTTATTGGCTTGCCCTAGGAGTAGCTTTATTTATCTCTGCATATTGGATATTCCCAAGAGGGTCTTATTCATCTTGGAAAGAACGTATTATAGTAGCTAAGAAACGAATAAGTACCTTAAATTTAAGTGTTTTCATTGGCTTACTAACCGTTTTTTTCAGCCTAGGCTCTTATATCTACTATGTGGACAATATTAAATATGAGAGATTATCATCATATGAACGAGAAGCTTCTGCTGCGGAATGGGAAAAAAAATATGGTAAGTTTCGATCCACTCCTCAACCCCGAATAACTGCTGTTTATGTCGAAATGGATCTTTATCCAGAAAATCGTGATTTGGTAGTAAAAGGTAAATATACATTAAAGAATAAAACTGATTTTGTTATTGATTCCATACACATTGATCATGGTAGTCTAGAAACTGAATTTCGTTTTAATGTCAGTAATGAACTTCTGGTTGAAGACAGCACATTCAATTATGATATTTTTAGGATTTACCCACCATTACAACCTGGTGATTCAATACAATTTGAATTTAGTCTATCAAATACTCCAAATGAATTATTGCGTAATAATTCACCAGTTTTAGCTAATGGCACTTTCTTGAATAACGGTATTTTACCTAGAATAGGATATAACTCAGCAGGCGAACTCATAGGTCCGGAATCCCGTAAAAAGTTCGATTTACCACCAAGAGACCGAATGCCTGATCCTTCTGATTCCTTAGCAAGGATGAACAATTACATATCATATGATGCAGATTGGATTGACTTCGAAACGATTATTAGCACGAAAAGTGATCAAATTGCTATTGCTCCTGGATATTTAGAAAAAGAGTGGATTGAAAACGACCGTAGATATTTCCACTATAAAATGGATGCTCCTATTTTGAATTTTTACTCCTTTATTTCTGCCGAATTTGCCATACAAGAAGACTATTGGCTTCGAGAAAATGGTGATACTGTTGCCATCGAGGTTTATCACCATCCTGGACATGATTTTAATATCAATCGTATGATACTAGGTATTAAAAAAGCACTGGATTTTAGTTCTCAAGCATTTAGCCCTTACCAGCACCGACAAGTACGAATCATTGAATTTCCCCAAACCGGTGGAGGTTTTGCTCAATCTTTTGCAAATACTATCCCTTACTCAGAGGCTGTTGGCTTTATTGCAGACGTAGATGATGAAGATCAGTATGGTGTAGATTATCCATTTAGTATTAGTGCTCATGAAGTTGCTCATCAATGGTGGGCGCATCAAGTTATTGGAGCTAACGTAAAGGGGGCTACACTCATGTCTGAAAGTATGTCTGAATATGTTTCCTTAAAGGTTTTAGAAAAAGAATACGGCAATGATAAAATGAGGACATTTTTAAAAAATGCCCTCGATAGCTATTTAAGTGGAAGGGCGCTAGAGAGATTAAATGAAAAACCTTTAATGTTTAATGAAAACCAGCAATACATACATTATAATAAGGGCTCCTTAGTACTTTATGCCTTAAGTGATTATTTAGGCGAAGAAACATTAAATGGAGCTATACAACAATATCTCAACACAGTCGCTTACCAAGAGGCTCCCTATACAATTGCCGAAGAATTTGTAAACGAAATTGCACTAGCTACACCTGATAGTCTAAGCTATCTTATAGATGATTTATTCCGAACCATAACCCTCTATGATAATCGTGTAGATAAAGCGGAATGGTGGATTAATCAAGATAGCACCTATGAAGTTGAATTCACTCTTTTAGCGGCTAAATATCAGAGTAACGAAAAAGGAAAGAGGATCTATAAAGATATAGCTGGAGACAGTTTACTATTGGAGAAAGAAGAACTTCGAAGACCTATCAAATCCCTGCCTCTACGCGATTATATAGATGTGGGCATTTTCACAAAGGATACACAAGGGCAGGACTCAGTTATTTACCTGAAAAAACATCGATTTGACCAAATCGAAACAACGCTGCGTTTTACCGTTGACGCCAAACCATCTGAAGTTGGCATAGACCCTTTTAACAAACTCATTGATACTCAGTCGATAGATAACAGAAGGGATGTATTACGCAAAGAATCAGCTGAAGGCTTAGAGTGATTGGCTAATCCTTTAGCCCTAATATTTGCCGATTAAGTGCATGATCGAACTCTTTTGATCCAGCAAAGTCGTCGAAGGCCTTTTGTGTAGCCTCAATAATATGATTTTGTATGAATAAAACACCCTCTCTAGCACCTTGCTCTGGAGACTTAACACAACATTCCCATTCTAAAACCGCCCAGCCGTCGAAACCATACTCAGTTAGTTTAGTGAAAATACTTTTAAAGTCTACTTGACCGTCCCCTGGTGATCGGTAACGACCTGCTCTATCTCTCCAGTCGCCATATCCCCCAAAGGTTCCTTTTTT
Source organism: Balneolaceae bacterium UBA2956 (assembly GCA_002348545.1). GTDB lineage: Bacteria > Bacteroidota > Rhodothermia > Balneolales > Balneolaceae > UBA1275. Next base: position 42,062 of record DEBM01000015.1, read on the forward strand.
TCCCGTCGGATTGAATTCAGAATCCTTGACGTGAAACGCCTTTATAAACTCATGATAATGGTCGATATAAGTTAAGTAATCGAGTTGCTGCAATACAAAATGCGAGGGATCATATAATATACTAACCGCTTTATGATCCCCAGTTGCTGCCAAAAAGCGTTCGAAGGTAACTCCATCGTGTATATCCTCCACTGGATGAACTTCATAGCAGCATGCCACTCCATTATTCTCGAATACATCCAAGATAGGTAACCATCGTTTTGCTAGCTCCGAGAAGCCGTCCTCAACCAAACCCTCAGGCTGTTGTGGCCATGGATGAACCATAGGCCAAAGTAAAGAACCAGAAAAAGTAGCATGCGCTTTTAAACCAAGACGTCGGCTAGCTATCGCAGCCTTTTTTACCTGATCAATGGCCCATTCTCGTCGGGCAGGTTCATTACCTTTTACTTTATCAGGCGCAAATACATCGAACATGGTGTCATGAGCAGGATGTGTTGCCACTAGTTGGCCTTGTATATGGGTAGATAGCTCTGTGATTTCAAGACCATAAGAAGCTACCTTTCCTTTTAATTCGTCACAGTAGTCTTGACTTTCAGCTGCAGTATCCAAGTCGATCATAAAATCTACGTTGCTCGGTATCTGAACTCCTTTATACCCTAAATTAGCCGCCCATTGACATAAACCATCTAATGAGTTAAAAGGGGTAGATGCGTCTATAAACTGTGCAAAAAAAATAGCTGGGCCTTTAATAGTTTTCATATGGGTTTAACCGTTGTATTCGTGTTACAATAAAATATTATGGGGGTGCCTAACCCCATTCCAAATGCCTAATATTTAGGTGATGTCCATGCGTTACCTTTAATGGATGACTCCACTATAGCATCTACCAACGCCATGCCATGAACGCCATCATCAATATCTGGGAAATCATAAGTAGGGTTGTGTAATGACCCTGAAAAATAAGCTCGAACTGCCATAGTGAAATTTCTATAAATATTGGCAAAAGCCTCAATATATCCCTCGGGATGCCCAGAAGGAACTCGTGCATGTACTAATGCCGCCTCTGCCAAATAAGAATTATCTACTCCGGTCCGGTACACTTGATTGGGAGCTCCATGCCGCTTGACTAATAGGGTATTTTCATCTTCCTGACACCATTCTATCCCTCCCTTAGTTCCATAGACTTTAACCCTCACCGCATTTTCTTCACCTGCGGAAACCTGTGAACAAATTAACACCCCAGGTACTCCACCTTTAAATTCTAATAGGGCCGAAGTATCATCATCCAGTAAACGTCCTTCAATGACCTTGGACGTCTGAGATAACACATTGATTATCTGCAAACCTGAGACATATTCGGCCATATTAGCGGCATGCGTTCCAATGTCTCCGTATGCTCCCGCTTTGCCGGCTTTGGCAGGATCGGATCTCCAAGCTGCCTGTTTTTGCCCCTTATCCTCTAACTTTTCGGTAAGCCATCCCTGTGGATATTCCACTACTACCTTACGAACCGGACCTAACTCGCCTGTTGTAATCATATGCCGTGCCTGTTTAACCATAGGATAACCCGTATAGGTATGGGTTAACGCAAAAGGTAGACCTGATTTTTCTACCGCATCTTTGATTTCTAAAGCCTCTCCGGTTGATAGGCACAACGGCTTATCACAAATAACTGGAAAACCATGCTCTAAGGCCATAATTGCAGGAGCAGCATGCAAATGATTGGGCGTGACTATAGAAACAAGATCCATACGGTCTCCCTCATTGTGTTCAGCTTCCTGACTAATCATATCTTCCCAAGTATCATAAATACGGTCTTCCGGGAGATATAGTTCTTGTCCGGTCTCTTTACTCTTTTCAGGAGAACTACTAAAAGCACCGCAAACTAATTCGATTTGACCATCTAACCGTGCTGCCATTCGATGCACAGCTCCAATGAAAGCTCCACTGCCTCCTCCAATCATTCCCATCCTGAGTTTTCTATGCTGCATTTATACTCTTTCCTCCATAAGTTCATATTCATCAGTGGTTTTGTCCCAAAAAAGTGCAAAGAAAAAGGCGGCTACAATTAAAGCTACAATGCCAGGCATGACCCAAAAATTTTGAGCTCCAGCTATCCAACCCTCTATAGTGGATCCATCGAGTGAAATTCGATCTCCCCACCAGCCCAGAACATAATTACCAATCAACATCCCCGCACCATAAGTCAACAAATTAAAGAAACCTTGGGCACTGGCACGTAAATGTTTAGGAGCTTTTTTATCGACATAAAGTTGACCTGTAACAAAAAAGAAATCGTAACAGATACCATGAAGAGCAATACCCAAAACAATGAGCGCCGTTGAACTTGGAAATAAACCAAATAGTAAATATCTGGTCGTCCATGCTAGCATACCCACAAGTAGCATCCATTTCACTCCAAGGCGTGCTAAAAATAGAGGAATAGCTAGCATAAACAGCACCTCACTCATTTGTCCAATTGCCATAAACGAGGGAGACTGCTCACCGAAAGCTACCGCTGCAATAAAATCATTGGTACGAGCATAATAAAATGCTAAAGGAATACTAATCGCAAAACTGCTAAAAGAAAAAATGGCGAAGTTTTTTTCACTAAGCAATTTCAATGCATCTAATCCCAATGCCTGCTTGACATCAAATTTCTCCCCGCTCGCCGATGGTGGAGTTGCAGGAAGACTAAAGCTGTACAGTCCATACAGAACCGATATAAAAGCACTCACTTTAAGAGGAATATTAGTGGACTGAATATTACTCTCAACACCCGTTAGCCAACTCAGCAAGGGTATTTGAATAAAACCTAATACGGTACCCGCAATCATAAAACCTGCAACTATCCATCCAATGGTACCCCAAACTCGGATTCGAGGGAATTCTGAATCTGGATCATCAATATTGGCAAACGCAATAGCATTAACTAAGGCTAAGGATGGCATATACAGCATAAAATAGGCAAGCATTACCCATATAAAGGTGCCAGGCTCGGTAATTCCAGCAGCAGTCCATAAAAGAACTGCTCCCAAAAGATGAGAGATTCCATTTACCTTTTCAGCATTAAAATACCGGTCGGCTAACAAGCCAACAAACACAGGAGCTAGTAACCCTGCCCAGTTGTGAGTAGCATATGCACTCCCAATTATAGTGTTTAAACTCTCTTCTCCTTCAAACACCTGCAAAAGATAGGCGCCCATTGTCACAAAAAATGCTCCCCAAATAAAAAATTGAAGAAACATCATAAGACTCAAACGAAACCGTAATGAATGCATAATTTAATTGAATTGGTTAGATTTTCTGTCATGCAAATAAAGAAATCTACCCCATAATTGAAAGTTTTATTACTTATTACGTTCTATCCAATTGGCACAGGTTTTATAAGGATGACTAAAAAGTTCAATTGCATTTGACTATCAAAAAATAGCCACATTATACAATGTCTAATCTAATGCATTGCTAATTTTATTTGTATCTTCAATTGAATAAAGAACATTTCAACCGCTGTCTTTCCCTTCTGGTTAATTTAACGCAAAAACAAACATTTTATAGATGATCCAAGAATATCTTAATTCAATTGACAATTTTATTATAGTGGGTGACCGTGTACTCATTAAACCCCGTGAGATGGAAACACACACTCGAAGTGGTTTGGTCTTACCAGCCTCAGTAAAAGAAAAAGAAGAAATTCAAAGTGGATATATCTTAAAAACTGGACCTGGTTATCCTATTCCTAACACTGATGTGGAAGAAGTTTGGAAGGCAACAGATGATACAAAATATATTGGAATGCAAGCCACAGAGGGTGATTTGGCCATTTTTCTAAAAAGTCGTGCCCATGAAATTGGGTTTGAAAATGAAAAATATATTATAGTCCCACATTCATCAATCTTATTGCTCATTCGTGATGAGCTTGAAATATAACACACAACATTATAGTACCAGCTAATACAATCAAGAAAAGAAACAACGACAATACCTTAATTAAAGGTATTAGGCATAGTCTATTTGACGATATACAGGCCATTTTGCTAGCTAGTTTATTTATGTCGTTTGGAGTAGCATTGTTTACACAGCAAGAATTCTTAATTGGAGGAACAGCTGGAGTCGCATTTTTAGGTTCTTATGCAAGCCCATGGAGCTTTGGTCAACTTTTTTTTGTCATTAATATCCCTTTTTATCTCTTGGCTATTTGGCGTTTGGGTTGGTTTTTTACTGTAAAAACATTTTTTACTGTTGGTCTGGTATCCATACTTTCAGACTGGATTCCACAATGGATCGTAATTGATACTTCCATACCACTATTTGCTGCTGTGTTTGGCGGGTCTTTGATGGGAGCAGGCTTGTTAATGCTATTTCGTCATAAAGTGTCCTTGGGTGGTTTAAATATTTTGTCACTGTACCTGAGTAAGTACCACAATGTGAATGCTGGACGCTTTCAGATGATTGTAGACGTGGTTATAATTATACTAGCTGTTTACATTGTCGATATATGGGCTACAATATACTCTGTAATTGCCGCAGTATGCATGAATGCAGTATTGGCCATCAATTTTAAGAAAGGTAGATACCTTGCTTCTTTAGACTCTTGAATTTAAAGAGAGTACTTAAACCTACTTTCATATCATATTCCTGTATTATATCGGCAAAAGTTTCTATTCACCAGCATAAAAGGACTTCGATTCACCTGGATGTAAACTATCCTTATCCAATAACCTAAATATTATCTATGACAAATTGCTTTCTGAATCTCGACAAGTATTTTATTGATATAGTTAATCAGTCTAAAGTATTTTGACTAGACAAATAACAAGTTAGTTTGCTTCTTATATAAATCACTGACAACAGCCGTACCCAATCAGTAATCCCTTCTATACTGTAGATCAATACCTTCTCTGGCTTCTCCTGACTGAGTAATAATCAAATCCCAATATGGTTTTATGGTCGTTTGTAAAAGAAAAAATGTATTTGGGGATCGTCCAGCCAATTCGTTTACAATAAAAAATTGCGACCGGTCAGTAAATATCCAGCCTGTTTTTAGTGTTGGTCCACGGCCATCAAACCCACTTTGATCTATTTCTATAATATCCATGCCTAAACCTTCGAGTGCCAAATCTTCAACTTCACTCCGTAATAACTCCTCCCACAAATATGAATCCTGACTTACATAGCTAAAATAATTGTCATGCCAAATAGAGCTGGTATCGGTCGGAGAAAAAAATTGGGGCTCTAGCACCCTGCTTTGAATAGCTGAGGGACCAATATATAATCCATCGCTGGTAATTCCCTGAAAAGCGCCATAATTAACACAACCAGTATTAAAGCTAGCTACTAAAAAAAATATAAAACTCATTAAATTAAGTTGTCCTTTATTCATATTATGAGACGTATTTTCAATATTCAATGTTTAAAAAATATCAAAATAATTCCAACTTAAAATGCCTCTCCAATGGATAAATACAAAACCCACCTTGCCCATGGTTTCTTATCTCTTACTCCTGGTATAGCTCCTAAATCTTCAATACTTGGGTTTAGCTTGTAGGCTATATCCATTCGTATCGGACCGAATGGTGCTCGATATCTTATCCCTGCACCTAACGCCCATTGTATATCTTTCACTGCAACACTTTTGGTATTCTTCCAAACTTGGCCTCCATCTAAAAATAGAACACCGTAACCACCTTTCCAGTTTTTAAACTGCTCTCGCCATTCTAGGTTTAATGTTAGTGACGCTTTACCACCCGTTGGGACAAAACTATAACGACTAACCATATTGTCTGATGAGCTATCTACCCGCTCAACCCATTCTTTAGGGCCTAAACTATGCCTAGCCCAACCCCGTACCAGTGTACTACCACCATTATAAAACCGAACATCGGATGGTAGACTATCCCTATTTTGTTCAAATATCCAGCCTCCACGAACTCGACCTGCAAAAACGGATCTCCCCCTAATTGGGGTATATTTTCGCAGATCCAGTGAAAGACGTTGATAGCTAAAATCGCCTTCCCCAAATAGTCCAGAAAATTCTAATGTAGGCTGAACCAAAAAAGTATTATAGCCTATAATTCCTTTAGAATGATATCTGGAACTAATATTAAAAACCGAAAGATTATAGGTTAACAGACTATCGGGTATACCTTGCCCAGCTTCAACATTTGACTCATCGTTCAGTGCAAAGCGATATGAAATAGACCCTGTTAATCGGTTATTCACAAAATAACTAAATGCTGTCTCAACTCCATTCGAGTTTATATTATAGGCTCTTTCGTCTCGGTATTGGCTGAACGGATGAATACGAATACTGCTATTGGTATTAAAAACAAATGGGAAAAGATAATCCGCCTCAACATACCGCTCGAAGTATGAAAGTTTTAAGTTAGTTGAAAACTGTTGTCCTCCACCCCCTAAATTTCTATGTACCCAAGACCCCTGAGTCCGAAATAATTGATATCCTTCTAGGATATTTATAGGTCGCTCAAGTCGGTCAAAATAGCCTAATCCAACTCTCCACTGATAAGAACGCATCTCCTCTTCAGTAACTCTTACGTTCAAGGTTAAAGAGGCTGTGTCTTGCTGTTCAGAAATTTGTATTTCAGCTTGATCAAATAAAGGGTGAGCAAATAACTGAGTAAGGGAGTTTCTCCTTGCAGATTCACTATAATATTGACCAATCTTGAGTGCGAGTTCTCTCTGAACAATACCTTTTGATACCGTTTGTTCACCCTCCACTATTATATCTTTTATGGTCGGTCTTTGGCCAAGAATAATATCAAAAAATAATATTTTATCCTTAGACAGGATATTGATTTTTGGGTCTTTATCATTCCTAAGATGAGTTTTAAAAATTATTTCTGCATATATGTATCCATTTTCTCGGGCTACTCCGCCTAATCTGTTTTGCTCTCTTAATATGTCTAGTTCGACATAGTTGGTATTACTTAGCTGTCTAGCCAAGCTTAATTGCTCTATGAAAGACAAATCCAGTCCTTCCCTTCGAAATTCTTCCTGAGCTTCTTGACTTAGATCTACTCCCATGACTCTAACCCAATTCTGCTGCTCAACATCATCGATCTCTTTCTTCGAGGCTACCAAACGTACTTTAACCTCAGATATAACAGTTGGGGCGCCTAGGTCGATGTGAAACCAAACATCCCAAAATACCTTGTTTGCAACAGGTACAATATGCGCATGTACTTCCGCATCCTCATACCCTTGAGTGTTCAAAAACCGTCTTAACTGCTGTATTTGTTGCTTTATGATAATTGAATTCCAACGAGGTAAAGAACTATTACCCAAGTCCAGCAAAGTTTGACCCAAATTGTACAGGGTCCACGCTTGTGCAACGGCCCATTTCTGTTTCCACAAAGCTGGGAGTTCAGCGTTTATTTGATTACGAAGTATGGGCTCTGTGAAACGCTTCTGACCCCCAAACCGAATCACTCTCACCGGTATCTCATATGGTACATCAATTGGCCAATCTACAGTATTCTCTCCAAAAATAAACTCACGGGTAGCGTACTCTTCTTGCCCGAAAATATCTTCGAGTAAGCATAACCTTAGTATAACCATAAAAATCAGTGAATACTTCAGTAACAAACTTGTATCTATGAAATTGAATACCGTTTCAATATCTACTTAATCATTTTATAATATAGTATCTTAATCAGAAGCAAAAATAGTTTTAGTCTTTATCTATCTATCATATCATTATGAATCATTTCAAAGGTTTAAATCAAATAAACGCAGCCAACCATTTTTCACCACTTCTGCCGTTACTACTTTTTGCAGTACTTTTCCTATACAATTGCTCCTCTACTGAGCCTTTCAGCGGATATTCATACGATCCACCTGATGTAACGGATACCCAAGACAAAGAAATTATTTATCAAAAAAAACGCATTATTGGCATTGATGAACCAAAAATATGGATTAGTAATGAATTTAATGGAGCTCGGGTTTCCGACGCTTGGTTAGCCACTGGGTCTAGACAAGACACCGTAATTATCGAAATAGGACCTGAAAATGCTCCCATTAACAATTCACCTTGGTATGCTTTTCAAATTTGGAGTGATCAGGAACAAAAAATTCTCATTCGCTTATCGTATGAAAACGGACGTCACCGGTACATACCCAAAATAGGTGAGTCTGCAGACCTCACGAGCTGGAAAATATTACCAGATAGTACATTCAGTTCAAAAGGTGGAGATCTACTATTTAGCCTTCAGATTGGTATCCAAAAGCAATGGATTGCTGCTCATCCTGTGCAGGCAAATAGTCTAGAATCTTTATTAAACTATCCCGAGTATAACGGCTTTGCCTCTAAAATTGCAGTAGATACCGTTGGCTATTCACATAATAATAGAGCCATTCTGCAATGGCAAAGCCAGGATAATTTAGGGAGCGAAAAAAAGGGCTTATTAATCCTTTTTTCACGGCAACATCCCCCAGAAGTTTCTGGTTATCGGAGTTTTCTATATTTCTTTAGCAGGTTGATGGATACCGATGAACTTGCAAAAACCTTTAGATCCAACTTCCGTATTATTGCCTATCCAATGTTGAATCCAGATGGAGTCGAACAAGGACATTGGCGACATAATTCGGGTGGAATTGATTTGAATAGAGATTGGGAATATTTTCGCCAACCTGAAACAAAATCCGTCCGAGATGCATTATCTCCCTTAGCAGATGGGCGTTATAGGGTAGTGTATGGCATAGATTTTCATTCCACCAACGAAAACGTCTTCTACCCTATCAATGAAGCAATAATCACCGGCATAGATAACTTCACGCAACGCTGGTTTCCCTTTGTTGCTGAAGCAAATCCTGAGCTAAACTTTCGAAGCGAAGAATTTAAACCCAATTCACCTATTGCAAAAAATTGGGTTTACAAAACATTCGGGACCGACGCCCTGACTTTCGAGGTAGAGGATGAGCTTAATGAAGAAGAGATGCAAAGCTTAGGGCATTCATCGGCAGAATCTCTGATGAAGTTATTGCTAGATGAATTAGAGACTACAGAGGAGTAACATAAGAACCTGTATAAAAGCCAAGTTACAAAGCAATGAACAATCGCATGAACATGAACTCAAAGAATAGTATTGGCAATCACACTCATGACTACACCTTACAGATAAACCCAACAATATGAATACGCCTATAAAGATCCCAATAAAGTCATCAGTCATACTATGGTTGGTTTTGCTATCACTAGTTTTTACTCAAAGTGCCTGCATGGATGACTACAAAGTTATTGAAGATATGAATGACACCTCATTTGAGTTATTAAATCAAGACAGTATAAAGGTTCGGTTTCCAGAAGATTTTCGTGGACAATATGTAGTCTTAGGATTTGTGTACACTAATTGCCCAGATATTTGTCCTTTAATCACCCAGAATCTGATTAAAATTCAAAAGGATTTAGGCTATCCTGATAATGTGCAGTTTTTAGGGATAAGTTTTGATCCAAAACGAGATACCCCTGACGTGCTACATCGCTATAAGGAAGTGTTTAAAGTAAATGAAAATGTCAACTTTCTTACTGGTGAACCAATAATAGTTCAAAATTTTATGGATAGTGTACGAGTTCGAACCCAAGAATCTATGCGTAAAATCACCGAAAGCGGAAAGGAAATCTACTTCTTGAATCATTCTGATAAAATTATGGTGATGAATACAAAAGGTGAAATTATTATTGAATATGGAGGCAGTATGCCTTCTATTCCATCCCTTATTGTTCAAGATCTACAATCGCTAATTCAATAGATATTAGCTATATGAATAACCAAACCTTCTTCATCAGCTCAGCTTCTGTCCGTACAAAAATACACCTACTATTTATGTTATGTATATCCATTATTTTAACGCTAATAGTCGGCTGTAACAATAAAGTGGATTATTCTAAATCAGTCTTTGAGAAGCAAGATACTCTAGCCGACTTATCCATGGCTGGTAAGGAATGGAATATACACGTAGATGGCGCATGGGCTCGACCAACTAAGGCTGGGATGATGAGTGCTGCTTATTTCAAATTGCAAAATTATGGATATGTGCCTGATAGTCTTATTCGAGTTTCTTCAGATGCCTCTAAGGATGTTCAAATACATCTAAGTTATATAAACGATGGAATCATGATGATGGAAGAGCAGCAATTTGTTTCTATTCAACCAAATGAGCAAATCTCTTTCGCACCAGGCGGATATCATATCATGATTATTCAACCAACTATCGATATGAACGAAGGAGATAGTATTAGCTTTTTATTATACTTTAATTCAGGAATGATTATTGAAGAAGATATTCATGTTGGAAATCCAGAGTTGTAAACTAGAAGTAAGCTAAAAAAAAACCCCCAGACCTGTCAAGATCGGGGGTTTAAGTCGGTTTGAGTTATTCGGAGTATGAATCTACAATATGTAATATTAACATCGTAGAACTCGAAAATGGTTCCCAAAAATTTATTTGTACGAGCTAAATACGGAAGTGCTTCCGTCCGAACTAATTAAGAGAACATCATAAGGATCTGGATTAGGACCTTCCATCCCAGGTGACCCCTCAGGCATACCAGGAACTGAGAGTCCAATAGCATCAGGGCGTTCCTCCAATAGCCGTTGAACATCGACAGGGGGAACATGTCCCTCTACAATATATCCATCGATCATGGCTGTATGACAAGAGGCTAATTCGTTCGAAATGCCCTGTTCGGATTTAATTATTCCTAATTGCCTAGTCACCTTTTCAGTAACATAAAACCCTTCATTATTCATTTGCTCGGCCCAGCGCGTACAGCACATACAACCCTCGTTCTTATACATGGTAACTAAAATAGCACCCTTAGGAGTTTGCACTGTAGAATTAGAAGATTCCAAAATTATCGCAGCTGCATCCTGGGGCTTTTCGATATCGCTAGAAGGCCAAAGTAGAGATGCCGCTACTGCCACCGTAATAAAAGACCCTATAAATAAAATTTGTTGATTGTTCATTGGTATATGTTATGTGATGTATATTTGAACTTTTCGACTATTACGTAAAACACTAAATTATTAAACTCGATTCATAATATCTTCATTATTTATATAAATATTATGATTATTAACCGAATAACTTTTTGTTATGACTTGTCCAATATCTCGCTATAGTGCAATATCTCTTGTATTTTTAGCCTTGTCCATTGTGTTGGGAGCCATGGGCTCTCATTTCTTAGTAAGTAAACTTTCAGGTGATTTATTTGATAAATGGGAAACAGCTGTAAATTATCAATATTGGAATGCGCTAGGTCTAATGGGTTTAAGTTTACTTGAACGTAGTTATCACGTCTCACTTAAACTAGATATGAAATTTATTATAGCTGGGATTTTACTCTTCTCAGGCAGTATATATATATTATGTTTAGCGCCAAATTCTTGGATTGTTTATCTCACTCCGCTTGGCGGAATCTCCCAATTAATAGGGTATATGGGAGCAGCTATACGACTAGTCCGCATTTCTGATGATCGTTAAGCATTTATAACGCTTCCTTTTATCTTCACATTATCTTCACAATCTATTCTTTTATTTCTGCTAGTTAATTTAGTCAGACTATTTATCAAGGGATTATACCACCTTACATTTCCCATAAAAGAATGCTGAAAAATGCTATATATCCGCATCGATGTATACATACATTAGTATTTGCATGTATAATACTGTTTTCGGCGAAAATTACAACTGTTTTTGCAACAACAAATTCCCTTCCGATTGATTTAGTTTTTGAATACATAAAAAAAGATACAACGGCTCAGTTAATGGGCAGAGTATTAAATGAAGATGGATTAGCAATTGTTGGGGCAAATATCCGTCTTAGTGAGTATTTAAATGCCTACACAGATTCTTCAGGTTTATATCTAATAGAGGGTGTTATGCCCGGTAAATACAAACTGCGAATCAGTCATGTTGGGTATGTAAAGTATCAGAGAACTCTAGAGTTTATTCCAAAAAATAAGATCTTTTTAGAAACGCATCTTGAAAATAAATCTCATAAAAATGGTACAATAGTTGTAACCGCCTCTAGAACTCATGAGACCTTATCAGAAGTGAGTGTTCCGATATTAGTAGTTCCAAAACAAGAAATTCAGCAGTCGGGTAATATTCGGTTGAATGAAGTGTTATCGGAACAGCTAGGACTCTATTTAATTGAAAACCATGGTACTGGATTGCAAATGCAGGGATTTGATCCAGAATATACTCTCATTCTCATAGATGAAAAACCCGTAATTGGACGAACTGCTGGGACGCTTGATCTTACACGACTTGCGGTTGGAAATATTGAACAAGTAGAAATAGTGAAAGGCCCATCTTCAGCTCTATGGGGTAGTGATGCCTTAGCAGGTGTTATAAATATTATAACTGATAAAGGTTCAAAGCCCTTTGAATGGGGTTTAAATACTCGTTATGCTACACATAACACTAAGGATCTTTCTGGTCAAGTGAGTCTAAAGGAAGGAAATCTTCAGGCTCGATTTTTTGGAAATTTAAATGGCTCTAATGGGTATGATTTAAATCCAGGAACCGTTGCGCCGACTATCCCTAAATACAGTAATTATACCATGCAAGGCGGAATAAAATACCAATTTCAGCCTGGCCTCTCCCTCGATATTTCTGGCAGATACTACAGAGAAAATCAATCCTTCCAAGATGAAGTACTCGATCAAAAAAGAAACTTTAATGCAAATGGTACCGAATTCCAACAGGACTATTACGTTTCACCAACTTTACAATATGCCATTGGTTCAATATATCTAATTGAAGCCAGTGCCTATCTAGGATATTTTGAAAGTGAGTCCCTGTTATATCTTACGGATTCAAATACTCGTTATTTTTCAGATGCGTTCGCGCAACGACTAAACAAAGTAGAATTTAAAGCCTCTACTTTCTGGGATAATACCAATACCACCATCTTGGGCATAGGTAATAATACCGAATCCCTTGATGCGGAAATATATGCTGAGGTCCCTGGCTTTGCTAGCACCTATTTTTATGGACAACACCACTGGAATACCGATGATGACTTTTCTCTAACAGTAGGATTCCGTTATGATAATCATAGTGAATATACATCTCAGCTTAGCCCAAAATTGTCGACTAGATGGAAAATAACACAAAACCTTAGCCTAAAAGCTTCATTGGGAGGTGGATACAAAGCTCCAGATTTTAGACAGCTATTTTTGAATTTTAGCAATCCCATTGCTGGTTATAGTGTATTTGGTACTTCAACTTTAGAAGCAGGTCTTAAGCAATTACAAGAAAGTGGTCACATATCAGAAATATTCATTACCCCCTCCAGTCTCGGAGAAATAAGAGCAGAACGGGCGTATGCCTTGAATATTGGTGGAAATTGGTTCGCAACTAAATACACAAGCATTGAATTCAATGCATTTCGTAATAAAGTCCGTGATCTAATTGAAACACAGCGAATTGCCCAGAAAACCAACAATCAATCCGTTTTTTCTTATGTAAATATTAGAAAAATGTACAGTCAAGGTATCAATATAGAGCTTCGAACATCCTCATTTATACTCAATAATCTTGATTGGTCTATTGGTGGACAGCTATTGGATACTCGTCAACAAATTACTGAAGAATTTGATGATGTGGTTAATGGTAAAGTTATAAATATAGAAAAAAAGAGTTATGTCCCTATGTTTAATCGCTCTCGATACACAGGTAATATAAAAATGTTTTATGCGTCTCAGCGTCTGGGTTTAGACGCAAATATTCGAATCCAATATCGTGGAGCCTATGGTTTTGTGGACTCAAACGGAAATAGTCGGATAGACAGCACAGAAAATGTACATGGCTATACCCTAATTAATAGCTCCGTAGCTAAAACGTTCAAACAGCAGTATCGTATTCAAATAGGGATCAACAATCTAACGAATATTACCGACCCTCAGCGTGTACCATCTAATCCAGGACGTATACTATATACCCAAATTTCCCTTGATTTTTAACCAACTAATCTGTTACAAACTTTTGACCTTATTCAACAATTTTTTTATTTAAATCACAAACCAACAAAAATATAATTAGCATGAAAAAAATACCATTACTAAGCTTATTTACAGGGCTTTTTCTTATATCAGCCTGTGTGGGAGGTGGTACTGACAGTCCAGCACCAGTGATCAATTCCGTTATTGAAGACATCCCAGCAAATTATAATACTATCATCGAGAATAAAGAACCTGTTGGAGATATCAATGATTATCCTGATCAGGCAGGTAAATATACCTTTTACGATTTAGATCAAGGGGCCACTGTTGCAGATTCAAGCTCAGATTTGTGGGATATCGCCTTTGGAGGCACCACACTTTTAGCCAATGCAGCGCATGGCGGAGGTATACAAGTCATTCAATCAACTTATTCTGAGGTTGAGAATGCCCCAGAGACGGGTTTTAGTGACACCAATGCGTCGTGGTATGTTTACACTGGTGAAGCACCAAATTTGCCTAAACATGCTGTCTTACCCAAAAATGACGCGACCATTATCATTAAAACTCCAACGGGTAACTATGCTAAAATGGAAATACTTAGTTATTACGAAGGAAATCCAGATGTGACTACTGCTGAGTTTGCTAATTTCATGACACGTCCATCATCTGGATATTTCAGCTTTAACTATATACTACAAGGAGCTGAAAGCGCCCAACTTTATCATGTAGATTCCTATACATTTCTCGATCTTAGCACAGAAAGTATCGTTGAGGATACCATGTCATCACAATGGGATATAGGCTTCAATGCTACCAATATTATTGCTAATACTGGCCATAATGGTGGTTTACAACCACTAAATATAGCATTTAATTTGGTAGATGAAGCACCTTTGGAGGGTTATGGAAGCTTAGAGGCCTCATGGTATACCTACACTATGAATAATACACCTCCACATGCTGTTTTACCTAAGGAAAATTACACCCTTACAGTGATGACACCGGATGAATTATATGCTAAATTTAGAGTTATTAGCTATTATAAAGGAAATCCAGATGTTAACTCACAGAATTTCATCAATTTTATTCGGCCAGCTGCACGCCATTATACTATCGAATATGCCCTACAAAAAGATGGCTCACGCTTTTTTGAATAATTTTTAATCAACAGGCTAAATTTTTTAAGAGAACCTAGCTTGATTCATTGCATAATTTAGATGCAATCACAACACAATAGGAAGAACCAACCAACTTAAAAAAGCCCTTATTTAAAAAGGGCTTTTTTTGGAAAGCAATTAATGCAAACTACGTTAATATTAGGAAATTATCGGTAGCTCAAAATAAAAACGACTACCTATTCCTACTTCACTACTTACTAGTATGTCAGTTCCGTGTGCCCTTAGAATACCACGTACAATAGCAAGCCCCAATCCTGTGCCACCTTTATCCCTTGAACGGGCTTTATCCGTACGGTAAAAACGGTCAAAAAGACGATCTAGATGTTCAGATGCAATACCGATACCTGTATCCTGTATTGAAATTTGGATTTTAGCCTCTACTTGTTCACAAAGTACATTAATACTACCTTCGTTGGTATACTTTAAGGCATTTGTAATAAGATTATCCATCACCTGATCTAACTTATCTCGATCGGCATGTACTTTCATATTACTTCTAACTGTTAAAATTAAATCGATATTTTTTTCCTGCGCTAATGGTTTATATGTAATAATTATTTTCTCTAAAAAAGACTTTAATTCCACTACCTCTTTATCAATAAAGTGTTGGTCCATATCATATCTTTGTAACATTTTTATGTCATTAAATAAACGACTCACTCGTTCCACTTGGTTCTGCATGGTCACCATGTATTGTGACTTTTTCTCCTGTAATAAATTCTCCAATTGGAGCATTTCAATAGCACCAGATATCGTATGTAATGGATTTCTCACCTCATGAGCAATGTCAGTAAAAAATTGTTTTTGTTTTTCGTTCAGCAATTGGAGCTGTCTATTATCTTTTTTAAACCGTTCCGCCATTTTGTTGAGTGAGCTCGCAAGGGTTCCAAATTCATCATTCCTATCCATTTCAAGGGTTTCATGTGTCTCACCATCAGCAATTGTTAGTGCCGCATCATTAAGCTGTTTAATGGGCGCTGCCATATATTTGGAAAAAATGAAACTCACCACCATTACTGCAGCTATTGAGAATAGCATTCCCGCATAGATAATATGACGAATACTATCTACTGCTTCATAGTATTCTTCTTTGTCTTTACTAATTCGTAAGTAACTTACGCTTGGAAATCCATCATCTACTTTTGCAAAAGCAACCAACCTCGAATATTCCGGATCGTTCATTATATATATCCCCTCATTATTCGCTCGCACTGAATCCGCTACAAGATCACTTAAAAATTCTCGTGAATCTACAAAAATTTGCTCTGGTTGCGTGTTATATATAGGTATACCGGTTGAATCAAAGAGGGCTAAATCATAATCGAATAAATCCGTCGTTTCTGTAATAAATGGAAAGAAATCGGTATTCTCGTCTGAGGATTCTACGGCTTGTCGAACAATACGCATATCGTTTTTGAATTCATCAAGCCCAGCTGCAAATAGGAAGAAGCGAATACTCAGAATAGCATAGGCACTTATAGTGATTATACCAATGATTAGTAATAATATATAGGTTACCGAAAGCTTGGACTGAATATTCATGAATATAGGAACTCTCTATTGAAACCATAGCCAATACCTCTATAGGTTTTTATTAATTTACCCTCATCTTTCATCTTTAATCGTAGGTTTTTTATGTGCACGTCTACGGTTCGATCATAAATAAATTTTTCTTCATCCGAAATGTGCTCCAAAATATCATGTCTACTATATACAACTTTAGGATGAGTAAAAAATAATTCAGCCACAATGTATTCCGTATGTGTTAAATCTATTTGCTGGTTACCAATAAACATCTGCTTTGAGTCGGTGTTCAAATAAACATGGTCATACCGCAACCATTGTTTTTTTTGTGGTTGCATTCTTCGGAGTTGACTCTCTACATGTGCTTTAATTAAATGTAAGCCAGCTGGCTTTTTGATGTAATCATCCGCTCCCAGCTCTAAACCTTCAATTTCATCTTTTTCCTCATCTCTAGCCGTTAAAAAAAGAACTGGAATATCAGATAGTACCGGATGTTTCCTAATCTGTGCACAGATTTCTTTGCCATCCATGAAGGGAACCATAATATCTAAAATAGCTAAATCAATTTCATCTGCATGAGACTCTATAATAGCTAATGCCTGCTTTCCATCCTTTGCCCAATGAGTTTTGAATTGATTTATCTCTAGATAGTTAGCTAACATTTCACCCGAATCTAATTCATCTTCCAGTAATAGTAAGGTATGTTGTATCTGCACATTTATGGGGTTTTATTCAAGATTCAGGCATGTAATGTAGGCTCGTTTTGAAAAATCTATATCTTTATTTAGCACTATAGTTACTCTCTTTAATTAATTAAATTATAAACATAACTATTGTAAATAACATCCATTACTATGACCGCGCATGCCACATCTAATCTACCTGTTATTTGGATAACAGGAGCTTCCTCTGGTATAGGCAAAGCTTTTGCACAGCAATATGCAAAGGATGGCGCCCATCTTATTTTATCTTCCAGACGGGTCCAAGAATTAGAAAAACTAAAATCTGATTTAAAATGCTTTTCGAATGTTGATATACTCGTTATGCCATTAGATCTTTCTTCCGGAGATGTATCTCTACAGAAAAAAACAGAAGAAGCCTGGGCATGGAAGAATAAAGTGGATGTGCTAGTAAATAATGGCGGCATTAGTCAGCGCTCATTATTTCTTGAAACCGATATGCAAACCCTTCGTAGACTCTTAGAGGTTAATTTATTTGGAGCTCTGGCCCTTAGCCGTTTTATCTTACCTGGCATGGTCAATCAAGGATCTGGTCACATTATCGTGACTAGCTCAATAGCTGGAAAATTTGGCACCAAATACCGATCCGGTTACGCAGCGAGTAAGCATGCAATTCAAGGCGCTTTCGATTCCATACGTCAAGAAATGTATGAGCATAATATTGACATAACACTAGTATGCCCTGGGCCTATAAAAACAGCCATAACACAAAATTCACTCACAGGTGATGGGAAAGCTTTCGGCAAAATGGGTGATCTACATACGCATGCAATGGATCCCAATGAAATGCTTCGCCAAATCTGGCCAAAAATTAAGGCTCGAAAAGAAGAGATTGTGGTTTCTGGACCTAAAGAGCGACTCGCCTTATTTCTCAAAAGAGCCGCTCCAGGGTTTCTAAATCGCATACTAAAACAATCAAAAGTAGTATGAATAAGAGTAAGTAACGAACTACTATTACCATAACTCTTGCATCTATTCCTGGCTATGCTATCCTAAGCGACTTCTCTTTTTCAAATAATGAATGAGAGCTTTACTGAAAGGCTGCTCGGTGGAAACAGATTCAAAATCTATTTGAAACTCATTACAGGTCTGCTTAAACCCTTGTAGGTACTTAGCCACTTTTACCCGATAATCCTGAGCTACTTGAGCGGGTGAAATTTCAAGTTGCTCACCACTTTCAAGGTCTTCTAGTAAATAACGCTCATATTCGAAATTTAAGTTCAATTCCGTGTAATGCTCGGTTACATTGAACAATATAACTTCGTGCTTGCGATGGCGTAGATGTTTAAGCGCAGAAATCAATGCCTCATGCGCTTCTATGTTTTCAAATAAGTCAGTAAAGATTACCACTAAACTTCGTTGGTGAATACGTTCAGCTAATTCATGCAAGGCAGCAGCGGAAGCGGTACAATCGCCTTTGCTTATCGTCAAATAAGGCTCTATCTCTAAAAAAATACGCCTCAAATGCCGACTAGTACCCTTTGCGGGGATTATACTACGTAGCGTATTAGCAAAAGAAGCAAACCCTACCGCATCTCTTTGACCCTGCATTAGATAACCCATTGCTGCAGCTAGATGTGCAGAGTACTCAAGCTTAGTCCATTGAGCCTTATGCTTGAAATGCATGGACGAGCTCGTATCCAATACCAAGAAACATCTTAAATTTGTTTCTTCTTCATATTGTTTGACATAGAAACGCTCTTTTTTTCCGTATACCTTCCAATCGATGTGTTTAAAATCATCACCTGTATTATAAGGTCTGTGTTCCGCGAACTCAACACTAAAACCATGATAGGGGCTTTTATGCAGACCTGCAATAAAGCCCTCTATAATTTTTTGGGCTTTTAACTCTAATCCTTTTATTTGAGATAATATTTCCGGTTTAATATTCATAGTAAACGGTACTAAAAAAGACCCATAAATGCCCAGATTAAACTCTATTTAGATAAATAAAGACTCTTGAACTCGAAGGGTTTCCTAAAGTGTTCGTCTTTAAAATCTTTAGCAAAATAAATACTCTCTCCCGTTGACTTCATTTCAGGGCCCAACTCTTTTTTAACCCCTGGAAATTTGTCAAAAGGAAATACTGGTTCTTTGATAGCCCAACAGCTTAGCTTTGACTCCAAGTCGAACTCACTAAGTTTTGCACCCAACATTACTTTCACACCAATCGCGGCCTCTGGTCGCTGAGTAGCTTTAGCTAGGAATGGAATCGTACGAGTGGTTCGAGGGTTCGCTTCTAGTATAAAGACCTTATCATCTTTTACAGCGTATTGTACATTTAAAAAGCCTTGAACATCCATGGCTGTTGCAATACGTTTCTGATATTTTCGGATAGTGGCTTGGACTTCATCGGACAACGAGTAGGGAGGGAGAACGGCTGTTGAGTCCCCAGAATGAACTCCAGCTGGTTCTATATGCTGCATCATCCCTGCAATATGCAGTTGCTCACCATCGTACACAGAATCCACATCCACCTCAATGGCATGTTCGAGATACTTATCAATCAGAAAAGCATTTTCAGGATGAGTCTTTAGAATGTTGGCTACATAACGTTCTAGTTCCTCTTGCTTCACAGCAATCCGCATACCTTGACCACCCAATACATAACTTGGTCGAATTAATACTGGATAGCCAATACGATGGGCAATGCTTAAAGCACCTTGAACATCGGTAGCTGTACCGTATTCAGGAAAAGGAATATCTAAACGTATAAGTAAATCAGAAAACATACCTCTATCTTCTGCAAAATCGATCCGATCAAACTCTGTACCAAAAATATGAATACCCGCTTTCACAAGTCGCTTACCAAGCTTTAGCGCCGTTTGCCCCCCAACCTGGATGATGACGCCTTCGGGTTGTTCATGCTCAATAATATCGAGTACCCGCTCCCAATAAACCGGTTCAAAATAGAGTTTATCGGCAAAATCAAAATCTGTAGAAACGGTCTCTGGGTTACAATTGATCATGATTGCTTCATAACCCATTTCTTTAGTAGCTAAAACAGCATGCACGCAAGAATAATCAAATTCAATACCCTGCCCAATTCTATTGGGTCCACTACCCAATATGATTACTTTCTTTCGGTCTGTAATCGTACTTTCATTCTCGCCTTCATAGGATGAATAGTAATAGGGTGTCTGGGCAGGAAACTCCGCAGCGCAGGTGTCAACCACTTTAAATACAGCTTTTAGGCCAAATTTGAGACGATAGGCGCGAACCTGTTTATCTGACACTTTTTCTCCCGATTTACTGACCAGCCATGCAATCTGTGCGTCCGAAAAACCAGCTTGCTTTAGTTCATATAAATCATCCTTTGATATTTCTTCCAGAAGCTGTCCTTCCGTTCTATTCTCCAGAGAAACCATATATTCAATCTGCTGGAGAAACCAAGGATCTATTTTGGTGATATCAGCAATTTCGTCTACAGAGCTGCCCAGTTTAAAGGCATTACGAATCTGTAGACTACGATCCCAGTAGGGTTTAACTAACCGTTCTCGGACTGTTTTTCTATTGATTTCGTCGTATCCATCTGCTCCTAATCCGTCCCTACCCACTTCCATACTCTGCCAAGCTTTATTCAACGCCTCAGGAAAATTACGACCTATACTCATTACCTCCCCAACAGCCTTCATTTGAGTGGAGAGTTCTTCATCAACTCCGGGGAATTTATCAAAATTGAACCGAGGTACTTTGCACACTACATAATCGATAGAAGGCTCAAAACAGGCGGAGGTATTCCCAGTGATTTGATTATCCAACTCATCCAAGGTATAGCCAACAGCTAACTTTGTAGCCACCTTTGCTATTGGATATCCAGTTGCTTTGGAAGCGAGTGCAGAAGAGCGACTTACCCTCGGATTTATTTCGATGGCAACAAACCGATCCGAATCTGGCTCCATTGCAAACTGCACATTACAACCCCCAGCAAAAGTACCAATAGAGCGCATCATTTTAATGGCTGCATTTCTCAGTATCTGTAATTGCTTGTCAGTAAGGGTCTGTGTAGGGGCCACTGTCACGGAATCTCCCGTATGAACCCCCATTGGGTCCATATTTTCGATCGAACATATAATGACTACGTTATCATTTGCATCCCGCAGAAGTTCTAACTCATATTCTTTCCAACCAAAAATACTTTCTTCTATTAAAACAGAATGAACTGGGCTCATTTCTAGTCCATGAAGCACCTTTTGATCAAACTCATCCTCGGTCCAAACAATACCACCACCTGCACCCCCCATGGTAAAAGAAGGGCGAATTACGATGGGCAATCCCCCTAACTCTTCTTTAATTTCCTTGGCATCTAACAGAGAGTGTGCTTGTCGACTACGGCACTGCTCTATGCCAATCTCTTCCATGCGGTCCCGAAACAACTGCCGATCTTCGGTTAATTCCACCGCATCGATATCTACTCCAATAATCTGAATTCCCTGCTCTTTCCAAAAGCCTTCTTTTTCCAAATCTCTAGCCAAATTTAATCCTGTTTGGCCACCCATGGTTGGAAGGACAGCGTCAGGCTTTTCCTTAGCGACAATCTTCTTAATAGAATCCACTGTCATGGGAAGCATGTAAATCGCATCCGCCATGATTGGATCGGTCATAATAGTAGCTGGATTCGAATTTATAAGAACGATTTCGTAGCCTTCTTCCTTCAAAGAGCGGCACGACTGAGAACCCGAATAATCAAATTCACATGCTTGCCCTATAACTATGGGACCAGAACCTATTATGAGAATCTTGTTAATATCGTTACGTCGTGGCATAGTGAGTAGTAAAAGTGTTTAGGTGGGTTAAATTCATTTATTTCAGGGGGTGGTATACCCAATTTGATCCGATCTCAGGACCTATGTTTATCTATTAGTTCCACAAATTGATCAAACAAATAGGCCGAATCATGAGGGCCTGGTGAGGCCTCTGGATGGTACTGCACTGAAAAACCTGGAAAGCGTTTAAAAGCCAAACCTTCCACTGATTTATCATTTAAGTTTATGTGAGTTATATCGGCAACATGATCAGAAACACTACTTTCTTTGACAGTAAATCCATGATTCTGTGTTGAAATCTCAACTAGTCCAGTCGTTAAATTTTTCACGGGTTGATTGGCACCTCGATGTCCTACAAACATTTTTTCTACCTCAATACCCTCACTTAATGCCATTAATTGATGCCCCAAACAAATTCCAAACAATGGTTTTCCTGAGGTTTTAGCAAACTCTACCACCTCTAAGGCATAATCTCCCGTTGGATTGGGATCCCCTGGTCCATTCGAGAAAAAGAATCCATCAGCATTCCAAGCCTTAACTTCATCTACCGAGCATTTAGCTGGAAAAACTCGTAGGGTGCAACCACGTGATAAAAAACTTTGGATGATATTTCGTTTGATCCCATAATCAAAGGCGGCTAATTTATAGCGAGATTCCCCCTCAGGCTGATAAGTTTGTGCTTCTTTTCTAGTAACTCTAGTGGCTAATTCTAAGCCCTCCATAGGTTTCCAATTCTTAGCTTTTTGCACCAATATATCCGGATCTAATTCCTCAGATGATATAACCGCATTCATTACTCCTTTCTCTCTAATATGCCGAACCAAGGCGCGAGTATCTAACCCAGATATACCTACAACCTTATTGTCCTCTAAATACTGCTGCAGACTACGATCGGCCATGCGATTACTGAACTCATGAGAAAATGCTCGAGTGATCACTCCGGCTACCATTACTTTTCGATGCTCGTCGTCTCGATCCATGGTTCCATAGTTACCGATATGAGGATAGGTCATCATCATTAATTGCCCATAATAGCTAGGGTCCGTAAATATTTCTTGATAGCCTGTCATACTAGTGTTAAAACATAATTCACCGCCCGTAATACCCGTATACCCGACTGAGAAACCATGAACAATTGTTCCATCACTTAATGCCAAAATTGCTTTTTTTCGAGGTTGCAAAGCCATAGTTAGAGAATCCTATTGGTTAGCAGGGCATTATCAAGTCTGACCGGAGAGCCAAGTAAAACAGCCGCTATTTTATGTGAATTAAATATGCTTCCAGGTCTTGAACTCACGCTCAAAAAAAATCCGACTACGGGAACCGCGCCGGATTTTAGTGATATATAGATAGTGTGAAACTTCATTAATGCTGCAACCCCTGACCATTTGTAAATCGCATCACCAAAGCCATAGAACGTAATAAAAATGATCTTATTGGATTGTACCTATATGAAATTAAAAACGCTATAATAAACAAGCTTATATTACAATTTCATTAAGATAATCAGAAGGGCTGATTGCATCAAGAATAACTTACTATTTTTTATTTCTACTTTGAGCTAACAGTAAACTTGTTAATGTAGCAAAGCCACTCAATAAGCCCCCAATTACTGCCGTAATAACAATGAGTATCCAGTCCTGCGTCAAACCAAAAAGTTCTGAGATACGCGCACTTAAAACAGCAGCACTTGCAACGTGTATATACAAGGCATGTGCACCCCATGCCAAGAATACAGCAAAGAAACCCATTCCAAAGGCTAGAATTGGGGTTACATTCATTCTGTGCCCAAAAAACAAACCGGGCAAGGCCGCTGACCACCAAGGGAGGACTAAATTCAAGAAAAAAGCATTCACAGCAATTAAAAGAAATAAAATTATCATGGTCGTATATTCCATTTAACTAATACATTCGATTCGTCTCCCGACATTACCTGGGAATAAAGGGGGGGCTCTCTGTAAAAATGCAATTCATATAGTTCACCCGTTCTCCAAGATTCAATCATGGAATCATAGTTTGGAGAGCCTGGATTTCCAGATGCACCACCAGGATATACACCCCAAGCTTTAATTTCAGGTCCTAGCTCAACAATCATTCGCCAAGAGGGTCCCGAACTTCCACGCGTTGCATTTACTGATTCTGCCCCACCACCACTGTAAAGATTCAATGCCCCTAAACCATTGGTTTGCGTTAAGTGAGATATGTTATTGTTAATTACCCATCCCCAATCCCAATCATCACTCCATGGTCCATAGTACTCGATTAAATCATCAAATGCTTTTATAAATGATGCAGTAGCCTGATCTCGAATTGTCTCAACCTCTTGGGTTCTCTGATCATCGACCATCCAAAAATTAGAGTTATCCTTTAGCTGTTGAACCAAACGGTCCCTAGCGGGAGCCCTTAGTGGAAAATCAGCGTCATATTCATCAATCAAAATGGCTTCATATAATTCACTCCACCAATTTCTAAAGATGCTAGGGGCACGGTAGGGAGCATTGTTATAATAATTCCATGCTTGCAAGGAATCCACCACCTCGCGTTGAATAGGGGACAATGAATCGGTCTTAATCCACTCCAGCATACTGGGTAAAATTTCCGCAGCATGATAGGAATAGTTATCCATTAACAACGCCTGCATATCATCTTTGGTTATATTATCCATTTCAGATAAACGTTCATTAATCCTTCGACCACGCTCAAATGGTGCATATACATCATCCATGTAGTAAGGATAATCTGGCGCCGTTGATTCTTGATTAGCAGAGCTGACAAAACCCCGCTCAGGATTTTTAATATGGGGATGATGCTCTCTGGGAATCCAGCCTTGCCAATCGTAAAGTGGGTCTGTGCCATCACTCAAAGTACGACCTTGACCATCCCATTTATTCGGAAACCGGCCGTTGACCCATAATGCAATATCTCCTTCGGCGCTAGCAAACACAAAGTTTTGAGCAGGGGCCTGATAATGGGTTAAGGCTTCTACATATTCATCGTAATTTTTGGCCCGGTTAAGCTGGTAGAAAGCTCGTATTTCGTTGGAAGGCTCATGCGCAATCCATCGAAGAGCGTGATAGATGGGTTCATCTGCACCAATTTGCTCATCTCCATTACCATGTTTTACCTCAGAGACGGGTCCATGATGGGTATATATTACGGTATCAATAATGGTTTTACCACCCCTGACATGAATTTCTTCGATGCGCTTCGTTGTTGGCTTCCATTGACCGTCATGCCAATAGCGTTCTTTAACCTCATTTTCAAATCGAATTTCATACCAATCCAGTACATCGGAAGCTACATTGGTTACCCCCCAAGCAACCTGCTCATTAAAGCCAATGACTACTCCTGGCGCGCCCAATAAACTAACTCCATAAGTATTGACTCCTGGGGCATGCAGTTGAATCTCATACCATATAGACGGAAGGGTTAACCGCAAATGAGGATCATTACTTAATATTGGATATTTAGAGGCTGTTTTATTACCACTGACCGCCCAATTATTACTCCCTACACCCTCCGGCACAGGAAAAGGTTGTATGCTTTTCGCCACTTTAGGCACAAAAATAGTATCAGGACGCCTAACCGGCACACGTTCAAAATCCCAAGAGCGGCTTGTTGGAATTATTGGATCTAAGAGGTTATGGTCTTTGTCAAAAAACTGTTCAATAAATTCCGGACCAAAATATGCCAAGGTGTTACTATGGGAGACATCACTGTTACCTGCCGCTAAGGTGCGTGTCATATTTTTGAGTAAAAGAGCGGTTTTCAACGGAGTCCAAGGTTCTGGCACATTATCTAGCAATTTGTATTCGAGAGGATATTGCTCAGGTTCCAATGAATTTATATAAGCATTTACGCCTGCTGAATAAGCCTTAAAAATTGCCCATGAGGATTCATGTTTCTGAGCTTCAGTTACAGCCTGTTCCGCTCCAAAGACCATTCCCCATCTACGGCTTTGACGGTCTCTATCCACTAAAGATATACCTATTAATTCACTCAAGCGCCCAGCCGCGTCATAGGTTTGAAGTTCCATCTGAAATAAGCGATCTCTTGCTTGGAGGTACCCCTGCATATAGTAAAGGTCATGATCATTTTGAGCAAACACATGAGGAACACGACGATTATCAAAATAGACCTCTACAGAGTCCTTTAACCCGGGGAGTTGATCAGCTAAATTCGAGAAAGGATGCCGTTCTGCTTGCGCCCAAAATCCCCCATCAGGATCCATAAATGGGCCCATTGGAGGTATATTTCCCCAGCGAGTACTTAAAATCCAAATCAATACAAGTCCGGCGGCTAAACTGAGGCCAAATGGTAGATATTTCATATAATCTTATTATTTTTAGCTGCACAAAAGTCTTGAATTACATGGCTAATTCAAAACCTATTATCATAAGCTTATTTAAAGTGATGCATGATGACTCCAAAACAACATTTTCATGCAAAAAATACTTCCTCCGCTTTTCAGAAATTCGTGAGTTGATAACTCTACAACGGTAAATCCTTTTGATGCAAGAAGTCGAGCCGTTTTAGGGCTATCGGACGGCAATAATACTCGTTTTCCTGCAACAGCAGTGGCATTACATGCAAATGAGTAAAGAGTTTCTCGCTCATCTATTTCTAATACCACATCAAAAAAATGATGAATTAACTCCAAGCCTACTTCATCAAAAGCTTCTGGATAGATCATCACGGTTTGCTCATCAAGCATGCAAAAACAGGTATCCAAATGATACAATCTTTCGTCTTGCAGACGTAGAGAAATAATAGGTATCCCTGTGAATACAGCCAATGCCTCTAGTGCCGGCATGCTGGTTCGAAACCCATGACCAGCCCAAATTAGGGAGCGTTCAGGATGCCACTGAACATCGCCCATACCCTCAAAAAACAATGGGGGTAAATGAATATCACTCATTTCAATTTGTGTTCCATCATTTTCTACTGCTTGGCTTGCTTCTTTACCGTGATTAGTTGGGAATAATGAGTGAATAGGATATCCTTTTTGAGCCAGCACTTGATTAAGGTAAGGCACCTCAGAGCGGCGCATTGGACTGCGCATAGCCCCCATAAGGAATGAGGCACCAGTATCTTCCGCCCACATTGGAAAACTCTGATTCGCACAAAAAACCAAATCCGGCAATCCCTTCATTCCTTTTATGGGATGAACATACAGCCCACACTGTTCAAACTGAGACTTTAAAGCCGACCACTCTACCCAAGCTTTGTTTTTGTCCACTGATCCAATCATCGACTCCATATGAGGATTGATCACATACTCTACGTCAAAGAACTCAGGTTCTATCATTAAAACCTGATCCGGCCAAGGCATTTTTGGCCTAGAAGCTAATGATATATCACTCTCGTGGAGACTTCGAATTAGTCCCGTATTTATTCGTTCCATCTCATCATCCTCCATGTGCAATTATGTCTATCTTATTTGTTATTGTACAATAGTAACAATTGACCCCAACATCTACTATTTTCTAGATAATAACTAGTAGAATGTTACGACCAACCCGATCCTTAAATTTGCTTTCATGACAGAACAGGCACCCCATCTAGTAGTCGCTTTTGGCGGAGTTTCACCCGAACACGAAGTTTCGGTGCTAACCGCTATGCAAGTGATGAGCAAACTGTCGGACTCCAAATACACCATACTCCCCCTCTATATTAGTAAATCAGGACAATGGCTTACCGGAGATATACTTAAAGATTTAGAACAATACGGAGATTTAGACTCCCTCACCCAACAAGTTAGCCCTTGCTATTTTAATCGAGATCCACTAGGACGAGTGGTATTAGAATATGCTAAGAAAGGACTGTTTTCCAAGCCCATACAAAAGCCTGTTTATGCCATAGTGGTCTCTTTCCATGGAGGGGCAGGTGAGAACGGATCGTTTCAAGGTATTTGTGAACAATATAACCTCCCCTATACAGGAAGTGGTGTTTTAGCATCCTCTCTAGGCATGGACAAGGTCAAAGCTAAACAGCTCTGTGAGGCAAATCATATTCCGGTTACTTCTTCTCTTAATTTTTATGAAGAGGATTGGGATCGCCATAATGATACTATCCTTAAGGAAGTGGAACAACTTGGATATCCGGTGATTGTAAAACCCTCATCATTGGGAAGTAGCATTGGAGTAAAAAAGGTAGAAAGTCAATCAGCCTTAATAACAGCGGTAGAAACCGCGTTTCGATATGACGCTCAAATACTCATAGAAGAAGCTATTGCTCCCTTAATTGAAATAAATTGCGCTGTATTAGGGACTCCTGAGTCTTGTATTTCTAGCGTATGTGAACGACCTTTAGGTAGTAATGAAGCACTCTCATTTGCCGATAAATATCAGCAAGGTGGCGCCGCTGAAAAAGGAATGGCCTCTGCAGATCGTGTGATTCCTGCTGATATATCAGAGGAATTAAGCCAGAATATCCGGGGATTGTCCGAGCAAATATTTAGAATATTTCAGGCAACTGGGGTAGCACGAATTGACTATTTAGTACAAAAAGACACCCAAAAAATTTATTTCAATGAAATTAATACGATCCCAGGATCTTTTTCCTACTATTTATGGGAGTATTCTAAACTTAATTTTAACGATTTACTAGACCAGCTCATTGAAACGGCCATTACCGTACATCAACAAAAAAATGGGCGGATACTACACTATGAAACTAATCTTCTGAGCGATAAAGCAGCCACTGGGCTTAAAGGAAGCAAATAACGATGAAATGTGCCCTAATTACCAACCCCCGAAAATACGAAGTACAACAAGTACTGCATCAGACTTTAGCATGGGCACAAGACAAAGAGATACATTGCTATATTGACCAACAAACCGCCGAATCGTTAACGATAATCAAGTCTTCTAATCTTCACTTTTGCCAGGGGAATGCCTCTGCAATTGAAGCTTCGAACTTATTAATAGTAATAGGTGGCGATGGAACCATGCTCTATGCGGCTCGGCTCGCACGAGGACTGGAAAAACCAATTTTAGGTATAAACAGTGGACACCTAGGGTTCATGAACGATGTATCCATCGAGGAAATGTACTCCGCCTTGGATGCACTCATCGAAAAGAATTACAGTCTAGATTATAGGTATTTTCTAGAATCAATTGACCAAGAAGGCAAGCTTAATTATGCCTTAAATGAATTCCTGTTCACTCGCCGAGATTCAAGTTCTATGATTAACATAGATGCCGAATATGACGGAGCTCTGATTAACACCTACTGGTCTGACGGCCTCATCGTAGCCTCTCCAACTGGGTCAACCGCTTACAACCTTTCAGCAGGCGGACCACTCGTGATGCCCGGCTCCGGAGTACTCGTGGTTACCCCTGTGAATCCACATACTCTTACTACTCGTCCTTTGGTGTTACCTTCTGATAAAGAGCTTCGTATTTCCATTCCTGAACCCAATCCTTCCGTAATTTTTTCCTGTGACGGAGTTATTAAACCTGTCTTGGAATATCCTTTCTCCATCCATATCAAAAAATCTACCTCTCGAATTCCTCTCGTACACCTGACCGATCACAGCTATTTCGATACTCTCCGCAAGAAACTCATGTGGGGGCAGGACTCCCGACGTACTTAATTAGATTCCATCTCTTTCTTTTTCATGTTGCATCTAGTCCATACTATTCGGAGTATCGATGGTAATTTTTCAGCTATAGGTGAATAAAATTCTTATTTTGTAACATTCGAGCAAGCGTAAAATAATCAAATAAAAAATTTAAAAATATCACCCAAAGTCATGAAAGTAACAGTTATCGGAGCTGGAGGAAATGTTGGCTCTACCGTAGCGCTTAGCGTTGCACAAAGAGATTTTGCGAAAGAAGTGATCGCTTTAGATCTGGAGCGAAAACAAGACGATAAAACTTTTTATCCTTCCAAAGGGCGAGCATTAGACCAATGGGAAGCTTCTCCCATTCACCTATTTGACACCCGAATAAAAGGAACTACAGAATATGCTGATACTTCGGGCTCTGATGTGTGTGTAATTACTGCAGGTGTACCACGGCGTCCAGGCATGAGTAGAGATGACTTATTGGAGATAAACGCAAATATCGTTCGTAGCGTAACAGCTGAATTGGTGAAATATTCTCCTGACACTATTCTTATTATAGTTTCCAATCCATTAGATGTAATGGTTCAAGTGGCCAAGGATGAGTCTGGACTACCCTATGAAAAAGTCATGGGTATGGCTGGTATTTTGGATACTGCTAGATATCGCGCATTCATCGCCGATGAATTAGATGTTTCGCCAAAAGACATTCAAGCCCTACTAATGGGTGGGCATGGTGACACCATGGTTCCATTACCAAGATTCACTACTCTTTCCGGTATACCTATTACTCAATTTATCTCTGAAGAACGACTTGATGAAATAGTAGGTCGTGCAAAAAAAGGAGGAGGAGAAATCGTTGGGCTCATGGGAACCTCTGCTTGGTATGCTCCGGGTGCCGCCGCCGCTCAGATGGTTGAGGCTATTTTGCTGGATCAAAATAGAATTTTTCCAGTGTGTGCTCACATAGATGGGGAATATGGAATTGACGATTTATATATCGGTGTTCCTGTCAAACTTGGTAAAAGTGGCATAAAAGAAATAATTAAAGTTGAATTAACCAAAAAAGAAAGCGAACTTTTACACAAGTCGGCTAAAGCCGTTCGCGGCACTCTAGACGACTTTAAAGCACTTATGAACAATAAATAAAGAGAACAAAGGTTCTCACTACTTGCTTTTAAATCCCGCTAAGTTTCCTTGCGGGATTTTTTTATGAGCTTATTTTAGCAGGTTTTGTATCCACATTAACTATTTGCAACGGGATTATGACTAACATTGCCAATACTAAAATTAGAAAACCTGCAAGATCTTTAGACAGGTCAATCCACACTTGAATACTCTGGGCACCCCAAACAGCACTACTTGCTACTGCGATAGTTCCGAAAGCACGTATTAGGCCAAAAGGGATTTTCATAGCTTTTTGGGCTGTCCGAAAAAGAATTACAGCCATAGTGCCATAGCTTAGTGCGGTGGTAATAGCCGCTCCTTTCATACCTAAGACAGGAATTAGAGCAATATTCGCTATTATTGTAATAATTGCACCTAATCCAGTTATTTGAACCAAGCGTTTTGTTTTTTCTTGTATAAAGATACCAACGGAAAAATTTATGTACCAGCCTTGAAACCAGTAGGCTAACAAAAGCCATGGTACAATACTTAGACCAGACCAATATGCCTCATTGATAAGTGTGGTATTCAAAAATGGGATGGGAATGGCAACAATAGACTCTACAAATAATCCAACAGCTAAAAATACCAGTGCTGCTGCAATATTGAAATATTTAAATGCCATCCCAAAAAGACTTGGAGCGTCTGAATCATCACTATATCGCATAAAAAAAGGTTGCCACGCCATTCGGTACATTTGAACCAGTAATAACATAAAAACAGCTAACTTATAACAAGCATTATATACCCCTACTATATGGTCTGCACTCAAGTCCATGCCATAAATGGCATATATTTGTTCTCCAGTTAAACTCTTTAAAAAGAAACGGTCCAAGGTTTCGTTAACCACATGTGCCAAACCAGCCGGAACAAACGGCCATCCAAATTGTACCATTTTTCGGAGCAAGTCGCTCGACCAAGCACCCCTCCAAAGTCGTGCAGTTAACCCAAAAACCCCCAACAATGCTGCAAGAGATGCAAGCAAATTAGCCATAAATATTGCTTCAATCCCCCAATGTAAAACTAAGATCAAATAGCCATTTAAGCTGATATTTATAATTACATGTCCCAATTTTAACCAAGCAAATGAGTACGCTCTTTTAGACAGTCTCAGCTCAGCAAAAGGGACGATGGCTAATGCATCAACCAGAAGGATACCCATCATGAGCCAATAAATATGCTTTGTACTCGACGATGCGGCAGGAAGTGAAAGTAGATCAGATAATGGTACTTGAAATAGCCATAGTACAAAAATAAAAAACAAGCCACCAGCTAGAAGGGCGCGCTGTATAGTAGAAAATATACTAGCTGCTTGTTCACGATCTTTTCCGTAACGCAAATAGGAGGACTCCATGCCAAAGGTAAAAAATACTTGAAGTAGCCCAATAGCAGCATAAACAAGGCCTACTATCCCATAAGCTTCAGGATTAAATAAACCTGTGTGAAAGGGAACCAACAAGTAATTGATAAACCGGGCAATGACGCTGCTAATGCCATAAACTAATGTATCAGATAATAAATGTTTTAGTAGCTTCAACTCTAGATTATTTAGCGTAGAAACCTTCTATCGCTCGTATTCCTAACAGGTAACTCTCGGCCCCGAAACCCATGATAATACCATTCATCACGGCGCCAGTAATCGAGTGCTCCCGAAATTTTTCTCGAGCATGAATATTAGAAAGATGTACTTCAACCTTAGGAATTGAAACGGGATCTAAGGCATCTCGCAAGGCCACGGAAGTGTGAGTATAGCCCCCCATATTGACTACTAACCCCTCAGTACCGTCATTGCGTGTTTCTTGGATACGATCAATTAATTCGCCTTCCATATTCGACTGAAAAAAACTAATCTCATGATCTTTACAAGATATCTGGATATAATCATTTAACTGCTCCAATGTCATTGTCCCATAGATGTCCGGATCTCGAGTGCCAAGTAAGTTTAAATTCGGTCCATGAATAACAAGTAATTTCATTGATCTATATGCTTAGCAATTTGTTCTGAAATAGTCTGCAGTTCCTCTTTCTTGAGTTTTATTGAGTATCCCAAACGAAAAGGGCCACCATCAGAGTATATGGGAATCAAATGGATATGTGCATGAGGCACTTCAAGTCCTTCCACCGTCATAGCTATACGAATCGGTTTAAGTGCCTGATCTATCGCCTTTGCCACCTTCCGAGAATATGCCATAAGCCCACTATAAGTGTGCTCATTTAAGTCAAATACATAATCTACTTCCTTTTTGGGTATGACTAACGTGTGCCCTTTGGATACTGGTCGTATGTCCAAAAATGCAAAGAATTCTGAGTTTTCTGCCACTTTATAGCAAGGTATTTCCCCTACAATGATTTTACTAAAAATACTAGCCATTAGCTTGAACTAAATCATCAAATTTCTATTATCTATACTTTACAATAGTACGGTATTCCAAGCACTTAGAAAAAAAAATCCCCAATTAATACCAAGCTTTAAATTAAACTTAACCGCAACAACCAAGTTCAGATACTAAATAAATACACTCTTTTTTTCGTTTTTTTTGAAAAAAAGCTATAAAAGATCGTATATTTTGGGTCTTTGGTTGAACCGGTAGCTCAGTTGGTAGAGCAACTGCCTTTTAAGCCGTGGGTCGTGGGTTCGAGCCCCACCCGGTTCACTTTCATTTGTATTTGAATATCCAAAATCGGTAACTAAAAAAATGATTGTCAACAGACAATCATTTGAAGAGAATACTGAATTGTTCAAAACAAATTGAATCTCTCTTGACCAACCCCGTTCGCTTGAAACCGGACGGGGTTTTTTTATGTGTTAAACCATAAAATAATGTATTTTATTCAATGAATTATCATCATATTACACTATGAATGTCGAACTTTTTAATCCACTGCGATGGAATAAAAAAATCTTAATAGGCCTTTTGGGGCTAGTCATTGTAATCTGGTTTTTATTTATCGATGTCTACAGCCTTAAAATACGCTGGCAATTAGGTCAGCAAAAGAAAGAACTTATTCAAAAAACCAAAGAGCTAGAAAATGAGTCTGAAATATTAGAACAGAACATTTGGAAGCTTGAAAATAACCCTGATCTTATTGAAAAGATTGCTCGAGAAGAATATGGGATGAAAAAGCCAGGGGAAAGAGTGTACAAAATTAAAAAAAAAGAGTAATTATTCGTACAATTTACACACATGAAAGCTATAGCAATTGACCTAGGCGGAACTAATATTAAAGCAGCCGTGATAGATCAAAATGTCGGCATTATAGAACAATGCTCAACTCCAACACATGCAGAGTTGGGTAAAGAACATTTATTAGATCGTATTGCTGGGGTCGTAATGGAGCTAACCAAAAAAAATGAGGTAGTCGGAATAGGAATGGGGCTCCCCGGAATGGTTAGTCTTGATCAAACCACAGTTCACTATCCTCCCAATCTACCTTATTTGGATGGAGTCAATACCGCGCAAGAAGTATATTCCCGTACGCAGTTAGCTTGTAAAATAGAAAATGATGCAAATATTGCCGCCCTTGGCTCTTTATATTTCGGAGAGGGTAAGAGCTATGATAATTTCATTATGCTCACCCTTGGCACAGGCGTTGGCGGTGGAATCATCGTTAACCGGCAATTATTCAAAGGGTCTAAAGGTATGGCGGGGGAATTAGGTCACATCATCCTAGATTATCACGGTCCGCTTTCAAACAGCGTTACTCGAGGCACAATTGAGGCGTACCTAGGCCAGCGCTTTTTAAGCCGATTTGCTATGGATATGATTACCCAACACCCGAATAATTACCTTTATAAAAAATTTTACAAAGATTTTGACAAGCTCGAGCCAGTTGACTTGACACAAGCTGCCAACGCTGGCAATGACCTCGCCATCGAAATCTTAGCGAAGGCAGGCCAACGACTTGGATATGCCATCATCAACTACACCCACATGATGGATATTCGAACTTATGTGCTGAGTGGTGGGGTTTCTAAGGCAGGTGAATGGCTTTTCCAACCCGCAAGAGAGATTGTCAAAAAGCATATGATGCCCCCCTTCCAAGAGGGCTTTGAAATTGTCTACGAAGATCTGGGTAATGATAGCTCACTACTTGGGGCTGCTGGATTAGCCTTTGATTCGTTTGGTTAATCTAGAGCTAATACGACGGTCTTAGGTGATTTCTTCAGGTTAATTTACTTAAAACTGCCTCTGATATTAATTATTAGGAGCCACGTGCAACTGCTATTTAAGCGAAAAAAAACCATTATTTATCTACTCTTGACCTTCCTACTGTTAGGAATTCAAAATGGCTATAGCCAAATGCGAAGTTTACAGCGTCAAGACCAAGGATCTGGCAATTCATCCTCCAATAACTTCACTGGACTAAATATAAGTGCTTCCGAGGGGTCAGTACAGGGAGGAAGCACCGAAAATGCGGTTAAATTTCAAGCGAATGATTCCCTCATTGTTCGACTAAGAAAAGGACGTAAAGCTTTTTTATACGGGATGGCAAAAATTGCTCATACATCAGGAACTTTGGTATCAGGGCAAATTACCTTGAATTTAGACTCAACCACAGTAGAAGCTAGGGCCTCGGATTTAAAAGATAGCCTTGGAGTGCCTTTATTAAAAATGGGCGAGGATGAAATAAAAAGTACTCGAATTCTTTTTAATTATAATAGTAGCCGAGGAAAATTCGAGGATGCTCAAATTAACGTGAGTGATGGCTTACTCATAGGTTCCAAAATTAAAAATGTAAACGAATCTGAAGTATTCATTCAAGATGGTATTTACTCTACTTGTCCGCCAGATTATTTATATTATTATTTAGAGGCCAAGCAAATGAAGGTAGTAGATGAGGAAGAAATATTTTTTACCAATGCCCGACTCTATGTTTTAGACATACCTTACCCATTCGTATTGCCATTTGGATATGTTCCTGCTCAAATAGATAAAAAACGCTCAGGTATTTTAACACCTACCTATGTATTCGATGCCCAAGCTTCTAAGGGTATTGGTTTGCATAATTTGGGTTGGTTTCAATACATCAATGACTATCTAACCACAACCCTAAGTGCAGATGTTTTCACTTCGGGTACCTACTATGCCAATAACTCCACACAATACCGAGTCGGGGATCGGTTTAATGGGGCTATTACCCTTGGCTACTCTAGAGACCAAGGTTTAGAGCCAACCGATCCAGACTTTAGCACCCAAATTAATAAGTCACTTGGAATCCAACATCGACAAACTATTTCACCCTATGCTAGTATTTCGGCCAATGTTAATTTACGAACTGCAGACTTCTTCTCACAAAATTCCTTCGACATTGAAGACCGTGCAAAAACCAGTTCTACCTCCAGAATAGCGTATAACTATCGCGACCCTGAAGGATTATTTACTTTTAGTACTAATGCAAGTATGGTCCAGAATTTTTTCAATAATTCAACCAGTTTAGATGGTCCAGGTTTTACATTCTCAACAAAAACACTGAGTCCATTCCAATCCGTATCGAGAAATAATCCAAAATGGTATGAAAGTATTTCTCTACGATACAATAACAGTTTCGATAGTAATTTCGACTATCACCCAACTGATGCCGATACTGCAACTGTTGGGTTCTTGGATGCATTTTTGTCGCCAAGCAATTATCGCGAAGCAACAGGAAACAATAAGTATATACAGTTGGGTTTAAAACAAAGTGCTAATATTACAGTGGGTAAGATTCTGAACTCACCCTATATCAATTCTTCTGTAGGTGTACAGATAAATGAATTTTGGTATCCTAGCTCCACACTAAAGAAATTCGATGAGGAAACAAATAAAGTCATTCAAGAAAAAAATCAAGGTTTTGTTGCTGGACGTGATTTTTCAGCTTCGCTGAGTTTTTCTACCACACTATATGGTACATCCCCCCGCAAAGTTGGGAACTTTGAAGGACTTCGTCATACTCTACGTCCATCCATAAGCTTTGGGTATCGTCCCGATTTTAGTGATCCAAGATGGGGGTATTTCAAAGAAGTAATTTCCGATACTCTAGGTAATACCCAGCGATATAGTATTTTTGACAATGAAATCTATAGAGGGCCCTCTGCTGGTGAGCAGAAAGCTATGAGTATTAGTATTCAAAACATTCTTGAGACTAAGCTTGTAAAAAGAGATAGCACCGGAGAAATCAGCGTGCGAAAAATAAAGCTTATTGATAATCTATCTTTAAATACATCCTATAATTTTGCCGCTGATAGTTTACATCTAAGTCCCCTTAGTGCTTCGATGAGTTCTAGCAGTTTAAAAGGTGTGCGTCTAAATGTTCGCGCAAATTTTTCTTTCTATCAAAGAGATTCACTCGGCAGATACTACGATCATTTGTATTTAAAAACTGGTTCTAAATTAGCTCAGATGGAAAGTTTTCGGTTTACCGCTAGTACTAGCTTTAGAGGGGGAGGAAACGTTATAGTGCCTATTACTCCAAAATATCAAAAACAATATGATCCATTTGCACAAGGATATTTTAACCCAATCGACGCAGCCTTTGGAGAGCAGCCTGTGATTCCATTTAATTCGCCATGGAGTTTTAGCCTTAATTTTAGCTATTCATGGAGATATAGACATAAAAACGACCCTTTAAAAACAGCCACTCTCAATGCGCAAAGTATTAGCTTCAATTTAACTCCTAAGTGGCGCTTTGGAACTACTCTTGGCTATGATTTTATACAAAAAGAACTTACTCCTTCACAATTTTCATTATACCGAAACTTGGAGTGTTGGGATTTATCTTTTCAAATTAGTCCTTTTGGAGATTATCAATACTATTTCTTTCGCCTAAGTGTAAATAACTCACAGATTCAGTCCCTATTCCAGAAATTACCGGTTCTAAAAAACTTAGAACGAAGTTCTTCTCCAACAGGACGATCTGGACGTTCGGGTGGCGGTAGATTTCCTGGAAGCACTAGTTTTTAGTTTCTTTGATCGAGAAACCAGTAATGTAGGGTAAGGTCAGCTAGATCTTATTCATTTTGCCTAAGTATTTCACTACATACTTACCAATTACATCGAACTCTAGATTTACATTATCTCCTTCTTTTTTGATTGATAAATTAGTGTGTTCCCATGTAAAAGGGATAATAGCTACACGAAATGCATCAACAAGGTCTTCCGCTATTGTTAAACTAATCCCATCCACTGTAATACTACCTCGACCCACAATCATATCCTGGTAGTCTTTATCGAGAGCTATATCAATTAGCCATCCAGTCTTTTCGGGGATAATGCGTACGATCTTCGCTACTGTGTCTACATGTCCTTGAA
This sequence comes from Balneolaceae bacterium UBA2956, assembly GCA_002348545.1. Classification (GTDB taxonomy): domain Bacteria; phylum Bacteroidota; class Rhodothermia; order Balneolales; family Balneolaceae; genus UBA1275. The sequence continues at coordinate 80,266 of DEBM01000015.1, forward strand.
CTAGATGTCCTTCTATGCCTTTTTGTAAAGTCATAGAACGTTCTAGATTTACTAAAGTATCTACTTTGAGCTCAGAAATTGTAGTCTTTCTTAAGGTTTCTTCTATGCTCTGGACCGTGAAACTATGGTCATCGAATGCTACTACAGTATGGCACGCTCCATTTATTGAAATACTTTCATCAATATGGCAATCACCAGCAAATGAACTCAATATTTTAGTCTCCTGACCTCCATTAGGAATAGCATGAACAGCACTAATCCGTCCCATTTCTTCAATTATTCCAGTAAACATGATTATAATTTTAAATTGAGGTGGTAAATTTTTCTTTTTGATACTCACAGCGAAGATACTTTGTTACAATAAAATATCTTATACATAGAGTTATCTGTACCCAGTTAACAGCATATCTTCGCCTATTTGCTTCCATGTTACCTCTTTCAATACACATATATCACGCATAGCAAATATACCAAGATCCATAATGGATCGAGTACCGCTACCTAACAGTTTAGGAGACATAAACAATTCCACCTTATCTACTAACCCTTCGCGTAAAAGCGCCGAACCGAGCTGTTGTCCTGCTTCTACCAAAATGGATTGTACTCCAATGGAATCAAGAGCAGAAATAGCTTCCTTTAAATCTATATGCCCCTTTTTTTTAGCAACCTGAATCACCTTGCCCCTGAAATAATTATGCTTCATAAGTTTTATCATTGGATCTACATAGTCTAAAGAAGCTTCTTTATTCCAGGTTATAATTGTTGTTTTCGCCTCATATTTATCGGAAAAAAGATACAGTTTTCTTGGTAAGCTAAAGGGGCCATCTAAGACTACTCGCATGGGTTGGCGGCCACGTACATGACGAACGGTTAGTTTTGGGTTATCTATCATGGCTGTTTGACGGCCAATCATTATGGCATCATAATAAGAACGCCACTCATGTACTTTCTTTCTAGCCGCTTTACCCGTAATCCATTGCGAATCTCCATTGGCATCCGCCAAAAAACCATCCACAGTTTGAGCAATTTTTAGAGTTATAAAGGGCCGCCCAAATCGTTGGGCATGATTAAAAAACTCATTTAGCTGTTCCGCCTCTTTCTCAAGTACACCTAAGCTAACATCAACACCTTGGGCTTTTAGTTTTTCAATCCCACTTCCATTAACCAATGGATTAGGATCTTTCTGTGCAATAACCACTCGCTTTATTGGAAGGGAAGCAAGTAAATCCGCGCAAGATGGTGTTTTACCATAATGTGAACAGGGTTCTAAGGTAACATATACTGTTGCATCTTTTAATGCGTCAGGCGTCTCTACGGACTGTAGTGCCTCAACTTCAGCATGCGCACCACCATATTTTTTATGATATCCTGCACCAATGCGATGCCCATGTACATCTACAATAACACAACCCACCAAAGGATTTGGTGAAACTTTACCCCTTCCCTTTAAGGCTAAATCAAGTGCATGTTGCATAAAAAAGGTATCTCGTTCTCGCGAGTCTTTCTGCGATCGTATATTCCTTTTCTTTATCATATCAATTAGTAAAAAAAAGGGATGAAAACGTAGTCTTCATCCCTTTACATAAAAATAATTAAAGAGTTACTGCAATAGAACAAAACGATTGTCGATGATGTCAGCTTCGTCCTTTAGTTGCGAAATCCATACACTTAAATATTCATTATTTAATTCTTGCTCGAGTTGCTGACGAATATTTTCGAAAGTATCTGGGGTAGTAGCTGCCAAATTAGGTGTCGTCTTGTTAGTTAAATGCAGTATGTACACGGCACTTTCACCTGCAATCGGTCTAGAGCGTTCATCCACATCCATGCTAAATGCATAACCAATAACTTCTGGCTCTCTACCAGCTCCTCTTAAAACTGTACTATTTGCTGATACATTGACTACCGATTCTAGACTTTTGCCCGTTGCTTCGCTCAATGAATACATATCATTATGCTGAGTGAGCCATTCTTGAATCTGTGTCTGCAAAACTTCTTTGCGTTTTTCAGTGCGCACAGCCACCTCTAGTTGCGAACGAATATCCTCAAAAGGTCGAAAGCCTTCTTCAGTGACTTCAACCAGTTGTAAAATAACTAATTCATTACTTAACTCTATAGGCGCAGAAATATCTCCCACGTCAGAACGAGACAAAAAATCTAAAACTTGTTGAGAATTGCCTAATCCGGAAATGAAGGTATTACCGTCCGTCGCGAATATACTCCCAACAGAAAGTTCTGCTCTATTTGCTTCTTCAGTGAAGTCATTTTCCTCAGCGAAATACTGAAACTCGTCAGCTTTTTCACCTGCTTCGTTCAATGTCGCAGGAAGTGCTTCATAAATTCGAGACATTATCGCGAACTGGATTTTATTTCTATCTTCGCTAATATTCTTAATAATAGCTGCAGAAGTACCTAAATCAAGTACCTCAGTAACTTCACCTACAGCAACAGATAAAACAGCTTCATATTCTTCCCGAAGCTCATCTTTGTCAACTAGAACCCCATTGAAAGGAGTACTAGACTGTTGCATAACTAAAAATATAGAATCACTTTCAGCGATTGCAAAGTCAGTTCGTAGATTTTCTAATTCTTCGCGAATGATTGCTGAGTCCCCTGAAGTAGGTAATGTGCTAAATCGAACATAATTCGCGCGATAGGATTTTTCTTGAGTATATAACTCTTTATTTGCGTTATAATATGAATACAAATCCGTTTCTGATATTTGAATAGTACTTTCGTCTACATCGCTGTAGGGAAATCGCAAATATTCTAATTCGGCAAAAGTATTACGCCATATAAATTCTCGCTCTATCTCGGTTTGAGTAACTTGTAGACCAGAAGTAATATAATTGCTTAGCTTTTCTTGTCGCCTTTTTTGTCGCAATTGCAATTCAATGGCAATTGCTTCCTGAGAATATTGTTCGTCCGATAATACATTTTGAACCATATAGGGATCGATGGTTCCATCTTCACGTTGAAAATACTGACGTATTAAAGGATCAGGATTTTTTCCGTATGCCATGTCCAACAATTCATCATCGGTAACCGTTATACCAAGTTCATCCATTTTTTGATCGAGTAACTTAGCACTAACTAATTCTTCCCATACTTGTGATTCATAGGCCGCCCTCAGTTCAGAGTTCATACTTTGGCCTGTTTGCTGACTATATGCATTTGAATAGTATTGAACGCGACTATTATACTCCTCGTAACTTATGGGCTCACCATTAACCGAGCCAAGGGATCTAGGCCCCATCATTAAAGCATTTGGATCAAATACATCCATAACTACCCATAATAGTCCAAAAGATCCTATTAGAATCCACAAGATAATACCTGTGTTATCTCTAAATTTAGTCATTACACCCATAACAGGTTTCCTCTTTTTTTGAACAATAAAGTTGCAGTTTTTATCAACCAAAGGTTGATTATCAAGCTATCTACTAGAATAAAATAACAAGGCTGTAAATATACGCCAATACCGGGGCAATTAAAAGTAAATCCAAACAGATGTATCGAGGATTAAACTTAAAACAACTCGATTAATCGTAAATGTTTTAAATAGCGTTCAGGATCCTCTTCAATTGCCTTAATTAACTTGTTCAAATTGTAGGAAAGCGAATCCACATTTTTATACAATGACCGGTCATTTAAAAGTAAACCTAGACTACCCTCATTCTGATCTATTTTTTTTAATACCGAATTCAGGGTGATAGATGTTGCCGATAATTCTATTGTCAAGCGGCTCATTTCTACACTTAACACTTCTAAGTTTTTAATACTTTGCTCAATAGATGCCCTAGAATTATCACTCAAATCCTCAATAGTTTCCAAGCTTCGTCTAGCCGAACCAATCATATCATTTAATTCATCGCTATTAGATTTAACAGCATCTAATAAATAATCACTTGTTTGTTTCACATTAGATAAAGCACTACCAATATTAGAAGATGACTGTTTATTAAAAAAATCAAGTGCTCGTAATTTTTCATTAAGCAAAGTAATAGTTACTGAAACTGAATCACTAATCGCCGTACCTCGATTAGTGAATGTATTTAAAAGTCCTTCTTTTTGAATACCTTTCAAAGATGAACCCCATTCTAATGACTCTGAGGAATTTGATCTAATTATCCGAATAGTTGAGGAACCTAGAAAATCCGGTGATGCCAACTGTGCCATAGACCCTTTAGGTAACTGAATATCTTCAATAATATTCAAAGTGATTAAGGCACTATCTTCTTGAACCAAGTACTGCATTTCCCGAACCGTTCCAATCTTAAACCCGTTTAAATAAACATTACTGCCTCTAATCAATCCCTCAACGCTATCAAATTTTGTGTACAAGACTTTCACTTGAGAAAAAATGGGCTCGTCTTTCATAATCCTGAAACCTAGATATCCGATAATTAGGGCTAGGAGTACTACTAATCCAATTTTTAATTCATTACTAACTTTTCTCACAATAATGCTTTTTTTTGAAATCGTTATCTTTAACAATCATTACGTAAAAGATACAAGATAAGATATATCCATAAATAACTATGTTGCATTAAACAATATTAAATTAACTTTTACACCATAAAACATACAGACCTTAGTACATCGTTCAATGCTTCCTCAGCCAATAAAAACAACTAAATCTGGTATTCACTTGCCTTAATAAAACCCAATAATGATTCATCCGTACTGCTTTTCATTTCCTCTATAGTCCCCTGCCAACTTAATTTTTTCTGGTCTAAAAATACGACCTTTTCTGCTATCTGTAATACACTATGCATATCATGGGTAATTACAATAGATGTTATCTCCAATTGTTCAGACATGTATACTATTAGATCGTTGATCTCGTCGGAGGTTTGAGGATCTAAGCCAGACGTAGGCTCATCATACAACAAATACTCCGGCTCTAAAATAATAGCACGCGCAAGACCAACTCTTTTTCGCATTCCACCAGATAGCGCAGATGTTGGCTTATCCCCAGAACCAACTAAATTTACCATTTCTAATGCTTTTTCGACTTTTTTTCGAATTTCTAGTTCACCTAAATCGGTGAAATAACGAAGCGGAAAGGCCACATTTTCAAAGGTGTTAATTGAATCAAAAAGTGCTCCACCTTGAAACAAAATGCCAAACTTCTGACGAATTTTTCGTAATTCGGCATAACTCAATTCAAATAGCTTGTAGCCGTCTATAACAACTTCTCCTTTATCAGGATACAATAGAGCATTTAAATGTTTCAATAACACTGATTTTCCACAGCCAGACTTTCCTATAATAGCTAAGGTCTCTCCATCTGAGATATCAAATTTTATGTTTTCCCAAACAAGATTTTCTCCAAAAGACTTTGATAAATTTTGTATTTCAATCATCTTTATTTACTTATCTAATTAGTCATTCTCTTTTGAAAGTTTCTATACAATTGATACTAAAATTTACAGTAGTAAAGCTGCTAACACAAAATCGGATAGCAATACATAAATACAGCTTAATACGGTGGCTTGAGTTGTAGCATTACCCACCCCTTCTGCACCACCACTAGCATAATATCCCTTAAAAGAGGATATAGAGGTAATTACAAAACCAAAGACGAAGGATTTGACCACACCAAAAATTACATCTTCAGGGAAAAAAAACTCTCTGGCGCCCTGCATAAATTCTGCTGCAGGTAATATTCCGTCTAAAGAGCCTGCTAGTAAACCGCCTAAAATTCCCGTTACTGCTGCTATTACATAAAGTACGGGAAACATAAATATGCCCGACAATACCCTAGGAATAACTAAAAAAGTAACCGAATTTAACCCCATAGATTCGAGAGCATCTATTTGTTCACTCACTCGCATAGTCCCTATTTCCGTAGAAATTCTGGCACCTACTTTACCTGCCAATACCAGGGCTCCAATTACGGCTGCCAATTCAATAATAATCGATTGACCTACTATGGATCCAACTATTGAAGCAGGGTAAATATCAGTGTCTAACTGGTAGGCAGTTTGCAAGGTCAATACTGCTCCAGTAAATACCCCGGTTAGCATAATAATGGGTATAGATTCGTACCCAATTTTCACAAATTCTTGAAATAAATTCTTTCGATAGGTACTAAATTCTAAAATGGATCGAAGAGCGTGATACAGTAAAGTGGCATATTGCCCTAGTTGACGTATTGCTTCCATGATTCGATTCTACGGTTAACCATTCAAATAGTTATATTACGAAAGATTTTTACTAATTGTCATGTTCACTGCCATGCATTTGACCTTTATGAGTCGCCCAATATTACCCTTTTTAATGCTTCTTTCTTTGGGATGGGCAGTACCAAATTGTATTCAAGCGCAAGTTTTTTCAACTGAAATTTTTCGCTTTTTACGAATTTCGACCTCTGCTCAGATGGCTGGCATGGGGGGAAATCATGTAGGGCTATGGAATGTAGACGGTTCAGCATTTTTTGCCAATCCAGCCTACTTATCGCCCAGTGATCATGGATCAGCATCCTTAAGTTTTATGAATTATTTTGCAGATGCACGCTATAGCAATCTGCATTATGCCTATGATCTAGAGGAAATAGGTACTGTAGCGGCAGGGGTACAATATGCTAGCTATGGAGATATGAGGCGATACGATGAATTCGGAGCAGATCTTGGCAGCTTTAATGCCGGTGACTATGTGACCCAGCTAAGCCTAAGCAGGAGACTTTACCCAACAGTTCACAGTGGCTTTAGCATTAAATGGCTACACTCCTCATTAGATCATCACAACGCTTCTGCTTTTGCATTTTCAGGTGGACTCATCTATACTAACCCCAAAAAGATATTAGCTGCAGGGATCACTTTTCAAAATTTAGGTTGGGTATATAAAAACTATCTGAATTCTGAAGAAAAACTACCCTTAAATATTTCTTTAGGCGTATCATTTAAGCCTGAATATTTTCCTTTTCTATTAGCTCTTACACTTAATGACTTACACCGCTGGGAATTACCCGTTTTGGGAGAGGAAAATCCTCGAGCAGTCGATCACGTCCTTCGTCACATGCAGCTAGGAGGGGAGGCTAGTATTGGAAAATATGCATATTTACGTTGGGGTTATAGTCCTTATCAACATGAGCAAACGGAAACCGGGAGATCTATTGACTTAGCCGGAGCTAGTATTGGTTTAGGTATTGTGATTCAAGAATATCAATTCGATATCAGTAAACAATCCTATAGTAGAATGGGCGGGATTGTTCAAGTTAGCTTTCAACGTATCCGAGCTAAGGGCGATTAAATTTTTATATAGATGAATAAATCTACAAGAAAAACTAATCGTTTAAACCAGTCCCTAGCCGAGCAATAAAAAGTTTCAAATATTCCTATTTTATATAATTCAGAATATATGCCTACACTATGGCAATCAAAGCAAAACTCAAAAGAGGTTCTGAGTCAATATTTAGTATAATATGCTACCATCACTCTCAACTTTCCCTTCACTCTTACGCAACTATGATTAGATATTTTACCGCTGGAGAATCACATGGGCCAACCCTCACAGGAATTATTGAGGGAGTGCCTGCTGGCTTACAGATTAAAGAAGCCGATATCGCAGAACATTTAGCTCGCCGTCAACAAGGGTATGGGAGAGGTGGAAGAATGGCTTGGGAAAAGGATGTAGCACGCATAGATTCGGGGGTTCGTTTTGGTAAAACCATGGGTGGACCCATTGCTATGGTCATTCAAAATCGAGCATTTGAAAAAGATAAAGCAGGTTGGCCAGTAGTTATGGATAAAGAAGTAGAGGCCGAAGGTATTGAAAAAATAACCCTCCCTCGTCCCGGTCATGCTGACCTGGTCGGTGCTCAAAAATATCGATTCAGTGATATTCGGCCAGTGATAGAACGTTCTAGCGCCCGTGAAACTGGCATGCGAGTGGCTTGTGGATCAGTTGCTCGACAATTTTTAAAAGAATTTGGTATCGAAATCGGAGGTCATATCCTCAGAATTGGTACATCTGGTTACAACAATTGGGATCAAATCAGAGAAAAAACTGCTGACTTTATGGAAAGTGGTGCTGAATCTTTGTACCAAGCTGCTGATTTATCAGAAGTACGCTGCTTAGATCCCGCTCTAACCGAACAGATGGTCAACGAAATTAAAACCTATCGCAAGGCAGGCTCCTCACTAGGAGGTATCTATGAAGTCATAGTCACTGGAGTGCCGGTTGGTTTAGGCAGTTATACACATTGGGACAGAAAAATCGATGGGAAATTAGCCCAGGCTGTCTTGAGTACGCAAGCAATGAAAGGGGTTGAAATTGGATTAGGCTTCGAATCGGGGACCCGACCAGGGCACCAAGTCCATGACGAAATAATTCATACAGGAAAACGTTTTTCTCGTAGTACCAACCGCTCTGGCGGTATTGAAGGCGGAATGACAACTGGTGAACCTATTATTATTCGAGCGGTCATGAAACCAATCCCCACTATGCTCAATCCACTACAAACAGTTGATATACATAGTCTAGAGCAAACAGAAACCCGTTATGAGCGATCCGATGTATGTGCTATACCAAGAGCTGTCATAGTCGCTGAAAGCGTAATTGCACCTGTCATTGCAAACGCATTTCTGGAAAAATTCGGGGGTGATTCTATCAGTGAAATCCAAGAACGGTACTCCATTTAAGTTTATGAAAATAGTACTCTCTACCATTATAACCCGATCCTTCGCTGTGCCCGCTCTATTAATATTTACTGGGATATGGCTCATTCTTTTTCAGTTCAATATGGTTCTTGCCCAATCGCAGCAGGGTGGAGAGAAACAAAATATTCAACTCAAACAGAACATAAGATATCAGAAGTATGAGGTAAAATCAGGAGAAACACTTTATAGTATATCCAGAAGTTTAGGTGTGCAAGTAGAAGAATTGAAAGATTGGAACGAGCTAACTGGCAATATAATTTCTATTGGGCAGTTCCTACGCTACAAACCTCAAGATTTATCTTCATTGACCATTAAAAAACAAAGCCAAGCGCTAGAAACAGGAACATCAATTGTTCGCTCAGAAAATGTTGAAACTACTGAATTTTATATTGTAAAAAGCGGAGACAATCTCATTCGTATAGCTGGAGTACACGATATGAGTGTCAACGAACTAAAAAATTTAAATGAGTTAGACTCTGATTTTATACGGGTTGGACAGCTTCTTACGGTAAAAAAAGTAGTCGACAGTGTTGCTCCAGTAGCAACAAATTTCGAGGATGGCTCTGCGCCACAAGGTGCGTTTCTAATTTATATCCTACCCATTAACTTACACATAGATAGTTTACTCAAAAACTTTCAAATGAGTAGAAAAGAATTGGCCTATTTGAATCCAGATGTAAATATCAACCGTCTAAATCCAGGTCAAAAAATTACCATACTAGCCCCTCCTTCTAGAAATTATGATAATCCTTACACCAAATCGGCCTCTATCATAGATGTTGGTCAAGTGGAAATAAGCGTATATAAAGAGTCCGATAGAGCAAAGACTACAACTACTGGTGAGCTTTATAATCCTGAAGAACTTACCGCAGCGCATGCAAGTATACGATTAGGACAGGTGTTATATGTTAAAAACCCTATCAATGACCGTGGCATTTATGTTCGCATTAACGACAGAACCACAGAAAATGTCTTGCAGCTTTCTAACTTAGCGCATCATTTGTTAGGATATGGTGGCTCAATCCCTAACTCAAATACCAAACGGGTTATTTCAAATGCTAAGATGGCTCGTATTTTCACATTGGAAGAGCTCTAGTGAAACAAAAAGTGTACACATCGCCCACTCATCGCTATCATGCACTGACTAAGGGTATTTTGTACAGTTTTTTAGCCGCTCTTCCTTTATTCATCATCTATGAGGTACTCATTCTTCTTATGGCACCTGCAACGGAGGTAGTAGTTCGTATTAGTGTCGATCTATGGTTTAAACAGTTATTACAACTCATTGGTTTAGAAGCACTTAATATTAGTCTACTTTTAATCCTGATAGTTGGAATATTTATTTTAATTCACAAACGTGGGGAGTTAAATGAGCTAAGACTAGGTTACTTTGGTGTAATGTTAGTTGAAGCAACCTTATGGGCTATATTAGTATCTTTAATAAGCTCATCATTAACTAATTGGATACTACCCGGTATGGCGGAACAATCGAGCGGATCGGCTGTACAATTATCATATATTCAAAAGCTTACGCTCTCATTAGGTGCCGGTTTATACGAAGAACTTTTTTTTAGGGTCCTATTAGTAAGTCTATTTATATGGATATTTAGCAAATTTTTTGGCACAAAATCGTGGGCTAGCTATACTTCAGCTGTACTTTTATCTGCAATACTCTTTAGCGCGGTACATTATACAGGCAATATGGGCGACCCCTTTACCATGAGCTCATTTTTGTTTAGGTTTCAATTCGGAGTTATTCTTAATGGAATTTATGTTGGGCGAGGGTTCGGAGTTACAGCTTGGACCCATGCCTTATATGATATGATAGTTATTACTTTTTAGAGTGTTTGAGTTAATTAATATCCCAAAATTAGTCAGATTATTACTGTTAAGTGAAGAGCGACTGTTAGATAAATTAAATTTAATAAAGAAGGAAAAAGCGTAGTTTAATTTATATTATTTAGAAAAACAGGCATCTAGTAATAGATAATGAGGTCGAATTGAGTAAAAGAAAACTTGATAAGCAACAAGCATTTAACGAGGAGATTCTCCCTCACTTAGATTCTTTGTATAATTTTGCGCTTCGTTTAACAACTGATCCTAGTGATTCAGAAGATCTAGTACAAGATACCATCGTTAAAGCTTTTCGATTTTTTGATAGCTATGAGAAAGGAACCAATGCAAAGGCATGGTTATTTCGAATACTTAAAAACTCTTTCATTAATAATTATCGAAGAAATTTAAAAAAACCACAAGAGGTGGACTACGAAGAGGTTGCTGCATTCTATGAAAATGTTCGTGCTGAGCGTACAGAAACAACTGATTTAGAGCATCTGATTTTTCGTGATAAAATGGATGATCGATTTTCTAAAGCCCTTTCAAAACTTCCTGAAGATTTCCGTACGGTCGTGCTACTGTGTGATGTAGATGGATTCACCTATGAAGAAATATCCAATATGCTAGATGTACCGATTGGAACCATTCGCTCTCGATTACATAGGGGTAGAAATTTATTAAAAACAGAATTATACGAGCACGCAAAAAAACACGGATATACTGACGATTAATCTCGTCATAAAAAATACGCATATAAAAGAATGAATGGCTCTTTTTAGTGATATGCTTGTATAATTAAATATTTTTATAGCAACCTAGATCAGGTCACATTTAACTGAATTTGCATTATTGTACCAACTCCAACTTCACTCTTAGCGACTGTTAACTCCCCTCCATGATATTCATCAATAATTCGCTTTGCCAAATTTAGTCCTAAGCCCCAGCCTCTCTTTTTTGTAGAATAACCAGGTCTAAATATATTCTTCTTAGTCGTTGCATCCATACCAATCCCAGTGTCTTCGACCTCAATAAATAATCCATTATTTTCTATATAGCTACGAACAATGATTCCTAGTTTTTTAGAATTATGGGCCATCTGTAAAGCATCCATAGCATTCTTCATAAGATTCTCTATGGCCCACTGCAATAATTCTGGATTTAATTTTACTAATCCATTCGCTCTTAGATCGGTTTCAATGTAGACTTCCCCAGAAATTTTAGGTAATCTCCTCTCCATGTATTTTATTGCCTCATCCAATACAGGTGCAAATTCGATTGACTGTAATTCAGGCTTAGACCCAATTTTACCAAATCTTTCAGCTACCCCCTTTAGGCGGTATACATCCTTTTCAATTTCATTTAAGAGTTTATGTTGTTCTGCTTGCTTGGGTAAATCGTCCCGAAATAAATGAATCCAACCAAGTAAACTAGATATAGGAGTCCCCAATTGGTGGGCGGCCTCTTTTGCCATACCTACCCAGAGGTTGGATTGTTCCATTCGGGTAATACTCAATAAACTCGTATACCCAATAAAAAAGAGAAATAGGATCACCACAATTTGAATGGCTGGAACATAACGTAGAACCTGTACAACTGTACTCTCACCATAATATACATATTGACGAAGAGCGTCTTCTCCTTCACCTATAATTATGGGAATGGGCGGGTTCATATTTTTTAATTTATGAATATAATTAAGGCGCTTCTCCTCAGTTTCAATATTTGCACTTCGCACATTTCTAAAGCTATATTCAATTACTGCCCTCCCTTTTTCATCGAGTAATATATATTCAAGAGGAAGATCGTTTTCATCCACCAAAACCGCAGGTAACTTAAAATTACCTCTATTATCTAAAATAAGTTCATCAGTAACAAAATTCTGCATACTACGCATACCCTCAATTTCTTCTAGCTTCCGAATTAGGCTGTCGGCTATATCTTCTTTGGTTTCCAATTCGTCAATCACGTTTAGAAGTAAGCGACTAGACTCCTGATGGATAGGTAGAGCGTTGAACTCAAGTGCCTTGGCCCATAATTGTACACTGGCTTTTTCCTGCTCTAGTATTCTATTTATCAGATACTGATTGTACACTAGTGAACCAATTCCAATCAAAATCAGTAATAATGCAAGTAGCCACTTTGTGGGGCCTGTTCGATCGAATAATTTCATATAACTTATTTAATGAATACAATAAACAGGCTGAAATGAGCTAAAAGTTTTAGGCAGACGGTACTTAGGCCGAGGCTCTTTGTTTTTCATAAACCGGGGGAGCCTGTTTCTCAATGGTTTCACGAGTTATAATACACCGCTTAACTTGCTTCATTGACGGAAGAGTGAACATGATATCAAGCATAGAACTTTCCATAATAGATCGAAGTCCCCGGGCACCTGTTTTTCTATTTTTGGCTCTTTTCACCACAGCTTGAAGTGCATCATCTTCAAAATCCAACTCGACATTTTCTAAACTGAACAGTTTTTTATATTGCTTTACCAACGCATTCTTAGGAGTACTCAAAATATCCAAAAGAGCTTCGTCAGAGAGTTCATGAAGACCACAAATAACTGGTAAACGTCCGATTAATTCTGGTATTAAGCCAAAATGCTGCAGATCCTCGGGCTCGACATGAGTAAAAATTTCCGGATTATCCTTATCAAATTTCACTTGCTCTTCCGAGCGAAATCCCATGGCAGAAGTAGAAAGGCGACGAGCAATAATTTGTTCAAGACCTGCAAAAGCTCCACCGCATATGAAAAGAATATTGGCTGTATCTAACTGAATAAAATTCTGCTCAGGGTGCTTTCTGCCACCTTTTGGGGGGATATTCGCAACTGTCCCTTCTAATATTTTAAGTAAAGCCTGCTGTACTCCTTCACCACTTACATCTCTAGTTATAGAAGGATTATCACTTTTCCTGGCAACCTTATCTACTTCATCAATGTATACAATTCCCCTCTTTGCACGCTCGACATCATAATCAGCAGCCTGTAATAAATTACTCAAAATACTTTCAACATCCTCACCTACGTAGCCTGCTTCGGTTAAAACCGTGGCATCTGCAATAGTGAATGGTACATCTATGACTTTTGCAAGAGTACGAGCTAATAAGGTCTTCCCACTACCAGTAGGGCCTAGCAAAGCAATATTACTTTTTTCGATAGTGGTATCATCATCCTCTGAAAATTCAGCACCAATTCGCTTATAGTGATTATAAACCGCAACGCTTAAGGTTTTTTTGGCAAATTCTTGACCAATAACATACTCATCGAGTTTTGCCTTAATTTGAATAGGCTTCAAAATAGGATGAAATGATCTTTCACGGCGCTTAGCAAGGGATGCTAAATCACTTTTAATTATGCTGGATGCATCCTCAACACATCGATCGCATACATATACCCCAGGTCCCGCAACCATGCTATTCACCTCTAAGCTAGAACGCCCACAAAATGAACAATTTACGATATCGTTATTCTTTTCTTTATCGCTCATGAAAAGAGTTATTTTTTAGAATCTACACGGCTCATTACATTATCAACCAAGCCATAGTTTTTTGCTTCGTCAGCAGACATCCATTTGTTACGATCAGAATCTTTGATCACTTCTTCAAGAGTCTTTCCAGAATGATCTGCAATGATTTGGCTTAATTCCTGCTTAATCCGGATTATCTCTTTGGCCTCAATTTCAATATCACTTGCCTGACCCTGAACTCCACCAAGTGGTTGATGGATCATAACTCTTGCGTGCGGTAAACAGCTTCGCTTACCTGCTTTTCCAGCGGTTAACAACACTGCTCCCATACTTGCTGCCATTCCCATACATGTAGTAGCCACATCACATTTTATGTGTTGCATAGTATCATAAATTGCCAAACCTGCAGATACAACCCCACCAGGGCTATTAACGTACAAATTTATATCTTTTTCTGGGTCTTCTGATTCTAAAAACAAGAGCTGCGCAACAATAGAGCTAGCAACCACGTCATTAATAGGAGAACCTAGAATTATAATCCGATCTTTAAGTAATCGTGAATAAATATCATAGGCCCGCTCTCCTCTTGAGGTAGTTTCAATAACCATGGGAGCTAAATTATCTTCAATAGTACTCATTCCACTATACATAGTTTGTTGATATATAGACTGTTTAATCATGATTTACTTCTGCTCCTGCTTTTTTTCTTGATATGCGCTATAGTCGTCTTTACTCATCTCCTTAATTTGCACTTCCTCTTTGAGATTTTCAAACACTTTGTTATCTCTAATAGTGTTTCGTAATGTCTCCAGCATATTTGGGTTTTGGGCATAATAACCTTTTAATTGTTCTGGTGTCAACCCGTACCGGGCAGCCTCCATTCCTAATTGGGCATCAATATCTTCCGCTGTAATTTCGATATCATGATATTTTTCCTGCAGCTGCATGTTAATAAAATGCCACTTAGCTTCTGTTATTGCTTGACCGGTCATATCTTTTTTGTATGAATCAGTATCAAATCCATCTGGTAACTGATTAGCATATTGTTGTTTTAGACGCTCCACATAGGATTCTTTAACTTGGGCAACAAACGCCATAGGTACATCAAATTCGTGCGCATCTACTAAGGCTTGAATCACTTCATTTTTGAAAATGTCATCAGATGATTGGTCATAGTACTGCTGCATTTTACTCTTAATAAAACTTCGATACTCATCTTCTGTTTTAACTTCATCGTTGGTTTGCTTAACAATGAATTCTTCATTCATTTCAGCCTTATGCAATAATTGTACTTTTTTAACCTCAACACGGAAGCGATCGGTTTCTCCGTCTTCTTCAAATGTCATATCTACAACATCCCCCGATTTCTTTCCCTTCAATGCTTTTAAAAAGCCTGCGGCCGAATCCTGTCGCATATCAATGCTTTGATCGATATCGGTGTCACCGTCAACTAAATTGCCATTTTTATCTAATGAACTCACATCTGCAGTAATTTTTGATTCTTCATTTATGGCTGAATCTACATCTTCCCAATTACCTTCACGTTCGATAGCCCGTGCTATTTCTTCGTCAACTTCAATATCAGATACATCATGAATCATAGAATTAACCTCAATTTTACTAAGATCAGCTAATTCTACTAACGGTTTAGTTCCTATTTTAAAAGTTACCTCTAATTCATCATTCTCCCACTGAAAATCGAGCATTTGTGTTTCTCCCACAGGGTCATGTTCTTCGACTACTTTAGTTTCAAATAACTCTTGAACATATTTATTGATTTCTTCAATTTCGATTTCCTGACCAAATCTCTTTTTTATGAGACCGATTGGTGCTTTCCCTGGCCGAAATCCAGGTAAATTTACTTTAGGCCTTATCCCTTTATAAGCTTCATCAAATTTAGGCTGTAAATCTTCTCTATTTGCTAAGATGGTAATTTCTTTATCGACTGAGGTCAGGTCATTTACCTTTATTTCCACGTATACTCCACTTAATATGTTTCGCTATTTCGGGTTGATGATTAACTTTACTAGATTACTTATATCAACACCGCAATCTCTAGATTGATAAGAATTTTAAAGAAAATAAAAATACGACTTTAAATAACGGTATTCAAAACCGATTTATACCTTCTAAATAGTCGATAGTTTATCTCTATGACTTTAAGACGTTTTTCTAAACTAGTCCAATTTCCTCGAATCACAAAGCTTTATAGATCTAATTTGATCACTAAGGACGCTTCTTTGCCTAATCACTTGAACTTTTTTAAAAGTGATATAGACTCATGAGCAGTACTCAATTTTACTTTTAAAAAATAAATAACAACTATTTTTATCGTCTCAAAAGTTGTTAACTAATTGCTTATATAGTAAATAAGTTAATTTATATCCCCTAATTCTTTACTTTAGAGCTAACAATTTAAACCACTCTATTGGATACAACTAATCAACGACAGACTCTACACAGCTTCCGGTGGTCGTTCATTGAGAAAGTAGGGAAAGTACTCTTTCAATTAGCTCAAATTGTATTGTTGACTCGCTTTCTAAACAAAGACGATTTTGGGTTGGTAGCTCTTGCATTAGTAAGTATTGAATTTTCTTTTTTATTTGTTGACGCTGGTTTAAATGCTGCTATTTTATATATTCGACAAGCTACTCATAAAGCACTTAGTAGTATTTATTGGCTCAGTATTACTTTATCAATAGCTTTATTTGCTTCGATTTGGTTTTTTAGTCCGGTTATTGCCAATTTCTACGAAGAGCCCGCGTTGATTCGCATCCTCCCTGTATTAGGGCTTAATATTATATTCGTAGCTATAGGTCGCCAACACCGAACATTTTTACAAAAACAATTTCTATTCAAGCCAATTGCACTTGTTGAAATAAGTGCATATATAAGCTCACTTATACTAGCTATCTATCTTGTACTTGAAGATTACGGAGTTTTCAGTATTGTTTATTCCACTCTGTTTGCTTCTCTACTATCAAATGTGAGTTATCTCTTTATTCGGCATAAACAAAACCCTATTCATTTACATTTTAATTGGTCAGAGGTAAAACCATTTTTTGAAATTGGTAAATTTCAAATGGCTAGTCGTTTATTAGATTTTGTGTCGAAAGAAACTGACGTTTTAATCATAGGCAAGATACTTGGCATGGAAGTGCTAGGTTTATATAGCCTAACCAAACAACTCGTTCTGCGCTTGTTCAATGTAGTCAATCCGATCATTACCAACGTTTTAAGTCCCTGGCTTGCATCGCTTCAGCAGAAACCAGAAAAACAACTAACTACTTATCTTCTAATCACACGTTATCTTGCATACTTAAATTTCCCAATATACTTAACCTTTGCCGTTGGATCTTATGAACTACTATATGTTATCTATGGGCCTAGTTATGCATCGGGATCCCTACTTTTATTTACCTTAGCCATATATTATGGTATTCTATCTATAACCAACCCAGTGGGTAGCTTACAAATAGCAACTGGTCGTACGGACATTGGCTTTTACTGGACATTATTCCGGGCATCAATCACTCCTGCCGTATTACTTATTGGGATCTATTTAGGCGGAATACAAGGGGTAGCTTATAGTTTATTGACCCTAGCTATTGGGTTATTGTATCCTCTTTGGCGAGTGCAAATCAAAGTTATGATTAACATATCTTTTGCCAGATATTTCAAAGAATTTTATCGCCCACTATTTAGCTTTTTACTCTTGGGTGCTGGAATACATTACGGTGTAAAGCCATTAATTGAATTGCCTAACTTCCTGATAATAAGCATATGCTTTGTTGTTTCGATCAGCTTACAAATTGGATTGGTTTATCTGTATGATTCCAATGCTTTTTCATATCTCTATTCTCTTTTACCGAGACCCAGTAACCAAAAATAGACCCGAAACGTGGCTCATTCATTCTATTTACATCTTTCTGAGGCCACTGCTCGAGACAGTAGCTTAGAACATTTATATATTTCAGGATTTATATTCGTTGAAAAAGGAAACTCTACTGATGAATATTCGATAATGATTGAGGCCTTAGACAATTTTGGGATATATGCTCCGCTTCACCTAAGAGGTAGCTATGCAGGAATTTACTGGTCTTCCAAAAATAATCGTTGGATCTTATTCAGTGATCCTTTAGGCACAAAACCTTTATACTACGCTCAACTATATAATGGCTGGCACATCTCCAATGACTATGATTTACTTGCCCAAAAAATAAAGACCAACCAACCCTTAACATTATCATCCTTAGGCTTCTATCAGCTTCTGAACTTTGGATTTGTACTCGAAACTGACACCTTATTCAATCCTATCAAACGACTACCAATAGGCTATGCTGGAACCATTGATACCCTCGAAAATGAACAAAAACCTGTACAAGGAAAACCCCTGACAACCCATAAATATTATTCACTACCCTCAATTGGTACTTCCCTCTCTCTGGATGATGCTACTGCGCAATTGGATACACTATTTAGGGAGGCTATAAAAAGAGCCTTCAAACGTGACACTAACCAGGGAAAAATACCCCTAGTATCTCTCAGTGGAGGCCTTGATTCACGTATGACAAGCTGGGTTGCTCATGAAATGGGGTACACCAATCAACTGAATCTCTGTTTTTCACAAAAAAACTCTTTAGATCATACCATTGCCCATAAAATTGCTCAAGACTTAAAGCACATGTGGCATTTTATGCCATTAGATGGTGGCCAAATGCTCCTGGATTTGGATGAAATTACACGAAATACTGGTGGAAATGTGGTATACTATGGACAAGCACATACCCGACGTATCTTGCATGAAATTATAGACAAAAAATATGATGCGCCACTGGGAATGCTCCATACTGGAATGCTGGGGGATGTTGTGATTGGGAGTTATCTACGAACAAACAAAAATCCAACAAATTATTCTGCCTTGAGTGGAGCTACTTCCACCCACTTCGCGAAAGAACTACTTAACCAAGGTTTCAAACCCGAGTATCAAAACCTAGAGCATCATAAAATGATGCTGCGTGGTTTATATGGAATGAATATGGGACTCATGTCGGTGTATGCAGTAACCGAAAGTTATTCCCCCTTTTATGATTTTGATTTTTTCAATTTCTGCCTTCAACTCCCACTTAAACTACGAGCTGAACATAAACTGTACATTCACTGGATAAACCGCTACTACCCGAAAGCATCAAAATATATTTGGGAACGAACTCGAACAACAATATCGGCAAAAAAACTACGAATAGGTTCAAAATCAATGCCACTACGAACTTGGTTTTGGAAGCTTGCTGAAAAGATACGCTTTAGGGAAGCAACACAAAATCCCCGTTATATGACACCATTGGATTATTGGTTTGCAACTGAAACGAATTTAACAACCACCCTTAACAATTATTTTAACAAGTATCTAGACCTGATTGATAAACCAGAAATGAGAAATCATATTCACAAGCTATATACAAGTGGAAACGGAAACGAAAAAGTACAAGCACTTACAGTAATTGCCGCCGCCAAAAGATATCTAAACTGAGGATATGTAAATCATGAACATAGAAGTTTGCTGCAATAGTTTATACTCGATTCGAACTGCTGAAGAATTAGGAGCCTCACGAGTGGAGCTCTGTCAAAATCTGCTAGAAGATGGCATAACCCCTGACCTGGAATTACTTAAAGAAGCTTGCCAAAAATTTCAGATACCGATTCATGTTCTAATACGTCCTAAAATTGAAAATTTCTTTTATTCAGCCTCCGAGCTGAAACGCATAGAGGAATCTATACATAAAGCTATTCAATTTCCTATAGCCGGGATTGTAGTTGGACACTTGAATAGGAAAAATGGAGTTGATCCAGCCCTTCTACGCCATTGGCGAGCCTTAACTAGAGGACTTGATCTTACTTTTCACCGGGCGTTCGACCGGGTGGTAAAACCTTTTAATGTATTAGAGCAACTCATAGAAGCAGGGTTTAACCGATTGTTAAGCTCGGGGCAACAAGGCAACGCTGAGACTGGTATTCTTTTATTACAACATCTACAAAAAGTAGCGGGTAATTCTTTGGAAATAATGCCAGGAGGTGGAGTAAACGATAAAAATGTATCACTTTTCATAGACGCAGGCTTCAAAAGTATTCATTTATCAGCAAAATCTAGCAATAATCCTGCTTACTTAGAACCAGTTATTAATCCAACCATATTAAAGAATGTCATTAGGCTAAGTTCAAAAAAGTAGGATCTTGCATATTGATTTTGAGAAAACTTTAGTGATATTTTAACGTATACAACAATAACATCTTTAATGACGAAAGTAGATTCCCTTTTTAACTTATTTTTTAATGACCAACTAAAAAAACGTCTCGAATCCTGGGTCATTATCATTGCATCTGTCGGTTTTGTTGTTCATCTGGGACTTATCTTACTAGTAAATACGAATGACATAGTAGAACTTGCAGGCTTTAAAGATTATTTAGCAAACCCTATTTCTGCAGTTTATACTCCATTTTCTTTTATACTAATTTATGAAGTATATCTTCTTATCTATTATTTACCCAGGTCTTTTGCCATTTCAATTGGAAAACAATTTGAAATTATTTCTTTAATACTCATCCGTCGCGTATTCAAAGATATTTCAAAAATCAATGTACAGAGTGAAGTCCTTTTCCAAATTGAAAACCTAGCACTTTTATATGACATCCTAGGAATCTTGGTGCTATTCACCCTTATCTTTGTGTATCGGTATTTTCTCATTAAACGTAAAGTACATAAGGCATCAGTATCACTCACCATGTTTAGAAGCTATAAGAAGCTACTTTGTTTATTGTTAGTACCGATATTTATTGGCTTAGCTAGTTTTAGCTTTTTTAAATGGTGTATAGATATTTACCATATACTTATTGCTGGACAGCAAAAACTAATGGACTTCAATACGGTATTTTACCATGAATTCTTCGATATTTTAATCATTGTTGATGTACTCATTTTAGTAGCATCTTTAAAGTTCACAGATCGTTACAGTCTCATTATTCGAAACACTGGATTTGTAATTACCACTGTACTACTTCGCGTATCTTTTAATTATATCGGCTTAGAAAATGTAGTATTAATGATCGGCGCAGTACTATTTGGAGTATCTATTTTAGGTGTGCAACTATTGTATGACAAAATTGACTTAGGCGATAGTACAAAAGAGAGCTATAGTTATATGTAATCGCGTTTGTCTATTAACATTAATTAAGATTGGTGGGTTATTTTTTTCTGAACTTCAAAAAGGTAATCATCCAAATTTATTTCTTTAATTGCCTTTCTTACTTTGAGGAGAAAAAAGTACGAGAGGGGGGACTCGAACCC
>DEBM01000048.1 GCA_002348545.1 Balneolaceae bacterium UBA2956
AACGAAAATTTGCACTCATATGTAAACAATATCAATACCCATGAGGGCGGAACACACTTATCGGGTTTTAGGAGAGGTTTAACTGGCACTTTAAAGAAATATGCAGACTCTTCTGGACTATTGGATAAATTAAAGTTTGAAATATCTGGAGACGACTTTAGAGAAGGTTTAACTGCTATTGTATCGGTTAAGGTTGGAGAGCCGCAGTTTGAGGGTCAAACCAAAACTAAACTTGGAAATAGAGAGGTTAGTGCAGCCGTTTCTCAATCTGTTTCAGAAATGCTTGAAAACTATCTAGAAGAACATCCTAATGATGCAAAATTAATCGTTCAAAAAGTAATACTTGCTGCCCAAGCCCGACACGCTGCAAGGAAGGCAAGGGAGATGGTCCAAAGAAAAACAGTTATGACTGGTGGCGGTTTGCCAGGAAAGTTATCAGACTGCTCTGAACAAGACCCAGCACTTTGTGAAGTTTTTTTAGTGGAGGGAGATTCTGCTGGAGGAACAGCGAAACAAGGAAGGGATAGGAATTTCCAAGCTATCTTACCGTTAAGGGGAAAGATACTTAATGTAGAGAAAGCGATGCAGCACAAGGTTTTCGAAAATGAAGAGATTAGGAATATTTACACTGCACTTGGTGTTACAATTGGAACTGAAGAAGATAGTAAAGCACTAAATTTAGAAAAATTAAGATATCACAAGATCGTAATAATGTGTGACGCAGATGTAGATGGAAGTCATATTTCAACACTTATTCTAACTTTCTTTTTCCGCTACATGCGTGAGTTGATTGAATCAGGTTATATTTATATCGCTACCCCACCCTTGTATTTGGTTAAGAAAGGAGCAAAAAAAACATATGCTTGGGATGATGATCAGAGAGATAGACTTCAACAAGAATTTGGAACAGGTGTAAGCGTTCAAAGATATAAGGGTCTTGGCGAGATGAATGCAGAGCAACTTTGGGATACAACTATGAATCCCGAAATGAGAACATTGAGAAGGGTTACAATTGAAAATGGCGGTGAGGCCGATCGTATTTTCTCAATGCTTATGGGTGACGAAGTTCCACCGAGAAGGGAGTTTATTGAAAAGAATGCCATTTACGCTAACATTGATGCTTAAAATTTCTAACGTTTTTAGGCACCCCATGTTAAAAACTTTTATTTTTGGTTGATATTTAATATTTAGAAAAATTCAATAAATGAAAGTAACAGTTGTTGGAGCTGGTAATGTTGGTGCTTCATGTGCGGAATACATTGCCATAAAATCTATATCTAGTGAAGTTGTCTTATTGGACATTAAAGAAGGTTTTGCAGAGGGTAAGGCTCTTGATTTAATGCAAACTTCTACCACCTTGGGTTTTAATACTATTATAAAAGGGGTGACTAGTGATTATGCTAGTACTGCGGGTAGTGATGTTGTGGTTATCACCTCTGGAGTTCCAAGAAAACCAGGAATGACTCGAGAGGAGTTGATAGGTATTAATGCAGGGATTGTAAAATCTGTCTCAGAAAGTATTTTAAAATTTTCTCCAGATACAGTCATTGTTGTAGTATCTAATCCTATGGATACAATGACATATTTAACGCTTAAAGCATCTGGAATACCGAAAAATAGAGTAATTGGAATGGGGGGTGCATTGGATAGCTCTAGATTTAAAACTTACCTTTCTATGGCATTGGATAAACCCGCTAATGATATTCATGGAATGGTAATCGGTGGCCACGGTGATACTACAATGATACCATTAACACGATTTGCTAGTTATAATGGAACTCCTGTATCTCAGTTCCTTTCGACTGATGTATTGGATCAAGTTGCAGCTAATACAATGGTTGGTGGAGCAACTTTAACAAAACTCTTGGGAACCTCTGCTTGGTATGCACCAGGAGCATCAGTTGCCTATCTAGTTGATAGTATAATAAATGATCAAAAAAAAATGATTCCTTGCTCAGTCTACTTAGAAGGAGAATACAATCTAAAAGACATTTGTATAGGAGTACCTTGTATCATTGGCAGAAGTGGTGTGTCAGATATTGTAGATGTTAAATTAAATGAGGCTGAGAAAGAGAAATTAAATAATAGTGCGCTTTCAGTTCGTTCTATGAATGAGGCCTTAAAAGCGGTTTTGAAATAAACCAGACAAATCGCTTACAAATACTAATCTAAAATTACTTTAAACCCCATTTAAAGTTGTTAATTCATTGGCTAAACTATATATTTGCAGGCTTGAATTAGCGTAAATAAAACCAAATGCATAATAACGGACTTATTAGAACCTTTGCTATCCTCTTCGTATTTGTCAGCATATACCAACTTTCTTTTACATTTATTGCCACCCAAAAAGAAGCTGAGGCTAAGGAATTCGCCATATCAAAATATTCAGAAGACGTTCCTGACTTCATTGAATTAAGAGACAGAGCTTCCACTGATTACCTTGATTCTATTGGAGGTATTTCTTTGTTTGGATTTACTTCCTATAACGATGCAAAGGGTAAAGAGCTTAACAAAGGACTTGACTTAAAAGGAGGAATTAATGTTATTCTTCAAATCTCAGTTAAAGATATTTTGAAAGGGCTGGCAGAAAATTCTAAAAACCCTGCTTTCACTCAAGCTTTAAATGAATCTGATGCTTTGCAGCAGCGAAGTAATGATCCCTATATTGAAAGCTTTTTTATTGCTTTTGAAGAATTTAGTGGTGAAGTAAATTTGGCTAATCCAGATATTTTCGCCAATCGGACATTAAGTGATGAAATTACATTTCAGATGAGTGACCAAGAGGTCCAGCCAATTTTAAGAAGAAAAGTAGATGAATCTATTATTTCTGCTTTTGAGGTTTTAAGAAAACGTATTGATAAATTTGGTGTTACACAACCAAACATTCAACGTCTTGGAAATTCTGGTAGAATTTTAGTTGAACTTCCAGGAGCAAAAGATGTTGACAGGGTTAAAAACCTTTTGCAAAGTACAGCCCAATTAGAATTTTGGGAGACCTACAAAAATAA
>DEBM01000013.1:0-37561 GCA_002348545.1 Balneolaceae bacterium UBA2956
GAGTATCAAGCAAAAGAAATATTAGCCTCTTACGGAGTTCCTGTCCCTAAAGGTATCTCCACAAATACCGTTGAAGGTGCCGTAAAGGCAGCTGAAGAGCTTAAAACAGATGGTACTTCTTTATTTGTGGTTAAAGCACAGATACACGCCGGCGGTAGAGGAAAGGGTCGCACAAAAAAGAACAATGCCAAAGGGGTAATTCTTTGTAAAAGTATTGAAGAAGTACGAGACGCTGCAGAATCTATACTGAATGATGTATTAGTTACCATTCAAACAGGTCCATCTGGACAGTTGGTCCAACGATTGTATGTAACAGATGGAGTGGATATTGAACAAGAGTTTTACTTAGGCATTCTATTGGATCGAGCTGTATCCAAAAATGTAATTATGGTGTCTACCGAAGGTGGGGTTGAAATTGAGCAAGTAGCTGAAGAAACGCCTAAAAAAATTATAAAGGCGTGGGTAGAGCCTGGCATGCCTCTACAAGTAAATCAAGCTAGAATGCTAGCATTTAGCCTAGGCTTAGAGGGCGCCGCTCTTAAAAAAGGCATTAAATTTATTATAGAAATCTATAATGCCTTTCTGAAAACAGATGCTGACATGATAGAAATTAACCCATTGATCTTAACGCCTGAACAAGAAATTATTGCACTCGATGCTAAAGTTAGCTTTGATAGTAATGCATTGTATCGCCATTCTGATATATCCGAACTACGAGACGAATCCGAAGAAGATCCATTCGAATTAGAAGCTCAGAAATATAACCTAAACTACATTAAACTGGATGGAAACGTAGGGTGTATGGTAAATGGGGCGGGCTTAGCAATGGCTACAATGGATATTATTAAATTATCTGGTGGAGAGCCTGCAAATTTCCTTGATGTAGGTGGTGGAGCCAATGTGGAAACGGTTAAAAATGGTTTCCAAATTATCTTGGATGACCCGAATGTCAAAGCGATATTAATAAATATATTTGGTGGAATTGTTCGTTGTGATCGAGTTGCAAACGGTGTTATTGAGGCTGTTAAAGATCCAGAGATTGCAAAAAAAGTTGCCAATGTCCCCATCATAGTACGTCTACAAGGTACTAATGCGGCAAAAGCAAAAGAAATTATTGATAATTCCGACCTAAACGTAATTTCAGCAGTATTACTAAAAGAAGCCGCAGACGAAGTATCAAAAGTACTAACCTAAAGATAATATCCAAGGACTTTAATGGGGCTAAGTTAGTAAATAATATTTAACTAACTTCATACGACCTTGATCGAATCTGCTCATAGAAATCTTCGTAATGAAGTACTACATGGTTTTGGTTAAATTGCTCAGCACGCTTCCTTGCATTTTTTGCTAAAGTGGAGTGTAAACTTGGGATACTCAAAATTTGAACAGCATAATCCGCCATACAATTCACATCATCCAGAGCGCAAAAATATCCAGTTTCTCCGTGAATATTAACTTCCGGTAGACCGCCAATATCTGAGCTAATCACTGGGACCGAGCAGCTCATCGCCTCTAAGGCTGCCAAACCAAAAGTTTCGGAACCTGATGGAATAAGGAATAAATCAGCTATTGAGAGAATATCTTCTACTCGTTCCCATTTTCCCATAAAGTGTACATGTTCGCAAATACCAAGGCTTCTGCATTGCTGCTCTGCTACTTGCCGATCAGGTCCATCACCAGCCAAAACTAATTTCGCAGAGATTCCTCTTTCCAAGGTTTTGGCAAAAATTTGTATTACAACTGGCACTCTTTTAACTTTTCTAAAGTTAGAAACATGCACAATTATTTTTTCGCCTTGTGGTGCTAATTCCTTTTTCAGTTCTGTTTGGTCAGTTGCTTTGAATCGTTCCAAATCGATAAAATTTGGAATAACCTTAATCTCTTGTTTAATGTCGAAATTCTCATAAGTTTCTCGCCTTAAATACTCCGAAACAGCCGTCACACCATCACTTTTATCGATGGAGAACTCAACCACGTGCTTATAGCTTGGATCTTTTCCAACCAATGTGATATCTGTTCCATGTAATGTGGTTACTATAGGTACATGAAGCCCACGCTCTGTCATAATCTGCCGGGCTAAATAAGCACTTGTGGCATGAGGCAAGGCATAATGCACATGTAATAAATCTAAACGCTCAAACTCAATCAAATTCACCATTTGTGAAGCCAATGCTAAGGCATAGGGTGGATATTCAAAAAGCGGGTATGAATTTATTGATACCTCATGGTATAATATATTGGTGTTATGATCTTCTAAGCGGGTTGGGCGAGCATAACTCAAAATATGTATGGTGTGTCCTTGCTGGGCTAATATTTTAGCCAATTCAGTGGCTACTACTCCACTACCCCCAAAGGTAGGGTAACAAACTATCCCAATATTCATAAAATCTTTTTACTAGGTGAATAGCGATTATTTAGCAGTTGCGTAAAGAAGTGTAATGATTACAAAAAAACACTAAATAGCGTTCCAAAATATTATTTCTTCCAACGAATTTTATATCCTACATGGATATAAATGATTGTTTTCTGCTTGGTATTCATTTGCTTGCTTGAGTGTTTTATAGGGTAGTTCAAATTGTTATATTCTAAATTTAAGTATACTTACGTATAACTAAGTAGACAATACGTATGGCAGGTCATTCTAAATGGGCGAATATTCGTCACAAAAAAGCTAAAGAAGATGCAAAACGGTCTAAGGTCTTTACAAAGATCATAAAAGAGCTTACTGTTGCCGCTAAAGAAGGGGGAGGTGATCCAACTGGAAATCCAAGACTTGCTTTGGCTATAGAAAATGCGAAAAGTTGTAACCTTCCCAAAGATAACATGGAGCGCGCCATCAAGCGTGGCACTGGTGAACTAGATGACGGTTCTAGCTTTGAAGAAGTTAGTTTTGAAGGATACGGTCCTGGAGGTATAGCCTATTACATTGAGGCAACCACCGATAACAATAATAGGACTGTGAGTGAGATTCGTCATATTTTTACCAAATATGGTGGTAATATGGGTATCAATGGTTCTGTTTCATTTTTATTTGAGCAAAAAGGAATGATTGGTCTGCTAGCTGAAGGACTAGATGAAGAAAATTTCATCTTAGCGGCAATTGAAGCGGGTGCTGAAGATGTTATAATAGAAAAAGATACTACGCTTTTTATAGTTATGACGGAGCGGACAGAACTCTTTAGTGTGCGAAATAACTTAGAAACTTCAGGATATACTATTGAACAAGCAGAACTCGTTAGGGAAGCTACTTCAGAGACAAAAGTAGAAGCTGAAATGGCACGCGCTAACTTTAACATGATTGAAAAATTTGAAGAAAACGATGATGTGACTAATGTGTTTACGAATCTACTAATAGATGAGGAAACCATGAATGCACTTGATTAGTAGGATATTTTCAACGTAAACGCATAAACTGACTGAAAAAATGGCGACACTTATTTGGGTTATACTACTTTATTTAGGATTAAATGTTACTAATCCAGATGCTCGTAAGGCTAATAAATCTTATGAGAATGGAGATTATGAGAGTGCAAAAACTTGGTTTTATTCTGCCTTAGATCAAGACCCCAATAATGCTGAAATTTTGTTCAACTTAGGTAATACTTTAACTAAGTTGGGTGAAATTGAAGAAGCCATAAAGGTATTCATGCAGGCAAAAAGTTACACGGATGATACCCTTCTAAAAGCTTTGGCAGACTACAACATCGGAACTGTTTTGGCTGAAAATGAGCAATGGAAGCCGGCAATGAAACACTTACGTGCTTCTTTACAAAAACTTCCGTTGGATAGCGAAGGCCAGTTCAATTATGAATATGCTTTGATGAAAGCTTCTGATGAAGAAAAGAATAATGAGAAGAATCAAGATCAAAATGAAAACCAGGAGCCTCCATCGGAACCAAGTGTTTATGCTAGAGCGGTAAAAGAACAAGCCGATGCCCTTGTAAATGAATCCCAATATGCTTCCGCGTTTAATCTAATGCAAGAGGCTTTAGGAGTCGATGAAACGGTTAGATATTATGAGTCGTTTATAAATCGTATTGGTGCTGTGAACCAGATAGAAGAATCTGACAATTAAGCTGGTTAATGATCATGCGGCTATGCACACTCACATCCATGAATTCTATGTTTAATCCCTCTTTTTTGCTCACATTTGTTTTCAATAACACAAGAAGAAGATTCACCTATGCTGTTTATTCCTTCGTGCTAGTTTTAATGGTTTGCTCCATGCCTCAATCTCTTTTTGGACAAACTCAAGCTAACATCCCTCCTGCAGAAAGTTACTTTCATCAAGGTGCGCAGCAATTCATCTACAACAACTTAGAGGCGGCCATTAGTGCTGTAGAGACTGGATTAGAACGTTATCCGAATGACCTGAAACTCCAAAGTCTATATGAACAGTTGAAAGAACAGCAGCAGCAACAGCAGGATCAGGATAGCCAGGATGAACAAGATAACGGGGATCAAAACGAAGAAAATTCTGAGCAGAATTCCGAACAACAAGAAAACGAAGAAAACTCAGAGCAAAACGAGCAAAACTCAGAAAATGACGATCAGAGTCAAAGCCAAGATGAACAGGCTCCAGACGATCTCGATCCAAGTGAGCGTGCTCAAGCAGAAGAACTAAAAGATTTAAGTAAAGAAGAGGCCCAAAAAATCCTACAGGCATTAGCTCAAAAAGAAAAAGAATTGTTAAAGGAATTCAAAAAAGCTAAAACCAAAGGCGGAAAGACACATGAAAAAGATTGGTAAATCTATATCGTATCTACTTCTCTTTTTTCTTGCGAGTATACCCAGCTTTACTTGGGCACAAAACACCCCTATTCAGGTACAGGCAAAACTGTCTGAAACAAATATATATAATGGAGAATCGGTACTCCTAGAGTTCACTATTTCCGGTAGAAGTTTAAACAGCATTGATCGCCCAACTATACTTGATGTGCCTGGACTCCGGTGGATAAGCGGATCAAATAGACAAGGGCAGAGTATTCAGTATGTAAATGGTCGCCCTAGTGTCACCTACACCTATGGCTATCAATTTGTTGCAACTCAGGTTGGCAACTATACCCTTCCTTCCTTTGACATTACCGTTAACGGAGAAATTTACCGTACGGAACCTATTTCATTTCGGGTGTTGGATCCAGCGAATTCACAACAAAATAATGGAGCTAGTCCAGATATTTTTGCCCGGTTAGAGCCCAACAAAACCACTGCCTTCTTAGGTGAACAAATCGTAGTAGATGTCGTATTGTATTTCAAAAATTCCATTGAAGTGCGGTCATACCAAGCAAGTCCAGGCTGGAAAGCAGAAGGCTTTTGGAAAGAAGAACTTGAAAATACCCAGCAAACTCGTGCGACATCTACCTTACTTGAGGGAGAGCGATATCAACGAGCTAGACTTTTGCAGTACGCCCTTTTTCCAAGTAAACGAGGCAAACTGGTTCTAAGCCCATTTGAAATTACTGTCTTAATTCAACAGCGCAACAGACGTCAAGATATCTTTAGCTTCGGTTTGGGTCAGGAGCGTAAAAATATTCAAACACCCCCCACCGAAATAACCGTTAAACCGCTCCCCACCCATCAGAGCACAGAAAATAACCTCGTCCTTTCAGCCGTTGGGACATTCCAAATAGAGCGCAGCATCGAACCCACCGAAGCCCTAATTGGAGAAAGTATTGAAATTACCACTCGCATATACGGAACCGGTAATCTCCCTCTAATTCAATCTCCAGACTATGCCTACCCTCCTGAATTTCAACAGTACAATCCACAAGAAAGCAGTTCCATCCAACGAGCTGGTTCAACCATTTCCGGAACAAAAACCTTTACTGATATTGTAATTGCGCGTAACGAAGGAAGCTACACCATTCCAGCTACTCAGCTTTTATACTTCGACCCAAGAGCCGAAGAGTATAAAGCAATCGGTCTTCCAGCTCAAAGCCTTCGAGTTATCCGAGACGCTAACGCCGTACGATCTACAACTGAAATGCTACGATTCGACATTGAACCCGTGGCTGGATTAGTGGCCTGGAAACAACACTCAAAGAACGGGATAACTGAACAGCCCCTTTTGCTACTTTTCTTACTTCTCCCCTTGGCTGGCCTATTCATAGGATTCTTAGTTAAAAGGCACCAAGATCGCCTACAAAACGATCATAATTTTGCTCGAAAGCGGGGTGCACTAAAAACGGCAAAAAGTGCTTTGAATGAGCTTCGTACTAAGGCTGAACGACAAAATAGAGACGATAAAAAAACTATAAAAGAATGCTATCATAAGCTCTATCACATCCTTAGCACCTACATAACCAGTCGTTGTGCAATGCATGCCGCTGGCTGGTCAACCAAGGAATTGCTAATAGGACTAGAAAAGCAACTTAAAAGTAAGTCGCCTGCAACACTCGAGCGTTGCAAGGAGATTCTAACGAAATGTGATACCATATCCTATGCACCCATTAGTTCTACCTCGGATGTGTTAACGGATATTCAACTTGCTGAAGAGAATATTCTCGAACTTGAACGGGAGCTGCAATGATGCTAAAGAACAAATCAATACAGAAATGCGAAGCAACACATTCTTTTCTCAAGGGTATTTTGGTGCCAATTAAATCGTGGTATATGGCATTACTACTGATTTTGTGCGTGTTTTCTTCAACATCCGAAGTAAATACGACTTCAGGAGCAATGCCAACGTCGCTCGAAGCAACCATAACATTACAGACAACATCATCACTTGTTGAAAATACTGGCACTCAGGAGTTAACACATAATCTAAAAGGCTCCATACTCTCGGTATCTCAGGCGCAATCCAGCTTTGAGGAGGCTACCCTTGATTTAGAACAGGCTCAATACAAAATAGCTCTGCAGAAATTTAAGCTTATTGAACAAAGTGGATTTTATTCAGGGGGATTATTTTTAAATATGGCTATTACTGCAGTTGAATTAGATTCTTTAGGCCTGGCAAAATTTTACCTCCAAAAAGCTGTAGAAGAATCCACCACAAGGGCCGCAGCCATTGAAGCATTGGCGTATGTAGAAAGTCAATTCAGCCGACAAGCCGCTACCTTACCACCACTACCATGGGAAACAGCTTTAGATTACATCGAACATAATTGGGGAGGTCTATGGTTGTTTTGGTCAGCCTTTGCTTTCTTATGTCTATCGGTAGTTTTATTGTTATTTTACTGGTTTGGAAACGCACCGAACCGCAGCAAGAAATCATCTGGGAAGCGTCGTGAATCTACGATTATAAAAGGCTCATGGACGTCCTTATTCTTATTTGTGGCCAGTTTAAGCTTGGCCATTGGTACAGATTACCGCTCTGAAAAGTATAAACAAGCCGTTATTATTGCGCAGGAAGTGGAAGTCAGGAATTCCCCCTCAACCTCGGGTGAATTGATGGTTATGGGTTATGAAGGATATGACTGCCGGGTAGACTTTTCCATTGACTCTATTCAAGGTTGGCTCTTTATTCGACTCAGTAATGGCCAAGCGGGATGGATACTGGAACAAACTCTACGAATTCATTAGCTTTACAGACTTTAATTAGAGAATAAAGTCACATTCAACTAACTTTACAGAGTGGCCACATAAGGTATATTGAGTAGAAAGTATACCACCTAAAACTCATATTAATTTAACAAAAAATGACGACTAACGAATTTATTGAGCAGCGTAAAGAGCACTTCTTAGATGAACTATTCACCTTTCTAAGGATACCGAGTGTAAGTACCGATTCGTCCAAAAAAATAGCGGTAGAACAGGCAGCAGATTTTTTGCTAAGCCAGCTTAATTTGTTGAAGCTTTCACAAGTAGAACGCTATGAAACGCAGGGGCACCCCATCGTATATGGGGAACATTGTCCTTTTGATGAACGGCCCACAGTTTTAATTTATGGCCACTATGATGTTCAACCCTCTGATCCAGATCACCTCTGGGATAGTCCCCCTTTTGAGCCGACGCTTAAAAATGGTAAAATTTATGCTCGTGGAGCCAGTGACGATAAAGGGCAATCCTTCACCCATATAAAAGCTCTGCAATCACTTATAGAAACTAACGGCAGTATCCCTGTTAACGTCAAAATTCTACTAGAAGGAGAAGAGGAAATTGGGTCACCCAATTTGGTCCCCTTTATTGAATCACATAAGGACATGCTAAAGTGTGATATGGTCCTTATTTCTGATACCTCCATGTTTGGACTCGATCAACCATCTATTACTTTTGGCCTTCGAGGATTAGCTTA
This sequence comes from Balneolaceae bacterium UBA2956, assembly GCA_002348545.1. Classification (GTDB taxonomy): domain Bacteria; phylum Bacteroidota; class Rhodothermia; order Balneolales; family Balneolaceae; genus UBA1275. The sequence goes on from DEBM01000013.1 coordinate 8,237, forward strand.
CATGGAAATTGAGGTTGTAGGCCCGAATAGAGATTTACATTCTGGGGTCTATGGAGGAGCTGTGGAAAATCCTCTGAATGTACTTTGTGAAATCATTGCTCAGCTGAAGGACAAAGATGGCGTTGTTCAAATTCCCGGATTTTATGACAAAGTGGAAGACTTAACACTAGAAGACCGAAAGGCAATGGCTGATTTACCCTTTGACGAAACAGCTTATAAATCTTCCTTAGACGTGGATGCTGTTCACGGTGAAAAAGGGTACAGTACACTTGAACGGGCTTCTGCTAGACCTACCCTCGATGTTAATGGCATATGGGGCGGTTATCAAGGAGAGGGGGCTAAAACAGTTCTTCCCTCTAAAGCTAATGCCAAAATTAGTATGCGGCTAGTACCCAACCAAGACCCTCATGACATTGCCCGTTTATTTGAACAACAAGTTTTGTCCTTAGCTCCTGAGACAGTAAAAGTAAGGGTGACGGAGCATCATGGTGGATATGCTTCACGCACTGACTTGAATTTTTACGGTTTAAAAGCAGCAGCCACAGCGTTTGAGGAGGTCTACGAGACCCCGGTTCTTTTTTCCATGGAAGGCGGATCTATTCCCATTGTGGCTGATTTTAAACGGGTGTTAGGAGCTGAATCCATACTTATGGGATTTGGCGTAACCAGCGATGCTATTCATTCGCCCAATGAATCGTTTCATGTGAAAGATTTTTACAGGGGGATAAAAACGTCTGCTCGATTTTTCAAATTGTTAGCAGAAGATGCTGTCTCTTGATTTATTAGAGAAAATATTCCGCTTTTCTATTTACATAAACGAGTTACTTTAACACGTGTTTTTATTAACATCAACCAGAATAAAGCTGTCATGAAAAATTTCATAGTCCTTCTATTATCATTATTACCCTTGTCATTGTTTGCCCAAATGCCCAATGCGCCCGAACGTGGTGAAGGTGATGGTCCGTTTGACCGACTCATTATACGGGGAGTTCATCTTATTGATGGCACAGGTTCTCCTGCAAATGGGCCAGTAGATGTAGTAGTGGAAGGAAATGTAATTAGTAGTATTCGAACGGTTGGTTACCCAGGATTGCCCATTAATGAACAACGGCGACCCCAAGCCGATAAGAATACCAAGATAATTGACGCTACGGGTATGTATATGCTGCCAGGTTTTTTTGATATGCATGCCCATACAGGTGGCGGAGCGCAAGGCACGGTACCTGAATATGTATACAAGCTTTGGTTAGCCCATGGGATTACGTCTATACGTGAACCTGGCTCAGGTAATGGAATGGAATGGACATTACGGCATAAGCAGCTTAGTGAAAAGAATGAAATTACAGCACCTCGTATCTCTGCTTGGATTGGTTTTGGAAATAGTTTTGGTCGCCCGATTATCACACCAGAAGATGCACGTGAATGGGTAAAAATGATTGACGATGCTGGCGCAGATGGGATTAAATTTTTTGGCGCAAGCCCTGAAGTTTATGCTGCAGCAATTGATGAAGCAAACCAACGGGGGCTTGGAACTATGACTCATCACGCGCAGACCCGTGTAGTGTACAATAATGCTCTTCGGTCCGCTCAATTGGGATTGACTAGTATGACCCATTGGTATGGACTACCGGAGTCTCTTTTTGAAGATCGTATCATTCAAAATTATCCTTTGGATTACAATTATAATAACGAACAACATAGGTTCGAGGAAGCTGGTAAATTATGGGCTCAAGCAGCTGAACCCTATTCGGAGAAGTGGAATGCCGTGATGAATGAAATGCTTGAATTAGATTTTACGCTAAATCCTACTTTTACAATTTATGAAGCTAATAGAAGTTTAATGACTCAGCGCCGCGCAGAATGGCATGAACGATACACTCTTCCTTCTTTATGGCGATTTTACGAACCTAGCCGAATTTCACACGGTTCGTATTGGCTTAATTGGGGGACCGAGCAGGAAATTGAATGGAAAGAAAATTTTCAGCTCTGGATGGAGTTTGTAAATGAATATAAAAATAGAGGAGGTCGCGTGACCTTGGGTTCAGATGCAGGATACATCTATAAGTTATACGGATTTGGATATATTCAAGAAATGGAGCTTATGCGAGAAGCCGGTTTCCATCCTTTAGAGATATTCCAATCAGCCTCATTAAAGGGGGCAGAAGTTCTTGAGGTAGATGATAAACTTGGAACCATTGAAATAGGTAAATTGGCTGACATGGTAATTGTAGATGCTAATCCTATGGCAAACTTAAAGGTACTATATGGAACTGGTGCTATACTAGTAAACGAAAACAATGAAGTTACTCGCCATGGCGGGGTTGTATATACTATCAAAGATGGAATCGTTTTTGATGCCAAGGCACTCTTAAAAGATGTGGCCGATATGGTTAAGACAGCAAAGGAGAATGAAGGGACGGATATCACCCAACCAGGTCTAGATTATTAAAGGTAGGCTAAGTGCACCGCTCAAAATTCTGTATTATATAGTATGGGCTCATCTTGTTCAAAATCGTATAAGGTGAGCCTTCTTAAATTATAATACCCTGTCCAATAGGAACGTAATGATTGGATATAATTTCGGCGAGCACCATCTTTTTCATTCTGCGCAATAAAAAGATTAGTTATATCAATTCGGCCTATCAAGTATCGATTTTTAGATACGTCGTAGCGACGCGTAGCTATCTCATCAGAAATTCTGGCTAATTCGACCTGATCCCGAAGTTGTGGGAACTCTCTTACTGTACTTTTTATACTGAGCTCAAACTGCCTTTTTTGGTAATCAATTGTGTTGGCTGTTTCCATTTGATCATTTCGAGCAGACTTAATTTCAGCCATATTTTTACCCCAGTTAAAAATTGGAATCTCAAAACCTAAGCTAAAAAATTGTCGGTTTTGTGAATCTTCATATAATTGATCAAAATCTGGCGATGTTTGGTTTAAACCGAAGCTAGCTTCAAGGGTAGCCGAAAGCCCGGTAGATTTTCTGGTTTGATCATAGGTTTGGTCCGCGAGTAATTCGTTGAGTTCGAACTGAAGTGCAGTAGAGTTATTTTCACGGGCCAACTCATAGACCTGCTCAACATCTAAGCCAAAAGAAGAGGCGACACTTGGGAGAATAATTACCAAAATTTCATCGTCATCTAAACCTAATAAAGCTTTGAATTCTTCCTCAATACGCAAATAATTAATTCGAGCGGTTGTCAGCGAGTTCCGTGCATTTCGAAACTCGAGTTCACTTTGCAAGAGCTCATTTTCTGCAATACTACCCACTTGAAAACGCCCTTGAGATATATTATAAATAGAATCATTCACCGTTACGTTGAACTCTGCTACTTCCACATTTATTTTGGCTAGAAGGAGGTCAAAAAAGCTTTGCGTCACAGTGAATGCTAGATTTTCTAAATCCTCTACATACTGCTTTTGAGCAATTCGATAACGAAGAGGTTCGGTAATGGCCCTCCACTTGAGTGAGTTAAATTGATTCAAGGGTTGCCTATAGCTAGCAACAAGAGGAGTACTTTGCCATAAGTAGGTATTTTCACTTTCAAAAATACCTAGTCGGGTAAGCCCAGATGATAAAGAAAGACGACCTCCTGTGGGCATTATATCCTGATCAATTGAAACTCCTAAAGATGCCTCAGATTGGGTTCTTGAAGAAAAAGTTACACTACCATCGTCTAATATATTAGAGAAAATAGACTTATTGTAATTAGGCGCATCACCGGTCAAGCTAATGCTGGGCAGTAAATCGGCTCGAAAACTTCGGAATCTCCACTTTGCTGATAATAACGCATAGCGAGCCGCCCTAGACAATGGACTGTTTAACTTGGCATATTCAATACTTTGTTCTAATCCAAACACTCGAGTAGGCGAAGGGGTATCAACCGCTGCTGGTCCTACTTCTTGTATTATTTGGGCGTATGTATTAGGGCCATTAATTATGATTATAGATATAAGTAAAAGAGTGGGAAATATTGACTTATTCATGGCGTAGTGCATGTACAGGATCTTGTTGAGCAGCTCTTCGGGCAGGCATAAATCCAAATATTACCCCAATTATCAAGGCCACCCCAAATGAAATAATAATAGAAAACGGACTTACAATAGTTGCAATATCAGCAGTCCATTCAATTGCAAAACTAAATACCACTCCTAAAAATATTCCGACCAGACCTCCACCTATGCTTAAGGCTAGAGATTCGGTTAAAAACTGTAGTTCGATGTCTTTCTTCTGTGCGCCCACAGCTAACCGTAGGCCTATCTCTTTGTATCGTTCTACCACAGATGCCAACATAATATTCATGATACCAATCCCGCCAACAATTAGAGAAATGGAGGCTATGGAGGACAATACAATGTTAAAAATACGCTTGGTTCGTTGCTCTTGTTGAAGTAACTGTTCTGGGACAATAATTTCATAATCAACCACCCCATTATGACGGCGCTTAAGCATCCTAGATAGTACTTCTGCAATAGATACACTGTAGTCAGAGTCACTTACTCTAACAATTACTTTATCGAGTTGATGGTAATTAATTGTCCCAGAATCTTCTTTATCATCATCTGAGCTAACCCCTCCTTGTAAACCAACTAACCCTCCTCTAAAACCCCCAACTCCACTTACATCAATGTCATCTTTTGTAACCAAAGCTCTATTTTTAAATCGAAGTATTACTGTTGTAATAGGAGCAAAAATATCAAGATTATAATTACGAATACCTAAGCGTTCAATATTTTCTGTACTCAATTCTTTTTTTTGTAGTACCCCAACTACAGTAAGCCATAAGTTTCCTATCTTTATCTTTTTTCCGATGGGATTTTCACCGGGAAAAAATTTGGTTTTAACATCATAACCAATAACGCAAACGGGTTCTACTCGCTCGATTTGAGAGTGGTTGAAGTTATTCCCTTCAATTATATCAAAGCTGTTTATATCAAAATACTCCTCACTAACTCCCACAATTTTTCCACTTCTCATCCTCGCTTTACGTATAAAATTGGATTCGAATACGATTTCGGGGCTAATGTATTCAACCTCTGGAATTAACTTACGGATACTTTCGATGTCGTGTAATGTTAGACCTGGAGAATACTTGTTAGACTCTCCCTCCCCATTATCTTGCCCAAGTTTTCCTTCTGTTTGCTCAAGTATAGGCTGAATAATTATATTATTCGTACCTAAGAGCTCCATTTGACTTAAAACTTCTTGTTGTGCGCCACTGCCAATAGCCAACATCGCTATAACCGAAGCTACCCCGAAAATAATACCTAATGAGGTCAGCAGTGCGCGCAGCTTATTTCTTTGAACAGCTTCTAAAGCAATATTCAAATTATATAAAAGTTTTTGACTATTAATATAACTCATTGGACTTACTTGACCCCATCTGATGATATACGGATTTGCTCTATGCCAGATGTATCTAAAGGCACACTTAAGTACAATTCATCTTTGTCATTTAATCCTCTTTTTATAATAACTTCGTTTTCATTAACCAATCCTATCTCCACTTCTTGCAGTACCATATCCAAACCCTCTCGTTTGTATACAAATGTTGATGAGTCCTCTGCGTGTATGGTTTCTAAAGGTATTGATAATACATTCTCCACTGAGGCGATTTTTATTCGATTACTGGTGGTCATGGCAGGGCGCAGTAAGCTATCCGACTCATTAATTTCAATGACTACTTCAAATACTTTTGAGTCATAGTTTTTACGTTGTTCGCCAATATTTGCCACATTCGTTACAATTCCGGTTAGCACTTTATCAGGTACTGCATCCAACCCTACTTGTACAACCTGACCCAACTCAATTTTTTGTATGTCTACTTCATTGACATAGGTCACAGATTCCATCACACTGAAATCCGGTAATTCCGCAACTACTGGACTCCAGGCACTAATCTGTCCCCCCTCAGCTATCTTAGAACCGTCCCTATTCCTACGGTAAATAATCATGCCTTGATCAGGCGCATATACAGTAAACTGAGCCATGAGTTCTCTAATCTTAACAATTTCATTACTTTTTTTCTGTAACTCTGTCTCAACCTCGCGTAGTTGTGCTTCCGATTGTTTTACTTTAGTTTGATAGTTTTTGGTTTCCTGAGTTAATTGACGCTTTGCCCTATCTAATTCAATCTCCGCTTGTCTTTGTATAGCAGGTGACTCATACCGGGACTGATCTACTTCTATCTGTCGTTCTTCTAAGGCAAATCGGAGATTAATTAAATTATCTCTAGCTTGCGACAACGTTAAAGTTGTATCTAATTGAACCTGGATTACCTGCGATTCCGCTGACTGTACATCCAACTGAGCATCCTGTAGTTTACCCATGATTTCAGATCGGTCTAATTCGGCTACAAAATCACCCTTTTTTACAATACTCCCTTCTGGAACAAGTCGTTGAATTGGCATAGTATTCACCCGAAAATCTCGCGCGCCTTGTGGCCCTCTAATTTCAACAGAATTTTTTGCTCGAAGTTCTCCAGTCGTGGTTACATTTACTTCAAATTTTCCCACTCTAGGTGTGGTGTAAAGGTTAATATAATTGGTTGCTTCGCTTTGGTTAAGTAGCCATACAGCTAGTAGAATTAGTACAAAGCTGCCAAGTATCAGTATTCTTTTATTCATGTAAAGAGAAATTGGTTATGAAGCGGTTTCTTAGAAATCTTTAAATAGTCTGCATGCCTTCTCAAAGGTTTATAACGAATTTTGACAGCTGATTAAAAATTTTATACTAAGAAACTAGTCGTATAAATATACATTAGAGTATTTGCAACGGTTACACGATATATATTATTTTACATTTAAGCCTGTCTTTAGGCTATAGGTAGTGGCAGATTGCGAGTAATCCAAAATAGTTTTTGGATTATTGTGTTCATCAACAACTACAACACAAGGTTGATGGATTTTTGCTTCCTCGGAAGTCATTTCTGCGTAGGCAATAACAATAATTCGATCACCTACCTGAGTAAACCTGGCAGCGGCGCCATTTAAGCAACACACTCTAGAACCTCTCTCTCCTGGAATTGTATAAGTTTCTAATCGCTGTCCATTTGTGATGTTCAGTACCTGTACTTTTTCGTATGGGAGTAACTGAGCTTGGTCTAGTAAGTCTTGATCAATGGTTATACTACCCTCGTACATCAAGTTGGCTTCAGTGACAACCATTTGGTGCAATTTAGATTTAAACATAGTTAGCTTCATCACGACTCTCCTTTGATCGATTTATTATTCGTAAAAATTACATTATCAATTAAACGAGCTTTACCTAAATAAGTAGCAGCAGCAATCAGATAACGCTGCCCAGCAATTAACTGATCTACAGGATGTAATTTTTCGATATCAAAAACACCAAAATAATCATTTTGAAAGCCTGCTTCTGTTAAGTCTTGCTCCAATTTATTAAATATGGTGGTTAAGTCTTTCATTCCCTCTTCAATTTGATGTTTTGCCGAAATCAAGCTAGAATACAATAGTGGAGCTGACTTGCGTTGATTCGGACTCAAATAGGCATTTCTACTACTTAAGGCTAGGCCATCAGGTGCTCGTTCAATAGGGGCCATAAGCAGCTCTAAACCGTGATTAAATTCTTCAACTAATGCTTCAATTACCTTGAACTGTTGATAATCTTTTTGTCCAAATATAGCTAAATCAGGCTCTATAATATTAAATAACTTGTTTACAACTAATGCAATACCTTGGAAATATCCCGGACGTGATGCTCCATCTAGATATTTATTGAGTGTATGAACCTCTAAGCGAAAATAAAGTTCTTGATTATACATTATCTGCGTATCAGGAGTGAAAACCAAGGAAACTTCTTCTTGTTTACAAAAGCTGAGATCTTGCTCTAGCGAACGAGGATAAGTTGCAAAGTCTTCATTTGGAGCAAATTGTTTAGGATTCACATAAATAGATACCAGTACAACATCGGAATGCTTTTTTGCAAGTCGAATGAGAGAAAGATGACCATTATGTAATGCACCCATGGTGGGTACAAATGATACTTTTTTTCCTTCTTGCTTATAGCCCCGAATAATATTTCGAAGCTCAGGTATATGCCCAATAACTTGCATCTCTAAATATCTCGATGCACGTCAAGCTGTTCTAAAATCTCCTTAACCCGACTAACAAATGCCCCTCCATGTGCGCCGTCAATAATTCGATGATCGTAACTCATCGACAAATACATCATATGCCGAACAGCAATTACATCGCCCTGTTCTGTTTCCATCACCATTGGTCGCTTAACTATAGCGCCTGTGCCTATTATGGCGACCTGTGGCTGGTTTATGATTGGAGTCCCCATTAAGTTTCCTACACTTCCATAGTTGGTCAAGGTAATAGTACCACCGGCCAAATCATCTGGACTCAATTTTTTGCTTCGTGCTTTTTGAGCAACATTATTCACTTCCTCGGCCAATCCTACCAAATTCATTTGCTGTGCTTTTTTCATGACAGGTACAATTAAACCACCTTCTCCCCCTTTACCCAAAGCAACAGCAATACCAAAATTTATATCTTTCTTCACGTGTATTTCATCACCAACCACTGAGCTGTTCATCATTGGATATTCTAACATAGCCTTGATGATGGCTTCCACAAATAAGGGCGTAAAGGTTAACTTTACTCCTGTTTTTTGTTGAAAAGCTTGCTTGTGTTTATTTCTCCATTGTACCAAACTGGTAACATCTACCTCTGCAAAGGTAGTTACGTGAGCCGATGTTTGCTTGGAGCGGACCATATGTTCGGATATCATTTTACGCATACGATCCATTTTAATTATCTCGACCTCCTCTTTTGGACTTCTAGACACATCAAGTTGACCTGCTTGAATGGAGTCTTTGCTGTCCTGAGAAAGAACTTTATCAGAACTAGGATCATAATTTCCTGGGCGGGTTAATGAAATGAAAGGCGCGGATAAACTACTTTCTTTAGCACCGGCACTTCTATCAGCAATATAACTTAGTATATCATTTTTCGTAACCCTACCAGCTTGTCCAGTACCTTGGATACCTTCTAACTCCTGAGCACTAACCCCTTCCTTCTTGGCTATTGATCGAACGAGTGGTGAGAAAAATTGTCCAGCAGACCCCTCCCTAGGTATATCACTAGGAATAACTGCTGCTGATGGAGTTAACTGAGCTGATAATTCTTCAGGCTTCATTGCTGCTATTTGCTCCTTAGTTAGTTGAGTAACGGGAGGGACAACACTACTAATATCAGCCGTGGGTGAGCCATTAGACACCCCATCACCAAGACCGATAACTGCGATTATCTGACCAACCTCAATAATATCATCGGCTTCAGCTCTAATTTCCAGTAAAATCCCTTTTACTGGCGAAGGAACTTCTGAGTCAACTTTATCGGTAGAAATTTCAAGAATTGTTTCATCCTCTTCAACAGGATCCCCCACCTTTTTCATCCATCCTATAACGGTTGCTTCCACAACGGATTCTCCCATTTGGGGCATAATCACATCAACTGTTTCCATAGAACCTTGCGGTGCTGTATTTGCACTTATTGTTTGAGATTCAAATTGCTGGGACTTTGTTGTCCCCGTGGGAGTGGGTTTAAGGTCTGTTGTAGGATCTGCAGTAATTGATTCTGGTGCCATTGTCGCATCCGTTTCTATTCGAGCAATAGGTTTTCCTACCTCTATAGTTTCTCCTTCTTCTACCAGAATTTCTACCAAAACACCCGCCTCTGGAGAGGGAACTTCGCTATCCACTTTATCCGTGGCAATTTCTAAGAGTGTTTCATCTACCTCAACGGTATCACCTATTTGTTTGGCCCACTCAATTACAGTTCCTTCCATTACCGATTCACCCATTTGGGGCATGATTACATCGACCTTAGCCATATCTAATTAGTTGAGTTTATCGTAGATTTATTTTGCGTCTATTTTGTCAAATTCTTATGCATAAACAGACAATGTAAAGTTCTCTATAATTTTTAAGACATCAAATCATAAAATAGCCCTTAAGCAGACAAATTAGCCTCTTGCCATACTTACCATATAGTAAGTTGTGCGCATCTTTAGTTTATTACTGACTAAGTAGTAAGTGAGGCTTCTACAGCTTGATGTAAATCCGTTTTCAAATCCTCAACATGTTCTAAGCCTACACTTAAGCGGATCAAATTATTCGGTGTCTTAGACAAAGGTCCTTCGGTAGATTTTCTGTGCTCCCAAATACTTTCAATACCACCTAGACTAGTAGCAGCCTTGATGATTCGTGAAGATGCGACCACTTTTTTTGCCGCGGATTCTCCTCCATTTACCAGAAATGATATCATGCCACCAAACGCTCGCATTTGTAACTTGGCGATGTTGTGCCCTAGGTGGGATTCTAAACCGGGGTAGAATACCTCTTCAATACCAGGTAGATGGGTCATAAATTCAGCTAATTGAAAGGCGTTTTCGTTATGTGCTCTCATACGGTAAGGGAAACTGCGAATACTACGGCATAACATCCATGCGTCAAAAGGAGAAGGTACGCCTCCCTGAAGAACTTGTACACTTCTTATCCGATCCATTAAGGGCCCCAAATCTTTGGCAATCACCACGCCACCAATAAGATCCGAATGACCTCCTAGATACTTGGTTGTGGAATGAACGACCAGATCAACCCCAAAGTCTATAGGGTTGGCATTGTATGGTGTAGGCCAAGTATTATCTACGACCACGACCATCTCCTTATCATGTGCCCAATTAGCCACAGCCTCAATGTCGATGATGAGCATCTGAGGATTAGAAGGAGTTTCAATCCATATCATTCGTGTATTCTTTTTTGTAGCGGCAACCACAGTTTCCAACTGGGTCATATCCACAAAATCAATTTCTAGCCCCCAACGCTCCGAAAACTCCCACATTAACTTTCGGGTGCCAAAGTAAACATCACTGGGTATAAGTACATGATCACCATGTGAAAGAGTTTGAAATACTGCATTAATAGCGGCAATACCTGAGGAAAAAGCAGCTGCCTCTGCTCCCTTTTCCAAATCGCATAACACCCTTTCTAGTTCCATACGATTTGGATTTTGAAGACGACTATATTTTAAATCTCCTTCTCTGTACTCACCTTTTGCATGCTCGTAAATTGTAGATAATTCAATACCAGGCACAATTGGACTATTTTCAATAGTTTGGGCTCTCATACTACCATGTATAGCCAAAGTTTCAATGTAGGTATTTTTCATAGATTAATGGTATTGGTGAATTTAATAAAGATGTAGTAAAACTATACATAAGATGTATAGAAGTTAGTTGATTTAATAAATAGAAATTTCGCATTAATCACTAAAAACACCAAACAGATAAATACTAATCTTGATATGCTTACAATCTTTTATATTATATATTATATATATCCATCAAGTCATATGTCTCTAAAAAAAACTTTTCAGATAAAAAAATTTGACGCCTTTAAGCCTGGATTAAGCTATCACTTGCCATATAATCATTGGTTGATAAGAATAAATCCAAGTAAAATACTGTTAGTATTTATTTTATTCTGCATTACTGGATGTACCCTTGACTCAAACCCAAGTAATGAAGGTGTGACTGATATACCTAATTCTGATCTTTTAGCTGCAAATAATCCTTGTGAAAATAATCTGGCTGCTGATTTATACCCTTGCTCAAATCTTAGTTTATATGCTCATTTAACCCCAGAAGACTTAGGTGGTAAGCAGGTTAATGATATTTGGGGTTGGTTTGATATTGAAACCTCTAAAGAGTATGCCTTGGTTGGGTTAACCGATGGTGTTAGTTTTGTAGATGTCACTAATCCAAATCAGCCAATAGTGGTTGGAAAATTAGTTGAATCAGATTTGCCTTCGAAATATAATTCATTTACTCTGAACGATTTCCCAGCATGTAATTTAGGACTAGGGAGTAGTACCACAGCTAAGATGGTAACTCAAGGTTCTGCTTGGAGGGATATGAAAGTATTTAATGATCATATGTTTGTTGTATCCGATGCTCAAATTCACGGCGTTCAAGTATTTGATTTAACTAGGCTAAGAACCTTTAAAGATCAATTCCTCATCTTTGAAGAGGATGCGCTCTATACCAAATTGGGTAATGCTCATAATATTGCGATCAACGAAGCTACTGGATTTGGATACGCTGTTGGTGTAACCCAAGCAGACACTTGTGGTTCTAGAAATAGTACAGGATTACACATAATAAACTTAAATGAACCAAAAGTCCCGAGTTTTGCTGGCTGTTACACTGACTCAACTACCGAGTTCAATTCTGCATACAGCGTTGGGATTGGGTATATACATGACACACAATGCTTGATATATAACGGGCCTGACGACCGATATAAAAATAATGAGCTGTGCTTTAGTTCTGCTGAAGGAGCTGTTGTGATTACCGATGTTAGTGATAAAAGTAACCCTAAAACTTTATCATCAACATCTCACCCTGATATGGGATACTCTCACCAGGGTTGGCTTACTGAAGATAATCAGTACTTTTTAATGAATGATGAATTGGATGAAATGAACTTTGGTCGAACTACTAAAACTTACATATGGAATGTCGCTAACATTAATGATCCCGTATTTTTGGGATATCATACGCACAATACTAATTCCATTGATCACAATTTATTTGTGCATGGGGACTATTTAATGCAGTCTAATTACAGTAGTGGGCTCCGGATTTTTAACTTACTTGATGTACATAATGCAAGTCTCAACGAAGTAGCTTATTTTGATTCCGAGCCTAGCAATAATGATGCAAACTACTCTGGCTCATGGAGTAATTATCCGTATCTACCTAGCGGTATTCTTATAATAAGTGACATACGCAATGGTCTATTTATACTTCGCCCAGATTATTTAGATAAATGATTACTCATTTTTTTAGTTATACACAAACTTTCTTAAATTTGTGGTTTACTTTTATTGAGTAATCAAGATATAGACGCAACAAAACGAACTATACGGTTCAACCATATTTAATTAATTACTGTTTAGCCAATGGATTTATTTGACAAGCTGGCAAATCGCCCCAGTCCTCTAGGACCCTTCACATCAGCCGGTTATGGCTATTATACCTTTCCAAAATTGGAAGGCCCACTTGGACCTGAAATGAAATTTAATGGGAAAGATATGGTCGTTTGGAGTATAAACGATTATTTGGGTGTAGGTAGTAACGAAAAAATTAAACAAGTCGACACTGAGGCCACGGCGAAATATAGCCTTAGTGCACCTATGGGTGCCCGATTAATGACGGGTAATTCTGACGAACATGAAGCTCTTGAAAAAGAACTGGCTGCTTATGTGCATAAGGAAGGTGCTCAACTTTTAAACTTTGGCTATCAAGGTATAATGAGTGTAATTCACGCCTTGGTAGACCGTAATGATTATTTAATTTATGACGAATTAAGTCATGCATGTATTGTAGACGGTAAGCAATTAGCAATGGCGGATAAATCGGTATTCAAACACAATGATGTCGAAAGTTTTAAGAAACAATTGTACCGAGCAGCAGCGAAGAAGAAAGACAACTCATCCATACTTGTAGTAACCGAGGGAGTATTCGGAATGACTGGTGACCTTGGAATTCTTCCTGAAATCATCAAGTTAAAAGAAGAAGTGCCTTTTCGCTTACTTGTCGATGACGCTCATGGCTTCGGAACCTTAGGGCATGATGGGTCAGGAACAGGTACTCAGCTTGATTGCCAAGATGGAATTGACGTCTATTTTGGCACATTCGCCAAAGCAGTGGCATTAATTGGTGCTTTTGTTGCATCAGAACCAAGAGTCATTCAGTTCTTAAAGGCAAATGCGCGAAGCCAAATTTTTGCAAAATCTCTTCCATTACCTATAGTAGCTACTGCTAGAGAGCGGCTAAAAATGATTCGCCAACATCCAGAGTGGAGAGAAAAGCTTTGGTCTAATACTTTGAAATTACGTGAAGGACTCATTAAGATTGGATACAATGTGCTGCCATCTGAAAGTCCAGTAACTCCTGTTTTAACGCAAGGAAGTACGGATTTATGTCAGGATATTATGCGTATTCTTCGTGAAGAACATGGGATTTTTGTTAGCGGAGTTGCCTATCCTGTAGTTCCTAAAGGTGTGGTTTTAATTCGACTAATCCCAACAGCAGCTCATAATGATGCACATATTGAAAAGACGCTCACAGCTTTTGAAGCGATTAAAGACTTTGTGGAGATGGAAGCTGCTAAAATAAGCGCTTAAAAGATCACTTTAGGAAATTCTATGAAGGTTCAGTTATTCTAAATCATGTTCTTTATAGTAGAGATGATTGGTAATACCTTTAGTGGGATTTAACCAATGATTATGAATACCGCTTTGCTTAAAAGATTTTTGTAGAAAAATAATAATGAGTAACAAAGATAAACTCATAGCAAAGACCCCTGATATACCGGCTTCGGGACCAAATAACCCCCCCGTCCACCATTCTGGCCCAGTTGATTGAATAGATACAATGGATGCCGCAGATGATAACCCGCTTACCTTAAATCCAAATATCCCACCTAAAATAAAATTCCAAGCATTATGCAATCCAACAGAAAGAGCTAAATTACCAGTACAAACAAATGGAAAGGCCAATAAAAGACCCGCCAAAACAATGGTCAAAAAAGTAATGATAGACACATTTGGATTGAACAGATGAGCCAATGAAAAAACCAAAGAAGACAGAATCACAGCAACAAAAAGGGCCATCTCTTCTGAAATAGCCTTCCACCATACTCCTTCCCTAAGATTAATGAGCATATATCCTCTAATCATTACTTCCTCATAAAACCCTACTGCCAGCATTTGAACAAAAAAAAGAAAGATTGAATAATACCACGATATAAATAATCGGAATAATTGGGCAGAGTTATAAGTAGCATTATTTTCAACTACATAGCCAACTGATTCAACATTATAATAACCTAACATCCAACCGACTCCAACCATTGAGCTTAAAGCTAGTAAACCAATCGCCCAGCCAATTATATAATATATTAGCGAAGTTTTATTCCAATACAACCCGCCATGATACCATGGGCTATCTTTTGTAGTGCGATGATCCGTCAAAAGTAAATTTAACCGGTACCAACCATAAGCAAAGGGTATGACGAACACCCACTGCAATCCCGCCATAGGGATAAGTTGAATAAGCGCCACAAATCCAATCATACCTAAAAAAAAGAACGGTATTCTTATACCCGCTCGAAATCTTTTTTCTTCTCTATTAAATAATAAGTTTATCATTTAGAGCATTTGGCCTCATTTGTTATAGGTTATAATGCATCAGGAATTGGTTTTAGAATACAATTATGAATATATTTCTGGAAACAACCAAACGATATTTATTGTATTATGTTATATCTTATTCTTACGATTATTATTGCAATCATCTGTGCACTTTTAATAGTTGTTGTACTACTTCAAAATGGCTCTGGACAAGGTCTTTCAGGCATCGGAGCTACATCTATGGGTGGAAATTCTGGTCTTGGAGCAAGAAGAACAGCTGATTTATTATCAAAAGCTACATCTTATTTAGGCGGTATTTTTCTTTTTCTTTGTGTGCTTGCAAATTTTGTAATTGACAGACCAGAATCACAAAATAGTATTTTACAAAGTGGAGCTCCCCTCATGCAGGATAATACCATGCCACCTATGCCAACATTTGATAATTCGTCTACTGGCGAAGTATCAGTACCTATTGAAGAATAATTCAGATAAAATATTTAATATTCTAAATGGACTCTACTATGAAAAAAGTTCAATTCTTCTCGATTGCTTTAAGTTTAGTACTACTTTCAGCCACAACATTCGCACAGAATTCTAACTTAATTCCACTAACATCAAATTCAGAAAAAGCAATTGAGTTGATGAGAACGGTGATGAAAAACAATGAGGAGTTTAGAGGCAATGATAATCCACCCTTACTACAAGAAATCTTAACGGTTGACCCAAATTTTTATTTTGCTAAAATATATTACTCTCCTCTTTTAACAGATGCAGCAAACAGAACAAATCTCTCGAATGCATATAATAATAGAAACAAAGTTTCAGAAATTGAAGCTAAAATTATTGAAGCTACATATGAACAACTTATAAATTTGAACACTATTAACGGTGACAAAATTATTGATAATTTAATCATTGATTATCCGGATTATTATCAAATAAGATTAATATCAGCTGATTTCAAGAATGATCTCAGAGATCCGTATGGCAAAGACTCAAGGTATGCAGAAATATTGGCCAATAATCCTAACTCTTTCCCCGCTTTATTTCGCAGAGCGCAACTTCATTTCCCCGTAGATAATGCAATAGTCAACTTTCCTATCGAAGAAAGAGACTTAGAACTTGCGACTAGTTTATTGTTGCAGGCAGCTAGTGTTCAACCTAAAAATCCCGGACCTCAACGATTCTTAGGTAATGTCTACCGAGGACAGAATAATTTAAGTTTAGCAAAGCAAGCGTATGAAAGTGCTAGATTACTCATGGGTGAACCCAATGAACAAGACTTTACGTATTCAAACATTCTTTTGATGCTAGGACATGTAGAAACATTTAGTGGAAATTATAAAAAGGCTCGAGATCTCTACGACGAATGCTTGGAGTATTTGAGCTTTAAGCAAAAACCTAATTATTTCCAATATCCAGTCTTCACTTATTTTTATGAAAGAGACTATGAGAAAGCAATATTAGCTTTTACCAAAATGCGCAGTGAAATTAATACTTCAAAGGAAGACCCGAGTTGGAAAACTAGCGCTATTACTTTAATGGAAGAAAATATTTTTATTTCATATTTACACAATCAAGATGAACAAGGTGCAAATAAATCACTACAACAAATAGTTCAATTCAAAAGAACAGAGCTAAATTCGTATTTAACATCCGGTGCAAGTCGAGAGCAACTACTTACAATTAAGAATAATAATGATATCTATTTACAGCAATTACGAATTTGGAAAGATATTATATTTGGATCTTCAAATTTAGCACCACAACTTGCCAGATTAAAAAGTTTACTTGAAAAAAATCTTACTCAAGATCCCAATGCTTTAACCTTATACTACAAACTAAGTGGTTATGCTGCGCTAATGAGTGGGAATAATAAAGCAGCCATTGATCATTATTCAAGTGTTTCAAATATTGAAATGGATGACGATCATTACCATAGCTATTTTTATGCATTAGCACTAAGAGGTAATGGTGATACTGATTTGAGTACTTTAATTATGAAAAGAGTTGCTAATAATACGTTTGCAACTCGCGAGGCGGCGTTAGTACAAGAGCTAGCCAAAAGACAACTCTAACAGTTGAGATGTGAAATTGAGACTAGCTCGAATAAAACTATTAACAATCTTATTAGCTTTTACAGTTTTTAGTCAATACTTAGAAGCTCAAGTGTCACAACCAATCATTGGTTTATCATCAAATTACGTTGAATCGTTAAAATCTGATGATTTTGGAATTATTTGGATTGGTACGAATGAAGGCCTAAATGCCCTAATCGACCAACAAATATATCAATATGAATCAAATGTAAGTGACAACACTACATTATTAAATACACAGGTTAAAGACATCTATATTACTGATGATAACTCAGTTATTGCCATCTCAAATGACGGATTAAGCTTCTTTAACAGGACAAATAACTCCTTCAAGCAACTAAAAACAGATACTAAACCTGTATCTATATATTCAGACCCATTTACCTCCGATATCTATATCGGAACAGAAAATAGTGGACTTATCGTATTAAATAATAAATTTGAACTGATCAAAAATTACAAATTTGATTTATTTGACCCTTCTACCATCTCTACCAATAATCTAAGTTCATTGACAGACGGCAGTGGATTATATTTTGAAGAAAATAAAATTTGGATCGCTACAAATAGAGGTATAAATATTTTAGACAGAAAAGACAGTACAATAACAAGGGGTATTGCTAATAATCAAAATAATCTCATTTCAAACGGAATAAATGGGTTTTCTAGTATTACAATTAATAGCTCAATGATTGAGCCTAGATCAGATTATTTGCTAGTAGGGACAGACAGAGGGCTAAATATTTATGACAGAGATAATGATATACTTGTCAACCAAAAGCAATTTCCAAATAGTGATGTAAAAAATATAATAAAGATTAAATCGAAACTATTTGCATTATTAGTTAACTCAAGACTAACACTCTTAGAATACAACTCTATAAGTCAAGAATTTAAATCAACAATAATTGAATCTTCAAATAATAATTCAAACGTAAAAAAAATTCATAAGCAAGGAGATTACTTATTAGTATCAGGTGAAAATTTTGTTAGTGTTTATGATAATGAATTCAAAGTTGTTTTTGAAGATATAACAGAATATCCAGTCACTGGAGTAAATATTAGAAACAATTTTTTATGGATAGGAACTCAAAATGGATTGACTAAGCATACCCTTAAAAAAACGCTTATTAGCAGAATTAATGATGGCTCAGAATATTACTCTAAAAACGAATATTATGAAGTTTTATTAAATAATGGGGTTTTTTCAATAACAGATATACCTAACAAAAATACATATGAAATTGAAGCTCCCGAAGAAGTATTAAGTGATGAGAATAACAAAATAATTTTAAAGAAGAATTATTTGTTAGCATTGGGGAATAATACTCTTTATTTCTATAATCTCGACTTTAGTTTTTTCGCATTACAATTTAGCTATAATTTTGAATTTGATTGGGGTGAGGTTAACAATATCTTTCTTACAGATGAATCTTTTTATGTTAGTACAGATAATGGTATTCATGAATTTGAGTCTGATCTAGACAATTTTTCAGATTTCTCATTTATTTTAGCAAAAAATAGCTACATCTATGATGAGTTATTGAACCCTAATGTACCACCTAATTTTACAGATATTGAAAAAGTAAATAATACTCTTTGGATATCTAGTGATCTAAAGACACTTTCATTTCATAAAATAGAAAGTCTGGATAGCCTAGTTGAAAATAAAATCTTAGGAGAATCTAATATCAATGCAGCGAATTCTTTGAACAACATTGATAATCTCTACTTTGCAAAAGAAATTAATCAAGTGTATGGCGGGACTAGTGGAAGAGGTATATATAAGTTTGACTTAGAATTAAATCAATTAGTTAGATTAACGAGAGAAGATGGCTTATTATCTAACAATATTTCAGATATTTACTATCAAGATGGCATTTTATTTATACAAAGTGGCCAAGGATTAAATCTAATGAAAGATGGTAAAATTCGATCTCTTACAGAAGAAGACGGACTATCGATGACATCCTTTAATAAACGATCCATTCACAAGATCGATACTACAAATAATATTTTTATTAGTGGAACAGATGGCTTATTTCAATTCAATTATGCTGATTTATACGATGAGGATATTTCAAATGAAATCAAACTCTTTCGAGTGGTTGGATACGATAAATATAACAAACCATACCCTATTCAAGTCAATAACAATGAAATAAAAATAGATTATCAAATAACTTCATTATTATTTGATGCTTACATAGGGAACCACTACAAATCAGATAATAATAGATATTATTATAGTATTAATAATGAAACATATAATGCGAGTGTCAATGGTAATCAAATAATAATATCTTCTCTACCATGGTATAATTCATCAATCAAAATATATTTAATCGATGCTAATGGAAATAGATCTATTAATGATATAGAGATTGCCATAAGTAATACCCCACCATTTTGGTTTAGTTATCAAGCGTTCATCTTTTACCTAATCATGTTAGTCGGGGTGTATTGGATAATCCAAAAACAAAGAGTTAAAAAGGCTAAAGATAACTTTGAAAAAGAACGACGAGAAAAAGAACTAAATGAAGCAAGAGACTTACAACAAAGTCTATTACCTAAGTCAACTCCCTCAACAAGTATTTTTGATATCAGTACATACCTTCAATCAGCTAACGAAATGGGAGGGGATTATTATGATTTCATTGAGTACGAAAATAAGCTATACAGTATTTGTGGTGATGCAACGGGGCATGGCGTAACCTCGGGTATCATGGTTTCCGTTACCAAAGCTGGGTTGAATGGTGTTGAATTAGAATCCCCGTCTAATATGCTAGGCAAATTAAATCAGATAGTAAAAAAGGTAAACTTCGGTAGAATTCGTATGAGTTTATCTGTAGTTAAACTTGAAGAAAATACTATTGAAATTAGTTCCGCTGCAATGCCTCCTTACTATTTGTATAAGTCAAAAAATAATCAGTTAGAAGAAGTTTTGATTCCGAATCTACCCCTAGGGGGTCTAAGTCGAACTAAATATGAGTCGAATAAACATGATTTTGAGATTGGAGATATCTTAGTTTTGATGTCGGACGGGTTACCAGAATTACCTAATGAATCAAATGAATTATTAGATTATGAGGCTATTTACAATGAAATTTTTGACAACATTGATAAAAGTGCAAAACAAATTTCCAATGCATTATTAAGTTTAGGGAAAAAATGGCGAACTCATCTTGATGATTTACCTGACGATATAACTTTAGTAGTTATAAAAAAAGTTGCTTAAGTCAATTTATGAGTAAAGCTTCTTACTGGGATAGATTTCTCTTTCCCTTTGACATTAATAAATATTTGATCTGTAAATAAAGACTTATTTAAAATATTATCATATACAGATTCTGAAATTATAATCTCATTTGGCCTAGCATGCGAACAAAATCTAGCAGCTTGGTTAACATTATCCCCAATTACTGTATAGTTCATTTGTTTATCCGATCCAATGTTTCCAGCAACTACTTCACCAAAGTGAATACCGATACCTATCTTTAACTTATGATTGTTGTGTTTTTCTAATTCTTCGTTAAATCTATCAAGTCTTTTAAACATAGTGATACCACAATCAACTGCGTTTTGACAATCTTGATCAGAATTATTTGGTATTCCAAACAATACCATTAATTCATCACCAATAATCTTATCAAGAGTTCCATTGAACTCATAGACAACGTCAATCATATCAGTAAAATATTTATTTAATATTGCAACTAAATCAGAAGCAGTAGTTTTTTCAGAAAAAGAGGTGAATCCTCTGATATCTGCAAATAAAACACATGCGTTAGTAAGCTTACCACCTAAGTCAGTTTTTGAGTTATCGTCTAAAATTTCATCAACTATATTTCCTGAAACATATTTCTTAAAGGTAGTCTTAACCTTTTGCATATCTGATATATCGTCAAAGGATAAGATAAATCCAGATCGATCATTATTTTTATCAAAAACAGGTGAAATTGTTGTATCCAATGTTCGTGAAATACCATCAGAATTCACATATGGTACATTCTTAATTATTTGCACTTTATTATCTGCTGATTCAGATGCCTCAAAATTACTGATTACTTCTAGGAATGATTCATTTTCTGCAAATATAATCCCATAATACTGGTTTTGTATATCTTCTCGTTCTAGACCAATAACATCAATTGCTTTTTTATTTACATATTCAATCTCACCAAACTCTGTAAATTTTATAATTCCAGCCTCTATAGATGTCATTATATTATCGATCAAATTATTTGTCGATTGAAGATCATCAATGAGTTTCAAATTATTAATTGTCAAACTTATTTCTTTAGTAAGACTATCAAATAGATTAGCATCTTTACTTGAAAAATTCACAAAACCCCTTCGGCTTTCTTTGTCAGCTAAAATTATACAACCAAGTAAATTACCTCTGAAATAAATTGGGCTGCAAATTGAATTTTGTTTAACAAATTTGACCAAATTAAATTGATCTGGTTTTACAAGAAATGTTTTATTTGTATTCTTGAGCTCTGATAATAGTCCTTTGTTATCTGTCAACATTCTTTTAGGCAAATCTTCACTCTGGATTTCAAAAGTTGCCCTGACTTCATAAATATTTGTATTTGAGTCTCTGAGGATAAACATGCCTTTGGAGGCTGCATAAAGAGACACTAAGTGTATAAGAATATATTCTAATGTTTCATTAGACAAATCCTCACAAAAACTAAGCATATTTGTAAGTTGAACAATAGACTCGAATTCAAGGTCTTTAATACTGGCCCTAGATTCAATCTTTCTAATTTTTTTCTCATAAAATATCTCTGCAATTTTTCTTGATAAGTGACTACTGAAACTCAATAACCTTTTGGCATTATCTATAGTATTATTTCCATAAACGAATCCTATTGTCTCATTTTTACAAAAAATTGGGTAAAAAATTACTTGATAATCTTCATGAAGGAAATGAATATCAATCTTACTCAAACCAGCCTTTGATTTTTCTATCTCTCTAAAATATGAGATAGCCTCTTCTTGATATCTAACTAGTTGTGCTCCTAAAAAATACTCTAGGCCCCCTACATTTTTTAAAAATTCTTTCTGCTTATAAAACAAGCAATTTATTTCTATGTCAGGGTAGGACTCTTTGTAATTGGAAATGCTCTTTGATATAGAAAACAAGGCCCATCACCTAATTTTGATTACTGAGCAACTGCTTCTTCTAGACTTTTAAAAGTATTACAATACTTTGTAAGACCCATAATTGAAAATGTTTTTTCGATAATTGGAGCCATATGACACAAAGATAAGCTTCCATCTTTTTCTTGAAGTATTTCAATTACTTCAATTAATATTGATGCGCCAATACTGTTAACAATTTTTGATTGCTCAAGGTCTAAAATAAAATGATATTTATTCTCTTTGACATTTTCTTCGACAAGAGAAATCACAAGCTCACCTAGGTCTTTATTGAAATAACCTTCTGTTTTTACTATTAGAAAATTATTGTGTTCTTCAGTACTAATTATCTTACTCATTTTTCTTTTTCTTTGTCATTGTGAGTGTAGTTCCGTCATTACCCGATTCATAATCGACTGAATCCATCAATTCTTTGATGAGCATTACACCCCATCCCCGCTTTCTTTCTTGTTTTTTTAATTTTGAATCAATATCCGGTATTTGAATTCCTTCACTATCAAAGCCTTTTCCCTTGTCTATAACTTTTATTGTTAATTCATCGTCTGAGATAGTGAAATTTATGAATATATCTTTTTGAGATTCGGAGTGTTCAAATGCATTTATTGTTGCTTCAATTAATGCCATAGATATTTCACCTGATGCCTCATCACTTAATTCCATATATTTAGCAATAACATCAGCTGTATTCGTTGCCACAAGTTCCATATCCTTTAATATTGGAATGCGTAATTCAACTGATGGTTTTGTTTCTTTTGACATAATTAGCCTTTACATTTATTGAAACATTTTAAACTATCTTACGTTGAACTATAATAAAATAAACCCTTCTAAGTATCAACATATTACTAAATTTTAATACTGCGATAATGATTTCTAAGTTCAAAATAATACTTATTACTCTAGTACTTCTAACTTTGAATATATCTAATTTAAATGCACAAACATCATTTATTAAGGAAGTTAACTATTCGGAGAATAATAAAATGCTTGTTATACCTTTTAAGGAATTTAAGCTGAATAACGGACTCACTGTCATTGTTCATGAAGATGACTCCGATCCTTTGGTTCATGTGGATATTACTTATCATGTAGGTTCGGCAAGAGAGGAATTGTATAAGTCTGGTTTTGCTCACTTTTTTGAACATATGATGTTTCAAGGTTCGGAAAATGTTGCCGATGAAGAACACTTTAAGATTATTAGTGATGCTGGAGGAACTTTAAATGGATCTACCAATCGGGATCGTACCAATTATTATCAAACCGTCCCAAGTAATCAGCTGGAGGTAGTGCTATGGTTGGAGGCCGATCGAATGGGGTTTTTCTTAGATGCAGTAACCCAGAAAAAATTTGAAATTCAACGAGAAACCGTAAAGAATGAAAAGGGACAAAATTACGACAACGCAGCCTATGGCCGCTGGAGTGAACTGACAGCTGAAACTTTATATCCTTTTGGTCATCCCTATTCCTGGCTTACAATTGGAAAATTGGAAGATCTAGATAGAGTAAATGTAGATGATTTAAAGAAATTCTTTATGCGATGGTATGGGCCAAACAATGCTACCCTTACCATTGGCGGAAATGTAACCACTGAGGAAGTAATTCCTATGGTTGAAAAATATTTTGGAGTCATTCCTAGAGGACCGGAAGTTAAGAGTATGAAATTACGCCCCGTTCAGCTCGACGCAGATCGCTATGTTTCATATGTAGATAACAATATTCGATTCCCTGCTCTTTTAGCAACTTACCCAACAGTACCACGCTTTCATCCAGATGAAGCACCTCTTGATTTCTTAGCACAAATTCTTGGAACCGGAAGAAGTTCGTATTTATTCAAAAAATTTATTTTGACCCAAAAAGCCATACAAGCCTCTGTATTCCATCCTGTAAGTGAACTCGCTGGTGAGTTTACTATGTTTGTATTACCATTTCCAGGCCAAACTTTAGCGGATTTCGAGCAAGAAATGAGAACAATCTTGGACGAATTTGCCTCAGAAGGAGTAAGTGATAATGATTTAACTAAGATTAAGGCTAGTTTTGAATCCAGCTTCATTAATGGACTAACTTCTGTTAGCGGCAAGGTTTCCCAATTAGCTGATTATCAGACTATTGCTGGAAATGCTAATTATATAAATGAGGATTTAAACCGCTATTTGGAAGTAACCAAAGAAGATATTATGAGGGTTTTTAACAAGTATATTTATAATAACCCAGGAGTATTACTAAGTGTACTTCCCAATGATGGCGGAACAACGACGCCTGCAGCGCCCGATAACTATCTTGCTCAAAAAGAGGGTGATAATCCATTCCCTACAACAGACTATTCCGGGCTTTCCTATTCACGCCCTGAAGGAGATACATTTGACAGGAGCGTTAAACCAACCCCAGGAACTGCTCCTTTGGTTAAAGTACCTGACTATTGGAGAGCTAATTTTGAAAATGGAATCAAACTTATTGGCAGCGAATCAAACGAAGTACCAACCATTAATATGCAACTTTACATTAAAGGTGGACATGAACTGGATGCTAACGATCCACAAAAGGCAGGCCTCGCATCTTTAACTGCAGCGTTGATGAATGAAAGCACTCAAAATTATAGTTCTGAAGAAATTTCTGAAGAACTTCGCCTCATTGCCAGTTCTATATCAGTTTCAGGTGGTAGAAGTGAAACGGTAGTTGGACTAAGTACTCTAAGCAAAAATTTGACCCGTACTATGGAGTTGTTTGAAGAGATACTCTACCGCCCAGCTTTTACTGAAGAAGACTTTAATCGGGTCAAGCAGCAACAGCTTGAAAGCATTCGTGCTTCTTACCAAAATCCTGCGGCCGTAGCTAGTCAAATCTATAATCGATTGCTCTATGGAGATGAACATATTTATTCGGTTCCTACATCGGGTCTAGAGGAAACAGTGAGCCGAATTACTATTGAAGATGTTCGGGCTTTCTTTGAATCATATATGTCTCCTGAGATTACTGAAGTAGTTGTAGTTGGTAATATTACTGAAGAAGAAGCAATCTCCAGTCTAGCATTCCTAAACGATTGGAAACCCAAAAATGTAGATATCCCTGACTTACCCAAGCCCAAGCCTGGAGACTATACTAAAGTGTATCTTATGGATAAAGTGGGTGCTCCACAATCTGAAATACGTATTGGCTATGTATCTAATATGACCTACGACGCAACAGGTGAGTACTTTAAAACCAGTCTAATGAACTACAGCTTAGGTGGTGCTTTTAACAGCCGGATTAATCTAAACCTGCGAGAAGACAAAGGTTGGACTTATGGTGCTCGCTCTGGATTTAGTGGAAATGATCGTGGAAGTCAATTTACGGCATCAGCTGGCATCAAAGCCAATGCTACCGATAGTGCAGTGGTAGAGTTTATAAAAGAAATCAAAGGCTTTCAAAAAGATGGAATTACCAAAGATGAGCTCAATTTTATGAGAAACTCTATTGGCCAGCGAGATGCTCGTCGCTATGAAACACCTTTTCAAAAAGCCGGCTTCTTAGGCAATATCATCCGATACAATCTAGACGGCTCCTATGTTGACAAACAAGCTGATATTATACAAAATATTACTCGTGAGGAAATTAATGCTTTAGCCAAAAAATATCTAAATACCGAAAATACCTACATTTTAGTGGTTGGAGATGGAGCAACTAATCGTGATAAGCTAAAAGCTCTTGGTTATGAGGTCATTGATGTGACCGAGAAGGGAGACATCATAGAACCTATTCAAGAAGGTAGCGAATAATCGATCGCCTAAACATTCATCTAGCTATTTAAGCTCCAACTAATAAGCGACCACCTAACTTCTTCCATTCATTATACCCATCCATATTAAATTGTGCGATGGGTATGTTTTTTTAGAATCCTTTGATTCTCTTGTTTGACCAGTAAAGATTCTCTATAACTCCAAATTTTCTTCCTAGCTACTGATGCTGCCAGTGCGATATCTACGATTGGGTTGGGATATACGAGGCCATCCAAATCTGGTAACCATGCCTTTTCAAGGGGAGTTATGGTCCATGGCTCATGTATATAGGCCAGAGGGTAATGTTGCAACTCAGGAACCCATTGCCTAATAAATGCTCCATTTGGATCATGGTCTTTAGACTGTTTTACTGGGTTATACATCCGTATCGTATTTATCCCTGTGGTCCCAGCTTGCATTTGAAATTGAGGATAGTGAATACCAGGTTCATAGTCTAAAAAAAGTCTTGCCAAATGATATACCCCAAGCCTCCAATCACAATCTAGATGATGACATAAAAAAGAAACAAGCATAGCCCTCATGCGAAAATTAATCCACCCTGTTGCATGTAAGCAACGCATACACGCATCAACCAGTGGAATACCGGTACAACCTTGCTTCCAAGCTTCTAAAAAATCCGGTCTGCTAGAATATGACATAAGTTTGTATCCCTTGTTCACACACTCTAACTCGTATTCTGGTTCCATTTCAAACTTTTGAATGAAATGGCAATTCCACCTAAGTCTGGTCAAAAATGAAGAGTAGGCTTGGAAGTTTTCCTTCCTTGCGGGGTGTTTACTAACAAATCCATAGACCTGCCTCACGCTTACATTACCCCATGCCAAATGCGGCGACACTCGACTGCAACTATCTCGTGATAATGATGGCTTAGAGATATACCGCTGATAATTTCTGCCCCGGCTACCAATAAAACTCTCTAAGCGTTTCCATGCTTGGCTCTCCCCCGCGAGTTGATACATCTCAGGGTAGCGCTCTAATTTTACTTTTATATCTAATGGGATAGGAAAAGGATGCTGGCGTGAAATATCTTTGCTTATAGACTTTATTTGCTCACTTAGTGGTGAAAAGGATGGAGTAAACAGAGGTTGTTGCATACAAAACTTCCAGGCTTTATTCCAACCATCCCGGTTATCTATTCCTCGAAGTACCCCATCTCGCTGACATTGAACCCACTGTATGCCTTGCTGCCTACAGAAGGTATCTACACCTTTGTCACGCTCCCAGGTTCTACCTGTCCCAGATTCTTGATAAGAAAATAAATGCTCAATAGAGAAGGTATCTGCTAAAAAACGAAAAATCTTGAGGGTATCTCCCCAAGCAATCATTACCTGTCTTTGCACAGCTACTAATTGCTTATTCATATCCTTTAGAGAGTGATAAACAAACTGTCTATGCCGCAAGGATGAATCTGGTCCTGCTAATTCATTCGGATCAAACACATATAGTGGGATATAATCATTTTTGGCTTGTTCGGCTAAGTAAAATCCCTCATGGTCAGCCAATCGAATATCTCTCTTCAACCATACTATATTAATAGGCGGCTTAGACTTTTTATTGAGGGAATTCATGTCCATAGATATGTATGTATTCAAAGCGAATAATTCAATAATATACGTGTATTACCTAAATTACTTTCCTATACAAAATCGTGAAAATATTGAATCCAAGATGTCCTCATTAGTAATCTCACCAGTTATAGTTCCAAGGCTCTGTAAGGCCGCACGAAGATCTATAGCTAGAAAATCGCCTGTCATTCCACCCGTTAACCCATTTAGAGCAGCTTCCACATGATTCAGAGTCTTTTCAAAGGCATCTCTGTGACGAGAAGATGTCACAAGTAGAGAAGCCCCATCATAATGAGTCTGTCTCAATGCCTCTTCTTTTATACGATCTTTGAGTTTTGGCAACCCTAATCCTGTCATTGCTGAAATATGTAAATCTTCAATTTTACTCCAATCACTTTCTTGATTGGCCTCATGCGTTGCATGTACAGTAGGTTGAGCTTGGCTCAATCGATCAAATTGAGTTCCTATAACAATAAAAGCAGTCTCAACAGCCGATGATTGCAATTGTTTAATCTCATTCATTTCTTTAATGGTAAATGGCAGGTTCAAATCCCTGAGATAGACAATCACATCTGCTTCTTTGACGGCTTCTTGGCTACGCCGGACCCCTTCTGCCTCGACACGATCAGCTGTTACACGCAGCCCCGCTGTGTCAGTAAGCCTAAATAGCAGACCTCCATGATTCCATTCTACATCAACGGTATCTCGAGTAGTTCCGGCTATATCTGTGACAATGGCTCGTTCACTGCCAACCAAGGCGTTTAAAAGTGTTGATTTACCTGCATTAGGACGACCTATAAGCACAGTCTTTATTCCGTCTTTCACTAATCTGCCGGCCTCATAGCTCTCCAGTAGACGATGAATGGCTGTTTTGAGATTTAATAATAACTGCTGTAATTGATCTTTGTTAGCAAACTCAACATCCTCTTCTATAAAATCTAGTTCGAGTTCTATCATTGCTGTTGCATCAATAATTTGTTGCCTAAATTCCTTCACATAGGCACCCAAACTTCCAGATAACTGCTGATTTGCAGCATCAACAGCCTTTACGCTACGGGCGTGAATTAGATCCGCGACTGCTTCAGCCTGTTCCAGCCCTAATTTACCGTTTAAAAAAGCGCGTTGAGTAAACTCTCCAGCTTGTGCCGGATGAATTCCCGTTGCCAATAAGGTTTCAAAAACCCGTTGTGTGACTAAAATCCCTCCATGACATGAAATTTCTACAGTTTCCTCTCCTGTATAACTTTTGGGTGAATGAAACAGACTCACCAAAACCTCATCTACCAAACGGCCTTTTGGATCAACTATACGACCAAAATGAATAGTATGCGATGGTAATGCACCCAGATCTTTTCCTTTGAAACATTCTTGAACCTTTGCAATTGCCCCCCTTCCAGAAACTCTAATCACTGCTATTCCACCTTCTCCTATGGGGGTAGTTATAGCAGCAACAGGTTTTTTTTCTTTAATACTTAAGGTCTCTGACAC
>DEBM01000013.1:37926-158172 GCA_002348545.1 Balneolaceae bacterium UBA2956
TTAGTACAATAATCTACATACTCTTACAAACAAATCTCAACTCTTATGCATTCCTATATCCTCGCACTAGATCAGGGCACCACAAGTTCCCGCGCCATACTTTTTGACAAAAAAGGAAGCATAGTAGCTATGGCACAAAAAGAATTCACCCAGATATTCCCTCAATCCGGATGGGTCGAACACAATGCCAATGAGATATGGTCAAGCCAGGTGAGTGTTGCGATGGAAGTCATAAGTATGGCTCAGATCAAAAGTGATCAGATCAAGGCGATTGGTATAACGAACCAAAGAGAAACCACGGTGGTATGGGACAAACAGACAGGGCAACCTATTTACCATGCTATTGTCTGGCAAGATCGTCGAACATCAGAACGATGTAACACACTAAAAGAAGAGGGATATCTGTCTGTAATTCAATCAAAAACAGGATTGGTAATTGATGCTTATTTCTCTGCTACCAAAGTGGAGTGGATCATAAAAAACGTAGCCGGTGCACAAAAGTTAGCCGAAGAAGGCCGCTTAATTTTTGGTACTGTTGATAGCTGGCTCATTTGGAAGTTTTCGGAAGGGAAATCTCATGTAACTGATGTTACGAATGCTTCTCGAACTATGCTCTATAATGTTCGTAGTCAGCAATGGGATGAAGAATTATTGAGGCTGTTTGAAATACCTTCTACAATGCTACCTAAGGTACTAGAATCAAGTAATGAATTTGGAAGAACAAGTGAACAGTTTTTTGGACATCGTATACCTATTACCGGAGTAGCAGGAGATCAACAGGCGGCTCTTTTTGGGCAAATGTGTACAGAAACAGGCATGGTAAAAAATACCTATGGAACTGGCTGCTTCATGCTCATGAATATTGGTCCAGAGTTTGTCGTTTCCAAACACAATCTTCTAACTACTATTGCGTGGAAAATAAATGGTGAGCTTCATTATGCACTAGAAGGCAGTGTATTTATTGCAGGCGCCGTTGTTCAGTGGCTTCGCGATGGGATGGAAATGATTCACAATTCATCCGAAATAGAAATTTTAGCCAAGCAATCTTCAGATACGGATGGAGTATATTTTGTTCCGGCTTTTGCAGGGTTGGGTGCACCTTATTGGAATCAAGAAGCACGTGGCATGATCGTTGGTTTATCACGTGGCACTACCAAATCTCATATAGCACGAGCTGCCTTGGAATCCATGGCCTATCAAAGTTACGATGTACTAAAGGCTATGGAGGCGGATTCAGGAATATCTATTAAAGAACTTCGGGTAGATGGAGGAGCCACTGCTAATAATCTGTTGATGCAGTTTCAGGCAGACCTATTGGGAGCCGATGTGATTCGTCCAAAATGTATAGAAACGACTGCACTAGGCGCCGCTTATTTGGCTGGTTTAAGTATTGGATATTGGGAAAATATTGAAGAAATTCAATCTATCTGGGCAATGGATAAATGCTTCAAGGCTGAATCTGAAAATACTCAAATTACAAAATCGATTGAAGGATGGAATAAGGCTATTCATTCAGTTCAAGCTTGGACAAATCATTCATAAACTCTTAACCTAATAAAATTATCTTTTATGACCCCTTTAATTGCTGAGGCTATAGCTACTTTCTTACTATTAATCCTAGGAAATGGTGTAGTAGCAAATGTTTTATTACCCAAAACAAAAGGACACGATTCTGGTTGGTTAGTCATTACCACTGGTTGGGGACTAGCTGTTTTTACCGGTGTTGTAGTCGCAAGCCCATACTCAGGAGCTCATCTAAATCCAGCGGTTACACTAGGGCTAGCTGTGGCAGGCGAATTTCCTTGGACAGAAGTTCCTGGCTATATTAGCGCACAAATTCTTGGAGCTTTCCTAGGCGGAACTTCTATTTGGCTTATGTACAAAGACCACTATAAACAGACTCATGATTCCTCCATAATTCTCGCCACTTTCAGTACTATACCGGCTATTAGATCGTCTTTCAACAACCTGCTCTCGGAAATTATAGGCACCTTTGTACTTGTCTTTGTAGTGTTTTATATAAGCGATGGACAGTTAATGAACACCTCAAAAACACCCATTGGTTTGGGATCGGTTGGAGCCTTACCCATTGCTTTTCTTGTATGGTGTATCGGTTTAGGTTTGGGTGGGACTACTGGTTTTGCAATCAATCCCGCAAGAGATTTTGGCCCACGCCTAGCCCACACTATTCTACCTATTTCAAATAAGGGATCTAGTGATTGGGCCTATGGATGGATTCCCATTCTAGGTCCACTACTAGGGGGAGTACTTGCTGCTGCTGTATATCTTGTGATTTGATCCTGGAGTTATACCCTAGACCATCGGGTAAATTGACAAGATAGTTAATTATAGGGCCCGCCTGTATTTATTCTATATCTCCCATTAGTTTTTTCACTGATGGGGCCGCCAATATAGCAATTACCCCACCACCGCCTACAAATAGTGCTACTGCTTGGAAGAGACTGGCAGGTGCAAGGTTTTCGAGTTGTCCGGCTACCAGGCCAGCAATTAAATTTCCTAGTGCAGCTGCCACAAACCAAATCCCCATCATTTGACTCACTCTACTTTTTGGAGCAAGCTTGGTCATGGAAGAAAGGCCGACTGGCGACAAACAAAGTTCACCAACCGTATGTAAAAAATACATCACAATTAGCCAAGCCGGTGAAACTAAATTTGAATTAGAAGCATTAGCTGACCCCCATGCCAGTACAAAAAATCCAGCAGAAAGTCCTAAAAGCCCTAGAGCAAATTTCATTGGTATTGATGGATTAGCATTTTTACTAGCTAACCATGTCCATATAAAACCAAAAATAGGGGCAAAAATCACGATAAAAGAAGGATTTATTAACTGTAACGTACTTGCAGGTATTTGCCATCCATTCCCTACTTGACTTAATAACCAATACACCAAGCCAAGTGAACCTATACTGGTAAAAAAGACTGCAATTTTGGCTACAGACCAAATATCCTCACGATTCCAGGTTTTATAGGTATAGTATCCAAGTGGAATAGCTAACAACGCCGTTAACATGAAGGCACCAATACTTCCCAAGAACACACTAGGTCCTGCTGAACGATTGACTAACTCGGCAGTGAAAATATTCAACGAAGAACCAGCCTGCTCAAAACCGCTCCAAAAAATAGCTGCTAAGATGAATAACCAGAAAATAACACCCAGACGCTTTTTCTCTTCACCTGTATGTCCACCAAAAAAAATGATATAACCAAAAAAAGCGACCGTAATTACCACAGCAACCAGTCCTAAATTACCAGCCAATGATTCTAAAGCTAATTCAATAGCACCCGAGCTAACTAAGAATCCTAGTAATACGATCAGCGCGCCAATAATGGAAACCAAGGTATAAAAAATCTTGCTTCGCTTAGCAAGGGTTTTAGGTTCAATATCTACCTTAAGATCTCCTGCTGTTCCTATATATTTTCTTCCAATCTGATAGGAAATAAGACCGAGAACCATACCAAAACCAGCTAATGTAAATCCATAATGCCAGTTATACCCTTCTCCTAGAAGGCCACACAATAATGGGCCTAATATGGCACCAAAATTAATCCCCATGTAAAATATTGAGAAGCCCGCATCGCGTTTGGCGCCGCCCTCGGGATATAAATCCCCTACCATTGAACTCACATTTGGTTTTAGCAATCCAGTACCAATGACAATAAGTGCTAATCCTATAAAGAAAAATGTGGTGGTAGGAACTGCCATACTAAAATGCCCCATGGCAATGATAATACCACCTATAAGAACAGCCTTTCGTTGACCCCAAATATTATCGGCTATCCAACCACCAGGCAGTGATAACATATAAACAAAAAAGGTATATATACCATAAATAGCGGTAGCCTCACCAACTGATAAACCTAATCCAGGATTATTACCAACAGCCTCTGCTGTCATAAAAAGTACGAGTAACGCTCTCATACCATAGTAACTAAAGCGCTCCCATAATTCGGTAAAAAAGAGGGTGGATAAGCCCCTTGGATGCCCAAAAAAATCGTGCTGTTGGGCATCTAAGAGGCCCGCTGAGGATGTACTCATACTCATAATGTCAAAATTAGGTTAGTTTTTTTCAAAAATATAGCAATAGCTTAGATTATAGCTAAACCTATCTTCGCTCGCAAGCCTAATGAAATCTTTCATGGATCATATCGTACATTTTCTTAACTCTTAAATCGGATACGGTTATGGAATTACTCTTACTCATTCTTGACCCGCTATTAATCCTATTCGGATTTATTGCATTTTTTTTACCGGTAATATCTGGCTTAACCATTAGTTTATTGGGAATATTAATCATGCAATGACCCTTGCCTCCTTTATTTCTGCATTTATTTGAGGATAGACTTTCGCCATTGTGTTATTATCTAAACCCGACAATTTTATAGTTGCTTAGACTACCCAAAAGACCGGCAGAACTCGCTATGCCTTTTGGTGTTGCTTACTTGGGATTAGCTTTTTACAGATTGGGTTTACTGGTGGACCATTTGCAGGTCCTTTTCTGGATGAAATAATTGGTGACCGAAGTCAGGAGCAGGCCTTAATAGCCGCATGGGGTTCATTTGTCCGATTTATGGCATTAACAGGGATTAAAGTGGTTGCTGCTTTAATCCTTTGATGGTATTATGGAATCGAGCTTATTCAACGGGTGATGAGTACTAAGTGATGCTGCGTGATATGCCGCACCTACTATACTGGCATTATTTTGAAACTCTGCAGCCTTAAATTTTGTGTTAATTTTGATGTAAGGAAATGTTTTTTCTGATTTTTTACTTAGTTGACCACCTATAATAAATAATTCTGGATGAAATAATTTTTCATAATACTGTAGAGCAAACTGAATCCGTTTCGCCCATGTTCTACGCTGAATTCCCTCTTCCTTTCTTACCCTATTCGATGCTCTTTCTTCAATGCTAATGCCTTTTAACTCAATAAGGCCAAGTTCTGTATTTGGTACAAGTATATTATCCACAAAAATAGAAGATCCAATACCTGTTCCCACTGTCAATACTATAACCGTTCCTCGATATCCTTTGCCAACTCCAAAGGTCATTTCAGCCATACCTGTTGCGTCGGTATCATTGATAATGTATACTGGACATCCAGTAATTTCGCTAAATAAATGTTCTGCGTCTGCATCTGTCCAAGCAGCATCTATACGGGATGCAGATAATATTCGGCCCTTATGAATTGCCGCAGGAAAGGCGCAACCTATAGGTCCGTACCAGTCAAATTTTTTGACGAGTTTATGCACCTTTGAAATTATTTTATGTGGGCGACTATCTCCTAATTTGTCGGTAGATTTTTTCCCAGATATAATCTCTCCTTTTACCGTATCTACAACAGCCGCTTTGATACCATAGCTGCCAATATCGATGCCTAGTACCTTCACATTAGTTTATGTTATTGTTCGACAATGACCCATCCTTCTTGCTCAACTTTTTTCTTAGCAAATTTCCATTTCATACTCTCTGAAGTACCCGTTGCCATGTTTTGTATCGTAACAATATCATTCCTTCCAGGTTCAACGGCAACTTCAACTGGTTTTCTTTTAACATTTGGACCCCTTGGGGGCTGTGCCTGATCTACGGCGGATGCTACAGGAGCTTGTAGACCCATTCCTGTTGAATCGGCATGTTGAGTTTGCATACGCTGTGTATCGTATGACGACTTTTGCTGTTGAGCCTGCTGTACGGAATTCGGCGAAGCCTGTGCTTCTGGAACCGACTTCCAAATCAATGAAATAACCTCTTGATTGATCATTTCTATAAGTTGTTTGAACATATCGAAGGCCTCTTTTTTATACTCTAACAAAGGGTCTTTCTGGGCAAATGAACGCAATCCAATACCTTCTTTTACCGAATCTAATTCACGCAGGTGCTGCATCCATTTATCATCAATAACAGATAATACAGCAGAACGCTCGAGTGCTCTTAACACCTCTTTACCTTCATTTTGTAGTGCCGCTTCAACACCAACTACTACACGCATTCGACGAGACCCATCAGTGAATATAACCTGTACCTTATCAGGTCGTCGATCTGCTTTTGTTTCGCTAATCCGCTTCATAACTTCATATAGCGGTTTACTGACCATCTCCTCTTTTCTTTTGTACACCTCAAGTGCCCGGCGAATAATGACATCTACCAGTAAATCTTCGTTCATGGATCTCCACTCATCTTCATCAAAAGGCACATCTACGGCAAGGTTTCGGAATATTGTAGCATGAAGACCTTGATAATCACTGATAGCCACGTGTTCAGTTACCCATTCTACTACAAGTGATTCCAGCATACCTAATAAATCGGTACGCAATTGATCTCCTAAGAGGGCGTGCTTACGACGTGCATATATCACATTTCGTTGATTGTTGAGGACATCATCATATTCTAATTGGCGCTTACGAATGCTAAAGTTGTTTTGCTCAACTTTACCTTGGGCACGTTCTAATGACTTAGTTATCCATGGATGCGTAATAACTCCGCCTTCATCAAAACTTAACTTATCCATAACACCCGCAACGCGATCGCTCATAAATAATGCCATAAGTTTATCCTCTAGAGAAACATAGAATTGTGAAAAACCCGGGTCTCCCTGACGCCCTGATCGCCCACGCAACTGCAAATCTATCCGTCTGGATTCGTGGCGTTCAGTACCTAAAATTGCAAGTCCACCTTTTTCTTTAATTCCCGAGGCAAGTTTAATATCAGTACCCCTACCTGCCATATTGGTTGCAACAGTTACGGCCCCTGGTTGGCCTGCCTGCTTTACAATGTCACTTTCTCTGGCATGCTGCTTAGCATTTAATACATTGTGAGGTATGCCTGCCTGCTTTAGCATACGACTCATCGACTCCGAGACATCTACACTAGTAGTACCAACTAAGACAGGTTGCCCACTACTATGGAATTCATTAATCTTCATAATGATAGCCTTATATTTCTCCCTCTTCGTTCGAAAAACCATATCCTCATGATCTTCTCTCGCAATGGGACGATTGGTAGGAATTACCATTACGTCTAACTCATAGATCTCATTGAATTCACCTTCTTCGGTTTCTGCTGTACCGGTCATACCAGAAATTTTATGATACATTCGGAAGTAATTTTGAAGAGTAATAGTTGCATAAGTTTGTGTTGAGGCTTCTACTTTAACTTGCTCTTTGGCCTCAATGGCCTGATGCAAACCATCGGAATACCGGCGACCAGATAATACCCGACCGGTATGCTCATCTACAATCTGTACTTTACCATCCTGTACGATATATTCTTCTTCACGCTCAAAATTAGTATATGCTTTTAAAAGTTGATTCACCGTGTGAATTCGATCTCCTCGCTCAGCAAATAGTCTATGGAGTTCTGAAATTTTCTGCTCACGTTCTTGCATAAATTCCAAATTCGCTTCATCTAGCTTCTTATTCTTGTATTCTTCACTGAGTTCATCATTCGTTTCTATTTGCTGAATTCGCTCAGATTCAATAGATGCAGATTCTGCTTCGATTTTGGAGGTTTCTTCACCTAAATCTGGAATAACAAAAAACTCATTATCCTCTCCTTTCTTGGTAATGAATTCACGACCTCTATCGGTCATTTCTATTGAATTCATTTTTTGATCCACCGCATAAAACAAATACTCATCCACAATCGGCATATTTTTTGCGTTATCCTGTAGATACAATGCTTCGGTACGTTGAATAAGTTTTTGAATGCTCGGCTCCTGTAACATTTTCTTGAATCGAGTATTCTTAGGAAAACCTCTCTGCACTCTGAACAGGGCTAAGCCTGCTTCATCTTCGTTGCCTTCATCCAGATATTTTTGAGCCTCTTGGACTAGATTGGCTACCAACTTCTTCTGAGCCTGCACCAAAGATTCCACTCGAGGCTTCATCTCTAAATACTTATCGGATTTATTGTCGTTCGGAACCGGACCTGAAATAATCAACGGAGTTCTAGCTTCATCTATAAGGATAGAATCCACCTCATCGATGATAGTATAGTGATGCTCTGTTTGCACCAGTTGATCCGAATTAATCACCATATTATCCCTGAGATAATCAAAGCCAAATTCATTATTTGTTCCGTAAGTAATATCTGCCCGATAGGCCTCTCTGCGTTGCTCAGTATTAGGTTCATAACGATCGATGCAGTCAACTTTAAGTCCATGAAAATTAAAAATAGGCTCATTCCATTCCGCATCTCGTTTTGCTAGGTAATTATTCACGGTAATTACGTGTACTCCTTTTCCTGCTAGTGCATTTAAAAATGCCGGAAATATAGACACTAAGGTTTTACCCTCGCCAGTCTTCATCTCCGCGACTTTACCTTGATGAAGTGCAATTGCACCAACTAGCTGCACATCGTACGGAATCATATTCCATTCAATAGCATCACCTGCTACTTTCCAAGATTTACCCACAAATCGGCGACAAGTATCCTTTAATACCGCATAAGCTTCGGTCATAATGCTGTCAAGCGTCTGTTCAATAAGCTCTATTTCCCGATATTCTAACTCCTCGAGATCATCCGTAAGTTGGCGATGATCTGTATCTTTAAGCTCTTCGATGTGATCTAATTTACCCTTTAATTCAGTAATTTCATTTCTTATACCTTTGGTTACTTCTGAAATTAGCTGCTTATAATTAGCCGTTTTTGCCCGTAATTCATCGTCAGTGAGTTTTTCTAAACTCGTACTAAAAGATTTTATCTCCTCAATTAGTGGTTGAATAGTCTTAATATCCTTATCGCTTTTGGAGCCTAAAATCTTAGTAATAAATTTACCTACCTTATCAATCATGGCTGTAAAATAGTCTATTGAATAGTTTTTGAGTGGTTATATTTATGTTAACATTGTATTAAGCAAATCAAAATAACATTGACTCAAATGTAACCTTTCAAACGAGGCCGTTCAACACATGTTGCAGATAAGTTTAAATTCCTTCGATAAATATTCAATTTATAGAAATTAATGCATATATTTAAAGCTCCTTTAGATATTGAAAACTTTAAGGAACTTGATCCATGAAACGTACATACCAACCTAGTAATCGAAAGCGCAAAAATAAGCATGGTTTCCGTGACAGGATGTCTACCCAAAGCGGGAGAAAAATCATTGCTGGTAGACGGGCAAAAGGTCGTCATAAGCTAACGGTTAGTGATGAGCGAAAAGGAGCCAAATAATTTATTAGCTCCTCTCTCAACTGATGTGGAAACACATCAGCTCCCCAAACTATCAATATTGAGAGGGAAATCTGCTTTTGAAAAACTTTTCAAAAACTCTACTATTTTTCGTTTAGGCAGTATTTCATTCCGATTCCGTCTTGTTCATTTTGCTAAATCTAATTCTACATCTGAAAAAAGTCTCCAAACGGCGTTCATTGCCCCGAAACATATAGGCAATGCGGTTACAAGGAATAAAACAAAAAGATTACTCAGGGAAAGCTTTCGAACTTCGAGCAGCGAATTGCATCATTTTTTGGAGAAAAACTCAATTAACTTGCATTTGGTCCTGATTGCCCGTTATCCTCATTCTGATTTTGAGCTTGTAAAATGTGAGATGCGTAAAGGACTCAATAATCTCATTGAGAATTTAGCCCACGATATTGATACATTTAAATGTTCAGAGGAGTAAAAATGTGGAGCATTCTTCAAATAGTCGGATTTTACATATAGCCCCGAATACTAACCCAATAATAATTAGCTGTTTTGGATAAGAATACTGTAGTTGGATTTACCCTAATATTTGTACTGATGCTAGGTTGGTTTTATTTCACTTTACCTAGCGAAGAACAATTAACCGAGCAACAACGTCAAAGAGTAATTAGAGATAGTTTAGCTCAAGTTGAATTAAACCAAAACCTTAATCCTAACTTAGATTCAGACATTGGAGTACCTAGTAGGATGCAAAACCAAGGTATCAGGGCTAATGCGCGTAATAATATGGAATCCAGTCAGATTATTGACAGTGACGAGCCCAAAGTACAGAAGGTTGGAATGTTTGGGGCCATCCAAGATTCGGTGCAACGGTTTATTACCATAGATACCCCACTATATAAAGCTATTTTTACTAATAAAGGGGCGGGTCCCACTCAATTCACCTTAAAAAAGCATGTCAATTGGGCGGGTACACCTGTACAAATGATTGGAGACACTACTCTTTCTGCCTACAATTTAGGTTTTTTAAGTACGGAGAACTACAATGTTGAAACTCAACGAATTCTTTTTGAAGCAGAAAATCTAGCTTCTAATATCCTTGTACTAACAGGAGAAAGTAGAAGTTTGAGCTACCGATTAAATGTTCCAAATGGTGGTGCACTTCGTTACACCTACACATTTTTCTCTGACAGCTATGAGATAAATCTAAGAGTAGAATACATTGGTATTCAAGAATATATCTTAGGTCGGTCCGTAGATTTTGGTTTTACCAGCCCACTAAATTTTACTGAACGTGATAAAGTACAAGAAGCTCTCGCAACCTCTGCATACTTATATGCTGGTGGAGAACTGGAACGGCTTAAGGTAGACAACCCAGACGAAAACAATGGATACAATGAATTAAATATAAATGGCATGGTTGAATGGGTTGCTACAAAAACTAAATTTTTTGCCCAACTTATACAACCAATTCATAACACTGAAGGAGCTTTACTAGTAGGTCAAATAAATGGTAAAGTAGATCAACCAACTACCGATCATGCATATCAGGCTATGGTTAATTCGGATATACCTACCAATGGAACACAAGAATATCAACTCTATATAGGACCAACTAAATATGCCGATATGAAAAGTTTCAATGAGCATGCGTTTGATATGGTAGAGGTTGGTTACGGGTGGCTTCGATGGTTCTCTGATCCATTTGTACGTTTTATTGTTATTCCATTCTTTAATATAATGGGTGGATTTATTTCCAACTATGGAGTATTGGTCATTATATTTGCGATCACCGTTAAGCTTGTTCTATCTCCACTCACGTTTAAAAGTTACAAAAGTATGGCGGCCATGAAAGAACTACAGCCGCAAATGAAAGATTTACAAGAAAAATATAAGAGTGATCCCCAGAAGCAGCAGAAAGCTACTATGGATTTGTATCGCAAAAATAAGGTGAATCCATTGGGTGGTTGTTTACCCATGTTACTTCAGTTTCCTATACTAATTACCCTATGGCTATTTTTTCAAAACTCCATTTTACTACGACAAGAGTCTTTCCTTTGGGCTAATGACTTATCTGCGCCAGATTTTATTATCAATTTACCTTTTGGTATCCCATTTTTAGGGGATCAAATAGGTGGATTTGTAATATTAATGTCACTTTCCATGGGGCTACAAAGTCGACTCACAGGAGGTGCTAGTGGCGGCGGTGCTGCAAGTGGCGTAATGGCTCAGAATATGAAAATAATGCAATATATACTTCCTATCATGATGCTATTCATATTTAACCGTTTTGCCTCTGGATTAAGCCTTTACTATCTCATTTTTAATGTTTTGTCGATTGTTCAACAATACTATATCAATCGAAGTACACGTAAAACAGCTTTAGCAAAGTCTTAATTATTTTTCTTTGGCATTACTCGGGCTTGGCTATAGCTAAACTCACACCAAATGAATACACTACATTGCACTGCATTAATCAAAGGATATACATTTGTTAAGTACTGCCTTATACCACTATCCAATCGTTCGTCACTTAACCAACGAAGTGGAGTTATGGAACCCCATTCATAAGCAATGGTTTAAAAATAGACCAGAAGAGCGTGTTCGACTCCGAGTAATTGAATACTTTTTACAAGAGTGTCAAATTTCGCCCAACAGAATTAGTCCAGAATTTAAGGTTGACTTAGCTAATCAAATGAAAGGACGCATCGATCTAGTCTGTTTTGATACTAATTATCAAGCTCATTGCTTAGTAGAATGTAAGCATGTAAACATTCCTTTAAATGAACAGGTCGCGCAGCAAATTGCTAAATACCATCTTAGCCTTCCTAGTCCCTATTTACTTATTACCAATGGAATAGTTGATGCCTGGTTCCAACGTACAACAAAGGGTTTTAAATATCTTGAGTCAGTGCCGAATGAATATCGATCAACCCGAGAGGTTGATCGTGATCTACAATATTGGATAGATCGTGGATTTTTGTATCCTTACATCCCTGACTCGCTGCATGAATTAGTATGTAATTTATGCTCACGCTTGTACGTAGATTTAAAATCTCCTCCTGTTTACTTAGATTTTGAAGATATTCCATCGGAATATGCACTAAAAAACTACTTTTTCATTACTAGTTTTGGGGATGATAAAACCCATACTCAGATTGCATTTGCAATGAATGGTAAGGGAAACACACAAAGTTTAGATGTTATTTTAAGCGAGAATGGAATTAGTACAAAATTATTAAAGATTGATATACTGGCTTTATCTAATCAAGAAAATGCGCATGCCACCCTTCACACGAAAATGGGACAGCATCAAGTTAATATTTTTTCTATGTCACCATTGGATAACGAACAATGGCTAAGCAAACTAATCGAATACCTAGTAAAAGACTAATCATTTATCATGAAAGGGTTTATTGATGAATCGGCTTACTATTTTGGTCTCTATTTGAAAGAGATTTATTCCATTTAAGCCAACCCATTACGGCTAAAACAGTGAAAACAAAGAACTGCCCGCTAGTCAATAACAAATCTTTATAATAATACAATGGAATGGAAAGTAGGTCGGTTGCAATCCAAAAAAACCAGTGCTCTACTTTTTTTTCAGCCATAAGCCACATTCCCACAATAGCCAGCGATGTAGTTAAGGAATCCCAGAGTGGTATTTCACTATCAGTAAATCTTTGAAGAATAACAAAAAGAACAACCCAAGAGAGTAGAAATAAAACGATTGATAAAAGCCATTCTTTTCTACTATTATGAGTTATTTCTTTAACAGCGCCACTCTCTGAGGGCTGAAGCCAACGATGCCAACCATATATACTCATAAGAACATAGTAGATATTGATGCCCATATCAGCATAAATCCCGTAAATAAAGGATAAGTACACATAGATACCGACACTAATTAATCCAATAGGATATACCCATATGCGCTCTTTCACTGAAAACCATACACTAGCTAAACCAGTACCAACAGCTAATCCCTCAATACTGAATAAATAATCAATCATACTTTTGTTTTTAGTATGCCAGTTAGGTTCAGTGTATGTATGGGGATTAAATAGTTAGTTAGAATTTCATCCTTATGAATGCCTAGTAGCCCAGTGCCTCGAAAGTCGACTACACATACGTTTTCTTCTCTTTGAACAATTTCACCTATCCCGTAGAACTCAGGACTAGGGCCATAGTAAACTAAATCACCAAACTTTAGTTCATTCTTTGCACGCCGATGAAAAGGCATAATTACCGGCAATAAATCTAAGCGGTATGATAGTTTTCTTTTACTATTCAGCGACATATCTATGTTTTTTTCGTATGTGAATCGCTCGATTCTCCTGTATATCATATGGCCATACGATCTCTACCAGCCACCAAGTATCAGTGGAAAAAGGTAGCGCAAGTTTAGGCCACTCTATAACGCAAATACCACCATTGAAAAGATATTCTTCAAAGCCAATTTCTTGAAGCTCACTTAGAGATTTCAACCGATATAAGTCAAAATGATAAAGAGGTATTTGCCCAAGATATTCATGCACCACCGCATAGGTTGGTGATTGTACATATTCTTGTTCAACACCGAAATAAGAGGCTAATCCTTTGGTAAAATGTGTTTTTCCCACTCCTAAACCTCCCTGAATAATTACCACATCATTTGATTGAAGCCTGCGAGCAAATTCTTTGGCTATGGCGATGGTCTGTTCTACCGATGATGAAAAAAAGCTATAATCTGAGCTACTATCCGTCATTTGATTTAGATTCTAAAAGTGCCACTGGTAAAATCATTTCTTCCATAGAGGCCCCCCCATGCTGAAAGGTATCCTTGTAGCGGTTTTGATATTTATGGTAATTGGTAGGATAGACGAAATAATAGTTTTCTTTTGCTATCAGATAATCTTTCACGTTGGCATACTCAGGTAATCCAAATGCTTGTGCTTCTTTA
The DNA here is from genome assembly GCA_002348545.1 of Balneolaceae bacterium UBA2956. Classification (GTDB taxonomy): domain Bacteria; phylum Bacteroidota; class Rhodothermia; order Balneolales; family Balneolaceae; genus UBA1275. Next base: position 52,034 of record DEBM01000013.1, read on the forward strand.
AATACAATAACTGAATCTTCTTCTTCGGCATTTAAACTTCGCCCATACTTATATCTCAATCCTGTCGCAGTTTCCTTGTCGCCATACACTTTAGTATCTCGAAGTGCTCGAACTGAGCCATGATCGGTCGTAATTATAAGATTAATCCCTTCTTCGGATAGTTCTTTTAACATCTGAAACAAGGATGAATGTTGAAACCAAGCTTCTGTGATTGCTCTAAATGCTGCCTCATCAGGAGCTAACTCTTTAATTACATCAGAATCGGAACGGGAGTGGACCAAGGTATCCACAAAGTTGAATACAAAAGCAGAAAGTGGGCTCTGAGCATAATTTTTAATTTTTTGGGCTATATGACGCCCTTCCTGTGCATTTAATACTTTTTCATATTTTGTTTTAATTCCAAGCCCTCTTCTTGAAACATAAGAATTGAGCAACTCATGCTCATGCTTATTCCAAGATCGCTCATCCTGGCCTTGCTTCCATAATGCTGGATACTGTTTTGAGATTTGTAGCGGGGTCAAACCAGAAAATATAGCATTTCGAGAATAGGGAGTAGCAGTAGGTAGAAGTGAGAAATAAAATTCGGTTTGAATATCATAATATTGGCTTAAATAACGCTCAAAAACTAACCATTGATCATAGCGCATACAGTCAATAACAAAAAACATCACACGCTTTCCTTGCTTTATTAAGGGTTCTACATAAGTAGAAAGTATTCCAGGTGAGAGCAGAGGGGACTCATTTTCTATTTGGTTTCGGTCAAAAGCATCTACTAGTTCATATTTTTTAATCCACTTCAAATAGTTTTGTTCCACCATTTTTCCAAACTCTCGATTAGCAGATTGAAATTGATCGTACAAAACCTGTTTTAAGGTTTCATCTCCTTGACCCAAGTCCATCATCCACTGGGTTAGTTTTTTGTACACATTAATCCAATCTTGCCAGGTAGTTCGATGATGTAATAAGGCATCCATCTCTGGAAATGAACGCAAATAGCTTTGGGCCGATTTTTCATTTTCTAAACGACCTCTATCGAGTATTTTTTTTACTGTTAGAAGTACTTGTGATGGATTAACCGGTTTAATTAGGTAGTCCGATATCTTTGCTCCAATTGCCTCTTCCATGATTGACTCTTCTTCACTTTTTGTAATCATAACTACAGGAACCAATGGAAACTTGGATTTAATTTGCTCCAAGGCCTGCAATCCCCCAATTCCTGGCATCTGTTCATCTAGAAAAATTACATCAAATGGTTGCTCATTCATCATTGCTACCGCATCTCTACCATTGGTCACTGCAACGACTTCAAAGCCTTTTCTTTGTAAAAAAAGTATGTTGGATTGCAATTGATCTATTTCGTCATCTGCCCATAATATACTTGGCATTGTATAGCGGATTAATGAATGGTTATTATGCTAAGCAATATACTAAAACCCTAGAAGGCTATGCAGTCCAATAATTCGAAATCAATAGCATTCCAAATCATTCCATACCTAATTTAATATAGAGGTGTCTTTTTTAATTTTTCCCATTGTTTTTTTGAAGCTTAATTTTTTATCCAACTAGCGCTATATTTAATTATGTCACCATCCACTAGAACGATTAACCCTATCATACAAAGCCATTGCTTTGACTATAATGGAACTAAATTAGCTTGGGAACGTATAAGCATTATTCATTCCAATCATTCAACTGCTGGTTCGCCCAATGCTTTACTACATCCACTAATTATTTTACATGGTTGGGGTGCAAGTAAAAAAATAATGCGACCCCTTGGGCGGACTTTAGCATTGCATCATGATTGTTACATAATAGATTTAGCAGGGTTTGGAGAATCATCAAAACCCCCAGTCGCTTGGAAAATTGATGACTACGTAGACAGTATAAAGGCTTGGATCGAACACATTGGACTAGACACATTTGATATTTTAGCTCACTCTTTTGGGGGTCGTATTACCTTAAAATTACTTACTCAGACATGGTCCAAAGAACATGTAAAAAAAGTATTGATTACGGGTGGTGCTGGGATGAAACCACAGCGCAGTGCAAAATTTTACGCCAAAAAATATACCGCTAAAAGCCTTAAAGTGCCCTTCAGGCTACTTCCTGAACCCCTGAAGTCCAAAGGTTTGAACTGGCTTCGAGCTACATCTGCCTGGAAATCTTTAGGTTCTAGCGACTATGCGATCTTGAATGGTGTTATGCGCGAAACTTTTGTTCTTTCAGTTGAGGAATATTTAGAACCTACTCTACCAAATATTTCTCATTCCGTACTCTTACTCTGGGGTAAAAACGACGACGCCACACCACTATATCAAGCTAAGAGGATGGAAAAAGGTATAACCGAAGCTGCTTTAGTCGTTATGAATGACTGCGGGCATTATGCTTTTTTAGATAAACCCAAACAATTCGCTGTTATTGCCGAAGCGTATCTGAAACCAATTGATCAAAAAGATTAAAACTGAGTCCTAGCGTTGGAAATTGGAGGCTCTTACTTACTAATGCAATAGCTTGATTTTGCAAGATAACGCCTGAATTATCACCGTTCTTAACATAGATAGGATCATTATAAATTGGATATCCTGAATAGGATAAATATAAACGGATTTGATGGGTTCTTCCAGTTATAGGTTGGCACTCTATCAGTGTATCTTGTCCCTCTTGACGTAAAAAAGTGCATGAGGTTTGGGCAGTAAAGGCTGCTTCTAAATTAGCCCCGCATTCAAATACAAATCCGTTCTACGAATAGAGGCATTTCAGGTCTTCTTCGTTTTCATCTGGGTATCCTTGCACCCGCGCCCAGTAGATTTTTTTCACCTTAGATTCTTCAAAGACTTTACTACAAGCCCGTGCCCAACGCTGCGCACCGCCGTATGATGAGTATAAGGGTAAGACGACACCAAACGTATTTTACGCGAAACCATCATATTCGATATGAACTTGCGCTTATTCATCGCTAGTTATGCTATGTTAGAAAGGTGTTCAAACCATCAAGAAAGGAATCTATTAAGCTCTTCCACTTTTTTTAATCCTTATTTCGCTCTTTAAAATCTTCTTCAAAGTAGTTGTACCACTTTTTGAAGGGTTGGAAAGCTTGGTCTGGATCAAAAGGCCTCCTGTATTCACTTTTTTTACATTCCTCACTACAGCAACCCTCCATCAATTGAACTCCCACTTCAGAACAAATAAACAATTTATTACACTCCATATTAGCACAGTTAACATAACTGTCAGCCGGTTTCCCTGTAATTTCGCAGCTAGCAATCGGTGCTAGATCTTTAGGATTAACAGACACAACAAGTCGATCATCAAATACAAAACACTTTCCTAGGAAATGTTCCCCCATTTCTTTCTGCGCATAGTTTAAGATTCCTCCATGCAATTGGTTTACATCCTGCCAACCTTCTTTTTTCATAAGTACCGAAAACTTTTCACAACGAATACCCCCCGTACAGTACATAAGTACTTTTTTGTCCTTGGGTATGTCGGCTGTTTTTAACCAATCTGGAAATTCATAAAAGTTTTTAACATCGGGTCTTATCGCCCCTTTAAAGTGACCCACTTTAGATTCGTAGTTATTACGCACATCTATAATCACATGATCTTCATCGGATTCAAGTACAGCTCGCCACTCGTGTGGGTTTAGGTATTTCCCCCCCTTCTTTGGATCCACTCCATCTATATGTAAGGAGACTATTTCTTTTCTTACTTTACAAATTAACTTTGCAAAAGGTATCTGATCATAGGACTCCTGTTTAAATTCTGTTTTATCGAAGCCAGGTTGAGCCCACACATACTGTTTATATGCTTCAATTTGTTGAGAACTCCCGGAAACAGTGCCATTTAAGCCTTCGTTTGAAATATAAATACGACCTTTAAGGCCTAATTCTTTACATTTAATCTTATGCACTTTGCAAAATTCCTCAGGCGATAATATTTCATGAAAATGGTAATAGAGTACAACTTCATACATAATTTGTAACTTAGGTAATTCCATTAGAGCCATAAAGATAACCATAATATAGAAGATAGCACCACCTTGGGATACAAAAAAATCCACACTTTTTTAATACGTCCACTTTGGTTTGTTTTTCTTTTCAAGTTCGTTGGTCTTGGATTTATTGGTCTTAGTATACCCACCGCTGCCCAAACTATTACAGAATATGTCTCATACGGCGATTCCTCTAAAAGGCCCCTGCTACCAAGGGATTCACTTACCAAATGTCTAACCCCATTTCTTAAAAACGACTCGTTAGCTACCCTACGATTTGGGCATCAGTCTGATAAATGGCAAACCCCTATAACTGGTGACATATCCACAAACCAGAGACAAGTATATCTCTCTAAATCAGGTAAATTTAGCATTCACTATTTTACAGAGGGTGTGGATGCTGTGCTCAATGGTGATGCTAATAAAAATGGAATTCCTGACTATGTCGAATGGACTGCTGAATCCGCGGATTCCTCGTATCAACTTCAAATCAACGAATTAGGGTACCCAGATCCTATACCCAGCGGTACTAGCTACGATATATACTTAAAGGATTTATCTTCTTATGGGGCTTACGGGTTAACAAACACCTCACGAAGCGGTATATTTTCCTGCGGAGCTAATTCGACAAGTACCTGTATATACAGTGAGAATGACTTTATAGGATATCCAGCAAATGACAGTAAAAATCAAGCGAAAGGAGCTCTTCAAGTTACCATTGCCCATGAATTCAAACATGCTATTCAATATATCCAAAATAAATGGGAAGGTGAAACAGATCAGTGGGCAGAAATGGACGCAACGCTCATGGAAGAAATAGTCTATGATAATGTGAACGATTACTACAACTACATCGATAATTTTTCAACGGATCTTTTTTCAGAAGCTCATAGAAGCTTAATTCCTGGTTCTTATGAAGACATCACTTTCGCACTTTATTTCCATGAAGCCATAGGTTCGGATTTTTGGCCTTTGTCTTGGAAATTAATTGCTGAGGACCCACAAATTTCTTTCCTTCAAGCGGCAAAGCAAACCCTAGAAATAAATAATAAATCTTGGAAGCGAACCTTATTGCAGGCCTACGCATACCATTATACCTCAGGAAAAAACAACATTTATCCATCATTTGGTTTCGAGGAAAGTACCTTTTATCCAAATCCCTACATTACTAAAACCCTTACTGATTTTGCCACTGGATTAGAAGTATCAGTTCCTGACCCCGTTTTAGATGCTCAGATAGAGGGAAAAATTACGGGTGTTTTAAACCGAATGTCTAGCCGTTACTACGAAGTTATTGCCGAAGATGTCCCTGGAAGTTTTGTCCGCATTCATTCAATGGTTGATGATGCAGCTATAGCCGTCGGTATACTCGCTTTTCTGGATGATGGGACTACCATTTATCAAGCATTGAATAACGAATCAACCATAGGTTCATGGATTGAATATCGACTTACAATTAACTGGGATGACATCCAAAAACTTGGGATTGTCGTACACAACAGCAATGACCAGACAAATGGACTTTTTGAACTTGTATTTAGTGATTACACGCTTGGAGAGCACATTGTAGTGAATCAAAATTATCCAAATCCCGCCTCTGATCAAACTACTATCGAATTATTACTTCCGAATAGAACCGAATTAAGTATCGATGTATTTGATTTATTGGGTAGGCATATCTTGACTGTTTTTAGAGGTCGCGCTAATGCAGGTTTGCAACAATTCTCTTTAAACCTTTATAGTCTTTCAGTTGGCACTTATGTGTTTAGAGTCCGCACAGCAAATCAAAGTTCTTCTAAATTAATGACTGTAATCCGATAAATTCATATCGTATCATGGCGTTTTTTATGTGAATTGTTTCATTTTTAAAATAAATCGGGTATACTTTTACAGTGATCATCTACTTGTATAACAGCCGTATCATCGTGGCTATCAAAAAATGATGGAAAAAATAAATTTGCACTACTATGAACAAAGCACGTCTAGTCAGTGAATTGAGTAAGCAACTATCTCTATCAAAAAATGATACAGAAAAACGATTAAATTATTTTGTTGATCTAATTTGTGAGGAATTAGAACAACAAAATGCCTTTCAACTTCCTGGCTTAGGGCAATTTGAAACCCGTGAACGAGCCGCTTATATAGCTTATAATCCGCATTACCAGAAGAAAATGCGAGTACCCCCAAAGATTATCGTACGATTTACTCCCACCAGAGCGATTAAGGATGAACTAAAGGGGTCTGGATTATGAGGTTTAAACGAAATGGAAGTGAGCTTATTGAATTGTTTGCTATAAAAGCCGGTATTAATCTAACCCAGGCTAAATCATTCATACAAGCATTATCTGAGACAGTTACCGAAGTGGCCATCAGTGAAGGTAAAGCAACAATTTCTGGATTTGGACGATTTACTATTTCAGAGGTAGCCGATCGAGAAGGAACACAACCAGGCACAGGTGAAAGCATTATAATCCCTGCTCATAAACGTATGTACTTTACTCCTTACAAAAGACTAGCAGATGTAGTCAATAAGAAAAATATCCAAATAAAAAATACAGAGCTTAATACAGTTACAAATACTCAGATGGAAAAAAATAACAACTCTTTTTCTGAAAATTTAGATGAAGTTGATTCACAAGAAAAAGCTGCATTATTGGATGAATTAGAACTAATAATCCTTCAAAAAAAGAAGCATATGATGAGTGCGTCTATAGATATTCGTGTTGAAGATGAATACTCTGCGGAACAAAAGGAACAAAATCAAAGAGAAGAGAATGGAAAAAAACTTCCTAAAGAGATCACCTCACAAGACAACATTACTACTATTGATCCAAGCCATCAACAGATTACAAAAGAAAGTACTTTTACCAATATTGAAAGCACAAGCAGTCCAAAAAAATATATACCTGTCGATGAGGATATACTTAAAGATTTCATTCAGACAATGGATGAACTCAAAACAGCTATAAAAAATATTGACTCAAAATCAGATCGAGAAAAATCTAAATCGAATGACACAATTACCATTAATAAAAAAATATTTATCTCAAGTAGCTTAATAGGGGTCTTTTTACTTCTTGTGAGTAGTTTTTTGATTGGAACTACAGTAAATCAATTCTTTAGCGCAGGATCAACAGATAATGTAAATAATTTAAGTCAACAATCAATTCAAACTAATTCAACTACTACTATACAAGGTCAACCGATCCAAGCCAAGGGTATTGAGCGTACAGAATTAGCTACTAAAGAAGCACAAAGAACAAATTATTCAAACGCTAATTTTACTGACAAGTCGAAAAATATGACCAATCCTTCAGCTGCTAGTCCCGCATCTTCCGGCTTTTCTACCACAAGGAGTGTACGCTTCAACAGCGAAACAGGACTCTATAATATGGCAAAAGAAATTTATGGTAACCCACGGCTCTGGGTTTTACTGTTTGAGGAAAATTTTAACACCAATCAAAACCCTGATGACATTGAAGACGGTACCCCATTAACCATCCCAGTTATAGCTACACCTAGCTCATTGAACCGACTTGAAAAAGAGCGTCTACGCATTGCCTTACTCCATGTAGCCCAAGCATACGAAAATGCAGGGAAAAGAGATTTAGCCCAGAACTACCGTAGTGCGACAGTATATTACCTAAACACCATGTAATAACTGAAGGTATATTTTAGCTTAATAAATCTAACGCTATGTAATCGGCTATTCGCACTCCGTCTGTGGTTAGGCTAAACCTATTTCCGCTTTGACTAATTTTTCCATCTTTTAATAGTTGTTTTAATCGGACATGCTGCTTGGTGTTAAAGTAATATTTATACAAATCTGATAAAATAGAACGATCAAATCCTTTACTCGTTCGTAACCCAAGCCATATATATTCTTCCGCTAAACTAGATTCATTGACCGGTTCAATAAGGGTTCGTATTTTTAGTTGGTAGTCATTTTTGTTATAAATGTACGACATAAGATCTTTAGGGTTAGACCATCGAAAAGCCACTTCATTTTCAGATGAAAAACCTTTAAAAAAGCCCCCTTGTATGCCAATTAATCTTTTTTTCTCTACGGATGATTTTGGCCACCAAAAAGAGTGAGCTCCTGGGCCCAGGCCAATATAATTTCCATGATTCCAATAAATTTGATTATGCTTTGCCTGAAACCCATCTTTTGCAAAACTACTAACTTCATAACGATAGAGACTGTAGTTCTTCAACGATTCCGCCAATAGGTCCATTTGATCAACCACATGATCATCACCAGCTAGCTTCACCTTACCTAACTCTACTTGCTTTGCCAAACGTGTATTATGTTCAATGGTGAGGGCATATGCTGAAATATGAGGGGGATTAAACTCCATAAGCTGATCAATATCCTCTTGTAATTCGGATTTGGTTTGATTAGGCTGGCCATAAATCAGATCAACGGTATAATTTTTAAACGATGACGCCACTATATCATCTAATGCTTGTAACGCTTGCTCTCGATTGTGCGCTCGATTCATAAAACTTAAGCTTTTCTCAGAAAAACTCTGAACCCCCATACTTATGCGATCAAACCCAAAAGCCTTTAACGACATTAGATAATCCGGAGTCACATTATCGGGATTCATTTCAATGGTTAACTCGTCAACTTCAAGCGTAAACACCCGTTGTAATTCATTCATTATGCGCCCTAATTGATCTGAGGTTAATAAAGAAGGCGTTCCTCCACCAAAATATACGCTCCTAACCACTTCCTCGGTGAACAAGTGCCCTTCAAGCTCAGCAATTTCTATTAATAACGCACGTACAAAGTCTTCTCTCTGATCCATTTTAGTGACAAAATAAAAATCACAATATGAACAAGCTTGCTTACAAAATGGGATATGAATATAAATTCCACTCAAGTATCACTGCAATAGAAAGGATTTTCTGTATACGAGTGCTCTCCTTTGTATACGCGACTATATTGAACATAATTTTTTGCATAATCACCAATAGATGCCCGCTCTTCCTCAATCAATGCACGCACCTGTTTCACGGGCGCACCCATATACATATAGCCTGATTCCAAAACTTTATCCGGAGGAACCAAGGTGCCTGCAGCAACTATAACATCCGATTCTATTACACATCCGTCAAGCAAGGTTGCATTCATTCCAACCAAAACACGGCTGTAAATAGTGCACCCGTGAACTACTGCCCCATGACCTATAGTCACCTCATCAGCAATATATGTGGGGCCGTTTTTGTTCATTACATGAATGCACACATTATCCTGTATATTCGACCGATTACCAATTCGAATCTTATTTACATCACCCCGAATGGTAACATTAAACCACACACTAGACATCTCACCTATATGAACATCACCAATAATATCCGCACTATCGGCAATAAAAGCGGATGAATTAATTGTTGGTTTGACACCTAAAAATGCTTGTATCATCTAGTTTTACAAGATTAATGTGCTGAGAAATGGATAAAAAGGCCTTACCCTTAATTTAATTCTCGGTCAATTAAAACTTTAAATCCCATATACGTCTGGGGATTACTTTCTATTTTTATACCATTGATGTAGAATGTAGGTGTCGAATTTACGCCCAAGCGAACACCTTCTTTACGCTGCTCCATGACAATTTGATTCATTTCAGCAGAATTCATATCCATAGTAAATACTTCGGTATCCAAACCGATTTCTTCAGCATAGCCAATAAATAAACGTTCTGCATTACCTTTAGACCAAACTTCTTGTCCTTCAAATATTTTATCATGCATTTCTCTATACTTACCCTGCTTTCTAGCAGCTTCTGCAGAGCGAGAAGCAACATGAGCATAAGGATGCATTGATAATGGAAAATGCTTAGTCACAATACTAACTTGATTGCCATAATCTTCCTTTAATTTCTGTTCAATGGGAACAAAGAACTTGCAAGCAGGACACTGATAGTCGCTAAATTTCACAATTTGAATAGGAGCCTCTGGATTAAGATTAATCTCAGGACTATAGCCAGAAGCAGTGGTAATTTGATTGCTACTTCGTTGCGCTTCGGACGGACCACAAGCCATTATATATAGAACTACAAAACTCAAAAATGATAGTCGATTAAAAAACATAATAGAGTTACGTTTAAATTAAAATTTAAAAAATTGATTTATGAGAATAATGTCGATCCACAATAGTACGAATTTCTTCAATAATTTGAGGTATTTCCTCAACATAATGGCCCTTACCAAAAGAAAGACGAACAAATTCTCTAGCCTCTTGCTCACTCTTGCCTAGCGCCTTCATACTAACATTAGTCTCGTCCATTCCAGATTGACAAGCACTTCCTGTGGATATACCCACACCTGCCTGATCGCATTCAAGCATTAAAAATTGCCCCTCCAAACCAGGAAAACGAAGACCTAAAATGTACGGACTTTGATGAGAAGTTTCATCAGCCCCCTCAATAATCGGTGGATTTGGCATATCATGAAGCGCTTTCACCCATGCCTCCCGTAGATGCTGTATTCGTATAAGTTCGGCATCCATTCCATCGATCGCTTCTCTAGCGGCAGCGGCAAAAGCTGCAATCGATGGTACGGCTAAGGTGCCTGGCCTGAATTTCTTAGAACTGCTGCTTGGAAAGAAACCGCTCCATTCCGCATGTGGACTTAACCAAACGGCTCCAATTCCTTGGGGTCCGTAAATTTTATGCGCTGATATACTTAACGAATGAACGCCCAATGAATGCACATCGATGGGTATTTTCCCAAAAGCCTGTACTGCGTCACAATGCACTTTTATATCCATTTCCCTTGCTATTTGAGCAATTTCTTCTACTGGTTCATATGTTCCCAACTCAGAATTAACAAGCTGTACTGCGATTAATGCCGTGGAGGTAGTACACCGTTCTTTAAGTTGATCTATACACACTCTTCCATCGGCTAAAAGTGGTAGGTACTCTATCTCCCAACCTTGTTTCTTTAATCTATTCATCACTCGTAAAACCGAATCATGTTCAATTGGTGAGCAGAGAATATGATTTATACTGGAATCTTGCTTTTTTACCGACTCTAATAACGAATAAATGGTTAGAAAATTTCCCTCTGTCGCCCCACTTACAAAATGTACATGCCTCGCTGAAGCCCCTAAACTTTGGGCTATTACTTGCTTAGATGCCGTAACAATTTGTTGAGCTCGAGTTCCTTCTTCATGCAAACTATTAGCATTGCCATAATACTCCCTAGCTACTTTTGTATACGTACTCAAGGCCTGTTCGCTCATAGGTGTAGTTGCTGCGTAATCTAAATAGATCATAAGCACTAGTTTTACTTTTGTAAGTCTAAGAAAGATGTTTTAATGAAGGTATCTACGTACCTTATACCATGTTTTACTGGTTAAAACGACCAGTAATAAATTATTAAAAAAGTACCACTCAAACCCATTTAGTTCGTATGAACCTAATAATCTTAGAACGTATTATTAAACAAGCACTAGAAGAAGACCTTGGTATGGGTGACTGGTCTAGCCAGTGGCTTTTTGATACACTAACACAAAAAAGTGGCCGCTTTGTAGCTAAGCAATCAGGTATTTTTTCGGGTAGGGAGATTGTAGAGCAGGTATATGCCGCATTGGGTGGTGGAGTTGAAGTTTTTTGGTCTGTTGAAGATGGTCAAGCCTTTAAAGAAGGGTCTGTGCTTGCCATTGTGAATGGGCCGGTTTCCACACTACTCAGCGGAGAACGCGTCATTTTAAATTTGCTACAACACCTCACTGGAATTGCCCGTTCAACTCAAAATCTCATCCGCCGGCTAGATGATCCAAATATTAAAGTCGTCGATACGCGTAAAACTTTACCTGGTTTACGAATGATCCAAAAATATGCCGTACGGTGTGGCGGGGGTTTTAACCATCGATTTCGTTTGGATGATGGAGTAATGATTAAAGATAATCATATTACGGCTGCAGGTGGTATAGCAAAGGCAGTGGAAATGGTTCGAAAACAGCAAGGACATATGATAAAAATCGAAATAGAGGTAGAGACACTTAATCAAGTGCAACAGGCAGTGGATGCCGAGGTGGATGTTATTATGCTGGACAATCAAACCCCTGATCAGGTAAAAAAATTACGCAAGCACATTCCCAAATCAATAATAGTAGAATTATCAGGCGGAATAAATCCAGATAACATTGCTGGATATAGAAACTGTGGGGCTGATGTAATTTCTGTAGGTTGGATTACCCATTCGGTAGAGGCTTGTGATATTAGCTTTTATATTGACTAAATATGCTAAATAAGGAAGATTTATACAGAAAAACTGTGGTTGTGGTCGTTTAAACTGTTTCTAATAAAAATGCTATCTTTATCATATTCACAGATAATAAAAAATAGAAGCCTACTTGTTTCAAACAAAACCAATTCAGATGACTTGAATGTAGGTTAATACAAATATTTTTTTTCTATGGAGCTAAATGAATTACTAGGTGTAGAAATCGATCTACGAATTCCCAATCACTATAATGAATTAAGTAGTGAAGAGATGTCGCATCGTGTATCAGAAATAAAAAGTCGTTTAGGTACTCGTCTCTTTATCCCAGGACATCATTACCAGAAAGATGAGGTAATATACTTTGCTGACGTACGAGGCGATTCCCTAAAACTTGCTCAGATTTGTGCGGAAATGCCAGAAGTAGAATACATTGTTTTTTGCGGGGTTCATTTTATGGCGGAAACAGCTGATATGTTGACCAATGAAGATGTACAGATTATTTTACCAGACATGAGAGCCGGATGTTCGATGGCTGATATGGCCGATATTGAACAGACTGAAAGGGGTTGGGAGCGAATGCAAAAAATTTGGGGAGACACAATAATTCCACTCACCTATGTAAATTCTACTGCAGCAATTAAAGGATTCGTTGGAAAACATGGCGGAGCATGTGTAACCTCAGGCAATGTACATACGATGCTAAAATGGGCTTTCGAACAAAAAGAACGAATCCTTTTTTTACCAGATCAACATTTGGGCCGGAATACTGCTTATGAACTAGGAATAGCATTAGAACACATGTGCGTTTATAACCCAATAGATAACGAGTTCGAATTTGATGGTGCATGGGAAGATGTTCGAGTCATCCTTTGGAAGGGACATTGTTCCGTACACGAAAAGTTCACGTTCGAACATATAAAACATGCTAAAATGCGCGATCCCGAGATACAGGTTATTGTACATCCTGAATGTATTTTCGATGTAGTTCAACACTCTGACTATGCCGGTTCAACCAATTATATTATTCGTACTATCGAAGAAGCTCCGGCAGGATCTAAGTGGGCCATTGGAACCGAAATGAATTTAGTTAATCGTATCATCACTGAACATCCTAACAAACAAATTGAATCGCTTAATCCCTTTATGTGTCCATGTTTAACGATGAATCGTATTGATCTTCCCCACCTATTATGGTCATTAGAAGAAATCGAGGCAGGTAAAGTGGTAAACCGCATTAAAGTAGATCCAGAGGTTGCAAAATATGCCGTTTTATCCCTGGAACGAATGTTAAAACTTAGTTAAGACATTGCTTATAGGATCTTTGTTTGCATTGCTCGACGCCTTATCTCGCATTTATTTGTGGATTTCAGCTTTTTTGTTGAAGTTATTAAAGATGAATAAAGTTTATTTCAATTCACAGATCACCCTTCTTAACTTTAATTCATTTTGCTAAAACCATTGATAATTAACCAACTTGTATGAATACTCGACCATTAAAAAAAATAATTACCCTTCTTTTCTTTTGTTTTTTAATGGATGTATTTCTGATAGGAAGCACATCCACATTTATATATGCTCAAGATTTAAAAACGCTCATTGATAGTCGATCAGCCGATTTAGAAGATCGTGTCATAGAGTGGCGACGGCATATACACCAAAATCCCGAGTTATCTAATCGTGAATATAAAACGGCTGAATATATAAGTAAACACTTGACAGATTTGGGGCTAGAAGTCCAGACTGGAGTAGCTCATACAGGAGTAGTCGCGATCTTAGAGGGTGCGACCCCTGGGCCCGTGGTTGCACTTAGAGCTGATATGGATGCTCTTCCGGTGACTGAGCGTACACCTATCCCATTTAAATCTACCGCCATAGGAGAATACCAAGGAAACCAAGTTGGTGTCATGCATGCATGTGGCCATGATACCCATGTAGCTATTTTAATGGGGGTGGCTCAAATACTAACTGAGCTGAAAAATGAACTTAATGGTACGGTAAAATTTATATTTCAACCTGCAGAAGAGGGAGCGCCTACTGGCGAAGAAGGGGGTGCAGAACTTATGGTTAAAGAAGGTGTTTTAAAGAACCCAGATGTTGATGCTATTTTTGGTTTACATATATCCGATGCTACTCCTGTAGGAATGATTACTTACAAAGAAGGTGGCATTATGGCCAGCTCGAATACTTTTCAAATCACCGTTAATGGTAAACAAGCACATGGCTCAGCTCCATGGAGTGGAATAGACCCTATAGTAACATCAGCTCAAATTATAAACAACCTTCAAACAATTATCAGCAGAAATATGGAGTTAACCAATGAAGCTGCTGTAGTAACCGTTGGTCAAATACATGGTGGTGTTAGGAGTAATATTATACCAGAAGAGGTATTCATGGAGGGTACCATTCGCGCGCTTGATAATGATATGCGTGATGCAATTTTTGAGCGTATCAAGACAATTGCAATAAAAACGGCAGAAGCAAATGGCGGCACAGCAGAAGTGACTATTTCGCATGGATATCCCATTACCTATAACGATCCTGAACTAACCCGAAAAATGGTTCCAACACTGCAAAAAACAGCCGGTGAAAATATGGTGGTAATTATGCCCGCCATCACTGGTGCAGAGGACTTTTCATTCTTTCAACAAGAAATTCCAGGGCTCTACTTCTTTCTAGGAGGGCTTCCTGAAGGGGGAACTCCGGCTGGACACCACACTCCTGACTTTTATATCGATGAAAGTGGTCTTGAATTAGGCGTTAGAAGCTTAAGCCACTTAGTCATTGATTATTTCGCAAGTTTAGGAAACTAAGCCTGTCAACCTAATCAAAATTTGTATTAAGTCTGATCTACATGACCCGTTTTATATTTCTTCTTTTATTCAGCGTTTTTTCGACTATTACCCTTGCATTTAACTTATATGGCCAAGTAAATAAAATAGACCCTCCATTTTGGTGGACAGACATGCCTGTTGAAGAGGTGCAGATACAATTATATGGTCCCAATATTGGACTTCATCGGGCTCAAATTGATTATCCCGGTGTAGAACTTGTAAAACAAATAGCGGTAGATTCGCCAAATTATTTATTCGTATACCTAAATATTAGTTCAGCTTCATCAGCGGGAATTATTCCAATTCGTTTGAGCCATGAATCCACTACACTAACTGTAAACTTTGAACTAAGACCACGCGAAAATCGTACTAATGTGAACCAAGGTTTTGATGCTTCTGATGTTATTTATCTAATGATGCCCGATCGCTTTGCCAACGGGAATTCCGACAATGATACTATTGAAGGGATGCTAGAATCTGCGGATCGAACAAATCCAGAACGCCGTCAAGGGGGAGATTTAGCGGGAGTTGCTGAACATCTTGACTATCTAGACGATTTGGGAATGACTGCTATTTGGTTCACTCCAATCATTGAAAATGATATGAAACCAGAGTACGGAGCCTACCACGGGTATGCCGCAACTGATTTATACAAAGTAGACCGACGATATGGTTCTAATGCGGAGTACAAAGCACTCATCGACGCAGCTCATAATCGTGGTATGAAAGTAATTATGGATATGATTCATAATCATATTGGCGATCAACACTGGTGGATGCGAGACCTACCCACTCAAGATTGGGTCCACAATATTGATGAATACATGCAAACCAATTATCAAGGATCTATTGTTGCTGATCCTTATTCCTCAGATTATGATATGATAAAACTGGTTGATGGTTGGTTTGTCCCAGAAATGCCTGATTTAAATCAAGATGAACCTTTACTAACCGACTATTTAATCATAAACACACTATGGTGGATTGAATACTCTGGCGTAGACGGAATTCGCATGGATACTTATCTATATCCAGATAAAAAATACATGGCAGAATGGGTGGACTTAGTTTTAACCGCATACCCTGACTTTAACATCGTTGGTGAGGCATGGGCAATTAATACTCCCGCTGCGGCATATTGGCAATACGACCTACCTGGCCAGGGTGACGGTTATGATTCCAAATTACCCAGTATTACCGATTTTCCTTGGTCATTTGCTGTTAGAGATGGAATGAAGCAAGAATTTAGCTGGGAGAATGGTCTCATGAAAATATATTATATGCTTGGACAGGATCACCTATATGCCAATGCGATGAAAAACGTGATTTTCCTTGATAACCACGATATGACTCGCGTCTATGAGCATTTAAATAAGGATATTGCTGCCTTTAAAATGGCCATTACTCTTTTACTTACTCAAAGAGGAATACCGCAGATTTATTATGGCACCGAATTTATGTTTGGCCATCAAAATAGAGGCGGTGATGATGAAGCATGGAGACAAACCCTGCCGGGTGGCTGGGCTGATGATACTCGGAATGTATTCACAGAAAAAGGTCGAACAGAAAGTGAAAACGATGCCTTTAATTACATCAAAACCCTTGCTAATTGGAGAAAAACAGCCATTTCCACTCATCAGGGAAGCATGAAACATTTTGTTCCTGAAGATGGTACTTATGTGTATTTTCGCATTCATGAGCTACAAACGGTTATGGTAATAGTAAACACTTCGGATGAAGAAAAAACCTTGGATGCTACTCGTTTTCAGGAAGTGTTAGGTGATTTTACTACCGCAACAAATGTAATTACAAACACTGTTTTAGATTTAGGCGATACCTTAGTTTTACCCTCTAGAGAAGCTAGTGTGTGGGAGCTAAAAGACGAGCTCTAGAAGCTAGAATACCAATAATCTTAGCCATAACGAATCAAAAAAAGTACTACTATTTATTTTTTTGTCGTGATTATATAACACAGATCTCCCCTATTTTTATGATATTCATAAGTAAATTTATAGTAACCCGACGTAAATAAACAAAAATACTATACCCCACCTCACATTATGAATAGTAGATTTATATTCCCATTTTACAGTCTTTTGGTTGTACTTTTTACCCTTTCAAACCAGCAGATGCTAATTGCTCAGGAACACCACTATGATAGTACACTTGTTAGGCCTCCAGTACACGGACACAATCATGCCATTGAACAAAAGATTTACTTTCCTGATCTACCCAATACTAAGACGATTAGTTGTGATTTTCATATGCATACAGTATTTTCGGATGGTTCTGTGTGGCCTGATATTCGTGTTTCTGAGGCGGTTAGAGAAGGTATTGATTGTATTTCAACTACAGAGCATCTAGAATACCAACCTCATTCGAAAGATATTCCTCATCCAGACCGAAATAGAGCCTATATATTGGCCAAAGCTTCGGCAAGAAATACCGATTTAATAGTGATTGCAGGTACTGAAATTACTCGGCAAATGCCTCCTGGGCATTCCAATGCAATATTTATTAACGACGCTAATCCCATTCTGACCGAAGACCCAATGGATGCATTCGCAGAAGCAGCTGGACAAGGAGCATTTATTTTTACCAATCATCCACAATGGACAGCTCAACGCAAAGATGGTATCGCTAGGTACGACCCCATGCATTTAGAGTTAATTGAGAAAAATATACTTAATGGTATTGAAATTGTGAATGAGCACAGTTACTCCGATGAAGCGCTCCAACTTGCCTTAGATTATAACTTAACTTTAGTTGGCACCTCCGATGTACATGGCCTCACCGATTGGATGTATGATATTCCGCACGGTGGTCATCGACCTGTAACCTTAGTATTTGCGAACGAACGAGGTCCGGAAGCTATCCGAAAGGCATTATTTAATCGGCAAACCGTGGTTTGGTTCAATGATTTATTTATTGGCAGGCAGAAATGGCTTATGCCCATATTAAAAGCCTCACTTCCGATTAGAGTCATTGGTTATCAAAGTGATACACAAATATTAGAGGTGCAATTAGTGAATGCGACTCATTCTAGATTTACTCTTCGAAACACCACCGATTATACCTTTCATAAAGATGCATCTGTTTTTATGATAGAACCTCAATCTACTAAAACCTTGCTTGTGAAAACCATGCAACGGTTGGATAAAGTAGAGCTAAAGTTTGAATTTTTGAATGGAATTTTAGCTCCGAATAAGCATCCTGTCATTGAGTATACTTTTACCGTAGAAGAATAGGATGAGCGACTTTCAATTAGATTGAGTCAATGTCTAATGATAAAGTAGCTAATTGCTCAAGGATGTTATGCGCGGAACCTCAAATTCATTGTAAATAAAAATGCTTTAATTGTATAGTTACATTTATATGTTACTTAACACTTTGTTCTCATAATCACGCATAGCTATTAATCATAACTATAAAATGAATCATTAGGTTTAATTCTTCGTTAAAATCTACATGTCTATTCAAACTATACATTCAGTATTTAAAAAACAGCAATGCTTTTTCAATACACATATCACTTTGGAGTATGTATTTCGTAAGAATTCACTTAATCGTCTTGAAAAGGCTATAAATACATATGAAAATGAATTAATCAATGCATTATCAGATGATTTAGGAAAATCTACATTTGAAGCATACGGTTCTGAAATCGCCTTGGTCAAAACAGAACTCCGCCATATTCGGAGAAATTTAAAGAAATGGATGCGCCCTAAGAGGCATCCAGATGTACTAATCAATTTCCCATCAAAAAATTATAGCTTAGCAGTTCCTTATGGGGTTAGTTTAATTATTGGACCATGGAATTACCCTGTTCAATTATGTCTTAATCCCATCATTGGCGCTATAGCGGCTGGAAATACTGCACTATTAAAGCCTTCGGAATGGACACCCCATGTTGCAGAGGTATTAAAAAAAATGATCGAAGAATTTTTTGACCCTGAATATATAGCTGTGATAATAGGAGATCACACGATTAGCTCCACACTAGTTAATCTAGATCTTGATTATATCTTTTTTACAGGCAGTACAAAGGTAGGTAGGATTATTGGGAAAAGTGCCGGATCAAGGTTAATTCCTTGCACTCTTGAGCTAGGTGGTAAAAGTCCGTGTATTGTAGATAAGAGTGCTAACCTAAGAGTGAGCGCAAAACGTATTGCTTGGGGGAAATATTTGAATGCAGGCCAAACCTGTGTTGCTCCTGACTATATAATAGTGCACAAAGATGTAGAAGAAAAATTTATAGATTGCTTGAAAAAGGTAATCACAGAATTTTATGGAGCATCACCTGAACATAGTCCAGATTACTCAAGAATTATATCCGACAAGCATGTAAAACGTTTACATAAGTTGCTCAAAGGCCCCCATAAACAAACACAAGGAATGAATAATATTGATATTGTAATCGGTGGTAATGTTAATAAGAGAGAACGATATATAAGTCCAACCGTTGTTAGAGGAATTAACATGAATCACCCGCTTATGCAAGAAGAAATATTCGGCCCGATATTACCAATACTTACTTTTGAAAAAAGAGATGAGATCGCAAAAATTATTGAGAAAAATGCTCAGCCTTTGGCTTGTTATTTGTTTTCCAACGATATAAATTTTCAAAAATATTTCAATACAAAATTGAAATATGGTGGCGGTGCAATTAATGATACCATAGCACATCTTGGTAATCCAAATTTACCATTTGGAGGTATTGCGACTAGTGGTATAGGCGCCTATCATGGTAAATCTAGTTTTGAAACTTTTTCTCATACTAAGAGCATAATGAAGAAAAGTTTTTTTATCGATATTCCTCTTCGGTACCCACCCTATACCGGTAAATTTAAGTGGCTTAAAAAATTTTTTTAATTTTTTTACAAAAAAAAAGACAGCCGCAAATAGCTGTCTTAAAAAACGACGCGGTTTTCACACCACATCATTTCGGGTTATGGTATCAATAAAAAAGCTTGCTAAAAATTTTCTAAATGTAAGCGCTAACAATCTTGTAAAAAGATATTAATAATTTAATTATTAGACTACAAGAAATAAATTAGAATTAATAAAGAAAATTAATTTGCAAATTTGCTTTAGGATAAATTCAATTATTTCAATAATAACATTCTTTTAGTAATAACCTTAGTACCCATTTGTAACTGATAAATGTATACCCCACTTGATAAGCTATTTGCTTCAAAAGTTACGCTATAATGCCCTGGCGCCATACGCTCATTTTTAAGTGTTTGCACTTTTTGACCTAAAATATTGTAAATCTCTAATTGAACGTTTGCAGATTCAGGAAGAGAAAAATCGATCTGAGTATTAGGATTAAAGGGGTTAGGATAGTTTTGCAGCAATTGAAATTCAGTTGGTAATGATCCAATATCTCCACTTGAAGTTGAAATACTCATATCCACATTTCCACTCCTACGATAATTTCCTTGATAGGTTGCCCATTGAGCCAGCTTTTGTTCCCATTTTGGACCAAACTCCTCTTCAAATGAACCATCATATCGCCAACCATCCCTGATTCTAACTAGTTTCCCACCCTGTGTAGCAACAAATACACTGCCATTAACATAGTTAATAGTATTCATTACTGATAAACTACTAGCTTCATCACCAGCTTCAATTTGATAATCCCATATTAAATTACCCGTATCATCTATTGCATACACTCCACCAGAAGCATCACCAAAATAAATAATCCCATATTCATTTATTGAGGCTGTAGATGTTATAGAATCTGACGCTCTATATGTCCATTGAACTTGACCATTGTCTCCATTGATCCCATAAAAAGTAGAATCTGATCCCCCCACTAGAATTAAACCATTTTCTGCAATAACAGGTGTTGTTTGGAAAATGGTGGCTAAATCAGTTTCCCATATGATTTGATCTGTACTTCCACCAGATAAATCAGGGCTCCATTTTCTGATGGTACCCGAGGCAAATGCCGCAACCAATTCATAATCCCTAGTCAGAGATAATGCTCCCAATAAACCATCATCAAATATTGTTTTACCGAGCGGTGACATCTCTTTAAACGATACTGAAGCATCTAAATCAAAGTAGGTAATATCACCTAATTTATTTGGTTGAGCTAAATATTTCTCAGATATAATAACTCCCGGATGTATTCCTGATCCTCCTAAATTGGAACTCCATTTTTGAATTCCTGCTGCCATGCCAATACCATAAATCTGATTATCCTTAGATGCTAGATAAAGGCGTTTTCTTTTTTCGTCAATTACTGGGCTGGCTGAATGAACCCCACCAGTTGAAGAAGACCAATAGGGTACTGTGATTTTATGTTTCCACCAACTAAATAGACTATATTTACTAAGTTTCTGAGTACCTGATAACAAGTAAAAACTAGAGTCTGCTGCTATAGCTACAGGTGCTTGTAATGGTGCTGTTAAAACGAATTCATTTGATTCTTCCGGAGTCATCAGACTTAAATTACCTCTACCATCGGGTTGAAAACTAAAGTTATTACCAAAAATGGATAACCCACTAGTTGGAACTAAATTAGTTCCTAAATCAATGAAACCAGCGTCGACATAAACCGAAAAGCTAGAACTGTCACGGGCGCCATCGTTGTCAATTCCAATAACAGTTATGTGATTAGACCCTTGTTGCATATTAATAGATGGATTCTTTTCATCTGAAACCAATTCTTTTCCAACAAACCAAAGGGTAGAATCAATTAGCCCATCGTTATCAAATCCTTGGAAAACAAAAGAAAGTTCAAATTGGTCATTTTCTTGATTGTGTATGTATATATCGTCATATGGGGCAACAGATGGTAGAGTGTTATATGGCGTTCCAATGACTATATCTGATAAATCACCTTCATTTGATAATGAATCTACACCACTTATGAAGTAGTAATATAGCAACCCATTTTCAACAGTCGAATCACTGTAAAATGTGTCAGTAGCAAGTGTAATATCAATAATTTCAACAGTGTCGGGGTGTGAGCCACGATATATATTATGATATTCTAAATCAGGATCTGTAATTAAAGCCCAGTCAATTTCGACCAGGGAATTAGCACTGTATACCGATTCAATGATTGGTTTTGATGGGCCCGTTATATCGATAATGTATCCAGGCGTTGATTCTGACAGCTCTCCTTCAAGAGCAGGATCGAAAGAAAATAAAGGATCTGATATAGAAGAATCCACCGCACTAATTCGGTAGAATGTCTGGATACTAAAATCAGTTATCTTATCCTCAAATATTCTAAGATCTGCTTCTACACTGTCATATAGTGATACTGCGGTTGAATCTAGTCCTTTGTATATCTTATACCACTCTACATCATCATCCGGAGTAGACTCCCACTCAAGCACCAATTTATCATCTTGAATAGTTTGAATAATATTGGATGGTGGAGATGGGGGATTATCATCTCCTGTTTGTATTCTTACAAATCGTGTGTCCCCTTCATTCCCTGCTAAATCAACGGATGTTACCCAGTAGGTATATGAAGTCTGAATACTTAGATCTTTGTCATCAACCCAATTAAATAATAACTCAATAGAATCCTTTTTTGCCTGTTCAAATGTTTCAAGAGGTATTGATAAAGAGTCAAAAAGCTCAATAGATTCGTTTTTTAATTCATCTAATGGATAAATACCCCCCGACCATAGCCAGGTTGCATCTATTGTATCTACAAAAGCTTCTACTGCAACTTCAGTTGATAATATTCTGTATATATTGAAGTGCGACAATTCATCAAAAGGATCTACTTTCCACTCAAAATCAAATACCCTTGTATCTAAACGTTTTGCTGTTAAACTAATAGGAGAAGTAGGTGGTTCTACATCAAGAGGAGGTGCAATTTCATTAATAAATATTGACTTTTTCTCAGAAATGTCTCCTAAATATATATCATACATCCGAGCTTGAGCAGAGTAACGATAAGTAGCACCTACAAATACATCAAAATCAATAAATCTCCCTGTTTTTAGTGTATCAATTTGAAGTAGTTCATCCTGATTTGACCACTTGTACAAATAAATAGCGTCTAATTTTGAAAGGAGTGAATCAGGATAGGTTATATCAATCTGTATTGCAGAATTAAGACCATCATTAAAACTAGTATCTATTTGCATTATATTAACATCAGGAGATGCAAATAAATCTGGGGTAACATTTGGATGTTCTATTGCCCCTAAATCATTCTTATATGAGTCTCTTTTTTGATCTAAAAAATCAAACGGTATATCAACAGAAGGATTGCCGCTTCCAATAACAGTTGACTGAGGTTGCAGACGAAAATTCGATAAATCTTCAGACACAACTAATGAATTAAACAAAATCTGGTCAATATTATTGATATGTATTAAAGAAGAATTTTGATTGTTTAATAACTTAATATGTGATGCTTCAACAGCATCACGATCAGGTCTTACCAAATTAGTGTCAATAGCGACATTTGTTAATTTAACTCCTAACCCTTGAAATCCCTTTTCTCCTACCTGGAGCTCGTCTCTGTCAGCTATAATACTATTCTGAAATTCAAAATTTATTGCGCCAACTAAATCCGTTATATAACTTTTTGTATTTAAAATATTAACATGAACATATTTAATCGTATCCTCTTTTTGTGTTGAAGTATATAAGTGATTTTTATGTTCTGATAAGTTTGAATTTTCATTAAATATTGAGTTGTAAACAGAGTAAGAACTATGAGATCCTATAATAGCTTGATCAAAGTGAGAAATGTATGCCTTTTCTAACCTCATGCTTGTCCCATAATTGAGGTGAATCCCAACTCCAGATTTTTTTCCATCATTAGTTCCAGTAATATCTAATCCCAAAAAATGTACCCCATGATTGAGAGGCCAAGCACTAGCAGTGAATTTTTGAGCATTCAACTGAATTAATGTATCGACATTATTTGGTTTAATAATGCGTGGCTTTTCAAAATGAGCCGTATTTCGTATGGTAAGAGGGTGACTAATTCTTAGTTGTTCTTGATACTCCCCAGTACCTACAAAGATGGTGTCTCCTGGCTCACTTCTACCAATAGCTTCTTGTATAAATTCATAATCACCTTCTCCAGTCTTATTCACAAGCCATGTAAGGAAAGGTGTGGTCACATTTACAGTATCAGAAAATTCACTTTTCAATGCGGGATCAAAATGAACAAGTGGATCGCCATTAGTAGAATCAATTGCAGCTAGAGTGTAATTATATGAATGTCTATTTATGATATCAGAATCTGTATAATTGAGTTGTTCTGAGCCAAATATGCCTATCAGTTCAAATGAAGTTTCATTTGAACTGAATTTCTCAAAACCTATGTCAACACTTACTCCATATGCGCCATTAAGTTTTCGAAATTTATCGACATAATCAGAAGCTTCAATTATTGATTCACTTATTTCTTCAGGTATATAATAAGTTATCCAAGCAGACCCAGTATTATCATAGGAAATTGGTCCTTCATAAATATCTAATAATTTAAGTGCGTCTATTGAAGATGCGTCTATAGAATCGGGAAATTCTCTCTTGTCTAAGAGTAATTGATGAGTTTGGGTGTTTGTATCCCAATTAAACAACACCATTTTTTCTACATTTCCAGGTGTCGCGGTCACTCGTTCCAATATGATATTATTCTCCTTTAAGCCATCAAAAAAGAGATTTTCAGAGCGATATAAAACATACCGTTCTATATCGGAATTCTCTTGTGCAGTCCATTCTAAATAAACCTGAGACTCATTTTGTTGAACAATTACGAAATCAGGTTTTTTGGGTGGCTCTGTATCTCCCGATCTAATATTTATAAACTCACCTAGACTTTCATTATTAATGGAATCGAAAGCCGTAACCCAGAATTGATAGTGAGTCAAGTCTTCTAGTTCTTGTATCTGTTTACTCAGAGCTTGGTTAATGGGAGCCGGAGAGTCTACTATAAGTGAATCAATTAAAACGACTCCATCCAATTTCCATGGTTTTTTTAGCTCATCCTCAGTCCATTCGCTATCAAGGTTCCCTTTAAGCATATAAATCCGATATCCCTTTAGATCTAAATCTTGACCCGTAAACCAATCTAATTGTACCGTTTTCGCATCTACTAATTCAGATGTAAGTTGAAGCGGCTTCATTGGTGGAATAGTATCCGAGTCTAAGATTGTCAATTGACCTCCTAAGAAAGAAGCGGGAGAATTGCCTCCATCAAAGAATAAGTCTTTAATCTCAAATTTTGTTTTTCCAGTAGCTTTCAACTCTATTTGCAACTGAGGTACACTCGTCACATTGTCGATTTCTGAGCCATTTACTAAATTTTTACCAATAACCCCTGAATTATTTGGTAATTCAATTACTGCGCTATCTTGTAGTACATAGTTAGTGAATATGTCATTATCAGAAGCATAGACATAGTTCGACACAATCAAAAGTAGTGTTGAAAAAAATACTCTACTAAACCATTTTGCCCATTTATCCATGGAAATAACAATTCTAATTACCCTTCTACAAAATAATATATTTATCGGTCATTTAACTAAAAACCTAAAGGGTATTCAAACTAACTATTATTATTAAATATTACGATAAATATTAATTTAAGTTATAGAAATTATGAAATTTATCTTTGTTTGTATGTTATTAGATAGGATGCTTTATCAAGCTCACTTAAAATTATGATTAATTCAAACACAGAGTTTATTTACTGCATGCATTACTCTCTAACACCCACCAACGCGTATAAGCCTTGAAAAAGCAACTATTGGGGAAAAGAGCTATAGCAGTATATCTTCAACCTGAAAAAATCGACTCTTACTTAATAAATATAAAAAAATTTTAAAGAGGCCGCTTCTCGTAAATAATCCTATAAGACATGGTTACAAGGGAATTAAAGAACAAAGGTATAAGAATAATCCAAACTAGGATTTGTGCACAAATTGTAAAATCAAATATATCAGATAGAATCTATAATTATTTATAAATACATTCGAATAAACGAAAGTAAAATTAACAAAGACTATGATAAGTTTAAAAATGTGCAATTCGCGGGTGTTTTTTATGACCCTAACTTTTTTCATTATTGGAGCATTAGAACTACCGTTATTTGCTCAACAAATGACTAATAATTCAATCTGGTTGGACCCCAATACTTACGAAGGTACGCATGAACCGGAAATAACTGCCTCTCGAATCCTCCCCGCGGAATCAGCATCGGTAACCGATCATACCCTCACAATCAATGGTAAAAAAGTGCCCTATCGCGCTACTGCCGGAACTCAGCCGGTATGGGACGATTATGGTGTCGTACAAGCCTCCCTTTTCTATACTTTCTATGAGCGTACCGATGTGGAATCCTACGAGCGAAGACCTCTGGTAATATCCTTTAACGGAGGGCCCGGCTCAGCTTCAGTGTGGATGCACCTGGCATATACCGGACCAAGTGTTTTAAATATTGATGAAGAAGGCTATCCCATTCAACCCTATGGATATCAGGATAATCCCTACTCCATTTTAGATGTAGCGGACATAGTTTTTGTAAACCCCGTGAATACCGGCTACTCGCGAATTCTGCATCCAGAGGCAGACCGTAAACAATTCTTCGGGGTAAATCAAGATATCGCATATCTGGCCGAATGGATTAACACCTTTGTAAGCCGAGTAGACCGTTGGGCCTCTCCCAAATATCTAATTGGCGAAAGTTACGGGACTACCCGTGTTTCAGGATTAGCTAACGTTCTTCAAAATCGTCATTGGATGTACATTAATGGGGTCATCTTGGTATCTCCTACTGGTTTAGGAATCGACCGATCCGGTCCTGTTAGTCAAGCCAACCGCTTGCCGTATTACACCGCCGCCGCGTGGTATCATGAGCAGCTTCCAGAAGATCTTCAGTCCCAAGACCTACTCGATGTATTGGCGACATCAGAAGAGTTTACCCAAAATGAACTCATCCCGATCCTTGCTAAAGGGGCTTGGATGAGTGCTGATGAAAAAGAACATGCTATCACTCAATTTGCGCGTTATTCTGGGCTAGCTCAAGAAGTTATCAGACAACACAACCTAGATATACCCACCTCTTTTTTTTGGAAAGACCTACTACGACACGAAGGCCACACTGTAGGGCGACTAGATTCACGCTACAAAGGCCTCGATCGCTCGGATGCCGGAACTCGTCCTGACTTTAACTCTGAGCTTACCTCATGGCTTCATTCCTTTACCCCAGCCATTAATATGTACTTTAAGCAAAAACTCAACTATGACACCGATGTGAAATACAATATGTTTGGCCCAGTAAGTCCTTGGGATCGAAGTGGCAACAGAACCGGTGAACAACTACGTGGTGCCATGGCGCAAAATCCCTACCTACATGTACTTATTCAGGGCGGCTACTACGACGGCGCCACCACCTATTACGACGCAAAATATACTATGTGGCATCTTGATCCTTCCGGAAAAATGAAAGATCGTCTCGAATTCAAAGGTTACCGGAGCGGTCACATGATGTACCTGCGCCGAGAGGATCTGAAAAATGCCAATGACGATATACGTTCCTTTATCCAAAAAAGCTTGGCACCCACCGGCACTCCTGCTAAATATTAGAACCTATACCATGCGATTCCTAACTCCTATTTCCATATTTCTTTTTCTTTTTTGGGTTCCAACAAATGCTCAAAACCCCGCCATTACCGAGCCTTACTATCCAGGTAATTGGGGGGAGTGGGATATATTGAGCCCAGAAGCCTCTGGCTTTAATCCCGTAAAGTTACAAGAAGCCATCGATTATGCCATTTCTATGGAAAGTGAAAATCCTCGGAATATGGAAATCAACCATTATGGTACCTTTGGAAGAGAACCATTTGGTGAGGGTATAGGGCCTTTTAAAAGCCGGGGAGAAATGACTGGAATTATTGTGAAAAATGGATATATCGTGGCCGAGTGGGGAACCCCATTTCGGGTCGATATGACACACAGCGTAACCAAAAGTTTCTTGAGCACGACCGTAGGACTGGCTTGGGATGATGGTCTCATTCGAGATATACACGACAAAGTAGCCCCTTATATGGGGCCCATATTGGTCATAGACGACATATACAACAGAGATAAAGGATCCGAAGTGGGTGAGGCCTATTTTCTGGAGCCCTTTCATTCGGATCATAATACCCAAATTACTTGGGAACATTTACTGCAACAAACCTCAGACTGGGAAGGAACTCTATTCGGGAAACCCGATTGGGCCGATCGTCCCTCCAGAGAGCGAAGTGAATGGATCACTCGTGAGCGTCATACGCCGGGAAGTGTATGGGAATACAACGATGTGCGAGTAAACCTACTAGCTCTTGCTACTTTAAACATATGGAGGCAGCCCCTTCCCCAAGTACTCAAAGAACGCGTCATGGACAAAATTGGAGCCTCTCCCACATGGCGTTGGCATGGATACGAAAACTCTTGGGTACTGATAGATGGAAAACAGATGCAAAGCGTAAGCGGTGGAGGTCATTGGGGCGGAGGGATGTTTATTAGTGCGCGGGATCAGGCGCGCTTTGGGTTACTGACTTTGCGTGAAGGAAGTTGGAAAGGCGAGCAGCTAGTATCCAAGGAATGGATAAGAATGTCAAAAAATCCCACACAGGTCCGACCAAATTATGGGTATATGAACTACTTCCTAAATCCAAATCGCGAAGCTATGCCAGCAGCTCCTGAATCAGCTTTATGGCATTTGGGTGCGGGTAATAATATGGTATACGTAGACCCTAAAAACGATTTGGTTATTGTCGCTCGATGGATTCAAGGCACCGGGATGAACGGGTTGGTAGAGCGAATATTAGCTGCGATGGAATAGTATTCTCGAATACTAAATAAAATCCAAAAAAACATTTTATCTCTGGGTGGTTTTTATACATCAGTTTATACTATTACTAATAATTCCTATCCTATATATTCAATTCATTATGTATCATAGCCCAACGTATTTAAAAAAGGTATTTATTATACCGCAAAAGCTGAATTATGCGCCCTTTTTTCTTTTACTAGCAGCTACATTTCTGTTTCAGTGTTCGTCTAAGCAGCCATACAATGAAGATCAAACAACATCCCTGAATGTCAAGAAAGCATCCTGGTCTATCATTGATACAATCGATTACACTACCTTAAATGCAGATATTGAATTAGGTAAACCAACCATGGATGTGGGGGTCTACCTTCCATCCAACCTAGATCCTGATTTTAAAAAAATAACACTGCACCGTATCGTGACAGGTTTACAAGCTGCAAAGGAAATTTATGCACCCACAGGTGTACAAGTAAATGTGCTGTGGATAAAAACAGGTGAGATAAACCCATCGTATCTTTCAATTCAGGCCAATAAAGTCCCTGGCATACCAAATACCGGATACATCAACCTATATAAACACAGCCAGCGGCACCCCGCTGAGCTTACAGAACATGCTTCTAATGCATTAGAGCATATAATTGAAGTGGAGGAAGACAGTCATCGAACTCTTTATTTTGTTGTATTTCAGGATGTTTTTTACCCCTTTTTAACCGTTTCAGAAGGCCGTAATTGGATTATGAAGACCGTTCGTACTGGTGGCTTATCCTTTCCTTCCTATTCCTATCCTGGGACTATTCCTAAACCTTATCGAGGGGTAATCAGCCTTTCGAATCTTGAGCGACCCGATCGGCAGCGCCGTACCATTGCTCATGAAATTGGCCACAAAGTCATGAATGTAAGTCATGAGTACATGGATATTAGCCCTGAACATGAAGTATATGCCGATGGCGGACTCATGGTCTATGGTAATGGAGAGGAAATTCCATCAGAAGAGGCCGGAAGATGGCATCTTGAACGACTATTATTATCTCCTTATCTGTATGTATTAGACTCGAACGGACTTAAAAAATGGAATCCAGATTACCAGGAAAACGGGCACTACTATGATCCTATCTACGTGAATTATAGTATTGATTTCCCAGGGACCCCCGCCATAGCAGAGGATTGGTAATAAAAATGACAAATCGTGATATCATGGTAGCTACTGTCCTAGGACTTTGTTTTGGATGCAGCACTCCTACAACTACAGAAAAATTGAATCTAACTATTCCAAAAAGTTATCTCGCATCAAAAACGCAGTATCCTATTTCAATAGATGGATTAGCCAATGAGGCGGCCTGGAATGATACAAAGTGGACCGATCTATTTATGGACATTCAAGGTCCCGATCTGGACACACCCTACTATGATACACGCGTAAAAATGTTGTGGGATATGGACTATTTGTATATATATGCCAAGATGGAAGATGAGCATGTTTGGGGTGATATAGAGCAACGGGATGCAGTAATTTTCTATAACAATGATTTTGAAGTCTTCATAAAGCCTAATGAGTTTCAGCCTTATTATGTTGAGTTCGAAATCAATGCCTTGGGAACATTATGGGATTTATTTTTAGCCCGACCCTACAGGCGAAATGGCCCTGTGTTGGACGAATGGGACGTGAAAGGGACTAAAATTGGTATTGATATACAAGGCACCCTAAATAATCCAAAGGACATCGATGATGGCTGGTCTGTTGAATTAGCCATCCCAATTGCACCCATCAATGCTATAGATCGGGGACATACTTTTGGCGAAGGGAGCGTCTGGCGAGTTAATTTTTCGCGAGTACAGTGGGACTACCAACTCAATGGTAATACCTATGAAAAAAGAACCGATAATAATGGCCGCCGTTTACCCGAAAACAATTGGGTCTGGAGCCCACAAATGGCTATTGATATGCATAGACCCGAACATTGGGGGTATGTATTTTTTATCGATAATCCTGTAGATAGTACCAAGAACACCTATTTGGATCAATCAATGACCAGCGCATATCAGCTTCTTTTTCATCTATACAGAAAACAACTTGCTTTACAGAACAACACCTCGAATAAGTCAGGCTCATTTCTAGTTAATGAAGATTCTAATTTTGAGGTCAATGGATATTTTTATGACGCTGAATTTTTACCCACTAACCTTGGATTTGAAATCATACTAGAAGACCGCTCGGGCACTAAATTGAGCATAAACCAAGATGGATACATAAGGAGTTCGTATGAAAAATAAATTACTTTTAATGACACTTAGTCTATTCCTACTTAGTTGTTCTGCTGTTCGAGAAGATACTCAACCGGAAGTAGGCTCATTTATGGTTGCAGCTTGGACGGGCGGTGGCATTGCCAAAACAGAAGCGGAATGGAGAGAGAAATTGGCTAACTTTTCTGAGCATGGGCTTAGCGACTTATTCTTATCCGCTGATATTGAGGAAACAATTCAAGTAGTTGAGTGGGCACAAGACTATTCCATTAATATCCATGCATGGGTGTGGACCTTAAATCGCCCTGGTGATACTACCGCTGCAAAGAATCCTGAATGGTACGCTGTGAATCGAAACGGAGATAATTCATATGATTACAGAGCTTATGTTAACTACTATCAATGGTTATCTCCTTTTTCGCCAGGAGCAAGACAATATGTTACTTCCAAAATGATCTCCTATGCCGATATTCCAGGCCTAACATCGGTACATCTAGATTATGTACGCTATGTAGACGTTATTTTAGGAGCTGACCTACAACCAAAATATGATTTGGTACAAGACCGGCAGTTTGCTGAATATGATTACGGATATCACCCCATTGCCAGAGAGGGGTTCAAAAAGCTGTTTGGTGTAGACCCAATGGATATGGAGCATCCCGAACTTAGTACCGAATGGCTTCAATATCGTTTGAATGCGGTGACCAGCTTAGTGAATGAAATTGCCCAAGAAGTACACGAACGCAATAAACAACTCAGCGCCGCAGTATTCCCTTTTCCAGTGATGTCGCGGCAAATGGTTCGTCAAGATTGGGCCAGTTGGGATTTAGATGTCGCCCTACCCATGCTGTACCATAATTTTTATCGACAAAATCTTGAATGGATTAAATTTGCAGCCGAACAAGGTGTCCGTGAATCACACGGACGTTTCGATGTTGTAGCAGGTTTATTTATTCCCGCACTAAGTCCCGAAGAGCTTCAAACCGCTGCACAAAAAGCGATAAGTGGAGGAGCCAAAGGTATCTCTGTCTTTGACGTTGGATCCATGACTCCCGATCATTGGGAGGTGTTAAAAAATCTATCCAAACAGTAATTCACACCCAATCTAATTCTTTAACGAATCACCTTAACTTTTGTCCCGGAGTGTACGGTGCTCCTGCTTGCTGTACCTGGGTTTCATACTTCTCTAATTCAGACCAAAAATCCTGCAGCGATATTTTAAATTGCTCAAATCCTTGTCTTGCCAAAATCACATTTGTATGGTGCGTTTGGGTCGGAGGTAAGCTCGTTTCAGAAAGTCCATACAGTACCTGATTCAAACGGCCTATTATAGCGGGTTCAACCGAAATATCTTTTGAACGGCGTATCCGGTCACCATAGAGCTGAGTGATGAGTTCCGCTTGCTGGCGTGTGAGTGCAGCTAATTGTTCGAAAAGCTCCGGGGCTAGGGTTGATGTTTGCACCAATGCCACTTCTATGTGGCGAAGGCGGTTAGAGGCTTCACCAAGTGAACTTCCAGCACTATTCATTTCACGAGATAGGTCGTTAAGCTCTTTATGAAAAGAAAATGTTTCCTCAAAATCTCGACCTTCTAGAGCAGGTATCGGTTTAACAATAAACTCCTGCACACTTCCTTGGGTTTCCAATTTTCCATTGTTTAGTACGTACAATTCTACACTATACATTCCTGGCGCGACTAGTGGCCCTTGTGGAGTCCCTGCCCAAGGCGGGCGAAATCCTGGTATGGATAAACTGATGGGATCTGGTGCCGGAAAGCGCAGATCCCAGGTCGTCCGATGAAAACCACGGCTTTGTTCGCCTTCTAACCATCGAACTGGTTCCCCTGAGGCATCTTTAATAAGTAACAATGTTTTTGGCGTATCCTCGAGTGCATCGGCCTGGAGTGTTTCCCACCCAGGAAAAGGAATATCTTTACCCTCCGCTTCTAATACTTTTACTTCAGATTGTCGCTGCTGAGCTGGCGTTTTAGGCAGGTCAGATAGGTAATAACTAATGGTCGCTCCATAGGGTGGATTGGGTGCACGGTACGCTGCAGAACCTTGAGAAGGCATTCCACTAGCTTGGAGTGGTGTTTGTTCGATATACCACCAAGCATCACGAACAGGAAAAATAGTATGGCTTTGATTCTCTGCCAAATCGGATATATACCGAAGTGGAGAATAATCGTCCAATATGTATATTCCTCGACCAAAGGTTCCCCCGATTAAATCATGATCGCGCTCATGTAATTCAATATCACGATAAGATATGGTTGGAGCAGAAGCATTAAGCTTGATCCAATTTTCTCCAGCATTATATGAGAAATACATTCCATTCTCAGCGCCAATAAACAGCAAATCTGACCGTACTGGATCTTGCTTAATGGACCATACAATTACCCCCTTAGGAAGATCTCCAGCAATATTTTTCCATGATCTACCCCCATTAGTGCTCCTAAATATATAAGGTGTATAATCTCCTTCTTTATGCGCATCAGCTGCTACAAATACGGTTCGGTTGTCATATGAGGAAGCTTCAATATCATTAATGAATGACATGGGTGGCATACCTGGGAGCTCGGCCGCCTGAGTCCAGCTTTGCCCATCATCCTCACTGGCATGTATAATACCGTCGTCTGATCCGGTATAAAGTATCCCCGACTGTACCGGTGATTCAGCTATTGCCGTCAGAGTGGCAAATTTAGACATCGCCCCATTGTCATACAACGCACCAATTCCTGGCACTCGATCCTGCATAGGAAGTTCAAACGGATTGGTATTAGTGGTTAAATCTCCACTGATGGGCGTCCAAGAGTCTCCACGATTCACGCTTTTCCACACTCGCTGGGAACCAAAATAGAGTGTTTTATTGTCATGAGGACTTATAATAATAGGCGCATCCCAATTAAATCGTTCAGCTGGATCACCCGGCGAAGGCTGAGGCTGGATATCCATTAATTCCTCAGTTCTTCGATCCAAACGATACAACACCCCTTGCTGGATTTCCATATATACAATATTTGGATCAGTAGGATCGAAAGCCACTTCATACCCATCGGCCCCTAGTGGTACATACCAATCTTGGTTCCGAATGCCCTCTCCGTTCAAGGTGCGCGAAGGCCCAATTAGGGTTCCTAAATCCTGCGCTCCAGCCGCTACATTGTAAAAAGGCTCTGCTTTATCTACTCCAATTTTATAAAATTGGGCTATGGGTAAATTAGACAAAAATCTCCAGGTTTTCCCCTCATCAAAAGACTCATACAATCCACCGTCCGAACCCGCTAGCATATGCTCATGATTTGTAGGATCTATCCATAAGGCATGATTATCACTATGCTTAGATCGACCCGTTTCTAGATAGTTGAAGGTTGCTCCGCCATCTCGAGTCACCTGATAAAATACATCCATTTGAAACACCACGTCTGCATTAGTTAGAGAGGCTTCAATCTCCTGATAATAATGCGGCCCCGTACCCCCCGAGGTATAGTTATTACGCTTTTCCCAACTTTCTCCTTTATCTGTTGAACGGTAAAATCCCTTATTTGCTGGATCTGATTCTATTGTTGCATATACCAAATTAGGATCTGCTGGGGTTACTGCTAAGCCAATTTTTCCCATAACCGCTTTTGGTAATCCACTACTTAGCTTCGTCCATGTGCGCCCATTATCTATTGACTTATGAATTCCAGAACCTGGCCCACCAGCTAAAAAAGCCCAGGTTTTACGACGACGCTCATAAGTTGCTGCATATATTACCGCCGAATTTAATGGATCAAACTCCAAATCAGTTGCACCAGTTTTCTGGTCAATATCGAGTACCTGCACCCAATTTTCACCACCATCCGTCGTCCTAAAAACACCTCTAACGCCACCAGATGACCACAAAGGACCCTCCGCTGCAATCAAAACCACATCACTATCGTTAGGATCAATCAAAATTCGGCTAATATGATCCGATCCATCCAGTCCCATTTTCTTCCAACTTTTCCCAGCATCCACGCTTTTATACACCCCATCACCCCAAGCCACATGACGACCACTCACATTCTCACCGGTACCTACCCAAATTACCTTCGAGTTATTAGGATCAATCTCAATGGTTCCAATCGAATAGGACGTTTCATGTTCAAAAATAGCTTCCCAAGTTGTTCCATTATTAACCGTCTTCCATACACCTCCCGAACCTGCCGCAACATACCAGGTCGACAGATCATTAGGATCCACCTTAATATCTGAAATTCGTCCCCCCATCGCCGCCGGCCCTATGCCTCTTAGCGGAATACTACTTGCTGCTGATTCATACAGCTCTTGAATACTCCGATCCCCGCTGGTCGATATAGACTGAGCCAAAGCTGAAAATGAGACAGAAGTAGTGAATAAAAGGCTTAGGCTAAAAAGAAGATGATTTTTTAGAATAGATATAAGATTTGACATAAAATTAACTAATGGATTAATGGATTATATGCGATAGTATACTATCATGTATGAAGCTTTTCTTCAAGTCGCGAAGTAAATAAGTGATTTGATTATTTTTGCTTAAAGATCCACGGGTGTTAGAGATGAAATAGCTATTAAATAGTAAAGGGCACACCAAATAATAACATAAATGATGGTTTGAACTCAATAGCATAAACATCTAATTTATGATAAAGTAAATTATTTTCTCAGTAATTATCCTAACCGTATGATTCGGCCAAAAACTGGATTACTCTTTTTTTCTTGTATAATCGCCTTTTGTGGGTGTATTACCACTGAATACCTACCATATGACCACCTTTCGAGAGAAAGTAAACATGAAAGTTTTCTAGTCAAGATTTATAACCAAGAACAATTAAATGAAAACGAATATGAAATTATTGGTGAATTTTCTGTGGCAGGTTGTAGCTGCGAAATAGAGAAAATACTCAAAAAAATTAAAGACAGAGTAAGAGATGAGGGGGGCGAAGGTATTATTGATCTTAGTCTACTTGGTGGAGTAGGCGGTAGAATAAGCGCTGACAATTATCTTATCACAGGGAAGGCTATCATATTTGTCAAAAACAAAGTTCTGCATTGATAGATTTTTTATCCGATTTCACTAATACAATAGCTCTGTTTTACCATTCTACTTTGTGAATACTTAATTATTAAAAAGAATGATATTATTTATTTACTTTTGGGGTATTTTTTTATGTAGTTGGATCCTACATTGAGAGAATGATGACATCTAGTTATGCTAAGGGATAATCTAATTACCGGACATCATGGATGCACTAACAAGTGTATCGGCAAAATTATCTCTATTGCTCTCATTTCATGCAAACAAAAAACCCTGAAAATCAATAGCTTACTGAAAAACAGGGTTTACATTGGTGGGACCGGGCGGAATTGAACCGCCGACACACGGATTTTCAGTCCGTTGCTCTACCAACTGAGCTACAGTCCCTACCTAAAGGATGAAAAATATACACCCTTTAAATTGGAGAAACAATATACAACTCTAAGATTCCTTGATATCGCTCAAATGAATCTGTACAGAGGTGTTTCCATTCCAGGTATTTTCTTCCAGCTCATATGCGATATTAAATGATTTCTTATCGCGTACAATGGGCATTAAATCATGCATGTTAAACCCAATCGCGTCAAATATAGGAGAGCCTTCTTGCTTTAATCGAAGCTTTAGATGTCCATTTCCAACTATAGTAGGAACTCCAACTGTGCTTAGCCCCTTACTAGTAAATAAAGGTTTGGTATTGTCCGGCCCAAATGGTTGAAACTGATGCAACAATTTCCAGAACTTACCATCAATCTCTGACAGATTTATTTCCGCATCGACCAGTAATTCAGCCTCAAAGGAACTTCCCGATAACTCTTCCACTGCCTTACTATTCATTCGGTTTCGAAACTCTTTTAGCGCTCCATTCTTTAAGGTTAAGCCAGCGGCATATTCATGTCCACCAAATTGTTCTAATAGATCTTCGCATTCTAAAATTGCTTTATAGATGTTAAATCCACGAATGCTTCTAGCTGAACCTTTAATCTTTCCATCAACTTCACTTAGCATAATAGTCGGTCTGTGGTACAAATCCACCAAACGAGAAGCAACAATACCAATAACACCTAAATGCCAATCAGGATTAAACAGTACAAGCGCCGAGATCCGATCCATATTCAATTGCTCTTCAATCTGTTCTACTGCCTCATTCATTGTAGTAGTGTCGGTGTTGCGGCGTCTTTCATTAATGGATTCCAACTCACTAGCCATTAATTTAGCCTCGGGTTTATCTTTTGCAATCAGTAACTTTACAGCGGTGGAAGCATCCCCCATCCGGCCCGCCGCATTAATTCGTGGACCGATAGAAAACACAATTTTTTTAGTATCTAATTCAGCTTGTGGCAGCCGAATAAGGTCCATCAATGCCTGAATTCCCACTCTTGGATTAGATCTGAGTCGCTCCAAACCAGCCCACATTAAAATTCGATTTTCATCAATAATGGGTACGATATCTGATGCAATAGATATAGCCAATAAATCCAAATAGTCATAGGCTATCTTCGCAGGAAGCCCTAGCCGGGCTAGGGTAGCCTGAATTAATTTAAAACCTACACCCGCCCCAGATAATCCGTCAAAGGGGTAGGAGCAGTCTTCCCGTTTTGGATCCAATACTGCATAAGCATTAGGCAACGTTGCTCCTACAGTATGATGGTCACAAATAATTAGATCCATACCAAGGGCTTTGATTTCATCGGCTTCTTTGATGGCGGTAATTCCACAATCAACCGATACGATAACCTGTGCACCCATGTCGTATGCATACTGTACTCCCTCGGGGTTAATTCCATATCCTTCTTTAAATCGATGTGGAATATAATAGTCAACCACCACCCCAAATTCTTTCAAGAAGTTATAGACAATAGCTGTAGCGGTGGTTCCATCTACATCATAATCTCCATATACCAATACTTTTTCATTGGAACGAATAGCTAAAGAAAGACGCTCGGATGCTCGGTCCATATCTTTCATTAGAAAGGGATCATACAGTTCGTTTAGGGATGGTCTGAAAAATTGTTTTGCTCCTTCAAAGCTTGAGATACCGCGTATTGCCAATAGTCGAGCTATAGACTCCGGAACATTCAGCATTTCCATTAAGTTGGATACAGCTTCCTTCTGCTCCAACTGTGTAATTACCCAGCGGAATGACATAGTTGTGGTTACCTTTATTTCTATTTTTATACATAAAAGTCACATTAGCTTTTATGCCAATTTGACCTATTCAATTTATATTAAATGAATTATACTTTATTCCACATTTAGATACTAAGTAAACATTAAGGCTTTTTGGTATATTTATAAAAATAACACCATCCAATACTATCCTTTATGAGCGACGCTTCTACATTGTTCGGAAAGGCAACCGAAATTTCTTCAGGGCTTTTTTATACTCCTGTGCACACAGCAGCTACGGCATCACATGAGCAAGTTGTTTATTTCAAGGATGAAAAAACAGGACTGCAAACTATTATAGCCATTCATGATACGACTTTTGGCCCTTCTTTAGGTGGAACCAGAATGTGGCCATATCCTAATCTTGAAACCGCATTGGATGATGTACTCCGGCTTTCGAAAGGCATGACGTACAAGGCAGCGATCTCCAAACTTGAGCAAGGTGGAGGAAAGGCGGTAATTATAGGGGATTCAAGAACCGAAAAGTCCAAGGAGCTCTTTTGGGCTTTTGGACGATGTGTAGATTTCTTGAGTGGGCAATATATTACCGCTGAGGATGTAGGGATGAACGAAGAGAATATGGTATGGGTGCATGAAGAAACCTCTCATGTCACCGGCTTACCAAAGCATTTGGGCGGTAGTGGTGATCCCTCCCCTTTCACAGCGCTTGGAGTCTATATGAGTATGAAGGCTTCCATGAAATACGCTACGGGTAAAAGTAGTCTAGAAGGAAAAAAAATCGCAATACAAGGAGCCGGTCATGTTGCATCCTATTTAGCCAAGCATCTTCAAAAGGAAGGGGCTGAACTCTTTATTTCTGACATTTATTCCGAAAAAGCCGAGCATTTGGCTGCAAAAGTGGGAGGAAAAATTATTGCACCGGAACATCTCCTTTCCCTCCAGGTTGACGTATTAAGTCCCTGCGCACTAGGTGGGGTTATCAATGACCAAACAATTAATAGTTTAGCCTGTGACTTTATAGTAGGTGGAGCTAATAACATTCTCATGGAAGAAATACACGCTCAGCAATTGAAAGATAAATCCATCCTCTATGCTCCCGATTACGTTGTAAATGCAGGGGGCATCATTAATATTTCAAACGAAATAGGTGGTTACAATCATGAAAGAGCAGAGACGCAAACCCGCGGAATTTATCACACCCTAATGGAGGTCTTTGAACATGCAGAAATTCACAATCTAACCCCTAATTTAGCGAGTAATCAACTTGTAGAACAGCGTTTAGCAAACGCTAAAAAAGAATCATGAGTACTACTAAAGAAAATTTTTTGTTCAAAGACCGATTAGTTAAAGGAGTAACCAAAGACGGTCATTTCAAACTCTCCGTAGTCAAAACGACAGCGGTGGTCAATGAGGCTAGGGCTAGGCATGGATTATCCCTTTTGGCCACCGTAATTCTGGGTAAAACACTTACCGCTGCCGCTTTATTAGCCTCTGAATTAAAAAATGAAGAACGTATCCAAATTCGACTCGATGGCAACGGTCCACTACAATATGTGATTGCAGAAGCTAATAGTTTAGGAGAAGTTCGGGGTTATGTGGGAAAACCAAAGGCCGAATTAGCCTATGATGACCCGAATGTTTTATTGTCTGATGGTATTGGGTTAGGCGTACTCAGCCTAACCAAAGTACTCTATAACGAGGCAGAACCGAGAACCAGCTCTATAGAATTGGTTGCAGGTGATGTAACCCGCGACATTGCCCACTATTTAGTACAATCCGAGCAAATACCTTCTGCGGTCATACTTGATGTTGGAATTACGGAAGACGGCTCCATATCCGAAGCCGGAGGATTGCTTCTTCAACGCCTTCCGGACGCGCCAGACGGGCAAATTGATATGCTTCATGAACGTTTAGCTTCGTTTCAACCCATCGATCAATTATTTTCGGAAAAAATATACATCGATGAAATTATGCATCGATCTGTGTCACCTATTCAGGTAAAGGAACTTAGTCGAAACTCTATTGATTTCTTTTGTAGGTGCAGTCGCAAGCGATTTCTAAATGCGTTGACTATGCTTAATCTTGAAGATTTAGAAGATATAAAAGACAACGATCAGGAAATCGTTTGTCACTTTTGTAATAACAAACAATACATCTCTGCTCAAGAAATCCGAGGATTGATAATAAAAGCCAAAGCGCATCGAAATTAAACAGCAAAGCTTTCGCCGCATCCGCAGTTATCGGTAGCATTGGGATTATCGAATACAAACCCGCGTGCGTCTAGCCCGTCAGGATAGTCAATGCTGATCCCTTCTAAATAAATTAGGTGTTCTTTTTTTACAATAATCTCTACTCCAAAACTAACGTATATTCGATCATCGTCAGCAATGTGATCTAAGCCTAATTTATAACTAAGACCTGAACAGCCACCCCCCTCAACCGCAACACGCAAGTATAGTCCGGGTTCCAAGCTTTCCTGCTCCACAATTTTCTGTACTTGCCGAGCCGCTCGTTCGGTAAGCACAATGGGTCTCTCAATTTCTAAATCTAAATTTTCGACATTTTGTAGGCCCTCATCTATATGGGTTTGACCTACTGAAGAATCCTGAGAAATATTATCTTCATCCAAATCAATTAACGAAGCAATTACTTCGTCCAATGAATCTTGTAACAATTCATTCGCGTCCAGTTTCTCTTCGCTGCTGCGCATAGATTTTTTGATTATATTTTTCTTTTGGCCCATACCTTCTAAAATTACACAGATTTTACAGAAAATGTGTAGTGTGCTTTACCGTCTTTTTCATAAAGGTCCAATACCCCCGCACTTACTAAATTCACCAATATTTTGGCTGCCCTGTAGCTATTGATATGTGCAATATTAGAAAAATCTGATACTGTAATAACACTGTATTCTTTTAAATAACGGAATAAAATTTGCTCTTTTTCACCATACTCAAAGGTAATTCCTTGGGTAGCCCCATTTTGCTTTAAAACCTGAATATATTCATTACTTGCCTCAACGCTAGCATCATCTACCCGAATATATACCTTCCGTATTTTACTAGATTTACTAGCTTTAACCTGTACTGGTTTTACTGGAGATTCAGGTACATTTACAATAAGAATATCCCGTTGCCCAATCTGAAAGAGTTCGAAGGTAATATTTACAGGTGGAACACATTCTTGCTCTGCTGCTTGTTTCAGCCAAAACTCCTCTTCCAAATAAGTCTCTAAACCGATCAACTCTCCCTTATCTCCCACTCCAACTAGTATGATTCCTCCTTCGGTATTAGCGAAAGCGGCAATTTCGCGTGCCAATTTTTCAGGGGATGTTACCTTCTGCTTAAACTCCAAAATGGACGATTCCCCTCTCTGAACCAGATTGGTCAAATCGGCTTTCGACATTGAACTAAACCTTGTTGTTCCCGAATACTTTAAGTACTGTTCGTATTCCTCCATCAATAAATCCCCTGTAAACCTTCTTGTTTAGGATCGCGATTCATCAGCTGTATCATTACATCAATGGGGTTTACTCCTTCGAAAAGCACTTGGTATACCGCTGAAGTAATGGGCATTTCAATCGAATTTTTTTGAGCCCAATAATATACCGCTTTAGTTGTTTTAACGCCTTCGGCTACCATCTCCATTCCACCAATAATCTCTTCTAGACTTTTCCCTTCTCCAATGAGATGTCCCAAACGGCGGTTACGGCTATGAGTTGAAGTACAAGTTACTATAAGATCCCCAATTCCTGTAAGTCCAGAAAAGGTATCCATAAGTGCGCCAAAATGTGCCCCCATAAGCTTCATTTCATGCAAGCCGCGTGTAATAAGTGCCGCTTTAGTATTATCCCCCCATCCTGCACCGTCAATAACCCCAGCGGCTATAGCCATAATATTTTTAACGGAACCCCCTATTTCGACCCCTGCCACATCATTATTAACATAAATACGAAACATAGGGGTCATACATGTATTCTGAATATAGGTAGCCACCTGAGAAGAATACGATGTTGCTACAACCGTTGTTGGTTTTTGATGTGCCACCTCTTCGGCGTGGCTAGGCCCTGATAATACTCCAATCTGGTCAGGGCTAATCACATCTTCAAGTACATCAACCAGTACCTGAGACATTGTTTTAAAGCTGTTCTGTTCAATTCCTTTTGACACAGTTAAGACAACTTCATTGCCACTAAGCATCGTTTTTATTCGACTAGCCATATCGCGTAAGGTATGTGATGGGGTCGCTAACACCAATAGATCTTTTTCTTGTACAACTTCTAATAACCCAGATACGGCAAGAACCGCATCAGGCAACACTAGATGCGGCAAATATCTAGGATTAAAATGAAAGGAATTTATATGTGCAACAATTTCTGGTTCTCTAGCCCAAACTTGGACTTGGTTCCCAGCCTCATAAAACACCTTTGCTAATGCTGTTCCAAAGCTGCCTGCCCCAATAATCCCAATACGTTGTTTGCTCATAATTAGCTTTTAATTCACCGAGGATGTGCCCGCTTCAGTAGAAGCAATGGTTGATGTCCCTGCACCGACTTTATTTTCAGTACCAGCGATTAAGCGACCGATATTTGGTTTATGTTTATAAATTATTCCAAATGCTATCATGCCAGCAATGATGATTATGCTCCCATCTACATACCTGTCCAAACCATAGCGCATAATTAATAAAGTAATTGGATAAATGGCAGTAGAAACGATAGACGCCAAGGAAACATACTTGGTGGTCCATACGATGAATCCAAAAAGTGCAAACGAAATGCCAATGGAAATAGGCTCGATACCAAAAAGCA
Organism: Balneolaceae bacterium UBA2956; assembly: GCA_002348545.1. Classification (GTDB taxonomy): domain Bacteria; phylum Bacteroidota; class Rhodothermia; order Balneolales; family Balneolaceae; genus UBA1275. The sequence continues at coordinate 95,122 of DEBM01000013.1, forward strand.
TTCCGCAGGCCGTCGCTGCACCTTTTCCACCTTTAAAGCCAGCAAAAACAGGAAACATATGACCAAATACAGCCGCCATTCCGCAAGAAATACTAAGAAAGGCCTCTACGTCCCAATTAGGGGGGGCCAATGGCCCGCTAAACCAAAAAAAGGCTAAGCCACTAATCCAAAATGAACTCACAAAACCTTTCATAAAATCTAATACAAAAACAGTTACACCAAAGGGTATACCTAATACTCGAAATGTATTGGTAGTGCCTGCATTTCCGCTTCCGTGTTCACGCACGTCTATTCCTTTGAAGGCTTTACCCACCCATATCGCGGAAGGTGTAGAGCCTAACAAATAGCTTATAAAAAGTACGGTTACGGTTGCCGCCATTCTAATTCCGACTAGTTAATTAACAAAGGTGCATATCACACTAAATGTGGCGCTCGGCATGATACGAAGAACGGACCAATGGACCGCTCTCAACATGCTCGATCCCTATATGCTCACCTATTTCTTTGTATTCAGCAAACTGATCCGGATGAATCCAATCTTTCACTGGGTGATGCATTTTGGTCGGCTGCATATACTGCCCAATAGTAAGTACGTCCACTTGGTGATTCGCACAATCTTGCATGAGCTCAATAACCTGTTCTCTAGTTTCACCTAGCCCAACCATAATCCCCGTTTTAGAACGAATTCCCGCTTCTTTAGTACGCAACAACAGATCAAGCGATCGTTGGTATTTGGCCTGTGGGCGAACTCTACGGTAGAGTGCAGGTACTGTTTCTAAATTATGACTCAATACATCAGGCGGAGTAGCCAATACAATTTGTAAAGTCTCCCAATCACCCTTAAAGTCAGGAATAAGAGATTCAATTGTAACTCCGTAAATGACGCGCCGCAATTCGGTGTGAGTTGCCGCAAAAATAGGCGCCCCTCCATCCTTTCTGTCATCTCGATTTATAGATGTTAAAACAACGTGTTTAAGACCCATCTTACGTGCTGCATCCGCTACGCGTACTGGTTCCTCCCAATCTAATTCAGCAGGGGGCCGACCCGTTTTAATGGCACAGAAAGCACAGGATCTCGTGCATACATCACCTAGAAGCATAAAAGTCGCTGTCCCTGCACCCCAGCATTCGCCCATATTAGGGCAACGAGCTTCCGAGCAAACCGTATTTAACTTATGCTCATTTATTGTGTCGAGTACTTCTTTAAACTTTTCGCCAGAAGGAAGCTTGACGCGTAACCAATCAGGTCGTCTTTTGGTAATAGCACGATCTACTACATTCAATTCTTTAATCATAAATTTGCTCCTTTCTGCGATGCCCATCATAGACGATTATTAAACCTTTTCAACAGGTTCATCATCCATTGTGTACTGTATTAAAATACGAAATTTTATCTTGTAGTTCTCTGCCACCACCTACCCAATGAGCCTGCATTTGAAAAACCTCCTCAAAGGATTGAACTATCTGTTTTTTAACCAAATCCAGAGAGATTTCCGTTCCTAACTCCCGCTGCAGGCTTGTAACATGTTTATCTTGAATGCCACAAGGGACAATATGAGAAAAGTAGTCCATATCGGTAGACACATTAAGAGCAAATCCGTGCATAGTCACCCATCTAGAGGAGCGAATGCCCATCGCTGCTATTTTTCGATTTTTGAGCCAAACACCTGTCTGACCTTCTGCCCTGCCAGCTTCTAGCTCATACTGGGCCAAAGTGCGAATTAGTACCTCTTCTAAATAGCGTAGATATTTATGTATATCGGTAAAGTGGCGATCCAAATCCATTATCGGGTATCCAACAACCTGCCCTGGGCCATGGTAGGTGATGTCCCCTCCACGATCCACCGGGACAAATTCAGCCTCAATCTCGTCAAGTTCCTCTACAGAGCGTAACAAATGTTCAGTATTTCCACTTTTGCCCAAAGTATACACATGTGGATGCTCTACAAGAAGCAGCACATCGGCTAGATCGTCATCTGTATATTCCTTGTGTCCCGGATTTCTCTTTTGCTGGATAAGCGCTTTTTGAAGTTCCTTTTGAAAATCCCAAACACCACGGTACCCAGCTCTTTCTAGGTCATAAACCTCTAGAATTGAACTAGCTTCCGGAGCATCATCCTTCATATCATTAGTCTAATTTATGACTTATTTTTCAACTGGGGTACCTAAATGAACCCCTTCATTATAGGCTTCAGCTACCGCCTCCATTACTGCTTCTGACAGGGTTGGATGAGGATGAACAGCGCTGATTATCTCGTGCCCAGTAGTCTCTAAGTCTCTAGCAACTACTGCTTCAGCTATCATTTCGGTAACACCAAAACCAATCATGTGGCAACCTAACCACTCTCCATATTTGGCATCAAATACCACTTTTACAAATCCTTCCTCGTGTCCTAGGGCCGTTGCTTTACCGCTAGCAGATAATGGAAATCTACCCACTTTAACATCATAACCCGCTTCTTTGGCTGCGGCTTCAGTCAGACCAACAGATGCTACTTGAGGCTCACAATAAGTACAACCTGGAATGTTTTCATAATTAATTACTTTCGGATTTTTACCCGATAGTTGTTCAATGAGTACAATAGCTTCGTGAGAGGCTTTATGAGCCAACCATGGGGCACCAGTAACGTCACCAACCGCATAAATACCTTCCACTCCAGTGGAATAGGTAGATCGGTCCACCACAATGGCCCCTCGTTCTATCTTAACGCCTATTTCTTCTAGGCCTAATCCTTCAACATTACCGGTCACTCCAACGGCTGATAGCACCACATCCGCCTCAATCTTTTGCTCACCTTTTTTGGTCTTAACGGTTACTTCTACCCCTTTTCCTTTTTTAGTAACCAACTCAACCGTACTTTCAGTAAGGACATTCATTCCTTTTTTCTTGTAGATTTTACCCAGTTCTCTACCCACATCGGTATCTTCAACCGGTACTAAGGTCTTCTGCAATTCAACTAAGGTGACTTCCGTACCAATAGTATTATAAAAATACGCAAACTCAACTCCAATCGCGCCAGCACCCACGATAACCATCTTCTTTGGCTGCTTATCCATCGTCATTGCGGCCTCAGAATCGATAATCATTTTACCGTCAATAGGAAGATTCGGCAGTATGCGAGGGCGGGCACCCGTAGCAATAATGAAGTGGTTTGCTTTAATTCGATCGATCACTTTACCTGACTCATTCTGTACTTCTAACTCGGTTTTAGAGGCAAACACCCCAGTCCCCATAAATACCTTGATTTTATTAGCCTTCATTAGGAACTGAACCCCTTTACTCATCTTATTCGCTACGCCTCGGCTTCGCTTTACCATACCAGTAAAATCAGCCTTAGAACCAGTCACATCAATTCCGTAATCTGAGGCATGCTGAATAGATTCGAGCACTTCAGCAGAACGTAATAGTGCTTTAGTCGGTATACATCCAATATTTAAACAAACCCCACCGAGATGTCGTTTTTCTACAATTGCCGTAGAAAAGCCAAGTTGAGAAGCTCTAATTGCTGCCACATAACCACCGGGGCCTGAACCTATTACGCATATATCAAACTCTTTAGCCATAATTCTTTTTCTTCGATTAGGTTTGTATTTACCTCATTTAATTGGGTTTAAGTCGTCGGGCCCGCCTAAGATTGATACCTATACGACTCGTAAGCTCCCAAATAAAAAAGAGGTTAAAAGAAACAATATTTAAATTCAAATATAAGGCATTTATAGTTGATAGTCATATGAGATTCCTATCAAAATCCTGTATAAACTGGTTTATGTATTTGGCAAATCTTTGCTATACTGAGACACAATGTTTTAACATAGAAACTAATTGGCCTATGAAACCTTATATTTATCCAACACAAAAAAAATCTGCCAGCTATGCTAAACTAGCTTCCTTAGAGCTTCAAAAAAAAACTTTGCTTAAACAAATCTATCATATACTTCAGCATATTTTTAGCTCTGGACTCGCCATAGGCCTTTCAATTACTTTCTTGGGGGGAGAATTCACTCATGCACAATCTGTTAAGTCTACAATGCAAGCCCCTGAAATCGATGCCCAAAACATACCAGCAAATATTCAACAACGAATAACATTAATTGAGAGCCAATATAACGACATGGGATGGGATTTAAGCGAATATCTTGTTGATAATAGATTCCAATACATTGAGGGGATTACCAAAAAATTCACCCGTTCCGCTGAACGTCGAATTGAAAGCTTTGAGGATTACAAGAAAATATTAGCCTACGAAATAAAAAAAAATAAATTAGCCGACTTCTATGACGCTTACTCCACTGAGTTGCTAGCTGCAGAAAAAGAATTTGGGATCCCTAAAGAAATTATTATGGGTATTTTAGGGGTGGAATCTGAATTTGGCCGCTACAAGGGGAGTTATAACCCACTCAACGCATATATCTCCATGATGGCAGAAGATTATAGATACAGTTTTGCCGAGGCACAACTTATCGAGTTACTTCGTTTTTGTAAGAGAACCGGCTTAGATGTTATGAGTTTACAATCCAGCTACGCCGGGGCTATGTCCTATGCCCAGTTTATCCCCTACTCACTAAACAGGTGGTGGAAAAACAGTGCGGGTCAAGGACTGTATCATATGCCAGATAACATCCGCTCCGTAGCAAATTATTTAGCTCACTTTACCAAAATCGAAGGAAATATCAACGATGCGATATTACGATACAATACGAGTTCACTGTATCAGCAAGCTGTACTTTCCTTGGCCGAAGATGCTAAGCAAGTAATTCCTTAACCATACAACCCAAAAAATCTCTTCTTAAGAAAGCTTAGCGGTTTTATTATTTCTTGAGCCAGACTCGCCTTATCCAGGGACTATATAAACCTTTTGTTTCTTCATCTAAGTCATGGGACTAAATCTTGATATTTAAATAGTTATTTTACATTAAACTTAGAAAAAATATAGGATCAGGCTAATAGGATAAATTCGTAGCGATTGAATGATTTTTTTAATCCATTTTGGCTCTAGAAAACAGATCTAATAGGTATATAATCGGCTATATGTATTATTCGATCTAGTATACCAAGCTCTATACTAAGCTTGCTCATTTCTAGATCTTTATTTGAGAACCTGTGTTTTTGCTGTTTTTGAATTAACCTTGCTTAAACTTAAATAGTTGTTCGATTCCAATTTTTTCTTCTGCCTGTTGGAGGGCATACATAGAGTCGAAAAGGACAATTGGATTTTCTTCCAAATCCTTTGTTACATGGGTGGAGTAAGCCGACTCCAAGTTTAAAATGATGTCAGCTCTATCATTAGGCAACCACCTTGCGCAATGATAAACTACCGGTGTCTTGACCAATTCAACATTGTATTCTTCGCGCATTCTATGTTCAACTACTTCAAACTGTAAAACTCCAACTGTACCCAAAAGAAGTTCATTTCCTACGCCATTTGGAACCTCAAATACATGAACCACTCCTTCCTCAGAGAGTTGTTTCAGGCCTTCTCTTAGCTGTTTCCGCTTGAATGGGTCTTTCGTAGCTACTTTCTGAAAATGTTCTGGTGTAAATAGAGGTATAATATCAAACTGCACAGGATTTTTTGCATATAGAGTTGTCCCAATACGAAAATATCCAGGGTTAAAAATGGATACAATATCACCTGGGTAAGCCTCTTCTAGCAATTGCCGGTCATCCCCCATAAGGGTATGTGGTGTTGCCAATTTTAGTTTCTTACCCGTATGAGAGATTACCACCTCCTGTCCTCTCTTAAACTTACCAGAGGCTATACGAATAAAAGCCGCGCAGTCTCGGTGGCCTGGATTCATATTGGCTTGCATTTTAAAAATGAAGCCTGAAAATTCATCCTCCAGTTCTCTTTGCTCTCCTACCGAATATTCATATCCTTGTGGCGATGGAGCTAAGCGGTGGAAATACTGTAAGAATACATCCAAGCCAAAGTTATTTAATGCGCTCCCAAAAAAAACAGGGGTTACTTTACCTTCACTATACAGATCGAGATCCATTCCTGCATAAATATCGTCAATGAGCAAAAGCTCTTCCAAAAATGACGTTTTCTCGAGATTTGATAAATTACTTCTCTCCAATGCTTCTTCTGGGCCAAGTAAATCAGTAGTAGCCTTTTTGGCTCCATGATTGGCTTTTTCATAGACATGTACTTTCTTAGCCTGGACATCATAAATACCTTGAAACTTTTGCCCATACCCCATAGGCCAGCTGGCCGGTACAGCTTCAATGCCTAACTTATTCTCAATATTGCTAAGTACTCCCAATGGCTCCATACCGGGACGATCACACTTGTTTACAAAGGTAATGACCGGAACCTCACGCAATTTACATACCTCAAAGAGCTTTTCGGTTTGTTCCTCTACACCTTTTGCCACATCGATCACCATTAAACCCGAATCAGCGGCCACTAAGGTCCTCAAGGTGTCCTCAGAGAAGTCTTTGTGGCCTGGTGTGTCCAATAAATTATACTTGATCCCATCCTTTTCGAAGCGCATAACAGAAGAGGTCACCGAAATACCTCGTTCTTTTTCAATAGCCATCCAATCCGAAGCCGCATGATGCGTAGCCTTACGAGCTCGTACGGAACCCGCTTCGTGAATAGCCCCACCATATAGCAACAGCTTTTCAGTGAGTGTTGTCTTACCTGCATCTGGATGAGATATAATTGCAAAAGTACGCCGTTTTAAGGCCTCAGTAGAAATACATGTTTCGCTGGTAACCGCTTTGCTCATGAAGTTTTGATTAGTTTAAAATGAATAAAGTACGACCTTTTTCTGCCTATTCCAGCACCATAAACTTAATTTTGGTCCTCAAGTCTTTAATACCTACTAAACTGCTTCATCTTCAACTAATTCTAGAAGGCTTTTTAAATCTCGCACTCGATCATGCTCTTCGTTCCGCTCGTAACTATGCATTAAATTTCTGATACAACGAGCCAGAATATTTATATCGGAAGCCATCTTAAAATGATCCGGTTTTGGTGTAACATTGTTCTTTTTTAAAAAGAAATAACATTGATCATAACTTACTTCAGCTCCTTGATCATAAGGATCAATGAGCTGTTCCTCTTTTTCACCTACAAAAGCTAGCATAAAATGAATAGGCATATTCACACCAAAAACAGGTAATTGAAGCCTTCGTGCAATAAACATTGCCACTAAACTAAGAGATATTGGTAAGCCTTTTCTTCGCTCAATTACTTGATCAATGAATCCGTTGGCCGGATTATGGTAATCCTTGTTATCGCCGCGAAAATTTAAATCCTCAAAAATAAATTTCATGAACGTTTGCATTTCTTCACGCTCAGTTCTATTGTACCGCAAGCTTGAGCGTATCATGTCGGCGAAATGATCTAATTTTTTTACATATTCATACTCTCGTAATGTAGGATTACCAAATCTTGCAAGTGTGAACACAGCCCTTTCCAATTGTGCGCGATTACCTATACCCTGAAGTAAAAGCTCAGCAAAACCTTCTTTTAGCGAAGTAAATGTGAGTTTATGAAGTATATCTTTCGCTCGTTTTTTTTCTTCCTTATCCTTGGTTTGGACGCGTATCTTATCGAGTAAAGGTATAGCACGATCCCCCAACTCCATAAACCGAAGTTGAACTTGTTCCTGCACAAAAGGATCTGGATCCTCCAATAAAAACATAAGTGATTCTATTTCTGAATGAGTAGACATCGAATTAAAATACTAAATGAAGTCGTTCAATTCCGCTTAATAATGGCAATTCTAAAGCGTATATTTATAATGTATTGTGTCATTATAATTAAACTTACGTATGGCTCTAAACGTTTCTTCTGAAATCTCTCATTTAAGTGGGGTTATTGTTCATACACCTGGTCCTGAGTTGTCCTGGATAGATCCTAGGATTAAACATGAGTTACTTTTCGATGATATTATATTCGAAGAAGATGCCCGAGAAGAGCATTTGGATATGATCCAGGTCTTTAAAACTATCATGAAGGATTCAAACCAGGTTTTTGAAATACGCACATTATTTAACCAATGCTTTGAACAAAAAGAAGCTAGGGAATACTTCATAGATGAATTGATTAAAGCTTTTCCCAACCTTCCGTTGAATCTTGTTAGAAAAGAACTAGAAGCCTTAGATCCTTCTGATTTATTAGTCTGGGCTATTGAAGGTTCTGATAGTTTTGCTAAACATATAGCCTCCTTATCAAGCCTAAAGAGTATTAGTGGAAAGGCTTCGGAAAATAAGTTACGAGCACTAGCCAACATACCCATTCATCCCGTTCCAAACCTTTTATTTACTCGTGATTTAGCGGCGGTAATTGGGAATCAAATAATCTTATCCCGAGCAGCAACTCCGGCCCGACTAAGGGAGTCCATTCTCATGGATATGCTTGTGCACTACCATCCCTTGTTTGATCCGGTCCGTAATTCCATAATACAACTACCGGCCGAACAATCCATTGAAGGGGGTGATATTTTAGTCGCATCTGAAAAATTAATTCTTATTGGGATAAGCGAACGAAGCTCCTTTGCTGGAATGCTTAAAGCGGCTGAATCTTTAATGACTGGAGGAGTTGAAACAATATTGGCCATTGACATACCAAAACAACGATCCTCTATGCATCTTGACACCATCTTTACTTTTGCAAGTGAACATGAATGTGTCATTTATCCACCGGTTTTTCAAAAAAAGGCTAATAATGTAGTGGCATTAAGAAAACAGAATGACCAGGTCGTGGTAGAATCTCGCTATCATTTAAAAGAGGCTTTAGAAGAATTTACAGGTAAGAAATACACTTTCATTTCCTGTGGCGGAAGTGAAGGGGTACAACAAGAGCGGGAACAATGGACAGATGGAGCGAACGTTTTTGCATTAGCTCCTGGGGTAATAATGGGATATGATAGAAATACATACACTTTCAAGGCTTTAGCAGACCATGGTTATACCTATTTGAAAACCCATGAATTTCTAGAAGAGTATGGTAACAAAAACTATGATTGGTCTAAACATGATAGTACATATAATAAAATTGCTATAGGTTTTGAAGGGCATGAGCTATGTCGAGGCCGAGGTGGTGCGCGTTGCATGACCTTACCCATAAATAGAAGTCATTAAGATATATATGTCCCCAAGATGCTTCAACCAAATGATCTATGACCAATGTCTGAAATTCCAACCATAGAACACTCAGATAATCCCCTTCCATCAAATCGATATCATGACACAGAAGCCCATAGGGAGAAAATTAAAGTGCCCACAACAAAGGAGCTTTTAATACACAGTATTCTTTTCATTCTTACTTTTATCTCTGTCAGTATCGTAAGTACTTTACTAGTGGGTAAAGGCCTACAAATTAAAGTAGTAGTAGGAATTAGCTTTCCATTTCCTACGAATGAAGACCTTAAAGCTGGGGCTTTATTTGCCTCTCTTCTGCTTAGTTTTCTAACTGTTCATGAATTTGGCCATTACTTTGCCGCTGTGTACCATCGAGTATGTGTAAGCTTACCTTATTATATACCCTTACCTGTAGGTATCGGAACATTAGGGGCCGTAATAAAAATTCGCCAACGGATTCAAGGTACTAAAAGCTTATTTGATATTGGGGCAGCTGGTCCAATAGCCGGATTCATTGTATCTTTAATCATCCTTATTGTCGGTTTTTTTACAATGCCAGGACCCAATTTTTTAAACGAATTTGGGGATCACCAGATACTCATTGATCACTTTAACGAGTTTGGATATTACCTCCCGTTGCCTTCTTTGTTGGAGGGCCAAATAGTATTTTTATTTGGAGAAACGCCACTATATAGTTTTATAGCCTCTTTTTTTCCCTCAGCCCCCCCCATGTACGAAATTATGCATTATCCTTTTCTATTGGCAGGTTGGTTTGGCTTATTTTTCACAGCACTCAATTTAATGCCCTTCGGACAGCTCGATGGTGGGCACATTCTATATGGTTTAGTTGGCCATGAAAAACATCTGATTATCGCTCGTATATTTTATGGGGGCTTAACTGTACTGGCCGGTATAGAAGCTATCCCTTTTTTCCAAAACTATTTAACTAATTACGGCTTTAGTTCTATTGGATATGCTTGGGGAATTTGGACTATCATGCTTAGCCTACTCATGAAAAAAGCTTACAAAGATCACCTCTATTGGATGGGGGCCATGATTCCACTTTCCCTCTTACTATGTGGCTTTTTTCTGTATGTATGGACTCCCTCATTACCTCAACAAGGTTCTGTTTTATGGGTTTTCTGGTCTTTTTTTATTGCATATGTTGTGAAAATTGAGCATCCCCCTGTGCGTTACAAAGAACAATTAAATCCAGGACGCACAATTTTAGGTTGGGTAAGTATGTTTATTTTTATTCTTTGTATTAGCCATAACCCGTTAACCTTAATCAGCTAAAGTGCATTTTGATTAGGTGCTTTATCAGACTAGTATTTGAAACTTAAATGGGCCATATCATGCTCTTTTTGAGCAAGCATGAACCCATAATACCATGGTGCATGTTTATTTTAACAACTCTTTTCAGAAAAAGAATTCAGTAAAAATGTACTAATAAGTAATTTAAGACCTATAATATTCATTGAAGCTTCTTATTATAATGATGCTGAATACATGTAAACTGTAACCCTTAGTTCTCTTTATGAATATACCAAAAAGACTTATTTCGATTTTAAACATATGCGTACTTAGTCTCGGTTTTATATTTTGCTCATCTAGTAGTGAACGGCAAGACTCTGATGCACCTAGTAATATCGATATCGCCTCTCAAATTGATGAGCTATTAGCTGAAGATAAATACACTGACGCCTTAGAATTGTTAGAAAGGATGCCAGACAGCCCCAAAATTCGAACTTTGAAAGAAATGACACATTTGAACTATGGTTTATTCCTAGAATACAGAGATGCAGACATTACAAATATGAGAGATAAAATGAATAATGCGCTGCGTGAATACTTAAAAGTTCTTCAAATTAATCCCGATAATGAAAAAGCCGTTTCTGAGATAGAACAAATATTAGGCATATATGCCACTTTTGGAGACCGTACTCCAGCGGATGATGTTGTCGCCGATCTTAAAAAATTTGGTTTTAAACTGTAAAATCTGCTAAAACTAGCATCACTTTGAGTGAGAAAAAGAATAATACCCCAACTATAAGTAATCGAAAAGCTTACCATGAATATACTATCATGGAAACTTTTGAAGCCGGAATTTCACTTCAAGGGACCGAAGTTAAATCACTCCGTGCTGGAAAAGCAAATTTCGCCGATGCTTTCGTATTTGTAAGGGAACAAGAGGTTTGGCTGAAAGAATTACATATTTCATCTTATGATCATGGCTCTTACATGAATCATGAGCCTAAAAGAGATCGTAAGCTCCTTCTACACAAAAAAGAAATACGAGCTCTTGATAAAGGGGTACAAAAAAAAGGACACACCATTGTTCCTTTGAAACTATATTTTGTCCGAGGCAAAGCAAAACTACAAATTAGCTTGGCAAAGGGTAAAAAGCTATACGATAAACGTGATAGCATAAAGGAAAAAGATGTTAAACGTCAAATGAAACGAAATCTCAAAGAAGGAGTTCACTTCAAAGCTTGAAAAAATTCATTACCTGTATAGTATAAATTAAATATACTAAGACAGGTTCCTAATAAAAGAAAGAGCCCTCGTCCTTTCGGACGAGGGCTCCATATTTTGCTGAATACATCTATAAGCCGGATTCTGTATTTCAAATTAGCAAGTTAACATTTGAAACGACAATCATTTATCTAATGCGTTCCACCCGGCAACGTCATGACAAGTAACACATATTGCCTGCATGAACTTGCACCCCGTGAGGTTTACCAAGCCCTCTGTCTCACGACAAGAGGCGGTGAGCTCTTACCCCACCTTTTCACCCTTACTTCCGAAAAAGCGGTTTATTTTCTGCTGCACTATCTGTATTTGCCGAAGCAAACCCTCAACTACGCCTAAAGGATCGCTGAGCACGGTACTTGTAGGTGTCCGGACTTTCCTCCCTGAGTGCCGAAGCGACTCAAGGCGATTGCCCGATGCATTCAATTAAATATACAAGTATTTAAAGTGAATCAGAAACTTAGCTGGTCTTTGGCTTTATCAAAGAAAGCTTTATCAACTACAATGCGTCCGCTATTTTCATCAAAAATAATTTTATTCTTCCGGCGAACTTCAACCTGTGTTTGTGGTGGTAGACGCATTCCAAAAGCCGCTCCTCTATCCATTGCAACTACAGCGATACCATTATTTAGCCCATCTCGTAATCGATTGTAATTACGAAGATATCGTGGTTCAATATTTTTGAATACTTCTTCTCTCGCAATAATTAGCTGATCTTCTTCTTCCTGGGTACTACTCATGACCGAATCTAAATTAGCTTTCATTTTGTCAAGATCACCACGGACATCATCTAATTTCTCATCAATAATCATTTTTTCCGGAACGACTAACTCTTTACGCTTTTGGGCTTCTTCAATTCGAAGATGCGCTTTTTCAACAACTTGCTTTTGGACCTCAATTTCTTTGGTGAGAGCATCGTATTCCCGATTATTTCTAACGGTAAGTTGCTGTTCTTCATACTTTTTTGCTTTTTCTGTAGAACTAGTTATATCCAATTCAAGCTGATTCAATTCAACGGTTAAATCTTTATCTTCTTGCTCTAGCTTAGCTTGTTTAGCCTCTAAACGAGCAATGTCAGTTTCGATATCCAAAATATCCTCTGGAAGGTCACCTCTTAGCTGTTTAAGTTCATCAATTCTACTATCGATATACTGGAGATTAGCGAGTTGCTGCAGTACTTCTTTCATGTATGTTTTTCAGGTATTTGATGGGTTTTTAATTCTTGGTCGGACAAATATACGTTCATGGGATTGGTTATGCGCTGAGTAATAAGCACATCAATCTGCTCAAATGCTTCACTGAGTTCATTTTTTAAAGCCTCTACCATTGGATACTCACTTTCATAATGACCCACATCCAATAGCATAAAATTCTCTTTTTCCAGAAAATAATCATGATATTTAATGTCGGAAGTAACAAATGCTTGTACTCCTGCTGCTATGGCTTCTTTTTTCAGTATACTCCCTGAGCCTCCGCACACTGCAACCTTTTTTATGCGATCTACAGAACCAGAGTATCTTATCGCCTTCAATTGAAGCGCTTTCGATACCAGGTGTAGAAATTCATTCATCCCAACTCCCTTTTCTGGATACTGACCTATGACTCCATAGCCATAATTTTTTGAGGGAGATGCTAACTGGGTTACTTGAAATTTTCCTTCCTTTAATAATCCTTCTTTTTTTAGCCCAGATTTTAATTCTTTTAATAGATGCTGATCAATAGTAGCCTCAAAACATATGACCCCATCTGATCTGTTTTCAACATTGAAAAAATGTGCATTCTCTGCAGAATAATAATTCAATAATTTAAGTACTGATTTTGGTTCCTCATGCGTAGTAACCAACCTTATTTTTCTTGAAATATGCTCACTCGCCTTTAAAAAACGAAGCCCATCTAATCCAAGAGTATTTGCCAATGCAAATGAAACCCCATCTAGTGCCGCATCTAAATTAGTATGAGCTACTAATAAGGCCAAATCATTTTTAATAAGTGAGTAGATAATTCTGCCTTGAGATTGAGTTGGATTTATGCGTCCAATTTTAGTGAAAATGAGAGGATGGTGCGCAACGATAAGATTACATCCCTTTTGAATTGCCTCTTCAACAATTTCTTCGGTTACATCTAAGCACGTGAGTATGTTAGTAACCGGCATATCTGGATTTCCAACCAGCAAACCAACATTATCATAGTCCATTTTGACACTTGGTGGAGCCCACTGATTCAAAAAGGTAGATATTTGTCGAATATGTAGACTCACTTACTTCCCTAATCTATGAGAGTGAGAAATCGGAGAGTAACTCATACAACAAGTGCTTGAGTACGTTAAGCACGAGCAGAAAGGTATATACATCTTAAATTTCAGTACCAAAAATTGGTTAACTTCAATTAATAATTAAACTAAAAAATAAGGCTAATAACACTAAGTTAAAAGTAATAACATTTATTTATCCTACTCTATGCCTGTATTAAAAGAACAACTAGCCATATTAGAAGAATCTATTACGCATCAATGTCTTGAGATTGGCAGAAAAAGAGAAGAAATAACTTTGATAGCAGTAAGTAAGACCAAGCCACTGCAAATGATCCGAGAGGCCTATGAGGCTGGTCAGCGCCATTTTGGCGAAAATAGAATGCAAGAACTGCAAGAAAAAGCTGAATCCTTGGACTACGATGATCTGCAATGGCATATGATTGGGACCCTTCAAACAAATAAAATAAAGTTTATTGCAGCTCATGTCCATTGGATTCATTCGGTGTTTAAAGCAAAACAATTAAATGAGATTAATAAACGAGCCGCCCAACATAGCCGGATTATTAATGTGCTCATTCAGGTGAATATTAGTGATGAGCCGCAAAAAGGTGGTTGTAAAGCTAGTGAAATAGATGAATTGCTTATTCATGCGCGTACCCTTGACCACGTTCATGCTCGTGGTCTCATGGGTATGGCTAAGTTTACCGATGACAAGGCGTATATTTCAAACACCTTTCAGTTACTCCAAGATCTCCAGCAGCGCCACCTCAACAGTCATCCAAATCTGACCGAACTCTCAATGGGTATGAGTAATGACTATGCTATAGCCTTAAATAGAGGAAGTACCATGCTACGAATTGGAAGCTCTATTTTTGGAAGGAGAACCTAGAATAATTAAGAACTGACTTTCAACCTTTTCTTTCTTTTTTCGTATTGTGTTAGGTACTTTAAATCTTTAACTAATCTATATAATTATGTTATTTGGTTTGCCTTGGTTTGCCATCATTGCTATTGTAGCTATCGGTGGCGCTATGATTTTTTCATATAAAGAAAAAGAATTAGCGCTTGAAGAAAAGAGTCTTTTTAATGTGCGAGAGGCGGATGAGCTACGTGGAAATATCGAACGCTTACAACGGCGTATAGAATATTTAGAAAATAAAGTCACCAAAAGATCTTCTAATGAACCTCAAGATGATGACTAGTTTCTAAAAACAACGAAAGAATAAGTACTATGAAATTAACACCACTCGAAATTAAACAGCACCAATTCGATAAATCACTTCGAGGTTTTGATATAGGAGAAGTTGAAACATTTTTAGCCTTAGTAGCCAATGAAGTTGAACAGCTTCATAAAAAAAACGGTGAGTTAGAAGAGCAAATACAAGGTTTAAATAAAAGAATTACCCATTACGAAAAAGTAGAGCAGGCGATGCACGAAACCTTGCAAACAACAAAAGAATCCGTCACCCAAAAAATGGAGCAGGCTAGAAATGAGGCTAAAACCGCAACAGACAGGGCCTATATGGAGGCCGAACGAATAACTCAAGAAGCACGACAACAGCGCTCTTCAATACGACAAGAGATGATTCGATTACTCGAACGCCGCGATGAGATGATTCAAAGCTTTAAACATTTTTTAGAAAATAATACAAATATGGTTGAAAAATTTGCAGCTAATAAATTTCATATTTTTGATCCAATCGAAGAACCGAATTCATCTGTGTCTACTTCAAATAAAGCAGGCCAAGATAAAGAAGATTCCCCCTCTGAATCAGATAAGAATATCAAAGAAAACAACCTGAGAGATGATACCGAAACTTCTGATGCATTTAATAGCAGCCAGAAAAAAGAATCTAAATCTAATTCTTCAAAAAAAATGAAAGACTCAACGAGCTCAATTCTAGATGACGATGATTTCATGAATACCTTCCTTGACGAATTAGACTAATCCATATTCCATATGTCAATTAATACAATAGAACAAGCCAGAAATCAGCGAGTTGAGGCCATTTCATTCATTAAAGAACGCCTACCCATTAACCCAGAATATTTACTTATACTAGGAACCGGCCTGGGAAAATTAGCGGAAGAAATGACCTTGGAATTAGAATTGCCTTACAAAGATATACCGCACTTCCCTGTTTCCACTGTAGAAAGTCATACCGGAAAATTATTAATTGGGTATCTAGGTGGTAAACCTGTAATGGCAATGCAGGGGCGGTTTCATTATTATGAGGGCTATTCAATGAACCAAATTGTCTTCCCGATCCGAGTAGCCAAAAAGTTAGGGATACAAACGTTATTAGTAAGCAATGCGTGCGGCGGATTAAATCCCAAGTTTAAGCGTGGCGATATCATGCTCATTAATGACCATATTAATTTCTTAGGAGATAACCCCTTAATTGGTGTCAATGATCCTGATTTAGGCCCTCGATTTCCAGATATGTCCCAACCTTATACAAAGCATTTATTGGCCACTGCTAATCAAATTGCCATCGATGCGGAAATAGAAATACATCAAGGAGTATATTTAGCCGTATCTGGGCCAATGCTCGAAACCAAAGCTGAATACCGATATATGCGACAATTAGGCGCTGATGTGGTGGGTATGTCAACCGTCCCAGAAGTCATTGCAGCAGTACACATGGATATGGAAGTGCTCGGGATTTCAGTCATCACCGATGAATGTTTCCCCGATTCTCTTGAACCCGTGAGCCTAGATGATGTATTAAATGCAGCCAAGATGGCAAAGCCGCAATTAACACGTATAGTAGTGGGTCTGCTCGAACGGCTCTAGTTTTTTGAGATTGATTTACTTATAGAATCTTTTTTTCTGCTAACACACTTATTTATCCACAAAAACCCGTATTTTTCCACTTGCTCTTGACTAAGGGTACTAAATTCAGCTTTTTTATTAAAACATTAAACACTATTGCTCAATTCATATGCAATACAACCATTCCGACGATGAAAATTGGGACGAGAGCCAGTGGGACGCGCATATTTCAGAAGTAGAGAAAAAGACTAATCAATTAAGGAAATTTATCACTACTGATCCTCGTGGAGGTTCTACCCCTCGTTGGATTACTTTACTTGAAGAAAGTGTTAACGAAGATGACGCATTCGAAGCCTATGTAGAAGAGGAATTACTACTTGACGAAGCCTATTTCCCAGATGACGAAGATTGGGAAGAGGAAGATGAGTTTGATGAAGACGAGTTTCCATATAATTCTATTGAGGAGTTTGACGCAGGAGAAGAATGGAAAGCCTTAAGCGAAGACTTTGCCTATTCTAATTACGGCAGTTTAGATAATCTAAAAATCTACTCTCGATCCAAAAATCTTGCCATTAACATCTTAAGATGGGCGCTATCGATAAATGAAAAACACCAAAGCGGTGAAATTGACGATTTCGTTGAAGAAACGTTAAAAATAGGTGCTAAATTAGCAGGGGGATACTCTTTTGGATTTGACAACGAATATATAGGGGCAAACATTGCATACACTAAACGGTCTTTGTTATACGCAAACTACGGATTAAATCATCTAGTACAACTCAAGGGAAAAAATTTATTCAAAAAATCTGAGTACTTAGTATTTCATGAACATTTCCATGAATTGCGAAACGATATTGGTGTTTATGTCCAAGAATTACGTGATCGTTTTCATCACGGTTAAAGAACTATTTCCAAATGGCTATGGTCTTCTCACCACCTTCGCTTTGAGAGGCACGAAACATAGAACCTGTATTGGTTTCCATTGAAATATTTCCCTCTCGATCTACTGCGATAAAACCCGCTTCTCCTTCATTCAATAATTCATAGACCAAATAATACATCGATTCATTCAAACTAGCTCCTGTATATCGCATATGACTGGCTAGCCGATGAGCAGAAACATTTAGCATAATACGTTCCCCCCAACCTGTTGCAGAAACTGCTACTCGATCATCGGCATAGGTTCCCGATCCAATTATAGGCACATCTCCTACTCGGCCATACATCTTATTAGTCATTCCCCCTGTTGATGTTCCCGCTACTAAGCGGCCCGTTTTATCTACGGCCACGCAACCAACTGTTCCCATTTTCCACCCATTATCTAGTTGTAATTCGAAATATCCTTGAGATTCATTGGCACGTTTCCAGGCTTCATAACGAGTTGGCACTCTAAAATATTCTGGTTCGACGCGCTCGACCGTGGTTTGATCAGCAAACTGCTCTGCACCGTCACCTGCAAATAAAATGTGTCTCGATTCTTCCATAATAATTCGGGCCAGCGATATTGGATGTTTCACTGTTGTCAAGCCCGTTGCCGCTCCTGCGTTCATCTGCGAGCCATCCATAATAGCCGCATCTAACTCATTTTTTCCTTCACTGGTAAAAACTGCTCCACGACCGGCGTTAAATAGTGGGTTGTCCTCTAAAAAACGAACAGTCTGCTCAACAGCATCTAGCGATGATCCCCCTTGATCTAAAATATCTACTCCTATGGCTAATGCGGAATCTAAGGCGGCCATATAACGATTCTTTCTTTCTTGTGACATATCCGGTGAGACATAACCAGCCCCTCCATGCAATGCTAAAGCCCATTTTTGTTCCTGGGGTTCTTGCGTAGCTGTCTTTACGGACATTTGGGCAACCACTAATGGCATATCGAAAATAAAGGACCCCGCTACAAATACAATCAATAAGGTGAATAAAAAAGAAAAGGTTCGTTTTAACATGTATTCAAGTGCATTTATTTTGAGCTTAATTATGATGAATTATACAAGAAAAGAATACTCATCAAAACTTTTATTTTAAAAACTTTAAGTTTTTCAAAATGCGAGATAACTATGCTATCACTACACATTCTGAGTTATATTATAAATACTTTATAATTGACCCTAATCGGCAAATATCTACTTAAAGACGATACAAAGCGCTCAATTCACACCAGGTATGCAGAGGGGTAGAATAATTCGCTTTCAGTATAATTTACCTATTGCACTTCTGCTGCCGAATTAACCTCTTGATTTATTGTTAAAATACTCTTAGCTATAAATAAATTGCACAAAATAAAAATCTTAGTGACTATAAATATACTACTTAGCTTATATAAGTTGTACGCCCGGGAGGGTTCGAACCCCCAACCCCCAGGGCCGAAACCTGGTACTCTATCCAGTTGAGCTACGGGCGCAGACACTTTTAATGAATAATAAATATAGGAAAACACACGCTCAGAAGCACCTATTTTGCTTAGTAAACTCATTATCTATAACGTACTTATATTGTCATTTAACAAAAATAGTGCGATTTTTTAATAGTTATCTTAAGCGAACTTTTCTAACCTAAACTATTACAATAATGGATGTATTTTTAGCCACACTTTTACTAGCTATAACCTTTCTAGGTATTGGTTTTGCCGGTATAGCTATTAAAATTTGGGCAAAAAAAGATGGTAACTTTTCAGGTACCTGTGCAAGTAATAGTCCTTTTCTAAATGAAGAAGGAGAAGTTTGTAGTTTATGTGGGGCATTACCTGACCAAAAGTGTAAAGGTGAAGACCAAACGCCTTCTAACCGAAAAAAAGAAGAGTCTGAATTTAGCCCTTTTGTTTAGAAAAGATTCAAAGTGTTAAATGATAATTTTTTGCATCTATTTTGTCTGAACCATCGAAATATTCAGCTCAGGACTGTAATAAGTAAGCCAATTCTCTTCATCATCAGTATAGATGAGGATTCCTGAGTATTCAGCATTGCTTTCCAAAAACTCAATGCATCGTAGATGCCCCCAAACCATACATGCTGTAGCGTAGGCGTCTGCCATAGTCGCCTCAGCGTGTAGTATACTAGCGCTCAATAATTGATTCATCGCGGGACGACCTGTTTTTGGATTAATAGTATGGGCGTATTTGATGCCGGTCTGTTCATCCACCCAATATTTTCGATAGTTTCCTGATGTAGCTAACGACTTATTTTTCATAGAAATAATTACTTGCAATATTCTACCCGCAATAGATGAGTCATTAGGACTATCAATACCTATTTTCCAATACTCTCCTTGAGCATTATAACCATGAGTTCGGACTTCTCCACCCAATTCGACATAATAGTCTTTAATGCCTTTTGATTCTACCAATAAGGCTAGTGTATCTACACTATAGCCCTGAGCTATGGCATTAAAATCTATAGAAAATTCTTTAGGAATCCTTACGCTATTCCTTAAAGAGTCCACATTAATTTGTTCAAAACCAGTACTTTCAAGGACGTCTTGTATGTTTTGTTCACTAATATCTCCTCGCATCTCATCGAAGCCGAATCCCCATAAATGAACAAGTGACCCTATAGTAGGATCAAAAGCTCCGTCGGTTTCTTGCGCCACATCAATTGCTGATAACAACACCTTCATGAATAAATCATCTACCTGAAACCAATCTCCGTCGGACCTGTTCAACCCAGAGATAATGGAGCCTGGGACATACGTGCTCATGGATTCATCAATGCTGGTTAATAGCTTAACTACCTCCGTGTGTAATTGTGTTACATCGACGGTTTTAGGTGCTTCAAACTGGATAGTATAAGTCGTTCCCTGGGCTTGCCCTTTTAAAGTTTTATAATCCAAAGCAGGGCTACAAGTGATGGTAACCAGTAAGTAACTAAATAGCCCTAAAAGTAAATAGAAACGACCAGGGCCGTTTCTATTTACTGCGTTCATTCGCATTAATCTATACATGTGCGCTGATATTATCCGCCAAAGTCATCAAAGGCCACGTTTTCCTCGGGCACACCCCAATCGTCACACATCTTTTGAACAGCTTGGTTCATTAGTGGTGGGCCACAAAAATAAAATTCTATTTCCTCAGGTTCTGGGTGCTTTGATAAATACTGATCTATTACAGCCTGATGTACAAACCCGAGGAAGCCATCACCTTTCTCATCATCAATGTCTTTCTTTTCAACCCAATTATCTTCTTCTAATGGTTCTGACAACACGATGTAGAATTTAAAATTATCAAACTTATCTTCTAATTGTTTAAAATGATCCAAGTAGAATAACTCTCTTCTTGAGCGTCCACCATACCAATAAGAAACCTTACGCCCTGTTTCTAGGGTTTTAAAAAGATGATACAAGTGAGAACGCATAGGGGCCATTCCTGCTCCTCCGCCCACATAAAGCATTTCAGATTCTGTCTCTTCTTTGATAAAGAACTCTCCATAAGGACCAGAAATAGTTACCGTCTCCCCTGGTTTTTTATCAAAGATATACGATGAAGCAATACCCGGATTTACATCCATCCATCCATTCTTAGATCGATCCCATGGTGGAGTAGCAATACGAACATTCAGCATTACCTTTCGACCTTCGGCTGGGTAACTTGCCATAGAGTATGCTCGCTCAACTGTGTCTTCATTCTTCATCTTAAGATCCCAAAGATCGAATTTATCCCACTCTAACTGAAATTTATCTGGGCTATCATGTTCTTCGGGATGTGCTGTAATGTCTATATTTCTATAGTCTACTTCACATGGTGGTATTTCAATTTGGATGTAACCGCCTGCCTTGTAATCCATATCCTCAGGAATCTCTACAATAAACTCTTTGATAAAAGAAGCCACATTGTAATTTGAAACCACTTTTGCCTCCCATTTCTTAATGCCAAAGACTTCCTCAGGAATCTGAATATCCATATCCTCTTTAACCTTTACTTGACAACCTAAGCGCCAATTTTCGGCTTGTTCGGCGCGAGTAAAATGTGGTGTCTCTGTAGGTAAAATCTCTCCACCACCCTCAAGCACTTGACACTTACACTGAACACAAGTACCACCGCCACCGCAAGCAGACGGTAAGAAGATTTTGTTGTCACCTAATGTACTTAACAAAGTGCTGCCAGAAGCTACCTCGATTTCTTTTTCTCCATTAATAGTGATTTTAACAGGGCCTGATGGTGTTAATACAGATTTTGCCCCTAGTAAAATTGAAACCAGAAGCAGTATTACAACAAAGAAAACTATAACGCTGGTAAATACAACTAAAGTGGTTGCTGCTAATGCCATGATACTATCGTATTAATATGTTTTGTGTTATAACTTGATACCCATGAAGGACATAAATGCAATCCCCATAAGTCCGGTCACAATAAATGTGATCCCTAAACCTTTTAAAGGGGCGGGCACATTTGAATATTGGATTTTTTCTCGAATGGCAGCAATAGCAACAATAGCTAAAAACCAACCAATACCACTACCGAATCCAAAAACAGTAGCCTCTGTTATTCCAATAAAATTTCTTTCTTGCATAAAAAGTGATCCACCAAGGATAGCGCAATTAACCGCAATTAGAGGTAAAAATATACCGAGCGCATTGTATAAGCTTGGTGAAAATTTCTCCACCGTCATCTCTACTAACTGAACCATTGATGCAATAACTGCAATAAATAAGATGAATGACAAGAAACTAAGGTCTACCTCTGCGAAGGCAGGACTTAACCATGATAAAGCACCTTCTCGTAGTATGTAGTTTTCTAATAAGAAATTCACCGGTACTGTAATCGTTAGAACAAATATTACGGCTATTCCTAAACCAACTGCCGTTGATACTTTTTTCGATACCGCTAAATACGAGCACATACCCAAGAAATAGGCAAAAATCATATTGTCAACAAATATTGCTTTGACAAATAAATTAACGAGCTCTTGCATAATAATTACTCCTCGATCAATTTAGTGTTGCGCGCACGTTGTACCCATATAATGATCCCTACCGTTATAAGGGCCATAGGCGGAAGAAGCATAAATCCGTTATTGCTATAAAATCCACCATTAGCTAAATACCATGCATTTGGTATAACCTGAAAACCGAACAGTGTACCTGAGCCTAATAATTCTCGGAAAAATGCAACCGCTAACAAAATCCAAGCATACCCAAAGGCATTTCCAATTCCATCTAAAAAAGATTTCCAAACTGTATTACCTAATGCAAAAGCCTCTAGTCGGCCCATGATAATACAGTTAGTTATAATAAGTCCCACAAATACTGACAATTCTTTTGAGACATCATACACAAATGCTTTTAATACTTGATCAACCAATGCCACTAATGAAGCCACAACTACAAGCTGCACGATGATTCGAATTCTGTTTGGAATAAAGTTTCGCATTAATGATACAATCACATTCCCCGCTGCCATTACAAACAACACCGAAATTGACATAACCAATGCGGGGTATAACTTGACTGTTATAGCTAGAGCCGAACAAATACCCAATACCTGTACGGTAATTGGATTATTGTCGTTCAAGGGATCATTTAATAATTTTCTATTTTTTTTGCTGAGAAGAGGCTCTTTAGGTTGCTTATCAATCAGCAATTCTTTTGCTTTCTCTTCTTTTTCTAATACGTCGGCCATGAGTGATTAATTAAAATTTGGCTGTTTAGATTAGATTATTTAGTTGTTTTAAAAATTGTTAGCACTAACACTATTCTGTTATAAGTGAAGCTGTTGCAGTAGCACCGCTGTGCGTTTTGAGAAAGGGAACATATGCTTTAACACAGTCTAATATCATAGCTTCTACACCATCACTAGTTATGGTGCCTCCGGATATACCGTCTACCTCATATTCTGATGAAGCATCGCCTTTCCGCACGTCAATACCTATAAATGAAAGGTTGGAATCAAGCATTTGCTTGCCCTTAAATTGGTCTTCAAAAACGGGCGTATTAATTTCAGCACCAAGTCCCGGTGTTTCAGCCTTATGATCAAATGTAGCTCCATAGACTGTGTTTATATCTTCTTTAAGAGAAACATATCCCCATATAGGACCCCAAAGCCCGTTACCCTGTAAGGGTATGATATAATAGGTCTCGCCCTCTTTCTCAGCTATATATAGTGGTGATAAACGCTCCTGATCTGGCTTTCTAATTTCTTTTGCTAGATCTATAGCAAAAGCATCTTGTCCTTCAATAGCCTCACCCCTCTGTAAAACAAACGCTTCTTTAATATATGTTTGATAGGCTCCTGGCGCTTGTGATCGTTCAACGGAGATTTGAATAGAATTCAAAATACTTTGCATTTTTTCTTGTTCTACATTGGTATCCTGAAATGGTTTTAAATTAGTTGCAGCAAAAGACAACGAGGCGGCTACTACTACTACCATGGCCGTAGCGAATAAAAAAGTATATGAGTTTTTATTTACATCCATAACTATACCGATACTGTTTTAAGGGCTAGTCTTTGTTCTCGTTTCTTAATATTAGCCTGGATAACGTAATGATCCACCAAAGGAGCCATCGTATTCATAAATAATATTGCTAGCATTACCCCTTCAGGATATGCCGGATTAAAGACACGAATCATAATCGATAGAAAACCAATTAAAAAGCCGTAGACATATTTTCCCGTGTTAGTCTGTGAGCCAGAAACTGGATCTGTTGCCATATATACTACGCCAAAAGCAAATCCCCCCATTACTAATTGCTGCCAAAAAGGCACGGCCATAAAAGCTTGTTGTTCTGCGCTTAGTGCAAATGGAGCAACAGCATTAAAGATAAGTCCCATTACAACTCCACCTACGACTGCACTTAACATAATTCTCCAGCTTGCAATACCTGTAAATAGTAAAAGTCCAGCACCTAACATAATTGCTATCACTGATGTTTCACCAACAGACCCAGGAATTATACCAATAAAGGCGTCTAGTGCACTATACTGAGAAATACCTGTAGTTGCATATTCACCGAGCGCCGTTGCTCCAGAAAAACCATCCACTGCTATCATTCCTTCCGTTCCTGTTGTATTGATCCAAACCTTATCACCTGACATGTAAGTTGGATAAGCAAAAAAGGCGAACGCTCTGGCAAGTAAGGCAGGATTAAATATGTTCATTCCCGTACCACCAAATACTTCTTTACCGATAATAACAGCAAATGCAACTGACAAGGCCAACATCCAAAGAGGCAAATCAACGGGCATAATCAGGGGGATTAACATTCCACTAACCAAATATCCTTCTTCTATCTGGTGGCTTTTAACAACACAAAACAGAAACTCAATTCCAAGTCCTACAGCATAAGAAACTACCACCATCGGGATAACCTTAATGGCACCAAATAAAAACTGCTCAAAAAATGTCGCGTCTACTCCTATTGCGTTAAAATGATGATATCCGACATTCCACATCCCAAACAGAAGAGCAGGAATTAATGCGGTAATCACTGTATTCATGGTTCGTTTTAAATCTACCCCATCCCGTATATGAGCCTTTCCATCAGTGGTATGGCCCGGTGTAAATAAAAAGGTGTAAAAGCCATCATAAACCGGCCAGTACTTCTCTAATTTCTTTCCCTCTTTAAACAATGGGTGGACATTATTGTCAATGAATTGGTGTAAAGCTTTCATTGGAAATTGAATAGTTTATTGTTTGAATTAATCTAGCGCTAGGTTAGCCTACTTCGGATCGCAATAGATTTAGTCCATCACGCACGATATTTTGAACATTGATTTTAGATGTACAAACCACTTCGCACAGAGCAAAATCTTCTTCGACCACTTCATATAACCCTAGTTTCTCCATAGCGTCTATATCTTCATTTAATATAGCCTTAAGTAGCTGAACTGGAAATATGTCAAATGGAAATACCTTCTCATATTCTCCACTAACAACAAAAGCCCGGTGCTCTCCATGGTTGTTTGTATCTAAGTCGTACTTCACTTTACCCACCTGTCTCATAAACCAAGAAGGTAAGGCTCTTGAAATACTAAATTTATTAGGTTTAGGAATAAGCCAACCAAATAACTCCGGCTCAACGCCTTCTCGAATAGCTGTTATTTGACGCTCAAAAAATCCCATATACCCATCTGCTTCTATTTTCGTCCCCGTTAGCACATTACCTGAAATAATTCTAACTGGTATATCATCAGATAGATTATTATCTAAAAGTTCTTTTACAGACGCCCCAACTATAGTTTGGGCATAGCTTCGCTCTTTAATCTCTTTTCCTGATAGAGCCACAACCGTTCGAGCATCATAGTTTCCCGTCAAAAAAAGCCGCCCTAAAATAATCACATGCTCAGGTGAAATTGTCCAGACTTGTTCACCTTTATTGATTGGGTCTAAATAATGAATCTGTACACCCACTAAACCAGCAGGGTGCGGGCCTTTGTACTTGGTCACTTTTACGCCTCTAACCGCAGATAAAGTTCTGCCCGTTGGCTTAGATTCACTAAGCCCTAAGTGCACCGGGCCATCTGTCAGTTTTGCAAGAGCATCAACTCCGGCTTGAAATTCCTTTTCTTGTCCTTCTAGGATTATACCGATATCGGGCGCCAATGGCGCTGTGTCAAAACCTGAGATAAAGATAGCCTTAGGGGTTATTTCTGGATTTGCTACAACATTGTATGGTCGTTGCTTAAGCATGGGCCAAACGCCACTTTGAAGCATTTTTTCAATGATCGCTTCACGTTCTATTCCGTGAGGATCTACTGCACCAAAATTTTTATACTTGGTTTTTTTATCCGCTAAAACTCGGACTTCCAAAATTCTTCGTTGGGCGCCCCGAACAATAGCAACAACTTCACCACTTACTGGCGAGCAAAATTTCATTACCTCCAAATCCTTATTGAATAATAACGGAGTACCTGCTTTTACCTCGTCTCCTTCCTTGACAGACAATTTAAACCGAACACCATTAAAATCAGAAGGTTTAAGAGCTGCCGTAGAGATAATATGGGGAATGTTTAGTTCAGGGTTGGTCTCCCCCAAGAGATCAATATTGACGCCCCTCTTAATCGTAACTACGTTTGACATGTATGTAATTCTGATAGTCAGTTAATTCGTAAAACCATGTGGCTTACTACATTTTTATATTTGGTTGTATATAGTCAGACCTAAAGATAACAATTTTCGATGGGGTTTCTTCGCTCTTTCTTAACTTTTTATCGGAAAAAATTCAGCTTAGCATAATCATAGACCCTTTTAAAACTCAAGATAGGCCTATCTCTGTAGGCCTATCGCAATAACATCGCGTCGCCAAATGAATAAAACCTATACTCCGAAGCTATAGCATGAGCATATATACGATGCATTTCTTCCAAACCAACGAAGGCAGCTACCAACATTAAAAGAGTGCTTTTGGGCAGATGAAAATTGGTAATGAGTGCGTCAACTGCTTGGTAACGGTACCCTGGAGTAATAAAAATACCTGTACTGCCACTTCCCATATTGAACTTTCTTAGAGCGTGAGAACCATTAACTGAATTCATTGCAACTATCGATTCCAAAACCCGCACACTTGTAGTGCCAACAGCAGTAATATGCTGTGATTTAGCTAATCGGCTAGCAACCTGTTCAGTTAAAAAATAATCTTCTTCGTGCATGATATGCTCTTGGATGCGCTCCGTCTTAACAGGCGCAAAAGTACCCATACCGACATGCAATGTGAGTTCTTCAATAGAAACACCCTTTTTAGCTATTCGTTGCATCAATTCTGAAGTGAAATGCATTCCTGCGGTTGGCGCCGCCTTGCTACCCTCATATTTAGCATATATAGTTTGGTACTTCTCTGATAATGCTTCATTTTGTACAATATATGGAGGTAAAGGGGTGTATTTGAAAGAGTCAAAAATAGCGTCATCAAATTTGTGAGAAAGCCTTAATGTCCGTAAACCGTCTTCAGATATAGAGAGTACTTGCGCTTCTAGGCCCGGTGCTAAGGATACAATTTTTCCCACTTTAAACTTTTTTCCAGGCCTAACCAATGCTTGAACGCAATATGGCTCTATGGTATCCAAAACAAAAACCTCCATTTTACCCTCTTCAAAAAGCAATCGGCATTTTTCGACCCTAGAATTATTTAACACCAAAGTGGTATCCGGGTTTAACAAGTTATCTAGCTCGTAAAAAAAGTAATCTTGAATAGTCTTTGTTACTCGATCATAAACCAATAATTTAGCATGATCTCTAGGATGCGCGGGATATTGCGCAATCAACCGGTCCGGTAAATCGAAATCAAAATCATGTAATCCTAAATTCATACAAAAGCTGATTATCAGCTACTGAATTCCGAAATTTTTTTTTGCGCAAGAATAGATGCTATTTTTTTCTTTAAGCCATCTGGGCCAATACCAACCTCGTCATGTAA
The DNA here is from genome assembly GCA_002348545.1 of Balneolaceae bacterium UBA2956. Lineage (GTDB taxonomy): Bacteria > Bacteroidota > Rhodothermia > Balneolales > Balneolaceae > UBA1275. The sequence goes on from DEBM01000013.1 coordinate 123,115, forward strand.
TTCTCGCTGGGTCCCATGTTCGATAATTCGATCCGGTAAACCCATCATGTGGAGTCTAGGTGGATGGATTTCTTTTTCACTGGATAGTGTCTCCGCTAATAAATTTATGTCTAATGTAGCATAATATTCTGCAACTGCGCTTCCAAATCCGCCAAGCACTGCGGCGTCCTCCAAAGTAATCAAATGGTCAAATTTTAAGGCTATATCATTGAGTAATTGAGTATCTAGGGGTTTTGCATACCGCATATCATAATGGGCCACTTGAATTCCTTTAGCAGCATATACCTTGCAAACTTCAATGGCATATTTACCTATGGGCCCAAATGTTGCTATTGCAATGGCTTCACCATCCCTTATTTTTTTCCCTTTTCCAATGGCTATTTTCTCAAAATTATCTCTAAGAGTCATTCCAGTTGAAGTACCTCGTGGATAGCGTATAGCCCAAGCGGCTTCATTGTATTCCGACGCGGTAAACATCATGTCTCTAAGATCTTGTTCATTCAATGGCGATGATATGATCAAATTTGGTATCGACCGCAAATAACTTATGTCGTACGCTCCGTGATGTGTTGGCCCGTCAGCTCCTACTACACCTGCGCGATCAATACAAAAAACAACCGGAAGTTGTTGGATGGCCACATCATGCACCAATTGATCAAAGCCACGTTGTAAAAAGGTTGAATAAATAGCACAGAAAGCTTTTTTACCCTGTGTTGCCAGGCCTGCCGCAAATGTAACAGCATGTTGTTCCGCTATTCCAACATCAAATGCACGATCTGGAAAAGCTTGCATCATAGGTAATAAGCTCGACCCACTTGGCATAGCTGGTGTCATGCTCACAATTTGTTTATTTTTTTTAGCTAGTTGAACTAAAGCTTCGCCAAACACATCTTGGTATTTTGGTGCTTTACTTTTAATTGTTGGGGCTGCGAGAGACTTTCCTGTTATTTTATCAAACGGTGAGCTTTGGGCATGCCACTTGGTTTGCTCTCTTTCTGCGGGAGCAAAACCTTTACCCTTAACCGTGACAACATGTAAAAGTTTGGGGCCTTTAATGCTTTTTAAGTCTTCAAGTGTTTTTCTAAGACTATCTACATCATGGCCATCAACAGGGCCATAATATTTAAACCCAAATGATCGAAAAAGGGATCCCGGTGTCACTGCTGCAGTAATAGCAGACTCTAAACTGGACGCAATTCTACGCATGGTTTCACCAGTCGACTTAAAATGTCCTAACAAGTCATAAATTTCGTCACGAACTCGATTAAACGTTTTACTACTAGTAATATCTGCTAAATATTCATTTAAAGCCCCAACATTAGGATCAATTGACATATTATTGTCATTAAGTATGACTAATACATCTTTATTCATGAAGCCGGCATTGTTAAGGGCTTCAAAAGCCTGTCCCCCTGTCATTGCGCCATCGCCAATAACAGCTACTACCTTATCACCTGTGCCATCCAGATCGTTTGCTACTGCCATACCAAGAGCCGCTGATATAGAGGTAGACGAGTGCCCTACTCCAAATGCGTCATGTACACTTTCTGAACGCTTAGGAAAACCTGATATACCTTTATAAGTGCGGTTTGAATAAAACTTATCCCTTCTTCCTGTAAGAATTTTATGTCCATAAGCCTGGTGTCCAACGTCCCAAATAATGCTATCTTGGGGTGAATTATAGACATAATGTAAAGCAACCGTTAGTTCCACAACCCCTAAAGAAGCCCCAAAATGGCCCCCATGCACCGATACTATATCAATGATAAATTGGCGTAATTCGTCTGAAAGGTCTCGTAGTTGCGTCTTTGGGAGCTTTTTTAAATCTGCAGGAGAATGTACATTCTTTAGCAAGGGACCCGGCTTAGGGGTATACATAGTAGAATCATTATTCGCCATATGGTTGATAGAATCCATGGATAAACCCAGAAATTAATTCAAACTAGACTGAACTTCTTTAATCTTTAACTCCGCTTTTTCAAGTAAATCCGAGCATTTTTTCGAGAGTTCAACTCCTCTTTGATATAGTTCAATAGATTGATTAAGTGATACATCATCTTTCTCTAACTTTTGAACTATTTTATCCAATTCATCTAAAGCTTGTTCAAAGCTTAAGCGTTCCCTTTCTGTGCTATTTTCTTCTATCATTTCTTTCATTATCTAAAAATACCACGTATTCCTCTAAAGAAAAAATGAGAGACTTATCCCTCATATCTTTATTTAATAGAACAAATTCATATAATAACACGGAATGAACAGAAAAAGGTTACAGTTAAATAAATAACTAAAACAAAACTCGCACCTTTATTCATCCTACTTATATCCGTTTAGGATTAAATGGTTTATTGTGTCTCACTTCTCATCACTAACAAATAATTAAACATCAAAAAGTCATGCTAGCCCTATGAAATTACCTTTTATTTTCGCCAAACGATTTGTCGCAGGTGAAGGATTTTCATCAAGTTTGCCAGCTGCTAAACAACTCAATCAAGACCGACATAAGCTTACACTTGATTTACTTGGGGAAAATATATACTCACGTACTCAGGCTGAGCAGAATGTAAAGACTTATGTCGATGTACTCAAAGGAATTAAAAAACATGAATTATTGAGCGGAATATCGATTAAATTAACCATGCTTGGTTTGGATATCGATGTGGAATATTGTGCCGACAATTTATTTAGTATAATGGAACATGCCAGGGCACATGACCAATTTGTCCGAATTGACATGGAGGGCAGCGCTTACACAAATCTTACTCTTGATTTGTTCAAAAGAGCGCATACCAAATACGGCTCTGAACATGTCGGTACAGTAATTCAAGCGATGCTGCATAGAAGCAAAGATGATATTGCTGAATTAGCTGGCTTAGGCGCAGATATCCGACTGGTAAAAGGAGCATACAAAGAAACTAAAAAAAGGGCCTATCAAAAAATGTCCGATATTCGAGAGGCTTTTAATTCATATGCAGAAGTACTTATTAATAGTACCGCTGTTCCGCGTTTTGGAACCCATGATGACCAACTCATCCGTGGTGTTCGGTCTTATCTAGCAGATTATAATATCCCCTATTCTAGAGTAGAGTTTCAAATGCTTTATGGGCTTCGGGAACAAGGCCTGACCGATTTGAATAAACTTGGTTACCCAACCCGGGTATATGTTCCTTTTGGTACAGACTGGTTTCCTTATTTTAGTAGAAGATTGGCAGAGAGAAAAGAAAATATTTGGTTTGTTATTAGCACTTTGTTTAAGCGTTAACAGCAGCACAAACAACTCATTTATGTCTCTCTAAAATAGGATCATAAAAATCCTATTTCATTACTTTCGTTCATTACACAATAATTTCTTCACAACTAATCATATGGCTAGAGCTTCTCGTTTCCTCACTACTCTTGTGGCTGGGATAGGCATTGGCCGGTTACCTATTGTTTTATCCAAAGTTCTTTTAGATTAGTCGTACTATATTTATGCGGCCGACTTACACTAGATTCAAAAGCTGAGACTATATTTACGTATATGACATTTAATTAACCTCCTATCTTATGCCAGATTCTGCTCCTTTCCGCGTTTGGGATGAATATTCCGGATATAGCACTGATGAAATGCGCGAACGGTCTAATGATTTCTATGAGCTTATCAAAAAACGCCGGAGTGTTCGCTCCTTTTCATCCAAAAAGGTTCCAATCGCCGTGCTCGATAAGTGTATAAAAAGCGCTGGTACTGCTCCTAACGGAGCTAATAAACAACCGTGGCACTTTGTAGTAATTACCGATCCTGTGGTCAAAAATAAGCTGCGAATAGCTGCTGAAAAAGAAGAACATTTATTTTATAATGGGCGAGCTACACAAGAGTGGCTACAGGACCTAGAAGCCTTTCAAACTACCGAAGAAAAGCCCTTTCTGGAGGAAGCGCCTGCTCTTATTGCCATTTTTAGCACAAACTATGCCCAAAAAGACGATGGAACAAAACAAAAAAATTATTATGTAAAAGAATCGGTTGGAATCGCCACTGGCATCCTTATTACCGCTTTACATAATGTAGGACTAGCAACGCTAACACATACTCCTAGCCCAATGGGATTTTTAAACAAAGTGCTTAATAGGCCTTCCAATGAAAAAGCCTTTTTATTATTAGTTTGTGGATTCCCAAAAAAAGGTGTAAAAGTACCCGACATACAAAAAAAACCTTTGGATGAAATAAGAACCATTATCTAAGAGAATGGCGCAATATAACACCAAGCAGTTTAAAGACTTTTTGTGGACTTCCGCCGACTATTTTTGGTATACAAATCGCCAGTTAGACGAAGAGGCTGTACACTAATGCAACTGGCACACGACATAAGCAAAAAGGCCTGGATTTACGATCATTCTGAACCAAAAGCTCGATATTCTTTGGGGAAAAAGGGTGCTCGCCCATTTGTCTGTTTTGGGATAAACCCAAGCACAGCAACTCCAGGGCGCCTAGACCCAACCGTAGCCTCCGTTGCTAGTTATGCTAAGGACCACGAATATGATGGCTGGTTAATGCTAAATCTATATCCCCAACGAGCCACCGATCCTGATAAACTGCATAGAAAGTTTCAGCCGATACTCCATCGCGAAAATCTTCACTGGATTAAGCATTATTTGCATGAGTTTAGTCAGGACTCTCATGTTCATGTGTGGTGTGCTTGGGGAACCTTAATTGAGAAACGACCCTACTTATTGCAATGTTTAATCGATATACATGATAACATTAATAGCTTCAATCTCAGCTATTTTACTAGAGGGTCCCGATCAAAAAACGGACACCCACATCATCCTTTATATCTTCGAAAAGACGCCCCATTAGAACAATTTGACCTCAATAATTACTTAAAAAATATCCACAATCTTTGAGTTTGCTTTCATGTTATAAACAAGCACGACTGTGCGATAAAATGTATGACCATACTAAGATAAATGCTTCATGCGGCTTAATGATAGAGCCTGAAGCATCCACTTAGGCAGCGATTTTTCAGGATCTCTCTTCGTCATATCTACAAATAAACCAAATTTTTTGGCTATTGGAACCTTATGAGTCTCAACAAACTCAATTAATGTGCCATCAGGATCTTCAATGTAGGTAAATCTACCCGCGGCCTCTCCCATATCAAAACTACCCGCACTATCGACGGTAAAGGGATATCCTTTCGATTCACATTCTTGTTTAAGCGCATCCATTCCTTGTACATCAAAACATAAATGAATAAATCCAGGATCGCCCCAGTATCTATTCTTATACAATTTTTTGGGCGGGCTTAGTTTTGCCTCAGTATCAATGCGTTGAACAAGCTCAATTTCAGTTGGGCCAAACAAAGCACTGAAGCCTCCTTTTCTAGGCTGTGAATGACGAACTAAACAGCGCCGATAAGGAACATCTATCCCATTAAGCCCTTCAAAATCATCGCATATCCCTTCCTCATCATAAATCACCTTATCATACCCAAGAATATCCTGATATAGTGTTAAGGATCGATCAATGTCGCTTGAGCCAATTAGTACACCTGCTACACCTCCGGTCAGCATTCGTTCTTTTTTCCGGAAAAAAGACCGCCCCTCAATGACCTGAAAAAGATTACCATGAAGATCTTTAACAAAAAAATGCGGCTCTCCCACTGGATTATTTTGTAAAGAAGTAACCACATTAAGCCTCTTCATGTTAAACTCTTCGTAGCTCTTTTGAATATTCACGCTTTTTATTTTAGCCGCATTAATCCCAAAATCACCTAGATACACCTCTCCATCCATCGGGGCTGGTGTTCGAGAGGTATATTGCCATATCTCAAACCCTCCCCCCCCTCTCATACTTAAACTAAGAATAGCGCGGCGGTCGTGTGGTTTCCCTCCTGTGTAAGGAAGCATAAGGTTAGCCGTCGCCTCATCATCAAAAACCATTATATCCATTCCAAAGTGGCGGCGATACCACTCTGCTGTTTGTACTACATCAGTATTTCCAATGCCAATTTGTTGTATCCCGGATATCACTTTTGTGCGCTTCATAACATTCTTTAAAATAAAAATTAGGAATAGTTGGCTATTAAACCACTTAAAATAAGTTCTCTAGGTGTCAAGCCTATTTCAACTTGGAATGCTCAATGAAATATACTGAAATTTCTAAGGCCACTCTTTAATAAAACCTGATTTATTTGCACATCTTCCTCATGTATAACTTTTTTGATACTCATGTGTACGAATAAAGCTTAAAGGGCTGTTTCATCTCACGTCTAAATTTTGAATTAATTATCTAAAGCCTATGCGAAACGATCCGCTAACCGGTTAATAAGGTACCCAGATTCTTCTAATGCCTTGGTAGCAAATGATCCAAAGAAATCGGTCACCTGCTCAAATTCTTTTATAAAGCCTTCTCGATCGTTAGTTTTTACCATTTCAGCTAATAATGCATGATGGTCAAAAAACTTAAGCAATAATTCACGGCGTTCTTCAGTAGAAAACACAATATCCGCATATAATTCCGCACTTTGTGCAAAAATTCTTCCTGTCATCATAAGTTCTGCTCTATAAATAGGTGATGAATAATCCAACATATCATTGGGATTCAAATCGTAGTGCTTCATAAAAGTACCATGTAATAAAGCTACAAAATGCCGCAACCCCTGAACTAAGTGCATTACATAGTCGTGTTTTTCGGCCTCTGCTTCGATTACTCGCATACCCCAGAGCTCACATTGTTGCACGAACCATTGACTTTGCTCACGGTATTGTATTGGACAGGCTACCATAAGTTGCTTTGATAGATTTTCCACGTCAGGGCCGTGCATTGGGTGCAGGCCAAGTATAGGCCCATTATGAGTAGATTTCATGTAATCTATAGGGCCCTTTTTATTGGAAGTAAAATCAGCCAAAATTACATCCTCGGGTAATCTTCCTTCTAACCTTTTTATTACCGATTCCGTAACATGAATAGGTACCGTTATAATAACCATATCCGCCGTCTCTAATGCTTGATCTAATTCAAACCAATTCCCCCTATCAATAGATGTTGTTATATGACCCGTTTGATCTGAAATGCGTTTGTACAACCTACCCATACCACCATCACCTCCTATATAAATAATATGTTTAGGCTCTTGGGTAGAGCGTGGAAAGGCGGCTTCTGACTGGCTCTGTCTTGATAAACCCATGATCAACCGTAAAAAATCTTCGGCCCATGCAGGGTCTATTCCTCTCTCCCGTGCTAATTCTTTGAATGCCGTTGTTTTTTTTTGTTCCCGTGTAGGCACAAAAACAGGTAGCTGATGAGCTAATTTTGTTTCGGTAACTTGTTTAACGATGTGACCTCGCTCAACCAATAAGTCCAACATTTGTTGATCTATCGAGTCAATTTGACTGCGAAAAACCTCCAGGCTCTTGTTTTTATAGGGCATATAGTTTTTTCTACTCTAGTTCTTAGCTTCCGCTATAATAAGCCTTGTGTTTCTGATTTACCAATCCTTTCACAATGAATTTATCCCTCGGCAGACTTGTTAAAGAAAAAGATTATATCTTTATACAATTAGCTTAATAGATGTCAGAATTCAAACTACACTCTCCATTTAAACCCGCTGGCGACCAGCCTCAGGCAATCAATGAATTGGCCGACGGAATACTTGCAGGAGACCGTTTTCAAACGTTATTAGGAATTACCGGCTCAGGAAAAACACGTACTGTAGCAAGTGTAATTGAACAGGTGCAACGGCCCACCTTAGTGATGAGCCACAATAAAACATTAGCCGCTCAGTTATTTCGTGAACTTAGCGATTTTTTTCCAGAAAACAGGGTCGAGTTTTTTATTTCTTATTATGATTATTATCAACCTGAAGCATATATCTCTGCTCAAGATAAATTCATCGAAAAAGATTTATCCATAAACGAAGAAATTCAGCGTCTTAGGTTACGCGCTACCAGCTCACTATTATCGGGACGGCGGGATGTGATTATTGTTGCTTCAGTTAGCTGTATTTATGGAATCGGGTCACCATCAGAATACGAAAAGCTAATTATCACCCTAACAATTGGTAAAAAAATACCCCGAAATACCTTGCTATACGATTTAGTAGACCTTCATTACACTCGTAAAGATAATGATTTTCACCGCGGTGTTTTTAGAGTAAGGGGCGATGTGGTTGATGTATTTCCAGCTTATTCTGACGAGGGTTTGCGGATTACTTTTTGGGGCGATGAAATTGAGGAAATGGCCGTATTTGATGTTGATACCGGTTCTATCATCGAGCATGTACACGAATTTCGCATCTATCCCGCCTCACACTATGTGACTTCAAAGGGGAGACAAGAAGAAACCATCAAGGCAATAAGGAGCGAGCTAACACAGCGAGTCAACGAACTCTTAGACGTAGACAAATATCTCGAAGCAAAAAGACTCGAACAGCGAACCCTATTTGATCTAGAAATGATTCAAGAAATAGGCTACTGTAGTGGAATTGAAAATTATTCTCGCCATTTAAGTGCTCGTAAACCCGGTGAGCGTCCATATTGCCTAATTGACTATTTTCCTGAAGATTTTTTATTGGTAGTAGATGAAAGCCACCAAACGGTACCTCAAATAAATGCCATGTTTGGCGGGGACCGTTCCCGAAAAACCGAATTGGTCGAACACGGCTTCCGATTACCTTCTGCATTGGATAACCGCCCTTTAACCTTTCAGGAATGGGAGAGTATGATCAATCAAGCTATTTTTGTAAGCGCCACCCCATCTGATTATGAGCTAGTTAAAAGTGAAGGGGTATTTACGGAGCAAATCATACGACCTACAGGTTTAATGGAACCTGTTCTAGAAGTTCGGCCTCTTGGAAACCAAGTAGATGATCTTTTAGAAGAAATACGTCTGCGTGTTGCAAAAAAAGAACGGATTTTGGTCATCACCCTAACCAAACGGCTTTCTGAAGAGCTAAGTGCCTATTTAAAAGAAATAGGTATAAGCGCTGCCTATATGCACAGTGAGCTCGATGCTCTTGAGCGTATTGAGGTTTTATACAAGTTTCGTAGAGGTGATTTTGATGTGCTGGTGGGTATAAACTTGTTACGAGAAGGCATTGATATTCCAGAGTTAAGTTTAGTGGCAATTATGGATGCTGACAAGGAAGGTTTTTTACGCTCTGAAACCTCTCTTTTTCAGATTGTTGGACGTGCGGCCAGAAATATTGATGGGCGAGCAATCATGTATGCAGATATAATTACCAAAAGTATGAAAAAAGTCATTGAAGAAACTGAGCGGCGCAGGGAAGTTCAATTTGCATATAATAAAAAACATGGTATCACTCCAGAAACTATAAAAAAAGAACTGAAACCCCTAGTTGACCCAGCCCTTATTTCCAACCAAAAAATAAACTTCTCCAACGAAGCCGAAAAAGCCGCCCAATCCGATTACATGGAAAGTATTCGAGTAGATGATAAGGGGCTCAGCTATAAAGAAAATAACGCCATGCATGAAATTCATTTTGATTCAAAAGACAAGCTCTTGGATCATTTAAAAAAAACCATGCTAAATGCTGCAAAAAACATGGAGTTCGAAGAGGCCGCCCGAATCCGAGACCAAATTGGCAAATTACAAGAAGAGCTTTAATCTTTTGTAATATATTACTGCGCTTTTATTTAGCGGTCCACTGAGATGCAAATATTCCTAATTTTTTACAAATAACGGACAGCTCAATTAGCTCGTCGTCATTCAGACAGCTAAAAAGCTCTGAAATACGGTGTATGTGCCCCGGGAACACCTCTTTTATGAGATGCCTCCCTTCTTCCGTAAGGGTAATAGTATGGGACCGTTTATCTTTTTGGTCTTTGGTCTTTGTCACCCAACCCTGCTTTTCTAAATTAACAATAACCATCGTTATATTACCGCCAGATTTTAATATTTTTTCTCCGAGGCTTCGTTGATTAAGCGGCCCCAAATAATATAAAGCTTCTAAGACACCAAACTGACTTTCAGTTAAGTGGTGTTCGGCTAAATTCCGCGATAATTGATGGTGGAGAGTATTGCTTGCCCTAGTTAGTTTTATAAACGCATCGAGTGTGGCTATTTCACTAGGGCTGCCTTTATAATGGGTTGGCATATTAAAACCGGTAGGTAATTGTTACAGGTGCATGATCTGACATATTCCATTTTGATTCGATTTGCGCCGTCAAGATTCGTCCGACCATCGAATCGCTCACCATGTGATAATCTATTCGCCACCCTTTATTTCTAGCTTTAGACCCCGCGCGATAACTCCACCATGAATAAGTGTTTTTTAATGTTGGATAAATTTTACGAAAGGCATCTGAATATCCGATAGATAATAATTGGGTTACCCAAGCACGTTCTTCCGGCAAAAAACCGGATGTTTTATGCTGCTTCTCCGGATTGTGTATGTCAATATCCAAATGACAAATGTTAAAATCACCGGCAATAATGGTTGGCTTTCCATCCCGCTTAAGGTCAAATGCAAATTGCAAAAAGTGATCCAAAAATTCCATTTTCATATCCTGGCGTAAATCCCCCATTGTCCCACTTGGAAAATATGCGGAAACTAATCTAAAATCATCATATTCAGCTGTCAACACCCTTCCTTCATCGTCAATCCAATTAACACCAAGGCCATTTAGTATGGCATTGGCTGGGGTTCTACTAAATATCGATACTCCTGAATATCCTTTCTTATGAGCTATTTCGTGGTATTTATTATAATTTAATTCTGCCAATAATTTAGACATATCCTGTTCAGTAGAGCGCATCTCTTGAAAGCAAATAAAATCTGGAGAGGATTCTTCTATCCAAGAATATAGGCCCTTTCTCATGGCCGCACGAATACCATTTACATTATATGAGGCTATTTTTACATCAGACATCCTGTTTACTTTTTAACAGAGCATATTTTCTTTTACCCACTTTTAAAACATATTCATTATCTGATTCAGCTTTAATAAGCTGGTTAATATCAGTGATTTTTTCCTCATCCAATGTAACTGCGCCTTGCTTTATTAGGCGTTTGGCCTCGGCATTACTTGGACAAAATTTAAGGGCAGACATGATATCGAGAACTCTATGCTCATGGCCGGCCTGCAGACTATATTCTGGTGCATCAGCAGGGATTTTCTTGTGAATAACGGTCATTTCAAAGTGGTCCCTGGCACTTTCTGCAGCCTCCTTGCTGTGATATAAATCTACCAAAGTATAAGCTAAATCATGTTTAGCATTTCGAGGGTCTATTTTAACCTTCTTCTTTAACGCGGACAATTCTTCATTCGAGATGTCCGTAGTCAGCTCGAAGTAAGTGTATATAAGTTCATCTGGAATAGAGAGGGCTTTCCCATACATATCATTCGGGTGTTCATTAATACCTATGTAATTATCATATGACTTAGACATTTTTACAGAACCATCCGTACCTACTAATAGAGGCATCATCAAGCACACTTGAGGGTTTAAGCCCTTGTTCTTTTGCAGGTTTCTACCAACCAATAAATTAAATTTCTGATCAGTACCACCTAATTCTATATCATTCTCTAAATAAATAGAATCTTGGCCTTGAGCTAGCGGATATAAAAACTCATGTAGTGAAATCGGCTCATTAGCAGCAAATCTTTTTGAAAAATCGTCCCTTTCAATCATGCGTGCAACAGTCATTTTAGAGCTTAAATGGATCACATCCATAAAAGACATCGGCCCTAGCCAATCTAAATTATTTACTATCTGAAGCCTATCTGCATCTAGAATTTTTTTTGCTTGATCAATATAACTTTGAGCATTAATAGCTACTTCTTCTTTTGTCAGCGGGGGCCTTGTAGTATTTTGACCTGTAGGGTCTCCAATCATTGCTGTAAATCCACCAATAATTAAAATCGCCTCATGACCTAAATCTTGAAATTGTCGGAGCTTCCGCAACATGACTGAATGTCCTAAATGCAAATCTGGTTTTGTTGGATCTACGCCTAACTTTACTTTTAGAGGTGTAGATGTTTTAATTGATTTGTTTAGTTTTTCTTTTAACTCTTTGATTGGAAGTATCTCATCAGCACCGCGCATTATTAATGCTAGTTGTTGCTCGACTTGTAAAGCGTTCATTGTTTGTATTAAGGATTAATCACCGGTAATTTATCTACCGGATTGTAGTTTATTAGTGTATTACGAATAGTCTCTGTAAAGTTCTCGGCGCCTGGATAAATGGCCGTTATTGTATTGTAACTTTTGGGTGCCGCCTGAATTATATAGGGGTATAAGGCAGATTGCTCCCTGATTTCTTCTCTTGGGATTTGAAAACCTGCTAATAACAAAAATATGGCGCTCATAAAAATAGCGCCCTTAAGAATGCCAAATAAAGACCCTAAAAACCTATTCACGGTACCAAGTTTAACTGCATTTAACCACTCACGTGTCCAATATGCAACTAATGAAACCACTGATAAAACAATAATAAATAACAGCGCGCCTGCCAAAAAAGGAATAAAACTTTGTGTGCCGTCTTCAAATAAAGTAGCTACAAGTGTTGAGGCAACATCCATATAATTAAATGTTACATAGACCGCTAATACCAATCCAACTATATTCAATATCTCTTTTACTATACCGTTAACAGCGCCCTTATAGGCTAAAAAAAGTAAGGGTAAACCTATAAATATATCTACTATGTAGTCCATACAAATTCCATTATTTAGGTAATGATTTTTGCTAACTGCCCAACCTCTCCTTTACTAGCCTATTTACTATAGACCCATCTGCCTTACCTTTAAGTTTTCCCATGATCGGCCCCATAACCTTGCCAATATCTTGCATGCCCGTTGCGCCAACATTCGTTATTTGTATATCAATTAACTTAAGGATTTCCTCGTTTGACATTGGTGCAGGTAAATAGGATTCAATAATCTCTAACTCTATTTTTTCAATTTCAACTAAATCAAATCGGTTTCCAGAGCTATATTGATCTATTGATTCTTTACGTTGTTTAGCCGCCTTCGTTAGAACAGTAAGGGCCTCTTCATTAGTAAGCTCTGCTTTCCCTCCCGACCGTTGTTCAATTTCTTTTTCAAGTAATTTGGCTTTAAGACTTCTAAGCACTTGTAAGCGTTTAGAGTCCTTTGCTTTCATCGCGGTTACTAAATCAGCTAATATAGTTTCTTTGACATTCATCGGATTACTTATATTTGACATTAATTGATTTGTTAAGCTATTGCTATAACAAGGCATTAAAAAATAGGCAAAAAAAAAGGTTATACAATCAAATGCATAACCTTTTTAAAAAAATCGGAGAAACAGGATTAAGACTTCTTCTTGGACAAGAATTCTGCCACATTTTCTTGGTCTATCATAACTTCTTTATAACTATATTTTCCACTTACATTTTTAGTAGAAACAACTACCTTTGCCATCTTACGAGCAGAGGCCTTTTGTTGTAATGCTTCTGAACCGAATATTTGCTTCTTTGCCATGGCTCTTTTTTATTTAATTTCTTTATGAAGGGTATGCTTCCGAAGAACAGGATTATACTTCTTTAATTCCATGCGCTCTGTTTGCGTTCTTCTATTTTTTGTAGTGACATATCGAGAGCTACCTGGTTTCTCTGTACACTCTAAAATAACTTGTACTCTGTTATCTTTTGCCATCTTTTATACCTTTTTTAGTAAGGTTCCTCTGCGGCGAGCGTCTTTCAATACAGCCGTAATACCTTTTTTATTAATGGTCCGGAGAGTCTTAGCAGACACTTTTAAAGAAACCCATCTGTCTTCTTCTGGAAGATAGAAGCTTCGTTTCTGTAAATTTAAATGAAAGCGATGTTTTGTTTTATTGTTCGCCTTGGATGAACGATAACCGTTCATTGCCTTTCTTCCTGTTATATCGTCTCTTCGCGACATGTTATTAAACTAAAATTTTTTTTAAATAGACACCAAAAATAGTGCTATAAAATTAAAAAAACAATTTCTGTTAAAGTTAAAAATCGCAATCTAGCCTCTTTTACGGTTTTTTAACCCATTTACTAAGACACCTTTTTAATATTAGGCGTCAAATTTCGCCCCTGCGCTCACATCTCCAATATTTTTGGCTTATACCTTCGCTTTTTTTGTTTTTGGCTTTATAAGCGGTATTTTGAGGACTATATAAAATCATCTTACAACGCGACCCTTAAAATTTTATGGCTACGATTAGCAAAAACGACTATAAAGCGTCGAATATTCAAGTTTTAGAAGGATTAGAGGCGGTTCGAAAGAGACCTGCCATGTATATCGGGGATACCGGACAACGCGGATTGCACCACCTAATTAATGAGGTAGTAGACAATTCTATTGATGAAGCATTGGCCGGTCATTGCGACCACATAAGTGTTGTCATTAAAGAGGATGGCTCAATGTCGATTGCAGACAACGGGCGCGGCATCCCTGTAGGTATGCACCCAAAACTCGGCCTCCCTGCTGTAGAAGTCGTGTTAACCAAGCTTCACGCCGGAGGTAAATTTGACAAAGACACCTACAAGGTTTCAGGAGGGCTTCATGGTGTCGGCGTTAGTTGTGTGAATGCTCTATCCACCTGGTTCAATGCTGAAATTCATCGCGATGGCACAATCCACAAGATGGGCTTTAGACAAGGCATTACTCATACGCCTTTATTTACTGATGGTAAAACCGATAGAACAGGCACCACCATTAACTTCCTTCCTGACGCAACCGTATTTACCCAAACCACTGAATTCAAATTCAATATAATTGCTGACCGAATGAGGGAGCTCGCCTTTCTAAACCCAGAAGTAACCATTGAACTAATTGATGAACGAGAGGAAGATCAAGAGTTAGGAAAAGCTACGTATCATTATAATGGCGGGCTGAAAGATTTTGTTAGCTATCTAGACGAAAGTAGGGATGGTATTACTCCTGAGCCTATACATATTAAAGGAGAAGTAGAGGGGGTACCCGTTGAGTTAGCAATTCAATATAACACCTCCTACTCTGAAAATGTGCACTCATATGTGAATAATATCAATACCCGAGAAGGCGGAACTCATGTTTCCGGTTTTCGTCGAGCACTTACAAGGTCACTAAAGAACTACGCTGAAAAAAATAACATTATAAAATCTGGAAGTAAGGTTTCTATCTCCGGTGAGGATTTTCGTGAAGGCCTAACCGCTGTCTTGAGCGTCAAGGTTGCAGAACCGCAGTTTGAAGGTCAAACCAAAACAAAACTCGGAAATTCAGAGGTTCAAAGCGCCGTTGAGGTGACCGTATATGACCAGTTGAACGAGTATTTAGAGCAAAACCCAAAAATTGCCAAAAAAGTGCTCGAAAAAGTAGTCTTGGCTGCGGAAGCTAGAGAGGCCGCTCGTAAAGCACGACAACTAGTTCAGCGTAAAAGCGTAATGAGCGGTGGTGGTCTTCCTGGTAAATTGGCCGACTGCTCGATTAAAGAACCCGAGCACAGCGAAATTTACCTCGTGGAGGGTGATTCAGCGGGAGGCTCTGCCAAAATGGGACGAAACCGTAGCTTCCAGGCTATTCTTCCATTACGGGGGAAAATACTAAACGTTGAAAAAGCAAAAATTAACAAAATTCTTGAAAATCGTGAGATTCAGGCAATGATCACAGCGCTAGGTGCAGGACTTGGTCACTCTGAAGAAGAATTTGATCTCGAGAAGCTACGGTATCATAAAATCATCATTATGACCGATGCAGACGTGGATGGTTCTCACATTAGAACTTTGCTACTTACATTCTTTTACAGGTACATGAGGCTCATTGTCGAGTTGGGTTTTGTATATATTGCCACCCCTCCTTTATATAGAATAACTGCTGGAAAAAATATTGACTATGCATGGGATGATGAAACGCGAGATAAACTTATCAGAGAATTAAAAAAATCCAAAAGAAAATTTGACGTCTCTAGATATAAAGGGCTCGGAGAGATGAATCCTGATCAATTATGGGAGACAACAATGGATCCTGAGACGCGAACCTTGCAACAGGTTACTATTGAAAACGCTGCAGGAGCTGACAAAATGTTTTCAACACTGATGGGTGACGATGTTGTCCCTCGTCGTGAATTTATTGAGCGTAATGCTAAATATGCTAATCTCGACATCTAGTATCACGGCACAACGCAAACTTAAGCAGTCTAATTTACACCAATAATATATTTCTGGAATGGCTAGAGAAAAAATCATACCCATTACAATTGAAGACGAAATGCAGTCATCCTACATTGATTATTCGATGTCGGTTATTGTTTCCAGAGCACTCCCAGATGTGCGAGACGGGTTAAAACCGGTACACCGACGCGCCCTGTTCGGGATGAATGATCTAGGAATGCTACACAACCGAGGGTATAAAAAAAGCGCCCGGATCGTGGGCGAAGTATTGGGTAAATATCACCCACACGGTGACTCTGCTGTGTATGATTCAATCGTACGAATGGTACAGGATTTCTCACTAAGATATCCTTTAGTAGATGGTCAGGGTAACTTTGGCTCTGTAGATGGTGATTCTGCTGCTGCTATGCGATACACAGAGGTCCGCATGGATCGTATAGCAGAGGAGCTTTTAACTGACATTAACAAGAACACCGTCGATTACCAAAGTAACTTTGATGATACTCTACTTGAGCCAACTGTACTTCCTGGCGCTCTGCCCAATCTATTGGTCAATGGTGCATCCGGTATTGCCGTTGGAATGGCTACTAATATGGCTCCTCATAACTTAACCGAGGTCATTAATGGAATTCGAGCTTTTATCGATAATCAAGACATCGAAATAAAGGAACTCATGACGCATATCTCCGCCCCTGATTTTCCTACGGGTGGTATTATTTATGGGTACGAAGGTGTCAAAGACGCCTATGAAACAGGGCGAGGTAAGGTAACATTAAGGGCCCGGGCCAATACTGAAGAGTTGCGTGGTGGCCGAGAACAAATAGTAATTACTGAAATACCTTATCAGGTAAACAAGAGTAGCTTAATTGAAAAAATTGCTCAGCTCGTTCACACGGATAAAATAACAGACATTTCAGAAGTGCGAGACGAAAGTGATCGCGAGGGGATGCGTATTGTTATCATACTTAAACGCTCCGCCAATGCTGGGGTTGTATTAAATCAGCTTTACAAATACACACAAATGCAAACTACTTTTGGTATCATTAATCTTGCTTTAGTGCAGGGTCGGCCAAAAGTAATGGACATTAAAGAATTAATACGTCATTACGTTGAGCACCGTATTGAGATTATTATTCGCCGCACCATAAATGACCTTGACGCCGCTGAGGCTCGAGCTCATATACTTGAGGGTTTAAAAGTAGCTTTAGAGAATCTGGATGAAGTTATTAAAATTATACGGGCGTCTAAAAACCCACAAATAGCTAATGTCGAATTAAGAAAAAACTTTGCCTTAACTGATATTCAAGCCAAGGCCATTCTCGAAATGCGCCTTCAAAAATTAACGGGCTTGGAACGAGAAAAAATTGATGGCGAATATAGTGGTATCGTTGAAAAAATTGCTGCATACCGAATTATCCTATCAGAACGATCAGAACAATATTCTATTATTAAAACCGAATTAGATGAATTGCTGGAACGCTACGGTGACGAACGCCGAACTCAAATAGTCTACTCCGCTGAAGATTTTAGCGTAGAAGATATGATTGCCGACGAAGACGTTGTTGTAACTATATCCAATAAAGGATTCATTAAGAGAATGCCTTTAAGCGGATATAGAAGGCAGCGGCGTGGCGGCAAGGGCATGAAAGGCACCACAACGAGAGAGGAAGAGTATGTAGAGCATTTATTTGTGGCTACTAACCATAATTAT
The DNA here is from genome assembly GCA_002348545.1 of Balneolaceae bacterium UBA2956. Lineage (GTDB taxonomy): Bacteria > Bacteroidota > Rhodothermia > Balneolales > Balneolaceae > UBA1275. Next base: position 140,911 of record DEBM01000013.1, read on the forward strand.
ATTCTTTTCTTTAGTGAAAGTGGAAAGTGCTATTGGCTCAAAGTATATGAAATCCCAGAAGGAGGCCGATTGGCACGAGGTCGCGCTATTGTTAATTTGATTGAAATTAATAAGGATGATGCAATTAAGGCCTTTGTACCTGTTAAATCACTCGAGGATGAAGGGTATTTAAAAGACAAATCCATAGTTATGTGCTCTGCCAAAGGCCAAATCAAGAAAACTACGTTAGAAGCCTATAGTAGACCAAGAAGAGACGGCATAATTGCTATTAATATTAAAGATGATGACTGTTTATTAGCGGCTGAGCTAACCGATGGAGATTCTAACATTATATTAGCCAATAGTAATGGCCGAGCTATTCGTTTTCATGAGACTGATGTGCGACAAATGGGAAGAAATACATCTGGAGTAAGAGGAATGACCTTAGATAAAAATGATGCAATTGTAGATATGGTTGTTATTAAAAATACACATGAAGCAACTGTACTTGCCATCTCTGAAAATGGTTATGGTAAGCGTTCATTAGTGGATGACTACAGAGAACAAAGCCGTGGCGGTAAAGGAGTCATAACGCTCAAAACTACACCAAAAACAGGCGGCTTAATTGCATTGAAAGAGGTCTCTGACCAAGACGACCTAATGGTTATTACTCAGCGAGGCAAGGTAATCCGTATGAATTGTGGGGGCATTAGAACCATGGGCAGAAACACACAGGGTGTGCGGATAATGAGGCTAGATTCTGATGGTTCTATTGCTGCAGTTACACGAGTAGTTAATGAAGACGATGAGGGAACGAACTCCGAAGAGATGAATGAAGCGTAGAATTTGGTAAATAGACTACCTGGCCTAATCTTTCTTTTCTAAATTATTAATCATAGCATTAAGCGTTTCTTTCTGCAAAGATATTAAGACTTTAGGCTTGATTATTTTTACCGATGTACCGAACTGTAAAAGCCAATGATTCAAAAAGGGCATATTATCAAACTCAAAGCGCAGCCTAACTTTTTTAGGGTTTATTTGCTTTAGCTTAATTATTTTAGCCGGTAAAATGGCCCTCACCCGATCTATCTCAGATTTTTCGACTTCTAGTACCACTATTTTTTTAAACTCGTTATACCGGAAAATTAGGCTGTCTACGTTCATATTCGGCTTTGACAACCAGTTTTCTTCTAAAATTACCGGTGATATGGCCCTATCGAGTACAAAACTACGAATATCGCCACGCTTGTGCGACCAGCCCACCATATTCCAGTGGTCTTGAAAATAAACCAACAAATAAGGGTCTATTTTCCGCGTTGACCGGTTTCCTGCTTTTGTTGTATAGGTGAATTGTATTCTTTTTTTATCTGCTATTGCCGCGCTAATAACATACCAGTCTCCACCTTTTTTTTGATTACTATTAAACCGCAAATAAGGATCAACAATAGTATGCTCGCCTAATGATGTCATGAGTGTTTTCAACTCGTTTGGTAAAACATTTTTAATTTTTAATTCAACCCCTGTAGCGTCTTGAACCATCTGCTGATCTACCTGTGATTTAACAAAATTCAAGCCCACCATTATTGTAGCTAGCTCTTTTGAATTGAACATTAATGGGGGCATTTTATACCCCTCAACTAAACCATAGCCAGTGTAACGGTCATAATTTATGGGTACATTTATTTCTGACAAAACATTAAAATCTCTAAATATAGTCCGTCTACTAACCCCAAATATATCCGCCAACTCCTGAACAGTCTTTTTCCCGCCGGGTCTTTGTAGCAACAATATCAGCTTGAGTCTTCTTTCTGCACTATTCACAACGCCCGCCTAATAAATTTATATATGTTAACGACTTAGATGAACAATAGCCTTGCCATCATAAAACGCAGTTTTATTTATTCCGTCTAAAATATAAACAACAGCTTTTATAGGTGGCTTTACACTCTTAATTTCTTCAATTGCTTCAGCGCGCCCCTTTAAAAAAACAAACTCATTAGTAAGGGATGGCGATACTAAATCAAGGAGTTTATCAATTTTAAACGCATGCTTAGTCACGCATATTGTTAATCTGGCCTTGCTCTTTGTTTCACGTGAAACATCAACCAAATCGCTACGACGGATAGTCGCTGCATTTTTTGCTAAAGCACTCGCCCCTTCTAGGCCTAATTTTTGAATTATTTGCCTTAATGCCCATATTTTTTTTTCGACTTTATCATTCATTACGACGCTCTGTGATATATGATTATCCCTGCATATTACAAGAGGAACTCCAGGTAGGCCCCCACCTGTACCCACGTCTAAAAGAATCTGCGCTTTTTTTACTGCAGGCACTAATAGCAGCATTAAAGAGTGTTCAATATGCATTACAAGTGTTTCACGTGAAACATCTCTACTTACTAGATTTACTCTTTTATTCCACCACTGAAGCTCCTTTATATACTTGTTCAGCTCTGACAGCTTACTTCTATATAACTCTTTAACCTGCGCATAATGCGCCCTTTCTACTTTTTGCATTTTGATATGGGCGCCAGTAATCACTTTAAAACTGCTTAAGAAAGACCATTAAAACAGATATATCACTAGCAGACACCCCGCTTATTCGGCTGGCCTGACCAAGAGTTTCTGGTTTAATTTTTTTCATTTTTTGCCGCCCCTCTGTTGAAAGGCTCTTTATTCGGTCGTAATCGAGGCTTTCGGGTAACTTTATTTGTTCTTTATTCGCTAACTCCTTAACCATTTCATGCTCTTTTTCAATGTAGCCAGCATATTTTATCTGTATCTCTACTTGCTCAAGAACAAGCCTATCACTCGTAATATTGTATACTTTAGCTCTTAAGCCATCATCTGCCCGTAAAAGCTCATCAACATTTACCTCTGGGCGCGGTAATACAGTGTGCGCTTTCACTGGCTGCTTTAAGCCCGCCGTGCCTGCAGCCGCAAAATAATCATTTAAGACTTCTGGCCGCACGGTTTCACTGTTTAATAATGACGTTAAATCCTTTATTTGTTGCCTTTTAAGGCTGAACCGCTCATGTGTTTCACGTGAAACCAATCCTATCTCATATCCCTTTTGCGTCAACCTCAGGTCTGCATTGTCCTGCCTGAGTAGTATCCTATGCTCTGCTCGGGAGGTAAACATTCTATAAGGTTCTTCTGTGCCCTTATTTATCAGATCATCAATTAAAACTCCTATATATGCCTCTGATCGATTCAGTACAAACTCATTCTTCCCCTCTACTTTCAATGCCGCATTTATACCCGCCATTAGCCCTTGGCAAGCAGCCTCTTCATAGCCGGTTGTGCCGTTGATTTGTCCAGCAAAGAACAAGCCCGATATCAACTTAGTCTCCATACTCCGCTTAATTTGATGCGGGGGGAAGTAGTCATACTCTATAGCATAACCTGGCCGAAGCATTGACGCTTTTTTAAAGCCTGGAATAGTACGAAGAGCGCTATATTGTATATCCTCAGGTAATGACGTAGAAAAACCATTTAAATACATTTCATAAGTATTCCAGCCTTCAGGCTCGAGGAATAGCTGGTGCCTGTCTTTATCAGAAAACCGGTTAATTTTGTCTTCAATGGACGGGCAATATCTTGGCCCAACTGATTTTATACGGCCATTAAACATTGGGCTGCGATCAAATCCCTCCTTCAATTTTTGATGAACAGCATTATTTGTATAACCTATCCAACACGTTAGTTGCTTTGTTTTACGCAGGCTATCAATATCTGTTGAGTATGAAAAGGGGCTGGGGTCATCGTCTCCATGCTGAATTTCTAGCGCGTTATAATCAACGGTTCTTCCATCTATTCGGGGGGGCGTTCCTGTTTTAAGCCGCCCAATTGAAAACCCCTGTCGTTCAAGGGCGGCAGAAATACCAACAGAGGCTCGCTCTCCTGACCGTCCGCCTCCAAAATTCATTTCACCGATGTGAATTAAACCATTCAGAAAAGTTCCGCTTGTAAGAACCACAGTTTTAGACCTGAACAACTGACCTGTCTGAGTAACAACCCCTTTAACCGCCTTGTTCTCAACGACTAGGTCTACAACATTATCTTGTCGGAAGCTAAGTTCTTGTTTTTTCTCAAGTTCTTCTCGCATATATTGAGCATAAAGCGCTCGATCACTTTGACATCGAGGGCTCCACATAGCCGGCCCCTTACTTCTATTAAGCATCCTGAACTGAACCGCTGATCGGTCACTCACTATCCCCGATAGGCCGCCAAGTGCGTCTATTTCCCGCACCAATTGTCCTTTAGCAACCCCACCCATTGCCGGATTACAGGACATTTTTGCTATAGCCTCTAGGTTCATTGTAATTAGCAAGGTTTTAGCGCCTAACTGTGCAGCCGCGCCCGCGGCCTCACTACCAGCATGTCCTGCGCCGACAACGATTACATCATATATTGGAAAAGCTTCCATTTTCACATTGACTTAACTGAGGTGTTTAACGACCAAAAAAAAGATAAAAAAAAAGCCCTGTATTCAGGGCTTTTGCGATCCGGAAGGGACTCGAACCCTCGACCTCCTGCGTGACAGGCAGGCGTTCTAACCAACTGAACTACCGGACCCTTAACCCTTTGAAAATAGTTTAAAGCATTTGCTGCTTTATTTATTACTCTTGCTAATAAAGGGCTTTTAAAACGGATACAAAGATACTTACAAGTAAATGAAGATACAATAATAAATTCTTAATAATACAAGGCCTTGACTGTTATGCTAATTACTTAATTAATAACATTTTTTTTGATTCAGTAAAGAACGGTGTCGTAAGCTTATATAAATACACCCCTGTTGATAATCCTTCCGACTTAAATGTTATTTCATGGATTCCAGCATTTTGTTGTTCGTTTACCGGCTCTGCTAGTTTTTGCCCTAAACTGTTGAATATTTCAATCTTAACATTTGTGAATTCAGGTAATGCATATTGAATGCGGGTGGTTGGATTAAAGGGATTAGGGTAGTTTTGGTAAAGCTCGTAATCTGTGATTTCAACCGTGGGTTCATTTGAATTTATAATACCTACATTGAACATCTTGGTATCGCTCCAGTCCCCTTTTTTTGTTGAATTTATTCCCCTGACCTTCCAATAATACTTTTCATGACTGGATTCGAGCGGGGTATCCAAAGACATAATGTTCCTGTCAGATTTGTGCGTGCTTACATTTTCAGAAAAATCCTCTTTAGTTGATATCATCATTTCATAGCCGGTAGAATATTTTACCTGCTCCCATTCAAAAAGCGGGTCTATCCCAGGGTTTTCATCCAGTTCCAACGGATAAACTAATTGGGGCGCTATCAATGGATTGACTACCATCGAAAATTTAAATTCAAACGGCCCAATATCGGCGTCTGAATCGAGAGGAATTGGCTCCCTAGTTTGAACTATGTGCTTATCAAATACTGTAGACCTTCCGTTCCCAAATAATATACTGGAGTCAGAGATGCTTACATAAACACCAAAACGGCTGACCACTGTATTTCCTTCTTTAGGAGTTATCGGCTCTTGTGATATTTCAAGAAACGGGTCTTCTGTGTAGATGTTGTCCCCCTCTCTCGCAAGCACATTTGTTCCTTTACCATAATTTTGTACTACACTATGGTCAATAAAAGGCAAGCCCTCACCTTGAAAAAGCTGGTCGCCTCTTTTGGCTTCATTCCCCCATATAATATTATTTAATAGCGTTGAGAAGCTTCTAGAGGCAAACAGCCCTCCTCCGTAGTCATATGCTTTGTTGTATGCAATGAGATTATTTAAGATCGCGGGGTCGGAATTATCTATGTATATACCCGCGCCCTCATATCCTTTGTTATTGATTATAATATTATCAGATACTGTCCCCTGTACATTATCGCGTAACTCAATGCCATGGCCTCCGTTGTTTTGTATGACATTGCCAAAAAGGAATAAATCTACCTCCCCCTGTACGGACAATCCTGCATTATTACCTCCGATTAAATTGTTATTAGAAACAACATATTTATTTTTTTTATCTGCGTCATCCCAATTTCCTGAAAGGCTAATTCCGTTCCTTACCGTAAATCCACTTATCGTTACTGACCTAGAGTTCACAGATATTTCAGAATCTAGGATTGTATTTAAGACAGCTTCTTGGTTGTCTAACTCGCCGCTATAATTAGAAACTAGTGTTATATCTTTATTGTCGATACTTATGTAGTTGAACGCATACACTCCTTCCGCTACCAAGACGGTGTCTCCGTCTCCACCATAATCAATTATTTCCTGTAAATCCTCAAAGTCTTCGGGGACCTTAAGAACCCGTGCAAGAGCGTCTAAATTCTCTATCGAGATATCATTGGTTTTAGTGTTTTTATTTGCTGAATTTTCATTTAAATCTTTAACACTAGAGCTATCTGAAAGACCTATATTTAATACTCCTGAAACCGGCCCTGTATTTGTTCGGAAGCTCACCTGGTACCGATCATCACTTATTCTGTTCGTCGCTCTAACGCTAATTAGATTTGGGCTTGCAACCTCGCCGTTTAAAGTCACTTCAAAGCTTTTTGGATTAACATCATGGACCGGCTCGCTAAATGTAAGTTCATACAATAGCGGATTGTCGGTTGGTAAAAGCTCCTCGAGTTCCGGCGCTAGAACGTCAAGCCCTAGTATAAATAGGCGGTATTTTCTTTGTTCCTGAATTCGGTAGTTGATTAACAAATTTAATCCAATCAAACTTCCTTGCTCATTACTTGCTATGCTAATTGGGGTATACTCCTGTTTCCAGTTTTCATCCCTATACCCTTCCACGTAAAATTCTTTAACAAATGAAAAATTAGACTCCCTATTCTCTCTTTGATATACCTGTATTAGTCCATAATCATCTATTGTCAACTTTATTAAACCATTATACGAGATCTGTTCCGCCGTAATTTTTGGACTAAATTCATGGTTGACAGAAAAGTCACTATTAAGGCTTGGTAAAAAAAGTTTCGGCGAGTGTAATGGGTTTGCATTGTTTATCGTGCCTAAATTGATCGCCGCGGGAAGTTTATATTTATGAATACCTTTGTTGTTTATTAGATTGAATCCTGTTAAATCTTCTGTGAAGACTATTTCAAAAATCTCCTCTTGGTGGTGTGTAAACTCTAAAAAGCCCCCCGCCCATTCTTGTGACTCGTTAAGCACAGTATATATAATTACTTTTTTTAGCGAATCCTGCGCGCCATAAAAAGATTGCAATGTCGCATATCTTGTGCCATTCATGCTGATATAGTGCCTTGCGCCCTCTTCCGTAAACCCCCGCCACAATGTATCTTGAGGAGTTAATTGAAAGTAATTGCCTTCCGAAAAATTATCTCCATCATAGTCATAGTCTAATGTATAATATCCCCCTCCTGCCATAACCCTTTTTCCGTCGCCCGAAATAACGGCACCCTCATATTCTGGGCTAATGTAATCTGTATAGTAATAATTACCATCTACAGGCCTTGAATGTAACCTGAATCCACTATAACTCGGGGCTAAATAAACACTATCATTTGCGCTGACTGATGCGAGTTTCCTTTCTTCATGGAAAATTCTTACCCGGTTTATGCCGCCCGTAACATCATTCTCCAAATTTAGAAAAGATACATCTGTCTCGCTCCCATATCTATTGTAATACAGGGAGGTTTTAGTACTTTGCGCGGGAGAAATAGTAACCTCCGCGTCAAAAATTTGTTGCGAATACCCTGTAATACTAAAGCCAAAACAGGCGATTAGCGCAAATAATAGTTTATTCATTTTATTTTTTTAATTTTTTAGCACTGAAAATCTAAAGCAGGGCCTCAATGGCGCTCGTTAACTCTTTGCTGTCTGGCTCTACGCCACTTCTAAACCTCCTCTGTAATATGCCTTTTTTGTCAATTAGAAACTTTTCAAAATTCCAACGAATCCCACCTTCAAAGTCTTGATTTGGTTGGCCCGTTAGAAATGTAAACAATGGCGCTTGATCGTCACCTCTAACAGAGACTTTTGAGGTCATAGGAAAGGTTACCCCATAATTTAAGGTGCAGAATTCTTTAATATCGTCTTCTGTTCCGGGCTCTTGTCCCATAAAGTTATTCGCAGGAACCCCAAGGACAACTAGCCCGTCATTGCTATACTCTTCATATACCTTTTGTAGCCCTTCGTATTGAGGGGTATACCCGCATTTTGAGGCCACATTAACAATTAGGATTACCTTTCCTTTATATTTTTCTAAATGCATTTCATTGCCATCTATATCTTCAACGATATAATCATAAAGTGTTTTGTCTTTTGCACTCATAGTCTCTAGTGGTTGTGTGATGTTTAAATAGTTTAAACTCAGAAGTAATATTAATAGTAATTTCATGTTCTTAGATAAATTGTTATTCGTACATTCTCTAAAACAAATTTTATAAAATTCATTCCTTCAAAATGGCCTCTTACCGGTTGCTTTTTCAATCACTCATGCTTACAGTCTTTGTTTTTGGCTCCGGCTTAAATCTAAGGGGTCAAATGTTCAGCGTTGAGAACCAGGTGAAAGAGCGTCGCGTATTTAGCTCAAGCGTTCATCTTGGATATAGTGATGTCAACTTCAAATACGTAGGGGATAACCCCGCCATCAAAGATAATCCGGATCAGTCACTATCAATGGAGCCTTCATTATTACACGTACAATACAACACCCCTAGCGTAAGCATACAACTTATTGGTGGCAATACTATTATTGGAAACGAGAATGAATCACTGGTTCGATTAGGGGTGGAACTAGGAACACAATCCTACTTGCTTAGAAAGAAAAGGCTTCAGATTATTATTCCGTTTAGAGTAGAAACCGCCATTACCGCGGCAACCAAGGAGGGTTATGGCCAGCGATTTTATCAGACCGCCTTTTCTGGTGGATTTGGTGGTATCATCGCGATGAAGCCCACGAATTTTTTTTCCATATATACAGAGGCTACTAAGTGGTATGGCTTCAGTAATTCAGCGGGTAATTTTTTTGGAGGCAACACCGATCAATTTAAAACTAAAACCACCATACATTTAAATCGGCTCATAAGGGGACGTGGTGTATATTTTTCATATGAAAACCTGTTACAAAATTTTAATATTAGCGGGATAGATTTTGATTATGAGTCTAGGGTATTTCTATTTTCAATTGGTATAGATATACAGTAAACTTCCTAATTAGCGCGGGAGGTGCGGTGTGAAAGCAGAAAAATTATTTTTAGAGTTAGAACATTTGTTGGAGCAAAATGGCTATACAACCCGAAAAGAAAGAGGTGGATTTGTAGGCTCTGATTGCCTAATTGAGGGCGACAAACTAGTTTTAGTAAACAAAAATAAACCTGTTGAATCTCAACTTAAAACTCTTGCAACTGTACTAGCTCAAATACCCTTAGAGGGCTTTTTTGTTAAGCCGGTAATCAGAAAAGAGCTGCAAAAGCTTTGGGATCAGCTACAGCTACACTCAAACATCCAGGAAAAAGGGGGTGATTTAGGGTGAAGTGCACTATTCTGGGTAGCGGAACATCTATGGGGGTGCCCGTTGCTGGCGGTTTCTATAAAGAAGGGCTTATACCAGACCCCCGCAATATCCGAAGCCGGTGTTCTGCATGGATTCAACAAGATGGGTTTTCTTTGGTAATCGATATTGGTCCAGAATTTAGACTTCAGAGTATCTCTGCCGGCATAAACCAGTTAGATGCCGTTTTAATTACCCACGAGCATATGGATCATATTGCAGGGATAGATGATCTTAGGATGTATAACTATGTTCAGAAAAATTCCATACCTGTATATACTACCCCCTCTGCTATAAAATCAATTAAGACTCGGTTTCATTATTTGTTTGGAGCAGAGCGCTATCCTGGCTCTACACGAGTTAGTTTTCATACCATTCACAGCCCAGTACAAATAGGCCCGTTTACCATAACCGCCATTCCAGCAAAACATGGAAGCCTTGATATTATTGGTTTCAAAATAAACGATTTGTGTTATCTAACAGACGTAAAAGAGTTGCCAAAAGAAAGTTTGTCACTAGTAGAGGGCGCCAAGGTGCTTATTTTGAGCGCACTGCGGTGGGGGCCGAAGCATCCAACCCACCTAAGTATCCCAGAGGCGGTAGTATTAATTACTAAATTGGGCGTTCCTGAGGCATATTTAATTCATATGAACGGCCAAACAAAACACAGCCCGTCAAATAAAAAACTACCCAATCACATAAAATTAGCCTTTGATCAACAAACCATTTACCTCTAAGTAAAGCTTTTTAGCTCTTTGCTAGCACTTAGTCGTTCTACGACGTCTTTCACCTTTTGAGCATTACGCAAATCACAAACCAGTAGCGCCTTTTCAGTTTCCACAACCGCCATATTTTCTACACCTGCTAATACAATCACTTTTTCGCTCTTAGAAAAGATCAAGTTGTTGTTTGAGTCGATCAAGCAATGGTTCAATGCTTCTAGCGCATTTGAGTCTTTATCTTTTTCAAACAGCTTATAGACCGCAGACCAACTTCCAACATCATTCCAACCAAAATCTCCTGGGATTACTTTCACAGATGCCGCCTTTTCCATAATCCCATAATCGATTGATATGGATTCACAGTTCATATAAAAGTCTTTAATTGCTGCGACCTCCAGCTCTGTGCCAAATTCTGCTTTAGCTCGCTGTAACAGGCTGTACATTGCTGGAAGGTGCTTTTGTATTTCCTGAAGAACCCGAGAGGCCCTCCAAATAAACATCCCGCTATTCCAAAAATAATTGCCTTGCTTTAAAAAAAAGTCTGCTGTTTTCTGATCGGGCTTTTCCTTAAACGCTGTTACTTGAAACCCTCGCCCATCAGCAGTGTTAGGCGGCCCCGTTAAGTCCGCTTCAATATACCCAAAGCCCGTTTCAGCGAAACTAGGCTCTATCCCTATAGTAACCAGGTCATCCCCTTTTTTTGCAGTAGTCACCGCGCCTTCTAGTACTTTACAAAAGTCCTCTGGCTTAGTAATATGATGGTCCGCTGGTAATACAACCATCACTGCTTCCGGGTCTTGGTGCTCAAGAAGCGCTGCTGCTATGGCTACGCATGGCGCAGTATTTTTAGCCACCGGCTCCCCAATAATATTCTTTGGTAAGACCCGGGGTAATTGCTCTGCTACTATATCCTTATAGCGTTCATTTGTCACTACCATAACCTGTTGCTGGGGGACTATGCCTGATACTCTCTCTGCTGTATTTTGCAACATAGTTCCGAGCCCAAATAACTGATGAAATTGCTTCGGTTTGGATTGGGTGCTAAATGGCCAAAAGCGGGTTCCAGAGCCTCCGGCCATAATTACTGCATATACCATGATTTTTCTCTAAAAGGTACTACTTTTCCCTTCTTATTTCTGAAAAAGTCTCTTGCTCAAGACTTTGGCTATTTCCACCCCCATCAACAAGAGTTAAACTTATGCTAAACCTTGACCCTTTATTGGGATTACTTTTAATTTTTAATGTTTCTCCATGGGCTTCTATGATGTGCTTTACAATAGAAAGGCCAAGGCCTGTTCCGCCGCGTTCTCTAGAGCGAGATTTATCGACTCGGAAAAAACGCTCGGTAACTCGTGGTAAATCGGCCTCATCTATTCCTATCCCCGTATCCTCGATACAAAGGGTTATTTTTTCGGGCCTTTCGGTGGGTAATACTTCTATTCTAACGCTCCCTTGAGGGACATTATATTTGATTCCGTTTTCTATCAAATTGATCAGGACTTGTCGTAGTTGATTTTTGTCCGCTCTAACTCTAAGGCTTCGATTCATTTGCTCTACAAATAAATTCACTCTCTCTTGATGTGCTTTATCTTGAAGGCTTTCGACCACTTCATTAATAATATTATATAGATAAACCTCTTCTATTTCCGACCTTAATTCTCCTGTTTCAAGCTTGGAAATCTCCATTAAATCCTTGGTAAGATAAATGAGCCGGGCAACGTTTTTCATGGCTTTTTGCAAGAACTTTCTGTTGACTTTTTCATCTTCTAACGCCCCATTCAATAATGTTTCAACAAAGCCCTGAATAGCAAATATAGGCGTTTTAAGCTCATGTGAGATGTCCCCAATAAACTCCTTTCGGTAGTTTTCAATTCGGTTCAATCGTTGTATTTCGCGCTCTACCGTCCGGTTGGATTTAACGAGTTTTTTTATCACATAGTCAAGCTCATCATTGCTTGAGCTGGTCTGATCATCTATCTCTTCAAATCTTTTTTTTGAGATGTTTTTAGAAATTCGCTCAAGCATCATAAGGCGCTTATAATCTACCTTATAATCGATGATAAAGAAAGTCAGGAAGCTTAAAAAAATCATGCCTACTGCGGCTACAATACCCTCAACAATACTAGTACCAAAGTAAACAAAAAGTAACCCCCAAGTAAAACCCCCAATTGGAATTGCGCTATACAGTGCTTTACGAAAGCCTAACTTATATAATGATATGCGCTTGTTTCCTCCGCTCATTCTTTAAACCGATATCCAACGCCCTTCACGGTTTCAATATAATGATCGCCTAATTTCTCTCTAATTTTACGGACATGCACATCTACTGTCCGGTCAACCACATAAACTTTATCTCCCCATACTTTATCTAACAGGGCTTTCCGGTCGAGCACCCTTCCTTTTCTGCTTGCCAAGAAAAACAATAATTCAAATTCCTTACGGGGAAGGCGGTGTTCATTGCCCCCCTGCAACACGATGTAACGGTCTTTATCAATTTGCAAATCGTGGACCTCTAGCTTATTTGCAGACGGTTCTGAACTATCGAGCCGCCTGAGAACAGCTTTAATCCGAGAGACTAATTTAATGGTGCTAATGGGCTTGGTGATGTAGTCATCTCCCCCTTTATTAAGGCTCTCTATTTCTGTTTTTTCGTCACTTTTTGCGGTCAAAAATATAATTGGTGTCTTTTTAAGATCACTATCCGTTCGCATAATCTCAACGGCCTCAAGGCCATCCATCTTAGGCATCATTATGTCCAGTAATATTAAGTCTGGCCTATTTTCCTTCGCTTTAGATATACCCTCTTCACCATTTTCAGCCTTAAAAACATTGAACCCTACTTTTTTAAGGTTGTACTCTAATAGATCGAGTATATCGCGCTCATCATCTACAACTAATATTGTTTGCTTGGACACGGTTGTCTGGACTGGTTTTCAAAAATAGGTATGGTTTAATGGTAGCCAACTCTTTTGCAAATCGGAAATAAAGAAATTGTTAAGCTTTTGCTAAGATTTTAACACCCTCAGCGATTGCTTTATGAGGCCGGAAAGATCTGTGTTCTGTCCTTCTTTCTGAATTTTTGCAACAGCCTCCTCCGCGTCTTTATCGCGAAAACCTAAAGAACGTAACGCTTTAACCGCCTCCATAGCAACGTTATTAAACTCTCCCCCACCCCTTTTGATTGTTCCTTCTCCCAAGACCGACGTCTCTGCCACCTTCTCACGTAGTTCGAGAATAATTCGCTCTGCTGTTTTTTTTCCAATACCCGGTATCTTTGAAAGCAGCCCTGCCTGTCCATTTATAATAGCACTCATCAATTCGTTAATTGGTATACCGCTTAAAATTGTAATGCCGAGCTTTGGCCCAACCCCTTTTACGGTGATTAGCTGCTCAAACAAAACTTTTTCTTCTACATTATTAAAACCAAAAAGGCGTTGATCGCTATCGGTAATATGGTGGTAAACCAAGAGTCTTACTGTTTCTCCTTTTCCGGGTAATTCTTCTTGGGTAAAACGGGAACAACTAAGTCCATAGCCCACGCCTTGAACATTAATAACCACTCCTAAGTCTTCTTTCTCTTCAAGTACTCCCTCTAAAAAACGTATCATGACTTAACTCTATTTGGATGATCGGCAACAAAGGCCGTCCAATCTCCTTTCTTATTATTCTGATGAGCTTGTTTTCTTATTTTAGTGCCTTTGATATTCATATTGTGACACCACGCAACCGCCAATGCATCTGTAGCGTCTTTAGAAAGCCTTTCATCTGGTAGTTGTATCATCTTTCCCAGCATAAAAGCTACTTGCTCTTTGTTGGCGTTTCCATTCCCTGTGATGGCTTTTTTTACTTCTTTAGGATAGTACTCATGTACCACCCGCCCCTGCTGCTTCATGGCCAAAATGGCCGCGGCCTGAGCCCTACCCAGCTTTAACATTGCCTGGGGATCAGCCCCATAAATAGGGGTTTCAATGGCACAACTACTCGGATTTATAGATTTCAATAAAGCAGTAACTTTATCAAAAATAACATTTAGCCGGTCCAAATGGTTTTCGATGTGTACCAACCGAATAACATCGCAACGAAGAGCTATTAGTTTTCCGCGATCTTCAGACAGCACCGCATACCCCATTACTCGGGAGCCTGGGTCAATGCCAAGGATTGTTTTTGACATGTTATTTCTCTTCCGTATACAAACGAGCCAGATCGTCTAAGAGCTCTTCGGAAAACCCAGAGGTAACAAAGCCGCCGTCATGAAATAAATTTTGCATAGTCACTTTCCGAGTTAAATCGGAAAATAATGTTACGCAATAATCCGCGCATTCATCTGCCGTTGGATTTCCAAGGGGTGATAATTTTTCCGCGAACGCAAACATCCCGTCAAAATTTTTTATCCCTGATCCTGCAGAAGTCTTTGTCGGCGCCTGAGACACCGTATTAACGCGAATTCCCCTTTTTGCTAGACGGCTACCATAATTTCTTGCTATACTTTCAAGCAGTGCTTTAGCATCATTCATATCCGAATATTTACTAAATATCCGTTGTGCGCCTATGTATGAAAGAGCTACGATTGAGGCGTTATCATTTAGCGCCCCCTTGGCATCTGCATGATGTAAAATTCGGTGCAATGAAATAGCAGAAATGTCAAGCGACTGTTGAAACCATTTATAGTTAAGGTTTGTGTATTCCTTTTTCTTCCTAATATTAGGAGACATTCCAATGGCGTGTAGTACAAAATCAACCCCGCTGCTAAAATGTTCTTTCGCCTGATCGACGAGCGCCTCAATATCATCATCGCTAGTAACATCACAAGGGATAATTGGGGCCTCCGTTTCTTCAGAAAGCGCATTTAAAGCACCTAATCTCAACGCTATCGGTGCGTTTGATAACACAAAGTCAGCGCCCTCTCTTTTACAAGCAAGAGCAATCCTCCACGCAATACTACGATCGTCTAGTGCTCCAAAAATAATTCCTTTCTTTCCTTTCAACAACCCATAGCCATCTGTACTCATATATACTAGATTCCATTAATAATTATAATTAATAAAATACCACTGTTTTTGCTAAAAAAGAACGCCAAAAGGTCTCGCAATCTTTTTTAACAATTATCCACATTAATGTTGATAAGCCCGTATTTATACCGTATTTTTTTGGGCTGTAAAACAATTCGGATTTCCTGTAAACCATGTTTGAACAATTATCATCCAAATTAGATAAAGCTTTTCAGAGCCTGAAGGGCGAAGCGCGCATCACCGAGGTGAACATCGCTGAGACCGTGCGCGAAATACGCCGGGCTTTATTGGATGCTGACGTTAATTACGAGGTTGCCCGAACGTTTACTACGGAGGTAAAAGACAAGGTGTTAGGGTCGGGTGTGTTGACCAGCGTCAATCCTGGGCAACAATTCACCAAAATTGTATATGACGAATTAGTCGAGGCTTTTGGTGGAAATCCTTCTACAATGACCTTTGCCAACACCCCTCCAACAGTCATTCTCATTGCTGGATTACAAGGTTCTGGAAAAACTACCTTCGCAGGTAAACTAGCTAGATACCTTAAGCAGGAGCATAAAAGGAATCCGCTTCTTGCTGCCGCCGATGTTTATCGCCCTGCTGCCGTAACCCAGTTAAAAACACTTGGATCACAAGTGGATGTTCCCGTGTACTCGATTGAACAAAAAGACGCTGTTCGAGTTGCCAAAGAAGCTGTATCAATGGCTCGTAGTTTAGCTATGGATACCGTCATTATAGATACTGCTGGGCGTTTACACGTAGACGAAGAGATGATGAACGAAATTGCAGAAATAAAAAAACAGATCAACCCCTCTGAAATTCTATTTGTTGTAGATTCTATGACGGGCCAAGACGCTGTAAACACTGCAAAAGAGTTCAATGAGCGTATTAACTACGATGGAGTTGTTCTTACAAAATTAGATGGTGATACCCGCGGGGGAGCGGCGCTCTCTATTAAATCGGTTGTTAATAAACCTATTAAGTTTGTAGGCACTGGGGAAAAGTTAGATGCTTTAAGCCCCTTCTTCCCAGATCGTATGGCCCAACGTGTTTTGGGCATGGGAGATGTGGTATCGTTAGTTGAGCGCGCTCAAAGAGAATTTGATGAAAAAGAAGCTCTGCAGCTTCAAAAGAAAATTCGCTCCAATAAATTTGACTTGGAAGATTTTCTCGATCAAATTCAAAAAGTTAAAAAGATGGGAGACTTAAGTGATCTCGTCAAAATGATTCCCGGCGCCAGCAAAGCAATAGAAGATGCAGAAATCAATGACGATGCGTTTAAGCCCGTTGAGTCCATTATCTATTCTATGACGCCGGAGGAGCGGCGGAATCCTGAAATACTAAACGGCTCTCGCCGTAAGCGTATTGCCTTGGGTTCCGGTAGAACTGTTAAAGAAATAAACGATTTAATTAAACAGTTTGATCAGATGAAGAAAATGACGAAAAACCTGTCGAATAAAGGAAAAACAGGGCGCGCGCTTCAAGGACTAAAAAACATGTCTTTTGGGCGATAAAGAGCATTAAATAAAAACTCAACTGAGGACAAATCATTGATTAAAATTAGACTACAGCGTAAAGGGCGTATTCGTCGTCCTATCTATCATATCGTAGTTGCTGACAGCCGTTCACCTCGCGATGGCCGAATTATAGAACAAGTTGGCCGCTATGATGGTGTAACCGAGAAAAAAGAAACTATTATTAACGAAGAGCGGATCAGCTACTGGTTAGATCAAGGCGCTAAACCAACCGATGCAGTACAAAAAATTCTCCGCCATCAAGGTTTTCTTTATAAGCGTCACTTACAAATGTGGGGAAAAAGTGAAGAAGAAATTAATGCCGCGATTGAAGAGTGGAAAGCTAACCGCGAATCAAAAGAACAAGCGGAAGTCTCCCGAAAAGACCAGGTTCGCGCAAGCCTAATTGCTGAAGAGAAAGAAGTTAAAAAGCAAATAAAACAAAAAGCTAGCGCGGCTGCGGCCGAAATCGAGAAGGAAGCAGAAGAAACAGCAGCAGAGGCGGCCGCTGAGCAAGTGGAGCCTGCCGCCGAGGAA
>DEBM01000012.1 GCA_002348545.1 Balneolaceae bacterium UBA2956
TACCAATTCCGCCACTCTCGCAAATCATAAAATAGTTTATAATGACTTTCAAAAATTTGCAAGAAATTAAATTACAATTTTATACACATATAGTCCAATAGCGAATAAAGCACAGTTTGTATTTCAGATAGGTCGATTCCAATTTATTAGAAGTTATAGGAAAAGCCTTTAAAAATTAATCAACCCTAAAAAAAGATCAGCTTATAAACTTCTATTCATAGACACCCTTAACCTATTTTTCCAGCACAAGTTCTGTATTTGATTGCATGGCATATCGCACAAATAATCTTAATTTCAACTAGAACAAGCTAGGGGATAATAGTGTTCATCATAAATCTAATTCAAGGATTTCACCAGCTACACGATTGAAATATCCTTATGGATATAATAACTATTCTAAACAAAATGACACTATGTATTACAATTTGCGTATAGTATACATTACCACACCTGACAAAACCACCGCTAAGAACCTAAGTCATAAAATACTTCAAAATCGCTTAGCTGCATGCGTCAATCTAGTAGACGGAATGGAATCTATGTACTGGTGGAAGGGTAAGATAACAGAAGGCAAGGAGTATATACTCCTGGTAAAAACCCATTATTCAAATATGAAGCAACTCACCAAACTTGTTGAGAAATACAACCACTATGATTGTCCATGTGTTTTATCACTAACTATTACAGAGGACGAAGGTAGTGAAGGGTATAAAAACTGGCTTTATAATGAGTCGAAACTACATTAGCTATTCGTAAATAAGCTTAAGATAATTTTATAAACTTTCAATTACTCAGCTACCTTCCTGCGTAATAACATTTCTGTCTCATACTCTTTACCTTCTCGAAACAAACGAACGGTCATCAAATCCCCCTCGTCATATTCACGCATCAAGGCAAAAGCATGCATTTGACTCGCAACACGTTCTTTACCAATTCGCATGATTATATCACCTGGTAAAACACCTGACTCATAGGCAGGTCCATTCCTATTTACGCTTAAAACAAATAGGCCTGGTACTGGTGGAAGACCATATTGTCGTACTAGACCTCGCGTCACTGGGGAGAATTCCATACCCGTATCAAAAGCTAGTTGCACTTCACCAGAATCATTTAATTGTTCTATAATTTTTTGCACGCGCTCGCTGGGGATGGCGAAACCCAAACCCACAAATCCGTTACTTGTGCCCCCTGTAAATATGAAAGTGTTCACCCCTATTACCTCTCCATTTGAGTTCACCAAAGGCCCGCCAGAGTTTCCACGATTAATAGCAGCATCTGTTTGAATCATATCAATATACACCCTTGGCTCCTGAGGGTCAGGCCTAAAATCTCTCTTAATCGCGCTTATTACCCCAACGGTTACCGTAGGTTGGCCATCTGCAAAAAGTCCGAAAGGGTTACCCATTGCAATAGCCCATTCACCTGCCATTAAGTCATTAGTAGGAGCAAATTCTACGTAAGGGAACTCTGTCGTATCCGAACTTATCTTTAGCAGTGCTAAATCTGCTAGTTCATCAGAACCTAAAATTTCAGCCTCGTAACTAAAACCATTAGGAAGGGTAACCATGATGGTTTTAGCATTGGGATTTGCCACATGTTCATTGGTAACAATTAATCCATCCGAGCTAATGATAAATCCCGAACCCATACTTTGCACTTCTCGCTGCACTCGCTGCTCAAAAAAGAAAGAAAAAAAAGGGTCTCTTGTTGGCGCAAATCCGGTCTGTAATTCAGTAACTGTTATGCTAACAATGGCTGGACTTGCCTTTTCTACCGCTGCCGTTATAGCGTTATGCCTAGAGCGATCTATGGTTTCCCCGCGAAGCTGTCGCCCCTCAGAATATCGTTGCTCTTGTGATAAGACCCTCATTCCTAAATCATCCTTCATTTCCACTTTATCATTCGCCCAGTAAGTATCTTCACCCAGTAAATCAGATGGCCTTTGCGCCTTCTTCTCTTGAGATCCCATTAATCCACTGGACTCACCGTTTTGCCCAGATCCAAAACACGCTCCTGCTAAGAGGGCCCATACCATGAACAAGGTCAAAATTAGTATAGAGTTAATGGTATGTTTCGCTTTTTTAATACTATCTATTCCCAGTGATAAAACGGCCGCCTTGGCTTGTTGCATCGGTGCTTTATACCATCCAGCCGCAGCTTTCGCGTGCCCACCTCCATTTATTTTTTTGGCCCAAGTTTGCACATTCAAAGAGCTTCGAGAACGCAAACTCACTTTAATCCTATCTACATCTTCCCTGAATAACACACATCCCAAGACACCTTCCAAGCTTAAAGGATATTTTACGAAACCTTCGGTATCGCTAGGTCCAGTTCCGGTTTCCTCAAACATAACTTGAGTGACCGTGATGCTAGCAATCTGATCATCAAAATGGGTTTCAATGGTATTTAATGCTTTCCCTAATAACGCAATTTGTCCCCGACTTTTATTGGCATAGAGCTGATCAACAATTTCATTTGGACGAAATTTACCACGGGTTAATAAAACTGAAGCGGCAGACAAGGTGGCTGGGGTAACACTCTCAAACTGAAAGGATCCTGTATCAGTTACTAGACCTGTATACAATGCTTTACATGCAGCTGGAGTCAATTGGTCAAGGTCATGGGCCTCATACAGCCCATAAACCAATTCACAGGTAGAAGAAGCGCTTGCAACCGAAATCATTTCGTCAAAAATATCAGTAGGATCTGGATGATGATCTATCATGTATAGGGGTATGTGCGCTTGAATAAGGCTTTCTGCCAGTTCTCCAAATCGAGATAGACGATTCCCATCAACAAATAAAATCGCATCAAAATCGTCTAGATCACTGGACTTGGGGGATTCCACTGGAAATAAATCCAGTAACCACCATAGATTTTCTGGAAGAAGATCTTGATTAAAAGCGCGCACTTGCACACCATTTAGTTGTAACCATAGGCAGATACCAACTTGGGACCCTATACAATCTCCATCTGGACGAATATGTGAAAAAACCGCTATTTTACTGTGTGAGAGAAGTTTTGCTACTAATTTGGTATACATAAGTGAAAATTAATCTGCTGGAGGCCAAAATTTAGGTTTAACTCTAAATAACGCTTTTAATTAATTTGTTATTACAGACAGATTATTATTATCTATTATTTTATTCCCATCCATATTAATTTTTTAATATATCACTTCAATATTCAATCTTAAATTTCCTCTTAAAATTCTTATTACTATCAAATATTTACAATGTTTTCCCTCATATTTCTAAAATATTCTCACTTATCAAAATCAAATTTAGCACTAACCAATCTACATTTAAAATATAACATTATATTATAAAATTATTCACCAACTTTACCAATAAAAAACTATTGCCAATAAATCGTATGACTATTCTTTTAAATACGTACTACTTAAAGCTGTTTTATTTCCAAATGAAAAAAATTGCTATAACT
>DEBM01000033.1 GCA_002348545.1 Balneolaceae bacterium UBA2956
TCTGCTGCTTGTATTCATTCCAATAAATCGCAAAACACCCCAAAGCAACACAAAATCAAAAATAGGAAAGGGAAGTATAAAAAAATGAACCTCAAAAAACAACCCCAAGCCATAGGCTAAAAGAGTCAAGACAGCTAGGAAAACAAATTTCTGCTCTCTAATCATCAGAACCGATTACATCATAGATGTAGTCGAAGGTAGAAAGGATTTCAGCCTTACCATCAACGATGGCTATGTCATGTTCAAAATGTGCACTAGGCATGCCGTCTTCGGTGACAATCGTCCATTCATCGGCTAGTGTTCTTACCTTTTCAGTGCCCATATTTATCATAGGCTCGATTGCGATTGTTAAACCATTTTGGATTTTTTTACCTCGACCCCTCCTACCGAAGTTAGGAACCTGAGGTTCTTCATGAAGCGTTTTACCCAGTCCATGCCCAACGAGATCTCTTACGACGCCAAAATTATTTTTTTCAGCATGCTGCTGTATTGCCCAACCAATATCCTCTAGACGATTAGATGTTGTACATTGCTCAATACCCTTATAAAGACATTCCTTGGTGACTTTTAGCAAATGACGGAGTTCTGGAGAAACCGCACCGACCTTGAAGGTGTAGGCGTGATCACCATAGTATCCTTTATATACAGCACCACAGTCTACCGAAACGATATCACCTTCCTCGAACGGTTTTTCAGTAGGTAAGCCATGTACGACCTGTTCATTCACAGAAATAAGTAAAGTACTAGGGCAACCATAAAGACCGAGAAACCCGGGTTTCGCATCTTGCGATAGTATATAGTCATGTGCCATTTTATCCAAAGAAAGTGGCGTCACCCCTGGCTTTATCAGCTTGGCAACCTTACCAAGTGTTCTACTGACAACCTGAGCTGCATCACGCATGATTGCTATTTCTTCTTTAGATTTATATAATATCATGTATTTATTAAATAGAGCCATGGGTGGCAAAGGTAGATAATTCTCATTGATCGATGGTTAACTTAATTTATTCAGCCATTTCATTGTATCTACTTGATCTGCGTAATCATCTAAAGCGGGACAATGTGCTGATCCAAAAGGCAGGCCATTTAACCCGATTATACATTGAATAGAATCTTTGTGCTGCTCCGTATAAAGGTGCACATCATTTAATTCGTTGTAGAAATGATAATAAATCATACCCAATGGAGAATGAAGCTCTTCCGTTTCCTTGAATAGAACAAAATTATTATCTAAAAGCTTTTCTTGATTCATTAAATGAACCGCCTTGTTGTAATCGTAATTATTCCCATACTTCTTATTATTGATTACCTCACCTTGGTGAACGATGTGCTCAAAAATGTTATTTAGATCATAGGATTTCGGAAGTAAAAGATGAGAAACACTTCGGCAGCCACGTCCGAAATAATCAAATATATCGTTACCAAGAGACTTCAGCTCGAACGCTGATTCAAGACCATTTAAGACGGCAATTGAAGTCCTATTTTTTCTGAATATATGTGGATACTTTGAGAAATATTGTTCAAAATGAAGAAAACTAGCATTACTTCCTGTTGCAATTACAGCGTCAAAACCTTTCATATTTCGATTAGAAAATGAGATATATTGACTCACTTCGGGATAAAAACAAACCAAGAATTCAACTAGTATGGGTAAAATTTTATCATCTTCCGAGCTCATTTTAGCCAGCACTTTATTTCCTGAAAGAAGTACACAAAGAAAATCATGAAACCCAACAAGCGGAATGTTACCCGCCATAATCACCGCTACTGTTTTAGGTTGACTCGAAAATGTATATTTCGAACACCATGAGGCTAAAAGATCGGAATCTAATGACCTTCCAATGTTGAGCATTGCCTTTCTAACCATAGCCTCTGTAAACCATCCATTATGATGTTTTAGTCTAGAAATAGTAGAAATCAACCGATCATATTCATGCTCAGTAATACCGATTTCAAAATTTTTCCAAGGCTTGTTTTCACCTACATTTCTTAAAACGATACCGAGCTGACTGAAGGCTAGAATTAAAGGTTCTCTTTTCACGTTGCAAATATAATAAGCTTCTCTTTCGTAGGATTGAAGAATGAGTCAATTTTGGATTAAAATGTAAATAAAAACACTTAGGTCAATCGAATGCATATATGAACTACTCATTATTCAAAGCAACTATATTTGATATTACATTTTAGATTGTATATCATGAGAACAGATCAAAAACGTGGTTTAAAAATATGGTTATTGGTCTTACAGGGGCTCAGCAATAGAAACCTTGATATCAATGTAAGATGCTCCCACTCCCCTTTGACTGTAATTTGCATCATACATATCGTATCCCTTCCTTCCGCGAAGACAATATAAAATTTCACTTTTCAAACGGCCTTCACCAACTCCATGAATGATAAGAATACGTTTTGTCTTTTTCTTTAGATGTGCATTCACAAATCGCTTGAAGGTATTCATTTGAATGGTGAATTTTTCATGAGCCGAAGCGTCGTATTTGTTTGAGTCAAATGACTCAAAATGAAGGTCTAATTCGGGGGTGTCCTCCGAGTCTATTTTATTCTTTTTCGGCTTTACACGATCAATCTCTTTAGTTTGAACATCTCCTGTTTTAAAGAAATGGATTTTAACCGCTTTATTCATTGGGACCTTGAGCGAAAACCCATGTTCATCAACAACATGAATTAAATCTCGCTCAATAGATTCAATGGTATAGCGACCTGTTTCGTGTAAAATAGAAATAACCTCACCAACAGAAAACTTCATAGATTATATTACATGTTTCTTCGATATTGGCCACCAACCTCAAACAGAGCTTTTGTTACTTGCCCAAGTGAAGCATGCTTACATATCTCCATGAGCTCTTCGAAAAGATTCTGATTGTTCACTGCAGCTTCTTGAATCCGCTTAATTCCTTTTTTCGTGCTTGCCTTCTCTGCCTCATGTAAATTATTCAACATCTCTATTTGGTATTGCTTTTCTTCCTCTGTTGCACGAATGACCTCTTTCGGCAATATTGTAGGAGACCCTTTCGAGCTTAAAAAGGTATTTACACCTATAATTGGGAATTCCCCAGTGTGCTTAAGCGTCTCATAATAGAGTGACTCTTCTTGAATCTTCGACCTTTGATACATCGTCTCCATAGCGCCCAAGACTCCGCCACGTTCGGTTATTCTGTCAAACTCAGAGAGAACAGCCTCTTCAACTAGATCTGTTAAATCCTCGATGATAAAGCTTCCCTGAAGTGGGTTTTCATTTTTAGCCAAACCAAGCTCTCTGTTAATAATTAGCTGTATCGCCATTGCACGTCTAACAGATTCCTCAGTAGGTGTCGTTATGGCCTCGTCATAGGCATTTGTATGAAGTGAATTACAGTTGTCGTAAATGGCATATAAAGCCTGTAATGTTGTTCGGATATCGTTAAAATCAATCTCCTGTGCGTGCAGCGAGCGACCTGAAGTTTGGATGTGGTATTTTAACATTTGTGCCCTCGAATTCGCGCCATATTTTTTAGCCATTGCTTTGGACCATATTTTTCGTGCAACCCTACCAATGACAGCATACTCCGGGTCAATTCCATTGGAAAAGAAAAAGGATAGATTTGGCCCAAAGTCATTAATATTCATTCCTCTGCTCAGGTAATATTCCACGTAAGTAAAACCGTTGGCAAGTGTAAAAGCGAGCTGTGTGATTGGATTAGCTCCGGCTTCCGCAATATGATAACCGGAAATAGATACGGAGTAAAAATTCCGAATACCCTCATGGATAAAGTATTCTTGAACATCCCCCATTAATCTCAAAGCAAATTCAGTGGAAAAAATACAAGTATTTTGCGCTTGGTCCTCTTTTAAAATATCTGCTTGAACTGTTCCTCTAACCTGAGTGAGTGTTTTAGCTTTGATCTCATTGTATATCCCTTTGGGTAAAACTTGATCTCCAGTAATCCCTAGCAACATTAGACCAAGACCATCATTTCCCTCAGGAAGTTCACCATTATAACTTGGACGTTTTACTCCTTTCTTTTTATAAATGGTCTTAATTTTCTCTTCTATTTCTTCCTCGAGACCTTCAGACTTGATATATTTTTCACAATTTTGATCAATTGCCGCATTCATAAAGAAAGCCAATAGCATCGGCGCTGGGCCGTTTATTGTCATAGATACAGAAGTTGCTGGATGGCTTAAGTCAAAACCTGAGTACAATTTTTTCGCATCATCCAAACAGCAAATAGAAACCCCAGCATTTCCAATCTTACCATATATATCTGGTCTTAGATCTGGATCATTGCCGTAGAGTGTCACAGAATCGAATGCAGTGGATAATCTCTTGGCTGGCATTCCCAAACTCACATAATGAAATCTTTTATTCGTGCGCTCGGGGCCACCCTCTCCTGCGAACATTCGTGTCGGATCCTCCCCCTCCCTTTTAAATGGAAATAAGCCGGCAGTGTAAGGAAATTCCCCCGGGAAATTCTCTTGAAGTACCCATCTAAGAATATCCCCCCAACCCTTATATTTTGGGGAGGCTACCTTCGGAATATCAGAGTGAGAAAGAGATTTAGTGTGGGTTTGAATAGACAACTTCTTGTCTCTTACTTTAAATTCAAATGTTGGATTCTTAAAAGACTGCTTCCTTTCATTCCAATTTTGTAATATCTCCCAATTTCTTGGATCAAAATTTAACTTTTCCTTCACCAAAAGCTCTTGAACATTTTTTATAAGACGATCTTTATCATCGTAATCAGATTCTTCCAAGGTTTCAATCGTTTGCGTCAAACCAAATAATTTGTCAGCAACTTTAACCTGAGCTTCTACCCATTGATTATAGGCTCTATTGTTTTCGGAAATCTCAGATAAATATCTCGTTCTATCCGGCGGAATAACAAAAATTTTCTCAGACATTTCACGCGTAATTTCAAAAGTCGAATGAAGAGACGAGTTCGTTTTTTCCACAAGCTGATCCATGATTACCTTGTACAATGAATTCATCCCTGG
>DEBM01000043.1 GCA_002348545.1 Balneolaceae bacterium UBA2956
GTTTTCACTTAGATGCCATTTACCAGAATGACAGGTAGTGTAACCGGATTCTTTAAGCTTCTGTGCAATTACAGTAAACTTTTTATCTAAAGTAGTGGTGTTTTTGATCGGTACTAATTTTCTATGTTTTGCTTGCCCTCTATCTGAATTCGCTACAGTATAGATTTGATGTCTGGTAGTCCATTTACCGGTATTTATAGATGCTCGACTTGGCGCACAATTAGAGGCGGCTGCATATCCTTGGGTGAATACCATCCCATTTTCGGCAAGTAAATCAATATTTGGTGTTTCATAGTACCTACTACCCATAAAGCTTACATCATTCCAACCCATATCATCAATATTTATAAAAACAATATTAGGAAGGTGATTAGTATTTTTATTTTTTGTGCAGGAAAAAATGAATACTGTAATTGCTAAAAATTTAATATATTTTATCACGATAGAAGTTTTTTGTTATAATAAATTTTAAAACACATAAAAAAACCAGTGCATTACTACACTGGTTTTTTTTAATATAAATCAGTTTTTATCTGTATCCATTATTTGTAGGATCAGTATTTAAAAGATTAGGATTCAACTGAATTTCAGAAAGTGGAATAGGCGCATACTGATGTTTTTCTTGAACATTTTGTACAGCAGGCATATTATGTTTTTGAAATTGAGTATTTCTTATACGATCTACATAGATACCCCACCTAACAAGATCAGGTTTTCTGTGACTCTCACCACATAATTCGTGTAATCTTTCCTCCCACATTTCTTCTCTAAACTGTTGCTGAGTCATATTACTCCAAGGCTGATCAGGCTCAAAAGCTCTTTCACGAACCTTGTTTACATACTGGTATGCATTTCCAGGGCCATTAAGTTCATTCTCAGCCTCTCCAGCCATAAGATATATATCAGCAAGTCTAATCATTACAAAGTTTTCATTTTTATTTCCTCTAGGAGAAAAGGTTTTGCTTAAATTCCATAACTTACTCATATAAGCAAATTTAAGAGGTATCCCCTCATATTCTGTAGCAATAGTCACGTCGTATCTTAAATCTCCAGCATCCCAAGATGACCTATCAGTGAGAAGTGGAAGAGGCGATGCACCACCATAACCACCAAATTCATGATCGTTTGCAGCGAGAGCAGCTTTTAATTCACCTTGTCTTCCTTTTTTATCTTTGGGCTCATCTCTTAGTCTTGGAACATAATCGTGTCCTCTTTGATAATTATCCTCAGAATTCGTAGATAAACCTTTTGCAGGTAGACCCGTAAAATCAATCCACAAAATATGCTCAGGGTTTACTTTGTTTGAATAACCAGCATTGCTCCAGTTATAAACGTCACCAAAGTTCTCCATAAGTGAATGTGGAGAATTATCAATAATATCTTTAGATGCTGTAAGCATTCCTTGCCAGTTCTCTGCGAACATATGAAATTTAGCTTCTAGAGCCCTAGCAGCCCATTTAGACATTCTACCTAGATTAGATCCAGACCATGAATCAGGTAACAATCCATATGCAGTTTGAAGATCAGCTACCATAGCATCTCTAATTGTTTTAACGGGTGTTCTCTCGAGTGAAGCTAACTCCTCAGGAGCAAGAATTTCAGTAAAAAACGGGACATCACCCCAAACACATGTTAAGTCATAATAAGCAAGTGCTCTAATCACGTAGAGCTGACCTAGAGACTGATCTATTGTAGTTTGAGATAATTTCTCATTTCCTTGAATGTTCGAAATAGCATCACTAGAATTTCTAATAGCCTCATAAAGTGTGTTCCAATAACGCTCTCCATCTGCCACTCCTTCATCCCAGGTAATATTATATGTTTCCTTAAAAATATTTCTAGTAGAGCTTATTTCATCCGCAGGCATTTGCCACCAAGCTGGCCTGTCTCTGTGTTTGAACCAACCAGCATCAGTTAGCATCGAATAAGCTCCGTCTACTGCAATTTTAGCTTCAGCGTCACTGTTATAAAAAGTGGCAGGAGATAGACCATCTCTGAAGTCTTCAGCTAAATACTCTTCACAAGCTGATGGGATTATGATAAGGCATATTACCATCAATAATTTCGTTAAATGTAATTTAATGTTTTTCATAATCTATATTATTATAAGTTTAACCTAAATCCAATAGCTACAGAGGAAGCATAAGGGTACTGATCGTCAGCAACTCCTTGAGCAACAGTGCTAGATCCTCCATCACTAACCTCTGGATCTCCCCACTTGTAACCAGTTATTAAAAGTAAATTATTACCCGTAAGATAGACACTCGCTGAATCTACAAATGGAAGACCTGGAATTTCATCAAAATCATAGTTAAGAGTAACATTTTTAAGACGGATAAATGATCCATCAACAATGTTCAAACTACTGTTAGGTCTGAAACCACCAGCTGAGGTTCCTGCTCTTGGAATATCAGAGGTTGGATTTGAAGGAGTCCATCTGTCCACAACAATGGGTAACATGTTGGTCTCTGGACCACGACCATAATAATGCTCGTAAATAGAAGCATCAAACATTTCATGACCCTGCATACCCTGGATAAAAACATCCATAGTCCAATTTTTATAGGTTAATGTATTTCTAAATCCATAATAAAAATCTGGTTGAGGGCTTCCCAATGCTACAAAGTCATTTTGATTAATTGCGCCATCTCCATTTTGATCCACATAATTTGGAGCTCCAATACCATCAATACCTGCTCTTTGGTCTGCATCTATTTCAGCTGCAGATTTATATGTACCCTCATAAATGGCTCCATAAAAAACTGGCATTACCTCACCTGGAACAAGTCTAAGAGCACCAGCTCCAGCTTGTGCGTGGTTTGGGTTTCTCAAAGGAATAAAAGGTGATCCTCCAAGGCTAATTACTTTATTTCTGTTAGCAGAAATTTGCAAATTAGAACTCCACACAAAGTCAGGTTTTTCTATGTTAACAGAATTCAATGTAAATTCAAAACCTTTATTTTCAACCTCACCAACGTTTTCAAGCCTTGTATCTCCAGCAGTTCCAGGAAGTGGTTTTGCTAATAATAAGTCTTTGGTTTGTTTATTGTAATAATCAATTTCAACAGAATATCTATTATTTAAAAATCCTATTTCAAGACCAATATCAGTCTGATGAGTTTTTTCCCACTCTAAACCTGTACTTGGCAGTGAAGCCAAAATTACAGAAGGGGAAATTGATTGATTAAAAAAGATATTTCTAGGAACATATTTAGCGAGTGAATTATATGGACTGACTCCTTGTTCACCAACTATACCGTAACTAGCTCTTAACTTCAAACTACTAACAGCCTCAATATCTTGCATGAAATCTTCTTGACCAATTTTCCAAGCAGCTCCAACGGATGGGAAAAATGCATATTTTTTACCTTCCTCAAAAACCGAAGATCCATCTCGTCTACCAACTAAAGTTAAGAGATATTTATCCCTAAAGCTATAATTTATCCTACCTAAAATTGATTCAAAAGTTCTTTGATTATAGTCAGATCCTATTACATTTCTGGTAGCATCTGCTCCTAAAGAAAGATTATTAAAAGTTACAACGTCATTGGCGTAACCTGCTCCTCCAGCGTTAACACCGCTAAATGTGTTTTTTTGCATAGTGTAACCTGCTAACACTTTAAGTGAATGGTCTCCAATATCTTTAGTATACGTAACAGTATTTTCATTCAAAAGATCTGTCGTACGACCCATTGAAACATCAGCGTCACCTCCTGTTCCAGCATTTATTACTATAGGATCGAGGTTACCAACATATTGATTTCGTTTATTGAAAATTAGATTTGATCCAACAGAGCTTCTAAATGTGAAATCTTTAGCAATATCAAACTCCACATAAGCATTTGCGAGGACATTTGTTACAAAGCTATGATCTATTCTATGATTAATATCGTGAACGGGACTCCTATTAATAACACCAGATACTGGATTTGTACCATTGAAGGATCCATCATCGTTGTATACAGGTGTTGTTGGGAGCATTGAAAAGTAAACATTTCCAAGAATAACTTTATTATGTTCCTGTTTTCTATCAGTAATCATCATTCTTATTCCAGTTCTAATATTATCATTAACATTAACATCAAAATTTGCTCTTAAAGAATTTCTAACCAATCCAGAGGATTTGATAATACCTTCTTGGGCAAATCTATTGTATGAAATAAAATAATTAGCTTTTCCAGAGTTACCACTTATATTGACATCAGTATTATCTATTCTTCCATTTCTAGTAATTAGTCCTCTCCAATCGGTTGGAACAATACTTTGCCAATTAGGCGCATGAATAGCATTTCCAGCCAATGA
>DEBM01000025.1 GCA_002348545.1 Balneolaceae bacterium UBA2956
ATCATTTAAAAAACTATACCCATCAACCGCCAAAAGGGGATAAAACGCTTGATTTTCCAATAGACTAGGATGGTAAATATCAATAATTGCATGCATTCTATCTGTCTGGCCTGGCGTAAATACAGTTTGGCACCAATCATCGCTATAATTCATATAATTTTCTACAGGGTCATTGCCTGGATCACTGGGACAAGTATCTTGGGTATTACATGTTTGCACATATTCACTGTCATTTCGAGGAGTATCGTCAACTGCATCATCGGGTGCTGCGCAATCTGTTTGGAAAGTGTGGTAAAGGCCAAGGTAATGACCCGCTTCATGAGGCGCAGTAGAGGAGCTATAGCTGGAACCACCATATACAACCTTGTGATCAATAGTAAAACCTTGTCTAAAATGATTTTCTGGAAGATTGTTCGTATGTGGAGAATACGTATAACCATACGTTACAAAACCACCACTTCCTGGCTCCCATAATTGAACACTGTAAATGTTTAAATAATGAGCTGGGTCATAGTGTAAAGCTTGCATACCTTCAGTATCAAGCCCACCTGCATCATCAGACCAACCAACAAACCAGTCATCATTTTCAACTCTATTTATAGAATCTAAAATAAATGATATATTTGTATTGTTATTACTATATGCTACGTTCATAGCCTCTATTTGACCAGCAATTCTGGAATCGGAAATATTCCCTGTATTATCACTAGCATGAATAGCATGCCAGATAACGTAAATGGCGACCTGCTCTCTATCTCTAGAACTATTTTGATTGAGCCATAAATCAACCTCAGCTTTGGATTGAATTATTTGTTCTACTGTAGGATCAGGTGTTGCACAAGGTATACCTCTATGATTTGTAGAGGCAGGGTCCCTATTTTCTAAATTACCGACAAAACCTTTTTGACCTACCATCAAGGTTAGATTTAAAGTGAAAATTATTACGGCATGAAGCTTAAATTGATTCACTCAGCAAACTCTTATTGTAGTAAAATCATCTTTTTCATTTCACCGTATAGTTGCGCACCGTCCTCATTTCTTGCAGTAAGCTTGTAAAAATACATACCCGATGCATAGCCACTAAAATCTAATCTATAATTATAAAATCCAGCATCAAGTGATTCATCAACTACCCTTGAAACACTTTCGCCTAAAATGTTGAATATTTCCAAAGTCGTGATTGCCCTCTCTTTTAGACCAAATGTTAAAGTTGTAGATGGATTAAAAGGATTAGGATAGTTCTGATTTAACACAAATTCATTAGGAAGCATACTTGAAAAATTATTGTCGGTTTCAAGCACAGCGTCCTCTCCATCCATTTGGGCACGAATCATCCAAACACCTCCTGGTGAATAAGTGCTTAACTCTTCCCAGCCTAAACCAATCCCAAAATCAAGCATACTATTGCTAGCGTAAGAAGGATTGTTCCAATCGACTCCAATATTAAAATTTACATTTAATTGCTGGTAACCAACGTAAACGCTTCCGTCTTCAATAACAATATCAAAACCCTCATTAGGGAAATTAATTTCATTCCATCCCTGGATTAGATTTTTTGGCAAGCCAGGGACAATAGCATCTCCTGGTGCTCCATCAGGACCATTATCATCCCAAACATACACAAGAACTGTACCTGATTGAGCTCCTGCAACATAGAAACTAGATGAATAAAAATCAGATGGGTAACCCTCAGGTGAAAATTTTGCTGCAATAAAGTTGCCATTGCCAACCGGCATTACATCCTCATTTATACCATCATCATAAACAATATCATAAACCGTATTAGATATTGGTAAACCACAAACAGGCGATGTTTTTTCACTAATTGCTTCATCGTACACAGATGCAATCTGGTAACAATACTCTACACCGTTAGAAATGATATTATCTGTGTAACTGGTTGAGCTTATCCCAGTTCCATTGAACATCAATTGAAAACTGCTTCCGTCCAAACCTGGATCTCTATATACATTGAATACTGGTACAGATCCACCAACTGAGGTTACTTTTGCTTGTATGCCGAATTCTCCATCGCTAACAGCATCATTGCTTGCTGCGACATCAGACCACGGTGACCATCCTCCTAAATTAGACCATGAGGCAACACTTGGGGAGCTATTTTCATCAATACTCAAACCTATAGCATCGGTAACCATTAGTGCTAGGATAAAAGAACTTTGAAACTCCCAGTTTAGTTCTATCTCTTCAGTATAATTATTATCTACAGTATTTATGCTAATTTCATAGAGAGGCGTTGGAGAAGGTACTCCGCTTATAACAGCAAAACCGCCTAACATAGTAGAACCACCACCAGTGGAATGAACTCGCGCAGAGTGCACCGTTACTGTTTCAACTCCATATGGCATACCAAAACTTGTGCCTAGGTAACCTTGTCCTCCATCGCCTAAAATAATAGAATTTTCAAAAGAACCATCGCTAAAGCTCACCCATTCATTATTGTAGGAGTCTCCAGGAGGAGCATCCCAAGTAACTTCAACAGAACCATCGAGAGCGGTAACTACCACATTTTCCGGCATTGGAATTACTGGCGGAACGCCAATGAAATCTACGTGCCAAATATCACCACCAAGAGCAACAAGAGATTTAGATTCAAATCCAGTTTCATCTTCCCCGTTGTTGGTGAATACACCGGCGACATCAATGTTATCTACCCATACACCAGTTAGACTGTTATTATCAGTTGTGCAATAACCTGGGTCAGCAGAAAATGCAAA
>DEBM01000050.1 GCA_002348545.1 Balneolaceae bacterium UBA2956
GGAAGCCATTGCATTCTGAAATTGGTAAAAAAACCAAAATCCTCTGCACCAGTTGCTACTGAACCTGCATTGTACATCATTGGTGATTGGTACCACATGCTGATTGATTTATCCTGCTGTGCAACGCTCACTAATGTAATAAAGGTCAAAAGAGTAATTAAAATATTTTTCATTTTCTATCTAAATAAGGTTACGTCTCCCTCGATTGAGTCTGAAACTCCATCAATAAGACGATATTCGAGCATATAATAATAAGTTCCTGTGTTGACAGGTTTACCTTTGAAATTACCATCCCAACCCTCATGTGGATCGGTTGTTCTAAAAATCATTTGACCATATCGGTCGTATACGCGAAAGTCAACCTCAATAATTGCTCCGCCTTCATAAAACCCGTTGTTGAAGTTTTGATCAGCATCCACATTGGTCAATACCCTAAATATATCATTTCGGTTGTCACCATTGGGTGAAAATGAATTTGGTAATGCTATATTAACGCCTACAGCAATAGTATCTGTACTCAGCGTATCTTGAAACCATACTGATACCAAAATGGTATCATATGATGTACATCCTTCTGGCGTGGAGTAGGAGGCAACATAATATGTATCGTAGAAAGGTGTGACAATTAATGAGTCATTTGCGTCTGGTAGTAAGCTGTCAGATTGAACACCACTAGGATACCAAACCATTGAACCACCAGGTGGGGTTCCACTAGCAAAAAGATAAGCTTCTTGATACATTGCTATGGTTGTATCATCAATCTCTACATAAGCGCCATTCAAAGTATCCGATAATGTGGCATTGACAGTTGGTGTTTCTCCGACATTAATCGTTTGTGTAGTTTGATTACTGCCAAAAGTATTGGATACTTCCAATGTGATGGCAAAAGTTCCCGGAGTATTAAAACATATAGGGCTTGGACTAGCTCCATTGTAAGTGGAAGGAGTACCATTTTGAAAGGTCCATTCAAAATTGATTGGGTTTCCTGATGAATTATTGGTCAGTGTAATGCAATCTCCTTGACACACCTGATTGTCTGACATACTGAAATTTGCAGTAGGTATTTGCGCAATCGAGTGCTTGCTAAGTGAGAATAATACAAGAAAGGCTAAAAACCTCATAAGAGTTGAATTTTACGTAATAATTATACGAAAGTAACTAAAAAAGTTGCAATTATCCTTTCCTAACTTCAACAAAATGACAACTCCCAAAGCTTTTTTACTTCGTTCATTTCGTGCACATCATGCACTCTGAAAATGGAAGCCTTTTTAGAGAGGATGAACGCATGCATTGCTGTTGTTCCATTTAATGCATCTTTCGATTTAATTTTTAGTGGCTTATAAATCATTGATTTCCTCGATATTCCTGCCAATATAGGCGTGTTTAAAATATCCAATAGTTCAAAGTTTTTTATGATTTCAAAATTTTGTTTAACATTTTTTGAAAAGCCGAATCCAGGATCGATAATAATATCATAAATCCCTAAAGAATTCAGTTCAGAAATTTTATTTGAGAAAAATTTAATGAGTTCTTTTATTGTATTTTTTGATTCATCCATAACGTTTTTATTGATGCCACCCTCAATATTATGGGTTAAAATGTAGGGGCACTTGAATTTGCTCACAACTTCGAACATTCCATTATTGTTATATCCTCCACTAACATCATTAATGATATCAGCTCCAATTTCAAGAGATTGCTGGGCGACCTCTTTGCGAACGGTATCTATTGAAATAACAACACTGGGAAATTCTTTTCTAATTGCACTTAAAGAAGGCAATACGCGCGAAAGTTCCTCATCAACAGAAGGTAATGACGAATTAGGCCGAGTGGAGCTTCCTCCTATATCAACAATATCCGCTCCATTTGAGATAAAGTATTCAATTTTCTTAAGCAGGGCAGTTTCTTTTTTTTCGGCATCATTTTCATAGAATGAATCAGGACTTAGATTAATAATTCCCATTATCTTTGGGGTGTCAAATGGAAATAAAATGCCTTTGATATTAATTGTTTTAGGAAGCGTATTTAATAGGTCTGTATACATAACTTTAGATGGAAAAAACAACGAGTCAATATACAAAAGTAATGAATGTTTGTAGAGAAATTTTTACAAAGAAGACATTTGATTATGGAACTTCATGGAGAATACTTCGACCCAGCTCATTAACAGACCAAATTTTTATCAAGGCAAACAGAATCAGAACAATTCAGGATACTGGCGTAAATAAGGTTGGGGAGGGTTATGAAGATGCTTTTTCTTCCATAATCAATTATTGTGTCATGGCAATTATTCAAGGTCGATATGCCTATGATTTATACGCTGATGAATTATCTCCAGAGCAAGCCGCAGATTGGTATGATCAGGTGCGTAATGAGGCACTGAAATTAATGCTTAGTAAAAATCATGATTATGGGGAGGCATGGCGAGATATGCGTATTAGCTCCCTCACAGATTTAATTTTAGCTAAAGTTCTACGGATCAAAAAAATAGAGGATAATGATGGTTTGACAAAAGTGAGTGAAGGTGTTGAAGGGAATTACTTTGATATGCTTAACTATTCTGTTTTCGCGTTGATTCATTTATCTGAGGAAGGTTAAAGTTCTGTTAACACTC
>DEBM01000069.1 GCA_002348545.1 Balneolaceae bacterium UBA2956
AATTGTGGTCATGTAGGCGGCAGCATTAGTGTCTGCTGAATAGTCGCTGTAGAGATCTACTTGGATACAGCAGTCTCCGTCGCCTAAGGCAAATTCAGAGGAATCATCAACAAGAATAAGAAAATATTCGGATCCAAATGATCCCACCCAGCTGCTGATTTCTATGGTTGTATCATCCTCAGCCAGAACAATTGTTTCAGTGAAATAAGGGGTATTTACGGGGAAGTTTTCAGCCTCTTCATATCTGTAAAATTCAAATGCGGGGTCGCTTGATAGGAGTCCGTTTGCAATGTGAAAGTTTTGTGTAAGTGCGGTAAAATCTAGCCCACTATCTTCCATCGCCTTCTGTAATGTTTCGATGCTGTAGTCCTGGTCCCAGCTGTTATAATTGATTGCATTCTCCCAATAATTTTTTATAAATATTTCCGGTGCCCAATGTTCCGTGATGTAGGAAAAGTAGATATACGATCCGTATCCGTGTTCGGTATCATAGTTAAAAGGATCATAGGGGTTTTCTAAGAACATTGATAGATATTGGTAGCAGTCGTTTATTTCATCATAGATAAATTCCTCCATCCATACCGCTGTAGCTTCCTTAACCCATCCGTACTCCCAGCCATCGTAACCATACTGTATAGCGTGAAAAAATTCATGGGCGCTGGTGACTTTCAGGTTCTCAAGCTCGCTACCATTAAAATCACTATAGTTGTTCCGAATAGCCATAAATGATACCATAGCATTCTGCTCAACAGGCGCAGAATTTTCATTATCACCTCTGCTTAATAGATTATTCTGCTGTGCATAATTTTCACCCTGCACATACCCGTAATAATTTGTTGGCAGATTAAAAATATATACGTCATAGTGGCCTGATCCTCCATTATATTGGTCAGTGTACCAGCTGTCGCTTGGTGGCAAATTATAGTTCAGGCTGTCAAAGTCAATACCTTCAATAGTGCTAAATATGGACATGACTGAATCTACATAATCAGGAATACCGTTTGAGCTAATATCAGTTTGATCCACCGCGTCCTCCCCAGTTGTGCTATAGTGGAAACGGAATAGTCCTTGGTCTCTGCTGTAATCCAAATTTTGTGGGCGATCGGTTGTGACAATATCTCTAGAGAAGTTGAAGCCTAGGTTTTCCAGCTCAATTTTGATTGAATCAGGTAGGGAGTGCCCATGCCTTGCAATGATATTCAATAGCTCCGACGGGTGAATTTTGGTATCTGAGCTGTATCGTATTGGTTGTGCACTATTGCTCTGAATCCATTCCTCCGCTGCCTTATTTACAGTCATTTCGCTGGCCTCAGTTATTACTGCAGAAAAAATAAAAGGGACCACCCACTTTTCTAATTTAGGAAAATATCTTTTTTGATTTAATTTATTCATAAATATTTTTGAACACTTTCTGCTATTGAAATTTATGAGTCCATAATTACAATGAAGCAAATAATTTTGATTTTTTCTTTCATCAATTACGTGACTGAAGTCACGTAAAATATTTTTTCATACCGCCTATTGACATTTAAGTAGTATTTTTCAACGGTAACACATAATTAAAAAAACTATATAAAACATAGCTGGGATTGTATATGAACAACATTTTAAGACTAGTGTCTACCTTTACTCTAGCATCTATTATCATGTTTGAGGATGTATCTGCGCAACAGACTAGCAGAAGAACTAGGAGCGATACAACATCCGTAACCACGCCTTCGAGAGAGAGCACTAGTGGCAGAAGATCAACGAGTAGTGGTAGAAGATCTACCGATGAACCCGACAGGGGTACAACCCGAGCCACTTCGAGCGGGAGGTCCCAACGTGATGGCGACTCCAGGAGCGGAAGAACCAGAAGAGGCAGCGAAGCCACAAGCGGTAGAAGCAGTCAATCAGCCAAAACTGCTTCTGACATTAGCGGAGAATATTACGGTCCCTACATCTTTTTTAGCGACCTGACAGATGCGCACACGGTGGTGGACAATGCCTGCAGCTGGAGCAAATTTCAGACACCATCGTCACCCTATAAATTTCATAAGCGTGTCAGAGGCTATGGATCCTTGAATGGAGCAAAAACAAGTTGTTCGGGCAAAACAAAAAGGGGTAGAAGCCAAACCAAGACATCCGGTTTCTATATTTTGGTTGCAGATAATCTTGATGCCGCAGGCTATAAGCTAGGGTCAAGTGGTGTTTTTGAAGAGATCGAGGCTGCAGCATCTACTAGTGTTCTTGGTTGCATGGACCCCTCTGCTGATAACTATAATTCTGAGGCTACGGAGGACGATGGTAGCTGCACTTATCAAGTAAATGGCTGTACAGACCCTCTAGCTGATAACTATGATGTAACTGCTACAGTGGATGATGGAACCTGCATGTATACAATTTCTGGATGTACAGATCCCTCTGCTGATAACTATAATTCTGAGGCTACGGTGGATGATGGCACTTGTACGTATCCAATTCTTGGCTGTACAAATCCATGTGCTGAAAATTTCAACAATGATGCTACACAGGATGATGGCACTTGCACTCGATCCCCATTAACGGGTAGTAATAAGATTATTAATATCGATGGGTATAATACGTACGGGCCTTATGTTCTTGTTGAGGATTTAACAGATGAACATGTGGTTATGACTTATTCTGGCCAGAAAATTTGTAGCTGGTCCTTATTTCAGACGTATAATAGATCATTTCTTGATGATAGAGTAAGAGGTTTTGGGGTTTACGATGGTTCTGGTTGCTCTGGTCAATCGAGAAGAGGTGCTAATCAAACCAAGACATCTGGTTATTATGTCCTTGTGCAGAGCAATCTTGATGCAGCTGCGTATGCTCTTCGTACGACTGGCTGGAATCAAACCACTTCCTCGTTTGAGGTTTTTCAACAATCCACATCAGATTTTCTCGATTGTGATGTTGTGGTTGGCTGTATGAATCCTACTGCGTCAAATTATAATTCTTTTGCTACGGTAGACGATGGAAGCTGTTTAATTGATGGTTGCACGAACTCTACCGCAACAAACTATGAGCCAACTGCTACAGTGAATGATGGCAGCTGTATTATAAATGGTTGCATGAGCTCATGCGCCGCAAATTATAACTCAGTTGCTACGATAGATGATGGCAGTTGTGTACACTCATCTGTAGTAGACATATCGTATGCGTCTGGAGGCTCTATTCGAACTTTACCATCATCCTCACAATATATGTACCAGAGTTTTACTGCAGGAAAAACTGGAACCCTAAATAAAATCATTTTGAAATCATGGACTACGATGCATAATGATTTCGATATAAATTATGAGATTAGACAGGGGGACGGAATTAGTGGAACGCTCTTGCATTCGGGTACTGTAACCGTAAAAGATGATAAAGATCCCACAAAGGACTTTGATAGACAAAGAACCCTAAATCTTGGTTCTGCCATGACTGTAACAGCCGGGCAGCAATACTCATTTATAATGAGATATGCCTCAGGAAATTATCAACAACATGGTTTTGAGATTAGAGATCCAGGTAGCTATAGTGGTGGTCAATTCGTTCATAGTGCCTACTGCGATGGTCTTCCAAGTTGTGACAAAGATCTTTGGTTCAAAACTATGGTTACAGAACCGTTTGATGGTTGTGATTAACAATATATGATTATAAACAATGTATTATTTCTTCGATGCTTCTATTAGAATATTTAATAGGTGGTATTTTTCAACGGTAACACATAATTAAAAACATAGCTGGGATTGTTGAAGTATCTGATTAATAATAGTGTACAATGATGATCAAATTCTTTAACCTGAGTTAGATTTGTAATTTTATTTTCCAAAAACCCTGCTAGTATGCGGGGTTTTTTCATTCATTCATTCTTTTATAGCATATTTTAGTTTTTGTAAAAATATTTATTTAAGTAATATAATCTTTTTGAACCAATAATAAGTTTCTATAATCTTGATGTCATGAAGTACATTATCTTCGTCATTATAATATTATGTAGTAATTCCTATACTCAGCACTTTCATGGCACATTCTCTGAATATCGTCATCCAGATACAATGCTATATCTCTATGATTTTATTGATCTGGCAGGTAACGCCGTTGACTCCTGTAGAGTTGATAAACAAGGAAAGTTCTCGTTCACAGTCAGAGAATATAATCCGGGTTTATACCAAATGAGAGGTACAAGTATTCCACCACTCTATTTCATTTTGAATCCTGCAGAGGATGAGGTAGAGGCCAAAATATTAAAAGATGGAAATAAGGTTGAACTGTTTTTCATACAATCAAAAGAGAATCAAGCATACCACGAATATTTTCAGGATCTCGTAAAAACCTGTTCTGATTTGGAGCAGATGCTGTACTTACAAAAATTTCATGATTCAGACCCAGCAACAAAAATTAGAAATCAGACTGTCTTTGCTAATACAAAGCGCCATCTGCAAGAAAGATTATCATATCTGGAATCGGATTTTCAAGGCACAATCACGCATAACGCAATTATGGAGTTGATACCAAACATGGATGAATCCTACAATATAAGATTAGATAATTACTTTAAAAGTAAATCAATTTTAGATGCTACTTATTTGCGTACACCGATTGTGTATCACAAATTAACAAATTATTTAGAGTTTTACTCTGGAGCTAATAAAGTCGACCTCGATTTCAGCCTTGATGACATACTTCTTTTGGCTTCTGAAGGCGAGCTATCATACATTAAGTGTGTTACGATAGTGCTAGGGTATCTTGAGCGTAGAAATGATTGGAAAAGAATAGAGTATATCGTTAAAGAATACATAGGGGACGAACTTGATATTATTGATAATCCTCAGCTAAGGAGATCGATAGAAGGGAGAAGTAAGCTTACAATGGGAGTAACAGTGCCTGATATGTTCATCCCAAATCAACATAATGAAGGTGTGTCGTTACACACCTTAATTAAAAAATCTGAGGTTACATTACTAATGTTCTGGTCTTCAGTATGTTCTCACTGTAAAGCGGGGCTCCCAAAGATCATAGAACTCTATGATAACTACCGCTCATCAGGGTTCAATGTTGTGGCGATATCTCTTGATAAAGATGGCTCTGCATGGAAAGATGCAATCAAAGATTGGAACATGGAGTGGGATAATTTATCAGAGCTTAAAGGATGGAGCTCAGAGTCAACGGATCTGTATTTCATAACTACTACACCATCTTTTTATCTTTTAAGTAATAATCAAAAGATTATTGGTCGCCCTATAAATGTAGGGCAGTTGAGTTATCAGGTTGCGAAACTATTCAGGTAGCTAGGATTTTTATTATAATTCATAAAGATAGGTTTTACATTCTATATTTTGATCTTAATAGGTCACCAAAAAACTTACAAGCTCGGAAATTATAGTCAGTCTTGAAGTTTGTTTTTGTAAGTTGAAAATAATTACAGATAATTAATACTCACTAATATCGAAAGTGTTTTATTTTTTCACCTTCATCTTCAATCTTGGTCATTGCCTCAATACCTAAATCTAAATGAATATCGACATACTTGCGTGTGACATCCTGGTCCATTTCTTGGGTCTTTATGCCCTCTGGTATCATTGGTGTGTCGCTAACAAGTAACAGCGCGCCGCGGTTTATTTCATTTGCAAAGCCGGTAATGAAAATGGTTGCTGTCTCCATATCGATGCCCATTACGCGTACCTTTCGAAGATACGCCTTGAATTGTTCATCATGCTCCCATAATCTTCTGTTCGTTGAGTATATCACGCCAGTGCGGTATTCGATTGTACGTTCTACAAGTAGCTCAGATACATACTTGTGCAGCTTGAAGGAGGGCATCGCTGGGACCTCTTTTGGAAAGTAATCATCGCTTGTACCCTCGCCCCTTATTGCAGCAGTGGGTAGTATAAAATGTCCTATCTCTGTTGTTCTTTTTAATCCACCACATTTTCCTAAAAATAGAACCCCTTTAGGTTTGATGCAGGATAACAGATCCATAATTGTAGCTGCATTTGCGCTTCCGATTCCGAAGTTTATGATGCTCAGACCGTCTTTGTTGATGGATGATGTCATTGGACCACCAACGCCATTAATCTTTGCATCGAATTTTTTCGAAAACTTGTCAACATAATTTTGGAAATTTGTAAGCAGAATCCATTCACCATAGTCTTCAGGCTCTGTGCCGGTATACCTTTTGAGCCAGTCGAAAGCGATTGTATCTTTTTTATTCATGCCTATATTTTACAATTTATCAGTATTTTTTGTATATAAGTATATTACTCACTTTTTAATGTAAATATATATTTTGTTTTAAGATGTGTATCACTTTGAGTTATCAAAACACCTATTTAGCGAGAATGTTTAAATGAACAAACTCTTAAAACGCACTCACATGCGAATCAGGGAGGAGTACCAGTTTTTTTGGATGTCATTTAAAAGAGCATATAATTCAATTATAAGAGCTTCTATTTTTTTATTAATCATGGCCCCATTACAAGGTGAAAAATGGTTTCGTCATTATGGGGTCAGTAAAAGTGACAATTTAATATCTATGACTGACACCAAAGACGGTGGTTTTATTTTTGTCGGCTCATCCACCACTCTTGGAAATGGTAGAAATGATTTATGGGTAATGAAAACTAACGACAGTCTCAGCTTTGAATGGCAGAGATTTTATGGAGGTCCATTTGATGATATTGGCAAAAGGATTTTTTCCCGGGACGATGGCTTTATAATAATTGGCCAAAAAATGACACCAACATCCAAAGATATATGGATAGTCAAGATAGATCTTGAAGGAAAAAAGAAGTGGGATAAAGTTTTCAATAACCGAAATGATAATATCATACAAACAGTGGAAGAGATCAAAGGTGCCGGCTTTCTGATAACTGGAGTAGAGGAAGTTTCTTTTAAGGACAGTCAGGGTTTTATTTTGCTCATTAATGAAAATGGAGATCCTATTTGGGAAAAAACATTTGGAGGTTCTGAAAAAGATGGACTCTATAGTACTAAAAAAGTAAAAGATGGTTTTGTAAGCATCGGTTACACTAATTCTTTTACAAATAGCGGACTGAAGATTCCAGAGACAACATTTTTGAAACGAATGCTGAGATTTTTTATAAGTCCTAAAATGTCTCAAGAAATCTGGCTTATTCAGCTAGATGATAAAGGAAACAAACTGTGGGAGAAAACATATGGCGGTAAGAAAGTTGACACAGGGAAATTTGTATACTCTATTGGTGATTCAAACTACGTCATTCTTGGGAATTCAAATAGCTTCAAAAGTAAAGAGGGCGACGTTTGGATTATAAAAACCGATTCTGAAGGGAAAGAAATATGGAGTCAAACACATGGTGCAAAAAGCAAAAATAATTTAAAAAGTTCGGTACAAATTAATGATGATGAAATCTTAATGACTTTAAACAGCGTACAACAGAATAATCTACTTAGCAAAGGAATGGGGCCGCAAACAAAGAATATTCTGTTGGATAAAAATGGAAAAAAATTGTGGGAAAATAGTTATCCCCTCCATTATTCTAATGTTATAAATAGTTTATTTATTTTCGGTAAAAATAGAATTATCAATGTTGGGTATAAACTTATACCAGATAAAAAAGATGAGACCAGTTTTGAGGGCTTGGAAGGAGTTGATAATAGTGTCCAAAAAATCCAGGCGTGGGTATTTGATATGGATACGTTAGGGGTAAAAAATAATGAATACGCATTTCGTGGTGACCGCTCAGAGTCAGGTATTAAAATTATGGAAAATTCTCAGTTTGATATTAAAGTTTTGGCCAACCTTAATTCGTTTAACAAAGGCGAGGAAGACATCTCTATACTAACCTTTGACGCCAATGGTACTATCAAGAATACCATAAGCCTCATTGAAAAAGGTAATCAAACCGGTAGCTCGTTCGTTGATCAAAGTGATGAGGGAATGGTAATCATTGGAGAAGTTTATTCAAAAAAATATGCTGGTATTGATCTTCTCATGTCCTCCTATGATCAAACTGGAAAACTTGTTTGGAAGAATGAATACGGCGGCTTTGGAGATGATCTCGGAGTAGACGTAATCCGCACTGCAGACAATGGTTTAATCATTGCTGGTAGCACGAATTCTTTTGGGAAGGGAGCAACAGACGGGTGGTTGATAAAAGTAGATAATTCAGGCCAAGAACAATGGTCAAAATCATTTGGCGGAAAGAGCTTGGATGAATTCTACTGTATTTCATCAACAATGGACGGAAATTATGTAGTACTAGGCAGCACGCTATCTTTCGCGATGAATGAGGACCTATACCTAATAAACGTTGATGAAAACGGCGAGGATAATTGGGAAAGGACATACGGTGGTCCAAATAGCGATAGAGGGAAAGGGGTTAGTGAATTGCCACTTGGGGGATATATACTCATAGGTGAGACGCAAAATAGTATAACTGAAAACGGGAAAGATATATTGGCAATAAGAACTAACCAAATGGGTGAGGAGATTTGGTCGCTAGAGTTTGGCGGTGATGGGGACCAGTCCGTTTACGATTTTTGCATGCTCGATAATGAAGGCAGTGGGTACGTTATAGTTGGCGAAACCGATTCTGGTGCGGGTACCTCAAAAATATTACTAGCAAACATAAG
>DEBM01000005.1:0-2107 GCA_002348545.1 Balneolaceae bacterium UBA2956
GATTTTAGAGTAGACATGCTAAAGGCAAGCGCAAAAGTAGGGAAAACTCCTTCTGATATTTTTAATAATATTCTATTAGGAAAATCCGTTTTTCTTGATCACGGGTTTGAATTAGTTCCTGGATTTAGAACAATTACTATTTATGCGCATTTATCACACATAGAAAATGAAATTAAACCAGGGTATAAAATTAAGGCTGGAGAAGTAATTGGAAAGTCTGGAAACACAGGTATGCGAGAAAGTACTATAGGATCCAGAGCCGGGTCCCATCTACACTGGGAACTAATATTACAAAAAGATGACGATGAAATATATCTGGGAAGGAATATGCCAAACCCTGAACTATATCAAATGTTAAAAAGAATCTTTGAAAAATAAAAAAGGGCAACTTTCATTGCCCTTTTCTATGTTTTTTTAGCTAACTAAACTTTAAAATCCAACAGATAGAGAAAGCAAGTTATTAGCATCAAAATACTTTTGACTTCTGTAGGTATATTCTACAAATAAGTCTGTACCCAATAAGTTATATTTAAGGCCAGCTCCAAAATTAAAGCCACTTAGAACTTCATCTTTCTGATGAGAGTCTTCCTCTAACATCGGGATAGACAGACCACCTCTAAGATAAATCATCTCCATTAATTCGTATTCTCCACCTACACTCAAATCATCATACCTAAAGTTATGACTAGTATATGTTAATGCAAGTGTAGCACCCGATACTTTGTAAGACATCGCCATATCAAAAGT
Source organism: Balneolaceae bacterium UBA2956 (assembly GCA_002348545.1). Lineage (GTDB taxonomy): Bacteria > Bacteroidota > Rhodothermia > Balneolales > Balneolaceae > UBA1275. Next base: position 748 of record DEBM01000005.1, read on the forward strand.
TGAAGGTAATTTATCATAAGAAGATTCAATATTATAAAAGTCTTCTAAATTTTCATCATCAGAAGCTGTTGTTGTTAGACCACTTCCTTCGTAATGCATGTCTGTTCCAATATTTTTCAAAACAAGACCAATGCCAAGCCCTTCGATATCGTTTAAGTTCTCGTATTGAACTCCAGCATCTAATGCAAATGCAGAAGCAGAAGCTCTTGGTATACTTTCTGTAATCGCCTTGACCGAAATACCAAATCTAGCTTTGTCACTAAAGGCATTAGCGTAAGTAAGTGCTAAAGTCGTCATATTTGGCTTAAAAGTGTTCCCAGTACCATCCATAGCCTCTACAGTTGTAACGGGAATATCTCCTAAATCTAATGATTTAATTGTTAGGCTGAATGCACCTGTACTACCGAGCTTAGAACCTGCTCCAAAAAAACTAACTCCAACGTCTCCAAACATTTTCATTTGGCTAGCAAGAACAGTAGCACCTTCTAATCTAGACAAACCTGCTGGGTTCCAATAAGAAGACTCTACTCCATGTGAGTAAACTAAATCTGAACCGGACATCGCAACACCTCTAGCTCCTACAGGAACTAAAAGTTGATTAGCTCCACTAGTTCCAATTCGGGCTTCATCACCTGCCAAAAGCAATGAAAAAATGCTAAGGCTAGTTATAATATATTTAATAGTTAATTTCATAATTTTATCCTTAATTATTGTTAATTATACCTAATCCCTTGATTTAATAGTATTGAACCAACTGATTACGCTGGACAATATATAATTTCAATGTTTTTGACTTATCCATATCCTCACTTTCAATGTAAACTACATAAGGACCTGATGCCACTGGTAGGTCCGAGCTATTTCTTAAATCCCACTTATGAAATTGTTCAGTATCATCTTTTTCTAACTTTCGAACTAATGTACCATCTATAGAAAAAACCTTAATACTTGCTTTATTTGGTAAGTGAGTAAAAGTTACGAAATTATCAAACCTATTAGACTCTTGCGAATTATTGGCGTAGTATGGGTTTGGATATACATTGATCATTTCGTAGTCTGCCAACTTATCAGTTTCAAGCGTAGTTTTAGCAGGAGCATCAAAAGTCCATGTATCTTCGCCAACTAAGTTAATATTCGATGCGAAAATAGACAGGGTGTATTCAGCATGTAAATACGGACGACTCCTTAATTCTGGCCAAAAAGCATACATGACATCGTTATATACTCCGTCGGAAGTGCCTCCAGGCAAATAATCAGCATAGTCGGTTGGAGTCCCTCCTGTTCCATCACCATCATAATCATATGCGCGATTAGTAATGAATACATATTCACGACCTCCTGATGCTACCATCGCTGTATC
>DEBM01000005.1:2461-3246 GCA_002348545.1 Balneolaceae bacterium UBA2956
CCCATATCCCATAACAAATTTCCACTTCCATCATTATCGTCTTCAACAATATTTACCTGTAATCTGGTTGGAGGATCCGTCTCAGTGTTATAAACAGCAAAGGGTACGTCAGCTAGTTCAGATTGAAGCTCATAACCGAGATCTCTACGCTGAACAGTAGCCTTGGACCACAATTCCGGTGTGTCACTCATACTTTGATCAGCCATCTCTCTAGCTGTCATACCATCAGTACAATTCGCACATCCTGCCCACCTCATTTCAACATCAACAAAGTCTGTACCTTCAACAAGATCACTTCCAAAGAACTCAAATCCATTACTAAGACCTCCAAATAGGCGACCCTGTCCAGCTCCCCAATTCGTACCACTTATCCACCTATCACCACTAAAATCCCAACCCTGAAGATATGTAGCAGAAGTACCTGAACCATCTCCATAAGCAACTCCATACCGATATGGATTTATACCTGGCGGGGGACCTGAGACTTTTACTTTAAGCCCATCAACAATAAGTTGGTCATCGTAATCGTTAAGATTCCCAAGTTGCTCTTCATCATCAAGAACTTTTTCTCCCGAACTATTTTGTAAATACCAAATTGGTTCATCCCAATCTGGATCAACACTCACAGCAAAACCAACAGTATATGTATCACCAGTTACTTTATCTGGATCTACAACAACACCAGCTATTTGACCATCACTGTTTCCAGAAGCTTTAGTAAATACTAGTGGAGTTCCGGCAGGAGACTCATATCTGGTACCTGGTGGCGGTGGCTGAACTACTAC
>DEBM01000004.1:0-727 GCA_002348545.1 Balneolaceae bacterium UBA2956
AAATATCGCAGACTTTTATCCTGATCTAATGGACGAGAGATTCACTTCTAGGTTTGCAATTTTTCACCAGAGATTTTCTACAAATACTTTTCCATCATGGGAATTAGCTCAACCTTTCAGAGTTTTGGCACATAACGGTGAAATCAACACTTTAAAAGGAAATGTAAATTGGATGAAGACCCATGAAGCTGGAATGGAGAGTAATCTTTTTGACAATATCGATGATATTAAACCTATTATAAAAGCAAACAATTCAGACACAGCGTCTTTAGATGCAGCATTTGAGTTATTAGTGAGAGGTGGCAGGGGTCTTCCAATCGCAAAAATGATGTTAATTCCTGAAGCGTGGTCTAAAAAAAGCAAAATTATTTCCAAGGCTCATCGTGATATGTATAACTATTTGAATTCAGTAATAGAACCTTGGGATGGGCCTGCAGCAGTTACAGCATTTGATGGACGCTGGATTATTGCTGCATCAGATAGAAATGGACTAAGGCCATTAAGGTATACGATTACAAAAGACAAAATGTTATTTGCAGGATCTGAAACAGGAATGGTCCACGTTTCTGAAGATAATATTCAATACAGAGGAAGAGTGGGGCCAGGACAGATGATTTCTTTAGATCTGGACAAAGGGAAATATTTTAATGATAAAAAAACAAAAGATCATTTGGCGTCTAACCCTATCTATAAAGAATTTGCCTCTAATCATATTGAATTATCTAAA
>DEBM01000004.1:1101-3093 GCA_002348545.1 Balneolaceae bacterium UBA2956
GAATTAAGACAACGTCAATATCTTGCAGGTTTAAGTATTGAAGATTTGGAAATCATTCTTCACCCGATGATCGAGGATTCTAAAGAGGCGGTTGGTTCAATGGGAGACGATACACCTATAGCAGTGCTTTCAAGTAAATTTAGACCATTATCACACTTTTTTAGACAAAACTTTAGCCAAGTTACAAATCCACCAATTGACTCTCTACGTGAGAACAGAGTGATGTCGCTGAATACTAGACTGGGTAATTTAGAAAATATTCTTGATGATAAATTAACTAAGCAAAAAAGTTATTTACTTGAGAGTCCAGTCTTAACAAATGCTCAATTTAAAAAGGTTTATGATACATTTAGAGATGAGACTAATACTATTGATTTAACCTATGAGATTAATGATAAAAATACTTTAAAAAATCAACTTGATAGGATCAGAGTTGAAGCCGAGGAGTTTGTAAGAGGAGGTGCAAAGCACTTAGTTATAAGTGATGAAGGGGTTTCAAAAAAAAAATTATCAATTCCAGTTATTTTAGCACTCGGAGCTATTCAATCATACCTGACTTCACTTGGTATTAGAAAATTTGTATCAATTCATGTTAAATCTTCAGAGTGTTTGGACACACATTATTTTGCTGTTTTAATTGGCGCTGGCGCTACAACAGTAAATCCGTATTTAACTCTCGATTCTATTCATCAAAGATTTGAAAAAGGATTATTCGGTAAACTTAGTTTTGATGAATGTATACAAAGATATGTAAAAGCTATTAATGATGGCTTACTTAAAATAATGTCTAAAATGGGAATATCAGTTATTAGTTCATATCGTGGAGGTCTTAATTTTCAGTCTTTAGGATTAAGCCGGTCACTTGTTTCAGAGTATTTTCCAGGTTTGGAGTCGAGAATATCTGGAATAGGAATTTTAGGTATTGAGGATATGATTAAAAGACATCATGAAGAAACGTTTAGGGAAAACGTGATTTCCTTACCAATAGGAGGTATCTACAAATATCGACATGGTGGCGAAACACACGGTTATCAAGCTAAGACCATGCATTTATTACAAAGTGCAGTAACAAACGACTCGTACGATACATATCGAAAATACTCAAAACTAATTCATGAAATGCCACCTATTCACCTAAGGGATTTACTAGGTTTTAAGTCTAAAAAAGAACCAATATCATTAGATGAAGTTGAGTCAGTGACAGAGATTAGAAAAAGATTTGGAACTGGAAGCATGTCAATGGGAGCTTTATCAAAAGAGGCTCATGAGACTTTAGCAATCGCAATGAATAGAATTGGGGGAGCATCTTGTAGTGGTGAAGGTGGTGAAGACGAAGATAGGTTTGTACCAAGAAGTAATGGAGATAATGCGAATTCAAGAGTTAAACAAGTGGCATCCGGTAGATTTGGTGTTACAGCAAAATATTTAAATTATTGTAATGAAATTGAAATTAAAATTGCGCAAGGTGCTAAACCTGGTGAGGGAGGACAATTACCTGGCTTTAAGGTTTCAAAATATATATCGAAACTAAGACATTCAACGCCTGGTGTTACCTTAGTATCTCCCCCTCCACATCATGATATTTACTCTATTGAGGATTTGGCTCAGTTGATTTACGATTTGAAGCAAATTAATGAAAAAGCTCGTGTAGGTGTGAAGTTAGTAGCGTCGACTGGAGTTGGCACGGTCGCTGCGGGTGTAGCAAAAGCAAAAGCCGACATTATTTTAATTAGCGGACACAATGGTGGATCAGGAGCAACACCACAAACAAGTGTAAAATATGTTGGGTTACCTTGGGAGATGGGTTTGACAGAAACTAACCAAATCTTAACAATGAATAATTTAAGACATAAAGTAGTTTTAAGAACTGACGGAAGTATTAAGACTGGAAGAGATGTCGTTATGGCTGCAATGATGGGTGCGGATGAATTCGGAATTGCTACAACCAGTTTGATAGCAATGGGATGTATAATGGTTAGACAGTGTCACTCA
>DEBM01000064.1 GCA_002348545.1 Balneolaceae bacterium UBA2956
GATGATTCTCCGGTTCAGGGTATTACTGGTGGTAGTAACACAGGTAATCCATCCAACTTCTACATCTATGATAACTCAGGCGCTTGGGAAGAGCCCTCTAATGCCACCACGGCCTGGGGTGATGGCTACGGCTTTGCCATGTATTTTTATAACAATACCAGCAATGGTAGTAGTGCTCTTCCGGTCACCTTGGATGCTGATGGATTAGAACCATTATCAAATGTAACGGTTAACTTATACGGAGGTGCGGCTAATCGGTTTACCTTGGTAGGTAATCCCTTTGCCTCTAACATAAATACTAATTCGATTACTGTAACCGGTGGTAGTATTCAAAACAATATATCCTTCTGGAATGACGGGGGATCTACCTATTCAGCTCAAGACCGCACAGGTCCCTACATCATAGCTCCTTGGCAAGGGTTCTTTGTAGAGACCTCGGATGCCAATGCCACCAGTATTACGATTCCTACTTCTGCTAAGACGTCTAGCGGCACCTCAGGTACATTCTTTAGTAAGGTAGCAGATATCCGGGGGGATATTAATTTTGCCCTGAGCTCAGAGACGACCAATGACGAAGCGATACGCTTGTCCTTCCGAGCTAATGCTACGCCCGATTGGGATTTGGATGATGCTTCGAAGCTTACTCCATTGCTTCCGGCTTATGCCACCCTTGGATTTGCAACCAATGACATGGTTAAGTCGGTAGAGTCCCTTCCATACCAGCTTGAAGAAGAAGTAACCCTTCCTATGCAACTAGACCTAGTGGGAGTAGAAGGAGAGTTTAGCCTGGGCTGGGATGGCCTAGAAACTATTCCGGATGAGTGGGAGCTTATTTTCCATGATTATGAGCAAGGCACTTCGGTTAACCTTAGAGATATAGATGAGTATACTTTTGAAGCCGAGCCAGAGGTGCCGTCTAAGCGCAATCCATTGACGGTGTTATCGATGTCTGCTAAGTCTATAGCGAAGGCATCGCAAGGGGAAAGGTTTGGATTAACTGTGCGTCCGGCAAGCGTGGGTAATGAAGAGGAGCTAAGTCCCTACAGCTTTACCCTTGATCAAAACTATCCAAATCCGTTTAACCCATCCACAACGATTACATATTCTTTAGAGCAGGCAGGCTTAGTAAGTTTAAGTATCTATAATGCTCTTGGTCAGCGAGTGACGCAGCTGGTGAATAAATCACAATCACCGGGCAGATACAATGTTCAATGGGATGCTTCGATAGCGCCCACAGGAATCTATTATTATCGTCTGGAGGTAGGCGATGTTTCGTTAACTAGAAAAATGACATTAATTAAATAACAGACAGGATAATGATGAAGAAGTTTAGTTTTGCATTGATGACGATAATGATAGCAGCAATGGAAGTGGTGATGAGTCAGCCGACATTACCTAGTAATCCACCACAGGCTCCGATAGATGGAGGCTTGGGTCTGTTAGCTGCGGCAGGAGGGGCATATGCCTACAAGAAGCTTAAGGACAGGAAAAACCAAGAAGAAAATCTCGAAGAGTAATTATTCTAGACGATTCCAATCCTCGTGAGTCGCATATTCTTTTTGATATTCCATTAATATCTTCCAGATGTCATTGGATTTGGTTAACAAAACCTCAAAATGTATAAATACACTTACTGGTGACTGCTCCGCGTATTCTGAAGTGTAAAAAAAGATACCTTTCTGATAAGCGGATGATGTTCCAAGTAGTGTTTCAGAAAAACGAAACTCAACGCTAGCTTTCATTTTTCTTAGTCTAGTGTCCTTGAATCCTTTTTCCCAGCCATCTAAGGCTTCTTTAATAGGGATATTGTTCTTTGATATTCCATTAACTAAAATGGCTTCATGGTGAAATGAGGTAGAGTATGCCTCAAAATCACCCTCTTTTATCTGTCTTTCAGCTTCAGTCCAGAAAGCATTTAATCCATCATTATTATTTATTTGTGCAAATAGAATAGATGACGGAACAAATAATACTAGTATTAAATATAAACTGAACTTTTTAATTGTTGTCACGATTAAATGGGATTATCCAATAATTTTTATTTTGGTTTATACTTCCATTCATTTCATTTAAAACAACGGAGTCTACAATTTTTAGACCATTCACTGCCATATTCTCAAAAGTATCAATACCATTATTAGGAAAGTTTTGACGTGTTCTATGAATATGAAATTCATTAGAAAGTTCTGTTCCAAATGCATCTTCAATTGCGTTTACTCCCATCATAAATCCTATAAGTCCTCCCCAGGTTGCAGTTGGATTATCAGAATCCCATCCGGCCAGACTCCCTATTTTTATAGTTTCCAAAAGATCCCCTTCACCATAAAATAGACTTACTAAACTCGCAGCGAAATTTATTCCAGCAGCAAAACATGCATTACAGTATAGATTTTTTGAGGTTATGTCATATCCGTGCCTTTGTTCAATTTGGTATGCTTTATATATCGAATCTCGTGTAGCTTCCCATGGTATATTTGATTCATATAAGCTTCGAATATAATCATACATCTTTGCGGGATACTCATCATCTGGTAAGTAATAACGAGCATGCAATGACATTGAATCAATTCGATCATGTATACTTCTTTCTGGGTTTATAGATGCCAAGGAAAACATGGTCACATAAAATTTAGCAATATCTTCTGCTTCATATCTAGCTACTGTCTGAATTGGTAAACTGGCTAGATCTCTTGCTAGTTCAGGATTTCCAGGTGCAAAAAGTCCAAAAATTTCGGTTGTTAATTGTGCATCTATCATTTCATAGTGTTCATTGAGTCTAGGATCACCAGTATCTGGGGGTAGATAACCCTCATTCATCAGATCCAATGCTTTTTGATTAGAAACCCACAAATAATTTTCTTCAATACTTGAAATGTGTTCAAGCCAACCTTCCTTAATTTGTTTTGGAGTCAGTTTAACTTGCTTATTCTGTAAAATAAGATATTGATACATGTATTCGATATCTGTGTCATCATCTGCTCCCCATAATTCTCCAGGTTTTCTTAGCACATAGTCGATTGTCTCTGAAATTTGGCTTGGATTTTCACCATCCCAGATAGCTGGTTTGTCCATTTTTCCCCAATCTTCTCTGGTATAAAAAGGAAGTGTTTTAATATCTGTTGTATTACCAATCTTATCCATTTCAGTAACTAATCCAGTCCAATTAGCTATTGAGGTACCAAGCCAAAAACCTTCAAGTTGCTCTAAATAAGATGTTCGATTTATGTAAAGTGAATCTCCAGATTTAATACTAGATATATTTTTCTCGTCAAGATCGCAGTTAAAAAGAAAAGGTATGATTCCAATTAAAAGTAGTTTTGATGGAGTAGTCATATTCTTAATACTTATTCTATTTTATAAGTAACATCTTTCTAGTCTTTTCAAAATCTGGTGTTATCAGCTTATAAAAATAAACTCCCGATGCCAATAAATTTGCATTAAACTCAATAGTATGATTACCTGCTGGATAATTATTACTAGCTAATTCAGCTACCTTTTGGCCAAGACTCGAATAAATTTCTATTCTCACAAAAGTTCTTTTAGGTATTGCGAATTCAATCGAGGTACTCGGATTAAATGGATTTGGATAATTTTGATAAAGATGATAAGTCTTAGGTAAATTAGAATCATTTATTTCATTGTCAATCAACATTCCATTCTCTAAACCAGGAGATCCTTGAGTATATTTTGAAGCTTGCCAAGATTCTGCTATGCTGTTGTCACTTTCAATATTTATCAATTCCAAGCTATATCCTTGCCCGTCAGCTTCAACTGGCCAAGGTGATTCGTCATCATAACTTACAGAATCAATAATTGCGCCAAAATTATCAAAAATTCGTACATCATCGCTACCACCAGCTAGACCAAAATCCATCTCACCTAGTATATTTACTGAATGGCCATAAACTTCTTTGAATTTCACACTATCACGCACAATTAATGCATAATCACCGCTTTTTAGAGTTGTACCATCAGAGAATAAAAATTTATGATCATCGTCTTCATCTTTCAATATCCAGTCTGTTAAATCGATATCACTATTTTTATTATTAAATATTTCCACCCAATCCCCTGAATCTATTTCATCGTCTGAATTGTACATAATTTCTGTAATGACGATTTCATTTTCTGAGGAGGCTGGTGCAAAATTAGCTGCAATGTTAACACCAGCTGTTATGGTGATATTAGGATTACTGGATATTATATCACCTGTCCATCCAACAAATTCATAACCTTTTCGCGATTGTGCTCTTACTGGAATTTCCACATTGCTAAAGTACTTTCCAGTCCACACTAAACTATTAGATAAAATTTGTGCAATACTTTCATCAATCACTAAACGATTGATAACTACTATACCTCGATCTTTATGCGATAGACGAATTGTTGTGTCAAGCAATGGGCCAACAGCAAGTTTACCTCCTTGACTTTTTGATAATGTGAAATGTTGTTCGATCCATTTAGGTCTTTCCGTTCCAAAACCCTTCATCAATGAAATTTGATCATACCATCCATCAACTGTACCTCCGTAGGCTCCACTTCTAGTTACAGTACTCATATGGCGAGGTATTTCCGACTCTATTAGGCTAGCCAAAGAATCAATTACCATGTGAACATGACTAGGTTTAAAGTTTTTATTCATTAAATCAGCCATCCGATTGACGAATTTCACTTTAAATATTGGACTGTCGAACATATTTCGTAATAATCTTGTCGACCAAGGTGGATTTGGCCATCCAGGGCCACTAGGGTCAAGAGCAAAATTCAAAGTATTGTGTGACACATTACCACCATATCGTAGATTAAATCCAAAATCAGTGTCGTATAAAATCCATCTCCATTTCCCATTTTGGTTTCGACTTCTCCATATTTTTGTATTATTACCAGGCCAATCTGTGTTTGAATAGTAGATTTGTGTTAAATGATAGTCTATGTAGTTGTCTATATCTAGCATAGTTTCTACTTCATCATAGAATTGACGAAATCCCAGCGGTCTAGAAGTTGAGTAGCGAATTAGATCATCATACTTTTCTACTGAGCCATGGACGGCTCGGAATTCGCTTACACCACCTCCATTACCTATAAGATCTATGTATTCAGAATCAGAATAGCTATTAGATTCAACATAATGTTCATTTAATTTTTCCCTAATATTGTGTATACCCCAATATTCACCATTTAAATAAACTACAGAGGGTTGGAAGGCGTTGTTATCTATTTCGGTATCATTTACTAAACTATTCATAAGACCATCTCGAAACATTGAGTGGCCTTGGGAAGTAAAATCATTTCCAGAATTTCTAAGGACTATAGATTCAAATTTTGATATATCTTTACTTTCAAACAATTTATACTCAATTTCACCTAAGCCATATTCAGATCGAAAAAAAATTGCTAATGATTTCATAGGATTTAACCTACTCCATCCCCCCATAATTTTTGCCCCTGCTGCTGTATTAATTTCTCGAGTCCCATCCTCATTATAGTATTCAAATCCGACTGGAATTTCCCAATCTTGATTCCAATTAGCTTTTTCATGACCATTACCACCAATACCATTAGTACCAACGACATAGATACCCTCTTCATCACTCCAGAGATTTCTAGGATGGGTTGATATTGAAATTACTGGTAGATTATGTGTTTGCTGAATAAAATATGTCTCAGTCTGAATAGGACTAGATAAAGCATTGTTTTGTATAGCACGTAGTCTTACAACACCAGTACGGAAAAAGTCGATTTGATTCCCATTTAGTAATGATGATGTAGTTGTTGGTATACTACCATCAACAGTGTAATAGACTGGTGGTATCTTATCATCTTCATTCATTCTCAAAGAAATAAAACCATCATAAAATCCACCATAATAGTTTAATTCTGGTATCTCTAATCGTTTATTATACCCTGAAGCCCCATTTTTAGTACCAGGTGTAGGATCATTGAAAATACCGTACCCAATAGAATCTGGGTTATTAATGAGACCATATGATTCATCTGAAATGAGCACTGGATAACTTAAACTATCTATTACAACCGAATTTGAATCGCTAATATATACTGTTTCACCCTTATTACTGAGCTTAAAATTTGTATGTATTTTTCTTTCTCTTGTATTGGCAATTTCAAGTAACTCATTAGTCCCACTTGGATTATTTATTTCAGATTTAAAGCCTAAGCTTAAAAATGGATACGCTGTTAAATCTGAACTACCAGTATTAAAATTATGTACTTGGAGTGCTAAAACATTTTCCCCTTCTTCAAGAAGTGAAATGAATCCTGTGATGTCTTTTTCCCATGGATATTGGTCAAAGGGTATCCTTGGCTCAGTATAGGAGTCTGATTGGTGATCATGTGCTAGTGGTGCTTCCCCAGTGATATTTTCTCTTGCAATCTCAGTCCCATTAAGATAAGCGATAAAGGCATCATCATAATCCATATGTAATATCATACTTTTTACAGATTTCGAGTCATCAACTTGAAAATATGACCTTGCAAAAATAGATTGAGTGCCGTCACTTACTATAGTTTCGTCATCTTCATCACCATATCCAATTCCATATTGTCCATTTAGCCAATTTTGATCATTGAAGTCTATTTCGATCCAGTTATTATCAGTTTGACTATTTGGTATGATGTACTTAGCAGGCTGCCCATTACCTACCAATGTTTCCCAATAAGTAATATCTGACACATAATTTTTATCCGAGGCAAATAAAATTAAATAAGAAAATGGAGCGATGACCATATCTGGTAGAATATATTTATCTAACTCATTCTGATCATCACTAATACTATAACCTGACAGATTTATAGTATCTGGACTTTGATTATAGAGTTCTATCCAATCTGAGTAATCCCCATCATTATCTTGTAATATACTTTTATTGTTTGAGCTAATTTCGTTGATTATTAGTTGTGCAGCACCAATTTGTATGAATATTAGGTTTATAACTGCAAAAAGAATACTTCGGACCAGTAAATAATTCATTGATTTTAAAATAGGATGTAAAGATAAGAATCTTACTTTCTTAGCAATATAAGTCATAGATATAGAAAAAGCCTCATTCCTAAAGGATTGAGGCTTTAAATTAAGCGAAAATTAAACGAAAGTTATCCAGCTAAGTTTTTTAATGCTTCTGCAAGAGCAGAAACCTTAGTCGGGTTTGCAGAGTTAGCAGCCTTAGCTGATACACTTTTGTATAGATTTTCAAGCATACTCGCTTGATTTTTCTCATTAGCCATTTCTGCACGAGCAATAGACTGGCGAATATCCATAATTTCAGTGTTGCTAAGCACTCCATCACGGTCTAATTGATCAACATAGGCTTTAGCAAGGTGAAAAGTTGCTGGCCAGTAAATTTTAGGCTGACCTTGTGCGTTGAGATATTCCCACTTTACTGTATTAGCAGCCGCAATTTCATTCTCGGTCATAAATGGACTCGGAGTAAGTTTAAATAAATCTAGACCACGAGCAATTTCAGAATTTACAATAACACCATTGTACCAATAAACACTCCAGCTACCACCCATTGACATACTTTCACCATTAGTAGGGCCATAGTCGTGGAAAGCTATTTCAACTGGGTTAGATGGATCAGTAAAATCAAAAATCGAAATACCACCCTGATACCATGATTGTACCATAATATCGCGTCCTGGAACAGGAATTAAAGAACCGTTATGAGCTACACAGTTTTCGTTTACTGTTTGTGGAGCGGGCATTTTATAGTATTCTCTAAATACCATTTTTCCGTTCTCTATTGTGAATATGGCATTTGCTCCCCATTCCATTGGGTCAGTATCTCTACACTTAGGTCCACCACCACCTCCCCATTCGTCAGTGAATATTACTTTATCACCTGAGTTGCTGAAAGTTGCAGAGTGCCAGTAAGCAAAGTTAGAGTCAGCAACTGCATCGATACGAATAGGGTTTGCTGGGTCACTTATGTCAAGTAAGAGACCATATCCCTCGCAAGCACCACCAGCTATACCTAATTCGGGGTATAAAGTAATATCATGACATTGATCAGGCCCTCTTCTAGCAGTAACATCATCATTGCCGCCACCAAACATTGCGTCCACCATTGTTTGAATGTTGCTACGTAGAGTAGAGGAGTCATCGGCTGTTGGCGCACCCTCACCGCCACGTTGTTGGACTATACTCTCAAGTAATCCTTGCACATAGCGACCAGGTAAGATACGCTCAGTTCCACCAAGAACTACAGTATAAGCGCCAGCGGCTTTAGCAGCTTCCATTGCTGCTATATCAGCTGGAGCTAAACCGTGAGTTGGAGGAGCTTGCAGATCTTCAAAGATGCGAGGTGAGCTAACGATAGCAGCATCTTCTGGGTTATTTAGTGGGACTTTTATAACTTCGATCCGAAATAAGGCCGAATTAGAGTCTTCTTCTGGTTGAAGGTCTGAACATCCTGCTAATTCCTCATCTGACCGTACTACATATGATCCAGAAACATAAACGTATATATTTTCATCATCATTAGGATCTTTTAATACAGAATGTGTATGGGAACCGCGACATGTCTGTACATTGGCAATATACTCAGGATTTTGGATATCTGTGATATCAAAAATGCGGATTCCACGAAGGCGAACTGCGCTAACAGCCTCTTGAACACCTTCTGTTCCACAGTCGATACGACCACCTAACCCCTCACCAGATACAAAAAGAAGATTTCCATATACTGAAACATCGCTTTGTGATGCTGGACATTCGTAATCATTAATTAAGACAGGATTTGCAGGATCGCTTATATCCCACACAATAATTCCATTGTAATTTCCTTGAAAAGCATAATTCCCCTGAAATGCTAGGTCAGAGTTTGTTTTTCCGATGAATTTTTCAGGTGGAGGAGTTTGTGAGAGTACTTCGAGATTCCATACAGCTTCTTCGGCATCAAATAGACCTGCCTCCAAGCCAACACGAGGGTCTGGAGTAGGGACCATTGCTTCTGCAAGTGGGGCTACTTCTGGTGCATTGATAGTAACCATGGCGGTTTCTTGAGAAGAGCTACAACTCATAAAAGTAGCAACTGCTATAAAAGAGACCCACAGTGTTGAACTAACACGGGTTTTATTTATAAATAGTGTCATTTATTTGTTATTTGTGATTATTGATTGTTGTTTTTAAATGTTCGTTATATGAGAAAGTTAAAAATGAGTGAAATGGAATAATTGTTTGTAAGTCAATATAACTGATTGTGAACTTCTGTAAATAAATGTAATGAGAGATGACTTATGTGAATTTATCCTCCAATTATGGTTTAATCATTCAATCCAACAATCTCCATAAGCATGAGACGCATGCGTTCAATTTCCGTTTTTTGATCAACATTTATCTCCCCAGCAAGCTCACCAATCTGTAGTTCCTGAGCAGCTCCATCGGTTTCAACCAAATCTCTAACCATGATAACCGCTCCGGTATGATGTTGAATCATATATGTTAAAAAGAGACGATCAAACTCTGTTCCTTTTGCTAAAGCAAGCTCTTCGAGTTGATCCTGTGTTAACATTCCAGGCATAGTGGAATGGTCATGCATGACTGAATGCACCATATTTCCGTGGTTCATTTCACTTTCACTGTGCCCTATGGTGCCATGACCCATACCTTCATGATTCATTTCATTTCCATGCATCATTTGGTAGTGGGCATTATCCATGTAGCTGCCATGCTTATTAAAATGCTTAACGGCATGCGCTACTTGAGCCGAATCAAATACCAATGAAGGTTGATTACCTGGCTCAATAATCAATTGAAGCCCATTAATAGTAACTTGTGGCACCGTTTGATTTCTGTCATGTAACCAACGTTGCATGATATTGATTTCATCTTTTTGGGCATTGATAATTCGTTTGGTCAAGATTAAAACAGAAGGACTAGCTTTGTTTACACTAGCCATACTTGACATGATAAGAGCTTGGGCATGATGTCCAATCATACCCGCCATAAAACTAATATCTGCCTGAGTAAATTGCATTTTGGCGCTATCCTGTCGTGCCCAAAATAATTCACTGAGATCGTTTCTATCTACTCTTTTGTCTACAATTGCAGGCGTCATTACATTAATATTTTTTGACGATTTCGTAGTTGATATATCGTTATTGTGAGCATTATTTGTCGTAGAGCAATTTATAACAAGGATTGAAAATAGAATTGAAACAAAAAAAATATAAGGTTTCATGTGAGTTTGCTTTTAGAACAGGAGTTTATGAAGAAATAAAAGACTATCCATTACAGATTTAAAAGATATTGTAAATATAAATGATGTAATTTAAAAAAGCCTTGTAAAAATATTCCTCGCACTTAAATCCCTGTATATGAAAGCCGACAGAAACATCATTTAGTTTATTTAGTAAGGTAGGCTTTAAAAGATAGCTTCATTAATTATAGGAAAGATAACATCAAAATCGACAAGTAAGGGCTATTATAAATCATATATAAAAAGTAATCTATAAATAAAAGATATTTACATTATAGTTTATATAAATACAAAATTTGACAATTAGTAAATATTAAATATATTCATTAATAAATTATTTGTACTTCAATAATATTATATCAATAATAGAATGGAAATAAAATTCGTAAAGAGATCAGTTGTAAAATCCTCAAAAAAACGTTCTTCTAAGTTTAAACCACTATTAGAAGCTATCGAAAAGTTAAAACCAGGCGGGAATGCAGTTGAAGTGCCCTATAGTACCGATAAGTCTGTAAACTCAATGCGAACAGCTGTATATCAATTTTGTCGTCAAAAAGATTATACGGTAAAGAGTCGTAGAGATTCGACTAATAAAAAAATCTATTTTTATAGAGATAAATAACTTATATACCTGTGCTCCATTGAATGTATTTATTACGAATATCTTCAATATTTTCTTCTAAGGTTGCCTCTTTCCACTGGTCAGTTGAAATTGGGGAGAATACATGGGCAGTTATGTTGCCACTCTTGGTGAATAACGATCCACCTTTACATAATTTGGTAGTTCCTTCAAAGTAAATGGGTACTATAGGATAGCCTAAATCCAAAGCCATGCGAAATGCTCCTTTTTTGAAAGGCCCAATAGGCATTTCGTGCTTTCTTGTTCCTTCTGGTGCAATTAGTATAGAGCGACGATATCGTTGCACTTTTTCATAATTTTTTTGGAGGGTTTGGACAGCTTTTTCACGATTCCCACGTTTGATGAAAATCTGACCAGTTAATCTCCCTAACATGAAAAAGAATGGGAAGTATTGCATCTCCCATTTTGCTATAAAGCGTACATTCTGAATACCCAGCGCAAGAATAGTTAATATGTCTAAGGTACTCGCATGATTTACGATATAAATAGCTGGTGTATTTATACTGGCCGTTAAGAATGTACTGTCTTCTAATTTTGATTGGTGATATTGAATCCGATACTTGATATTTAAAACCCAAAGTATGAATCTTGCTAATAGCGGTGCTACTTTTTCCAAAATCCAATTGGTCAATTTGCCTAAACTTATTATTACAAGTATACTTATAAAAGGAATGAGTAAGGTAAAAAGAGTAATAAAAAGAAGAATACCCAATATACTTCTAAAGTAATTGGTATAGGTTAAATTATTATTCATACACTGTTCTTAAAATAAATCAATAAGAATTTGGATATCCTAGTATATCAAACGCACTAAATATCACTAGTTTAAACCACATTAAGGACGAAATGAAGCGTTTTCGAGTCATACTCATCAAATTTTTTTGAGGATAATACTTGATTAAATTGAACCTCACCTCTAGGTCTCAAATTTTTTCGTCAAGCACCACATGCACATTCAAAGGGAATCCGATAAAAATTATCTATATCGATGTGGTCTTTTGGACTTCCAAATTTATTAATGCGTCTCATTTTAACTTCAACCACCATTATAAGTCTTTTAAATACGAGGTTAAGATTTATTTTTTTCTTCAGAGGAGGTGGAAAGCCGTTCATTAAGTCGCTCTTTTGCTTCCACAAAGCGAACCAATTGTTTCAGTAAGTTTAAGTTCTTCTTGGTAATAAATGGCAGTAAAGCTTCGGTGAACCTCTCAAACATGACTAAAAAGTCATTATAATTTTGAATGCGCTCCTTAAACTCTAGACTTGTTAAGTCTAATTCATCATCGCCGGTACCATCCCCATCCAATAAGATGACGCATTCTTCTAATCGAGTGCGTATAGGCGCTATTTCCCGTTGTTGTCGTTCGCGAATAATGGTATTAACAATCTTCCAAACGTCGGTTTCTGCTGAAAAATAATCTTTACGGTCACCTTCCAACTGTACTTTATGTATGAGTTCCCAATCCAACAACCTATGTAAGTTCATGTTAGCATTACCTCGGCTGATGTTTAAAATGGACATAATTTGATCGGTATGTAGAATCTCACTTTCAGCATACAATAATGCGTGAATCTGTGACATGGTTTTATTGATCCCCCAAGAAGATGCCATGTCACCCCAAAGCTGAACAAATTTATTACGTGCGGCCAAATATGAAGTGGAATGTTCCTCCATAATTAATAAGATCTATTTTCTTGGGTTAATGTGTATGCCAATCGTTTCATCAAATTGAGTTAGTATTAGCATCAAGCATCATTAGAGTCAGATTCTCCGTTTGCTGTGCTACTTGTGTTTGTATTAACTGGTGTTTCTGATCCTTCCTTGCTAGGACTTTTGTCTGTGGTTGATGTCTCAGATCCAGCTAGTTTAGCACCTTTGTTTTTATAATCGGTAACATACCAGCCATCGCCTTTATATACAACTCCACTACCGCCGGTTATTACCCGTTTGACATTTTGACCTGTAGTGGGGCAGTTTGTTAATGCATCAGCACTGATTTTTTGTTGGAGTTCGAAGGTAGTTCCATCTTTTCGTTTATAAGTATAGGTAGGCATGATGTGTTAGCAAAAAGAATTAGAGTTGAAGGTCAAGGGTTTGTTCTTTTCCATCCCGAACAATAGTAATGGTGATTTTTTGGCCTATTTTTAGAGTATTTAGGACACCCATATAGCCATAAATATCTTTGAAAGATGTCTCGCCCAAGGCTACAATTATATCACCGCTTTGCAACCCAGCATTATGAGCAGGTTGCCCAGGATTTATTCCAGTAATCCGCATGCCCAAACCTTCAAATCCATAATCGGGTAAAACGCCTAAGGTAGGGCCATTGAACGTCATAGTTTGCCGCTGTTTTCCAGGAGCTTCAATAAAAGGTAGCTCTTCTTTTGAAAGAGAGCCTAAGGCATTGATCAATTTTGCTACGTGGGTTACGACTAATTCCTGTCCTTCCTCTTCAATGTATGCGAGGTCATCAGAAGGGCGATGGTAATCTGAATGGGTACCAGTAAAATAGTGGAGTACAGGGATGTTTTTGTAATAAAAACTAGTATGATCGCTTGCTCCTGTACCATCTTCTACTAGATTTAAATTCAATGAATCATTATTAACAGCTGTTACCAATTCAGACCATTTAGGGGTGGTACCAATGCCAAAAATGAATAGATTTTTATCGCTCATTCTACCAATCATATCCATGTTAATCATCGCCTTGGCTTTTGCTAAATCAATAGTTGGTTCCTCTACATAGTTAGCAGAACCTAATAGTCCCATTTCTTCCCCTGAAAAAGCCAATAGTAGAAGATTATCTTCTGGTGGATTTTCAGAAAAATAATGAGCGAGTTCTAATAAGCCTGCTGTACCCGAGGCATTATCGTCAGCTCCATTGTGTATACGTGGATTAGTTCCGCTATATAAAGAACCAAAAGAACCGTATCCTAAGTGGTCATAATGAGCTCCAATAATAATATAATCTGTGTTAGAACGACCTGGGATCCAACCTATTACATTGCTGGCAACTCTGCGTTCGCCTTTAGTATCATCGGAGGCATGTGGGTTGGTTAAGCGGGCGATATTTATGGTGAAGTCCTGTAGAAAGGTTCCATCATTACCTTTGGGTTCCACACCATATTGTTCAAATGCCTGGATAATATAGTTTGCCGCCATAGCTTCGAATTCACTACCTGACTCGCGTCCTTGTAAAGAATCTGAGGCTAAAAACTTAATATGAGAATGTATATCATTAGCGCTAATATCGGGACTAAAGGCATTAGGGCTAAATGTATGAGTCGAATTATTGGGACGACATTGCGGATAAGCTAGACAGCTAATTAGAACTATAAAAAGGGAGAAATGTACAGATTGTTTATTGAACATATAAAAAAAGTATAAGTGGACGAATTATTGATTAGGGATGAACGTGTCGTCCCTACCATCTTACTAAACATAAGTGATAGAATAAAATACATTATCAAAGTATTTAACTTGAATAATTAAAATTAAACAATACTCATTTAAAAAAACATTCTGCTTGCTACTAGCCATATAAAGACCGTATTTTTATATGTGGTTAGGGGTGTCCAACAGAATGTGTTCAGTTATATCATATCACTAGATATAACGCGAATTTTATTGTTGGACTGAGATCATACCCTTGAACCTGAACCGGATCATACCGGCGGAGGAAAACCTGTTCACATATTGACTTGTTAGCCTCCTCCTTAATCAACAATTAATGGAGGAATTATGTATCCTATTACATCGAACGGAATGATAGATATGGCATCTAAACGAAGTAGAAGCCTGAAAAGATCTATTATTTTATTCATCTCAATCCTAGTCCCATTATCAACTTGGGCACAAATAAAATCTTCTGGGCAAGCACAAAATGCGGTTGAAATAAGTGGAATTGTTATCGATCAAAACCAAGGTGATGCACTCATTGGAGTAAATATTTGGATTAGTCCGAAAGGGGAATCTAAAAAAGTACTTCAAGGATTTAGCACCGATGCCACAGGTCAATTTCGAGGTATTTGGTCAAAGTCTTTTGCTCAAGGTTACACTGAATTTGATATAAATATAAGTTATGTAGGCTATACCTCACTTCACTATTCATTGGAAATAGCTCTTCAAAAAATGGAGCAAGCAAGGTCATCCTCAGAGGTCCAATCATGGATCATTCGTTTACAAGCAGATAATGAACTTGAGGCCTTGCTCATAAAAGGTGTTCGTGCAAAAAGTACCGATCCAGTAAGTCAAACTACCTTATCACTAGTCCAACTTGAACAAAGCTATAAAGGACAACAGCCTATTTTTTTATTGGAAGGACTAAGTCCATCGGTGATTTCCTTTAGTGAATCTGGAAGTCGAATGGGTAATTACGGAGGGATGCGCCTGAGAGGGATAGCCCAAGAGCGCATCAATATGACTTTAAACGGTATACCACTAAACGATATGATAGATCATGGCGTGTTTTTTTCTAATTTTACTGACCTAGGCGCTAATTTTGAATCGGTACAAATTCAGCGAGGGGTGGGTATTGCGCCTAATGGGGTAGCTTCTTACGCCGGAAGTGTGAACTTTGAAACGATACGACTCAAAGATAGAGAGCGCGGTGGTGAAATGAATGTGGGCTTCGGAGCTTTTAACACATACCGGCTTTCAGGAAATGTATCCTCTGGGCTCATTGATGACCGTTGGTCGCTTTATGGCAGTTATAGCTCTCTACAATCCGATGGATTTCGGGATAACACCGCTACCACAGCCCACTCCTTTTTCTTTTCTGGAGCTTATATAGGGGATCGTCATTTTTTCAAATGGAATGCCTTTGATGCTCGCTCAAAGAATGGTCTTGGCTACTTAGCTGCCACAGAATCTCAGCTAGAATCCAATCCTCGTATAAATTTGTTAAATCCCAACGATAAAGACGATTTTGGGCAGCGGTTAGTGCAGTTTCAACACAGTATGACTATTGACTCGAGAAGTTCGCTTAATTCGTCCTTATATTATGGAGGTGCAGGTGGAGATTTTTTTTATACCTATAATGACGGAACCGGAAACCTCGCTCAGATTAATTATCCGTTGTACAATCACCACTTTGGGTTTATGAGTACTTATTTTTATGAGCAGGAGCAGTGGAGCCTTAGTACCGGAGTGCATGCCTACCTCTTTAATCGAATAAATGAAGAATCGATTACCCCTAATTTTGAACAACCCTATTATAATGAGCAATCCTTTAAAGATGAGCTTAGCTGGTTTAGTCGTGTACAGTGGAAAGAGGATAAACTTAATGTTCAAGCCGACCTACAAATTCGAAGTTTGCGTCTGAACATAGAACCTGATTATGATTTTATTGGCAGACCCTCGGAGGGAAATTTACTCTATGATTGGATTTTCATCAATCCTCGTTTTGGAGTGACTTTTGTTCATACTCCCGCTCTTAGCAGTTATGCTTCTTTGGGCCGCATGGGTCGTGAGCCCACGAAAGTGGATATATTTGGTGGATTTAGCCTAATAGCGGAGAACTTTGAGTCTGCAGCCAATAGTGGTTTTGGCCCAGAATATGTTAACAATCTAGAAGCCGGATTTCGTTGGAATCGAAGCAAGATAGCCGTATCGGGGAATTTGTATTATATGGATTTTGTGGATGAAATTGCCCCCATTGGTCAATTACTCGCATTTGGTGTCCAAAAACGTGAAAACATAGCCTCAAGTGCTCGCTATGGTGCAGAGCTTGAATGGAATACTATGCTATTTTCGTCTATATCTCCTGAATCATCGCCTTCTAGAAGCACTAACCTAAGTTGGGAGGGGAGTCTTGCTTGGATGCACAGCCATATAGATGCTTTTAGCAATACTGATGGGCAAATCTTTAGAGATCGAGAAGCTATTCTTAGTCCAAACTGGATCATAAACCAGGCCTTGGTTCTGGATGCTATTACCCGATGGCAAATTCGTTTGGAAGGGCGATATGTAAGTGAATCCTTTATGGAACTTACCAACAACCCAAGCTTTTTGGTACCATCTTATAATTTAGTGAACACACAATTTAGTTTTAAGGGTTCAAGATTTGATATTCGTATAGACTTCAATAATCTGCTCGATTCGCAATACTATTCTACAGGTAGTCCAATTGACATTGATTTCAACGGGAGTATTGATGAACCTGGTTTTTTAGCTAATGCGGGTCGCAATATCATGATTAGTACCCGTTTTCGTTTTTAACTAACTAGGTCAAATAAAAGATGATATTTAAATGACTTCGGTATATTTTGCTATTAAATTTATCTTATAAGCAGCATGGAGCGGTGTTTAAGCTCCTTTCTGTTGGCCCTTTGTTTTCCTTGCTCATAGATGGAGGCTCGTAGAAAATATAAGCCACTCGCTAAATTTTCCCCGTGGAATGTTTCAGTATGAAGTCCTGCCTTAAAGTACTTATTGGGCCATTCTCTGACCTTCTGCCCCTGAGCGTTATAGATATTTAACTCTACCCAGCTTGCTTTAGTTAATCGAAATTGGATTTGAGTACTGGGGTTAAAGGGGTTTGGATAATTTGGGAGTAGTTCTATAATCGAAGGAGAATCTGAGAATTGTTCACTGGCTAGTCGCTCATTGTTAACTCCCTGCGAATTGGCTGTACCTGGTGTTGGGTACGCCATAAAATAAAAAGTATATTCAGAATCAGCAATACGGCCAAAACTTTGATCTTCACTCAATGCAGGGAATTTGAGGGTATCCACTGGCGCCCAGTCTAATACATCTTTATAGAATAAACCCAGTTCCTCTCCGTTTTTGCTTAGAGCAAAATTGGTGTGTAAGTTACCTTCATCATCATCATCATCAGTCCAGATAAGTAGGTAGTTTCCAGCCAACAGTTGGGTATCGGGCAGCGCCCATTTTCCAGGATTATTTAAATCATCGGTTAGATAGTATCCACTTAGTTGAATATTCGATGGTCCTGGGTTATATACCTCCACCCAGTCTTCAAACGCGTCAAAAGGATCCTTTATAGTCGTTTCGTTGTCGGACATAAGTTCGTTTATAAGTAATTTTTTGCTGAGTTGTTGTACAGTATGAATTCGATAATCTGCTGTAGTAAGTGGAAATCGTTTTACCCCGCCATCCTTGGAACGTGCGTGCAGAGCATATTGCAGTTCATTTCCAACCCATGGAATTTTTAGTGTTAGTTGCGCCCATTGAGGATTTGCAAAAGGTAGCTTATTCTGAGTTGCTGAAAGCTTAGAGGGCCGCTGTGTGGCAGGAGTTAATGGAATGAATATGGAATAATTTCCTAGATGCACTTCTAGGTTTATTTCTTTTGGATCGTCGTCTATCCATTCCACTGCTATCTCAAACAGTAGACTATCTTCCCGTAATGGCTGTACTTGACTCCACTCTTTTCGAATTACGGGAAGTATTTGAGTTTCTGAATTTTGTTCTTTGGTATATTCGAAGCGGGTTTGTATGTAAGGTTTTAAACCGTAGGCTACATGCCCGCCTAGTGCTTGATCAAGTGAAAGTAAAAAACTTTCAGGGGTGAAACCCCAGTCATAGCTTCGGTATACATCTTCCAGTGCGGCCTGCAACATTAAAGTAGATAGTCTGTCGATCTCGGGGAATAAACTATCAGGCTGAAATGGCCCCTCCACTAACTTTCTAAGATAAAAATCTAAGCGCTGTTTATACTCTGGAACGTCCATAAGACGGTCGGTAAGAGGTCTCGACTCGGTAGGATGTCCCCAGTTTTCCCAAGATCTTCGCCCCCAATCTGGACCAATAAAGTCAATACCAAAGGTATTATCATAGTCATAAGGAATGAATTCAAAGCGGTTAGTCATAGGGTTTCGGTAGAGGTAAAAATTGTTTTTGTTGTACCAGTAATTGTCCCAGTTGCCTGTTATAATATCCGTGGCCATCCAACGAAGGGTATTATCTACGTTGAGAATGGGTTCTAATGCTTCAGGAAGACTAGAAGTTGGAGTATGTTTTAACACCCCGATTAAGGTTGTGAGGTCACTATAGTCATCTTCCTGGGTGTTAGTTTTTAGTTCATAGGTGCGTCGGTCGGTCCAAGATGGGCTAAATTTGTAGGAGTCCGGATTGGAGCCACGATAGTTCAGGTCGGCAGGATATAAATTCTTGTATAGGTTTCCCGCTTTACTGCCAAAGCGATGCTGTACGAATTCATCGTCTATATGCTCTACATTGATGTAGAGTCCTTTGTACTTTTGATTAATAAACAATTCAACTGGATTGGCTAATGGAGCTGGTAAGTCGATCTTACGCATTAGCTCCCAGCTGAGTAAAGCACGCATTATCGTGGGATCATTATGTTCACCATTAAGGTTCATTTTGTCTAGACCTTTGTATTGTCGTCCAGCATGGAAGGTGTTAAAAGATATTTTAAATGATTTTTTGGCAGAATTTCGGGAGGTATTACCCCGAAGTCTAAAGCCTATTTGGGTTACAGTATCTATTAATACAATCTTACTGTTGTTATTTCGGTAGGTATAGATAAAGGTAGCAGGGAATTCATAATCACTTAGTTCATTTCCATCTTGCAATATAATATCCAAAGAATCTTGATCTATTATTACATCTATGCGATCTAAAGACTTATGAGAAAAAGGAAAGCGATTATCTAGGTTTGGTGCAAATTGCGCGGATAACATGGAGTTGCAAAAAAGTAAAAGCAAAAATAAAGACCAATGACTAAATGAACTTGCTAAGCTAAATAAGCTTTTAGTTTTATTTTGAGAGGACATTATAGAATTTTCTTGGTTATAGGCACAAAAAAAGCAGACTAAAAAGTCTGCTTAAAGATACAAAAAAGGAGAGTAGTCCAATTTTTTTCTGATAGAGGTGTCCTTTTACTCAATGGTAATTGGAATGGCTATTAATGTAGTTCCCCAGTGTAAATTTAAATGAACTTTGGTTTCGCTTAGGGTATCAAAATAGATACCAAACCATTCCATCTCTGTAGCTTCTGTAGTGGTGACTGCTGCAGGTACGCGAATTATATCTGCGCTTTCATCGTATTGGGTACCCCAGCTCAATTTACCATTTATAATAATGGTCCAGTTATTACCAGGAATGGTGTAGAGTGAATAGGTCCCGGCTTCTACCATTTTTCCTCCAAACATAACATCTGTAGAAAATGTAATGGCAGCTGATTCATTCGCACCAGTTCTCCATACTTTACCAGCAGGAGCCAGACTTTCTAAGCTTCGTCCTTTAAGTCCTGGACGCCCATAGGTAACATCCACTATTGTTGCTCCAATATTTTGTGAAACTGACGCATTTGGACTGACACGAACCCCTTCTCTTCGTTCTTGGGCATAGGAAGTGGCAGAGTCTAAACTGATTAGTACGGTAAGCGCAACTATAGGTAATAAAGATGTGAATATTTTTTTCATGATATATATTTATGAACAGTTTTGAGTTTATGTGTAATGTTTTGGCCTCTTGACTTTATTATGAGTTGTTTTCTTTTAACAAGTGAATAAAATCTTTTTTGAATTTTTGAACTTTGGGTGCAATTACGAAAGAGCAATAACCTGCTGTAGAATTATTCTCAAAGTAATCTTGGTGATAATTTTCCGCCACATAATAATTAATGAGAGGCTCAATGGTAGTTACTATTGGATCTTCCCATAGATCAGTTGCATCTACAGTTTTCTTAGAGGTTTCTGCAATAGCTTTTTGCTCCTCGTTATGATAGTAAATCACACTTCGATATTGAGTTCCCACATCATTGCCCTGTCTATTCAAGGTTGTAGGATTGTGGGTATGCCACAGAATTTGAAGTAACTCATCATAGCTGATTACTTTAGGGTTGAAATGAATACGTGCCACTTCTGCGTGACCAGTTTTTCCGGTAATCACTTCTTTATAGGTAGGGTCTTTTAAATATCCACCAGAGTAACCTGATTCTACATGAATGATGCCTTCTACCAGTTCATATATGGCTTCTACACACCAAAAGCAGCCAGCACCAAAGGTAGCCATTTCAAGAGAATCAGAAATAGATTTATTTGTCATATGAGTAATTAATTCGGTTGATAAAGTAGAAAGTTTAGTACCCGATAAACTTTCTTTTTGAACATTAGTGGCTGTTGTTGAATGCCCTATACCCACAATAATATTGAGCGTTAAAAAAAGTCTTAAAAGATTCGTTTTCATTCCTAACAGTGTTTAGAAAATTACCGTCAACAATTCATTTAATTAAAGTAAAAAAAAGCGGTAAAACGTTCCTTTAATAATATAAATATGCACTGAGCGGATTTATTCCGTGTACGTTATGTTTCTTTTAAGGAGTGAAATAGCGGAATTAAACAAACTAACCCACTTACCACATCTTTGACCATTAGGGGCCAAAGATAGTTGAAACAAATGGATCAAATATGGAAGTATCAATATTATTAATAAGTAGTATAGCTCTATTTGTAGGCTATATCATTGGTAAGAATGAAGGGTTATCTAGTGGTTATAGACAAGGCATCTATGAAGGTGCAGAGGAATCCTTAAAGCTAGTAGAGAAGTATAGTAATGGTGGACTTAAATACACTTTAGATTGGGAGACAATACAAAGGTTATTAAAGGAACAGATGAGTAAAAATTAACTTAACTGCTAATCTCTTGATATATTGATTAAATACTCTTAATAATAGATAAGTTAAACAAAACTTGTACAGTTTCTACAAATTAAAAAATATAAATAACTGTAATTATGTTACTTAGAAAAATTATCAAGTGCTCACGAATGGAGTCGAACCATCACGGGATTTCTCCCACACGCCCCTCAAGCGTGCGCGTCTACCAATTCCGCCACGTGAGCTATAATAAAATAAATATACCGTTTTATTAATAGAAACTGTAATGCTGCTTGGATCAATGCGATTATAATTTGAAATATCTGTTTTTAATGTCTTTATGAATCAACAAACGCTGATCTAAATAGTCACGATATTGCTCGTCGTTTAATACTTCGAATAGTATGATCATACGATCATTTTGAAAGGAACTGATTATAGCTCTATTAGCGCTAATCATTTCTTGTTTAATAGTTTCATTCTTTTTTTCATCACACTCTACATTGCTTCAGGCACTTTTTGCGAAGGCCTTGCTTCCAGGTTTTCTTTGTGAACTTTTTGCACTGCATCTCGCCAAAATTTCATATCCACTAACCTTCCTTTCACTTCTTAATCGGGCTATAATATTCTTTTCAATTAATGCATTTATTTGAGTCCTATTCTTGGGCAAATAAAGCTGAGCTACAGACTAGAAATAAACTAAAAAGGCTATTAAAAAAACGTTTATGGAAAGAAAAGTAAGTTGTGAGAGTAATTTGGTTATACATTGTCTTATAATTAAGGTTTTACATAATAAGACGGCAAGTAAACTGCCAAAGTATACATGCTCATGTAAAAGATTGTATCCCTAGGAAATAACTTTCTTAAGAAAGCTCACCCCTAAATACGGATAATAGCTTATCCATTTATTTCTTCCAATTGCCGTTGGGCATATTCATTATCAGGATCAATATTAAGTGCTTGCTCGTAATAAGTTCGAGCCTTATCACTTTGTCCGCCTTTCATGATCATATCTCCCATAAGTATCCAATTTTCGGAATCTCTGGGGTCGGCTCTTATTCGCTCTATTAAATAATTTACGGCATCTGATCCGCGGTCAGTCATCAACATAATCATCACTTTATTCCGATGAGCCGCAGCAAGATCACTATGTTCGATGGCCGCATCAAAATCTAATTCTGCATTTTTTAGCTCTTCTTTCATCATGTGAATATGACCTCTTAGATTGAAATAAACTCCGTTATTGTCGGATCGGTCAATGGCTTTTTCTATGCATGAAAAACTAATATCCATTTGATTTAGCTGTTGCATGATAAGTGCTTCAAGGTAGTATCCTTCTGGGGTATCAGGCGCTTCTCTTTGGACCTCTCTAGCTATATCTAAGCTGTGGTCGATGTCTTTTTCTTGGAGTAATTCAAAGCCGTGGCTTAGTTTTTCTTCGATATTCATGTCAATCCTTGTTTAGGGTCGATTTATGGTTATGCTATTAGTTATTTTTAGTGGTTTATTTGGATTTTCCCATATTAGAATCCTTATTTCTAGTAGATGGTTCTGATTCACTTAAATCCTCGAATTCTGCATCTTGAATAGCAGAAAAATCTTTTTTTTGCTCTCCACTCCCTGAAAATGAGTTATTACTAAAGGGATGTTGGTTCCGGGTATTCTTAACGACTTTGTGAAAAATAGTAAAGGGCAAAAATATTCTTCTCATAAATCGTAAGAAAACCCAAATTAAAAAGAAAAATAGTAACAGCTTAAATGTCATAAACGGCGTTAATTCTCAATTTTATGATAAGTGTATGTGCATATTATCTACTATAGGGTGCTCAAATAATTGTTCTTCAATATACAAAAGATGCTCGGGGGTTTGTACGAAATCTACATCATTTACATTAATGAATACTACTGGGCTTCGTTGGTAATGATAAAAAAAATGATTGTACGCCTCATTTAAATCTCTAATGTATTCCGGTGTAATGTGCTGTTCATACTCTCTGCCTCTTTGACCTATGTTTTGCATGAGTCGTTCTACCGATGACTGTAAAAAGACGACTAAATCAGCTTTGGCGGCAATACCCGTCATTATGGAAAAAATAGAATCATAAAGAGCCAATTCGTCAGAATCTAGGTTCAAGCGCGCAAAGATTCGATCTTTTTCAAAAATATAGTCTGAAACTGTCATGGTATGAAAAAGATCTTGGCTCATCATATTCTGTTGTTGGCGAAAACGGCTGGCAAGAAATGCTAACTGTGTTTGAAATCCGTAGCGTTTTCTATCCTCGTAAAACTTAGGTAAAAAGGGGTTATCTTCGAATTCTTCGAGTACCAATCTAGCTTGACGGCGCTCTGCTAGCATTTGTGCAAGGGTAGTTTTTCCCACCCCTATGACACCCTCTATTGCAATAAATTGTGGTTCAACATGCATGTCATAAACTAACACTATTCCCATTGCCATGCACCTAATTCAATCCTCATTTTTGGAGCTTCATTTATAAGTTCTGAAATATTTTTTTTTGTCACTGGGTCAGACCATTCGGGAGCTAAATCGTTAAGCGGTAGTAGGACAAATAATCGCTCTGCGGTGCCTGGATGAGGGAGCTGCAGGTAATCGTATTTTAGAATGAGCCCACCAAAATCAATGATATCTAAATCCAAGGTTCTGGAAGTCCATTTGGGATAGCGAGAGGGGCGACCTTGTATCCCTTCCTGTTCTTTTAACCGGTCAAGCAGTGCCTCGGGATTGCCTTTCCAATGTATACATATGACCGCGTTTAGAAAATCGGTTTCGGAAAGACCAATTGGTTCAGTCTGATAGACTCGGGAAGCATGTATAGGCGAGGTACTAATTTTTTGTAGAAATGATCGAGCTTGCATTAAGTGTGCGGTGGAATCGCCTTGATTAGATCCTATAGCGATATATACGGTTTGCCCTGACTCATTGAATTTTGGGTAAACCGATTGCGGTTCTGTATGAAATCTATCCTTAGTACTATGTTTACTTCTTTTACTCACTAGGCCGTTGCCACTGCATGCTTATTTCGGAATAAGCGGCTGGGACCTTAATAGGCGGGTCAAGTTTTCGAATTACTACTTGAACTGCATAAATTAGTAGAAAGGTGTTCATTAGTTGCTCCCCAATGTCCATGCAAAGCTTTTCGATTAAGTTAACGGGGGTGCCGAACATAACGCCGCTAACGATTTTTTCGGCTTTTTCATAGTCTACGGTTAGATTTAATTGGTCGCTTTCACCAGCCTGCCGTAGCCCTGCATGGAATGTTACATCCACTTCGAAGGTATTACCTTGCTCACGTTCGATTTCATGCACTCCATGAAAAGCATGATAGCGTAAGGCTTTAAGAGTAAGAATATCAGTATGCACCATGACCCGTAGCATTGGTTTAAATTCTTCGTGGCATCTGAACGTTATCGTTACAGACTGGCAACCTCGATTCGTTGGTGTAGCTCCTCTATAATACGTTTATGTTTTGAGCTGGTTGTCATTCGCTCTTCCACGGTAGAAATAGCATGAATTACCGTAGAATGATCCCGTCCTCCAAAGTGTAAGCCAATGGTTTTAAGACTTGATTTTGTGAAACGTTTCGACAGGTACATGGCTATTTGTCTTGCTTCTACAATTTCCTGCTTTCTGGTTTTCTCACGTACTTTATTGGTGTCAATTCCGAAGTAGTCACAAACGTAATTTTGTATGGATTCTATTGAAATCTGTGTGTGTGAATCCTTAACCATATCTTTAAGTACTCGCTTAGCCATGGCTAAATCAATTTCATCAAGATTCTGAAGAGAGGCGTGGGCTAGTAGCTTGATAATGGCTCCTTCTAGATCACGAACATTAGATTTAAAATTGTGGGCAATAAATTCTAGTATATTTCCAGGAATCTCAATACCATTGTCATTTGCCTTACGCTCTAGTATGGCATAGCGCGTTTCGTACTCCGGCATTTGAAGGTCAGCACTTAGTCCCCAACTAAATCTAGATATAAGTCGCTCCTCAATATCAGGTACGTCTTTTGGGGCGCGATCACTACTTAAGATGATCTGCTTGCCATCTTGATGGAGCGCATTAAAAATATGAAAGAATTCTTCTTGTGTTTTTTCTTTACCGCTAAAAAATTGGATGTCATCTACAATAAGCACATCAATATTGCGGTAAAACATAGAAAATTCGCTGGCACGATTGTTACGAATCGCATGTACAAATTCATTGGTAAATGCTTCAGAAGAAATATAGAGAACCGATTTTTCGTCTCCATATTTGTGCTTAATTCGATTACCTATACTCTGTACCAAATGGGTTTTTCCTAGACCAGTAGGTCCGTAAATAAAAAAGGGATTGAATGAGTTAGTTCCAGGGTTATCGGAAATAGCCATAGCGGCAGAACGAGCTAGACGATTGCAGTCACCTTCTATGTAACGCTCGAAGACATAGGATCTATTCAAATTGGAATCTATTTTGGTTTTTCTAATCCCAGGGATGACAAAGGGATTTTCTATGCGGTCAGGGGAGTAGTCAGGATAACTCTGTATATGTTGTACCTGAACTGGAGGCATAGGTCGTTGAGGTAGTCGGACTGATTTATTATGTTCATATTGATCAGACTTCTCCAGTACAACAGAATACTCAAGTTTTCCGTTTTCACCCATCACTTTAGATAAGGTTGACCGTAGCATAGTATAGTAATGCTCTTCGAGCCACTCGTACCAAAATTGACTAGGAACTTGAATCGTTAGGGTATTTTCTGATAGACTGATAGCACGAATGGGTTCGAACCAAGACTTGTACTTTTGATAGCTTATATTGTCTTTAATTATATTAAGACACTTTTCCCAGGTTACCTCTGCTGTTTCAGTTTGCAATGCTTATGACCTCCTACACATTATATACATCAATAAATCCATATTACCTATAAACCAACGCGTTATCTTGTATAGTTATCAACATATTTGAGTATGGAATGTTAATTTTTCTTAAGCTGAAAATGATGATAATTTATCTACTTGTCAAACATAATAGTTTGGCTAATTTTGAAGTTATCCACACTTTGTAATTAGCCATAAAGTCATATAAAACAATATTTATGAGAGGTCAGACATAGACTTAGCAAGATAGGTTATATTGGTATAACATTGCCTTAACAAGGTTATTTTCAAAGTTTTAGATAAGACCATATTTTTTTCGAGTACTTTCTAACAAGTTATCCACATTATTCTGCAAATCATGAAATTTTTTTTAAGTCTTTTGCTAGAGAATAATTTAAGGCGCTTAGTGAAGTTTATGATTTAATTAAATAAGCCTGCCAGCTTGGCTCGCTTTACGATTGATTATGGGTGCAGATAACGAACCGATCTCTACCTGCTAAATCCAGCCGAATTTCTGCACTAAATCCATGCTCTTCAGAAAGGTACTGAACTTCATCGGCATAGTTTTCGTGAACTTCAAAATACATTTGTGACTGAAGTGGTTTTAGTAGCGCTTTAGATTGTTTAATAAGTGCTGAGTACATATGATGAGTAGAGCTACAAAATAAAGCTAGCTCGGGCTCGAACTCGCGCACCTCTCGTTCTAAAGCTTTCCGTTCATCTCTGAGTATATAGGGAGGATTAGAGACTAATATATCAAATGATTGTTTAAGCTCAGGATAATGCCGTAATAGCTTTGGGGCAAATACATCATCCTGAAACGTATGCACCTGTAATCCGAGTTCTTTTTCATTCTTCTGGGCGACATGCAGAGCGAATTTAGAAATGTCGGTTGCCCATACTTCCCAGTTAGGACGTTCTTTTTTTATGGCTAATGCGATGCATCCCGAACCTGTTCCTATGTCTATTAGTCTTTTAGGTGTATCCTTGTCA
This sequence comes from Balneolaceae bacterium UBA2956, assembly GCA_002348545.1. GTDB lineage: Bacteria > Bacteroidota > Rhodothermia > Balneolales > Balneolaceae > UBA1275. The sequence continues at coordinate 27,316 of DEBM01000064.1, forward strand.
TGGGAGGCTAAAATGTATTCTACAAGTTCTTCGGTTTCCGGTCTTGGGATTAAAACCCCTGAAACCACCGTGAGTTCGATTCCAAAAAAATCTACGTTACCAGTTATGTATTGTAAAGGCTCGTGTTTACCTCGCCGTTGAACCATTGCTCGAAGGAGTTTTAATTCAGTCGTATGAAGAGGGCGTTCAAAGAGTAGATACAGATCCAAGCGTTTTACTTTTAACACATGAGATAACAACCACTCTATACTAAACCGCGGATTACGAACCCCTTTCTGTTTAAAGTATACGGTACCCCAGTCTAATATACCGAGCACCGTCCATGACTTATCTTGCATTATTCGTCGCCGATAGCGTCTGAAATACGTTCTTCTTGTACGGTTAAACCATAGCGTTTTCCGAAATCAAATATGAAATCAGTAACAAGGGATTCCATGCTTTGTTCTTCGGATAATGAGCTCCCTCTAAAACCCATTCGACCGCCCGTTTTTTTTAAGATGATCTTGGTTTGCTTGGGGTTGCTTTCCACAATGCATGTCAGGGTTACACTGGAGTTAATTTTTTTTTCATATTCCTCGTAGACCGCTACGTATTGGGTATGCTTGAGTTCATTAAAGCTGCGAGTGTGTAAAAACTTAGGTTTATGCACATCAAACAATTTCAAAGCCATCCGGAGCAAAGTTGCTGATGGGCCATAAATAAGAAAGGTAGAGTGTGAATTCATTCCACTGGGTTTACTGTAAGACAATACGCTAAAACTGTATTTATTTCAATGGCATAGGATAATTCAATTGCAGTATAAAATAAAGCAATTAATGTTTTTTGTCTATCTATCGAATGAAAATAACATGTTCTGTATTTAAGGCAACAAAAAATTCTATTTTTTTCGTTTATTCTTTGATCGTTTAAACTATTACTTTATAAAATGAGTTCTTTTAATACACACAAAAAACAAAACATGTATTTATTTAGCCATCAAATTACCATTTAACACTAATTTTAGAAATGTCAACGGCAAGATTAATAGTTAGTATACGTCTATTTACCACCTTTACCTGGGTGTCATTTGTGTTTGTTACTGGATTTTGGTTAAGTGTATTTACCCCACAACAAACATTCGCTCAAAGCCAAGCCAATGAAAATGAGCAGGTATATCTATTTGGTGAACCTGAACTGGTGGATATAAATATTTCTCGTAATCTTTTTGATGAAGGCTACCGCTCGGGATTAGGATTTAGAATTGGGTTGAATGATTTTGGACTTCAACTAGGCGCGCAATACCGACGTTCAATACGGCCATATACCGAAGCTTTGATAAGTATCAGTTTAAGTGGAGTGCGAGACCCAAGTGAGCAAACATACATTGACTATTATTTTGGTAATCGTGTGGTTCCAAGTAAATACAAGCGTATTTTAAGTGCACCTTTCACACTTGGGCTCAAGAAGCGGTTTTACCCCAATCAAATCACCGATAATTTTCGGGTGCATAGTTCAGTTAGCTTAGGTGGCGCTATGATGTTTGTTTTGCCCTATTTTCAAGATTATAATGATAATGGGTTTCGTGAAGCAAATTTGAATGAGTTTGTAGGCTTTGAGCCAGTTAATGATGTTTTTGAAGGGTGGAATGAGCTCGAAACATCTCTGGCAATGATGGGCGAGTGGGTCTTAGGAATCGATTTTGGACATAATTTTGCACAGCTTCAGAGTTTTCAGTTTGGCTATACCTTTTACTACATGCCTACCGAGATACAAATTATGGAGCCATTTAAACCCTCTCGCGTTAATGGGGTTATCATCGATGTGAATCAAGATCAAATACCAGATGCGTTCGAGCGTTCTAATGATCCTGTAAATTTTTTAGGTTCTGTTCAAATAACCTTTGTATTTGGTAGAATGTGGGCTCGGGATTAAATCGTCTCTTAGCCAGCAACTTTGTGTACATTAACTAGAAGCAATGATTTCAAACCAGTCTGCTGGATGAGCAAGCGAATCGATTATAAGATCGGGTTCATATTCAGCTAATTCTTCCTGGGAAAATTTTCCTGTTGTGACCGCCACACTCTTCATGCAGGCATTTTTTGCACATATTATATCTCGTGGAGTGTCCCCAATGATAAGGAAACGATGAGGATTGGGCGTGATGTCCAGAGTGTCCTGAATATGCTTGAGAGCAAGATTAGGAAGCATGTTTCGGTCGGAGTGAAATTCACCAAAAGCACCAAAACTAAATTCTTGACGGATATTTGCAGCGCATAATTTTACTGCTGCGGCATCTGGGTAGTTTCCAGTGAGTAGTCCTCTGATGAAAGTGGGACTTGAGAAGTATTCCAAAGCTTCATCTACATGGCTATGCCGAAGTAAATGATGTGGTTTAATTTGCTCAGACAAACGCGTTAGATATGATGCTTTAAACTGTGGGTATAACTCTTTTTTATTATCGTGATTGACTAAAAAGGATGATATAATATCGAAATCCGTTCTCCCAGAAAAGGAGTCCTTTTCCATATCGGGGTAGTCAATGTTTAGCTCATCTATGATGCCACGGATCAAGGCGCGGTTGAAGGTGTGGTTTACTGTTAGAAGGGTTCCGTCAATGTCAAAAAGAATAATCCAAGGATGAAAAGACATAAAAATTCTTATTTTTACTAAAATTAGAGATTTTTGAGAGTATGCGTGTTAAGGTACGAAAACTATTCGCATTCATGCTTTATGCTAAGAGTAAATCCTAGTACCTTCAAGGATACACTTATCGAACCAATCAAAGGAGTTATTATGAGTTTTATTGAAGATATTGTAGCACGCCAGATTATTGATTCGCGAGGAAATCCCACAGTAGAGGTGGATGTTATACTGGATACTGGAAACATGGGACGTGCTGCTGTACCCTCTGGTGCCTCTACTGGTGAGTTTGAAGCTGTTGAGTTACGTGATGGAGATTCGGAAGTATTTTTAGGGAAGGGAGTAGCACAAGCGGTTGAAAATGTTAATACAATTATAGCTGAAGAACTTCAAGGGTTGCCTGTTTTTAATCAAACCGAGCTGGATGTTTTACTTATCGAATTAGACGGAACGACCAATAAAGCTAAGCTCGGAGCCAACGCTATTTTAGGTGTATCAATTGCTCTAGCAAAAGCTGCTGCTAATGAAGTGGGATTACCACTTTGGAGATATGTTGGAGGAGTTAATGCAAAAGTTTTACCGTTACCTATGATGAATATAATAAATGGAGGCTCGCATGCAGATAACAGTGTGGATTTACAGGAGTTTATGATTATGCCTGCAGGCGCTGAGTCATTCTCGCATTCATTACAAATGGGAGCTGAAATTTTTCATACGCTTAAGAAAGTATTGGCAGCTAAAGGATATAGTACCGCTGTGGGAGATGAAGGTGGATTTGCGCCAAATCTTAAATCGAATGAAGAGGCCTTAGAAGTAATTGTGCAAGCCATTGAAAAAGCAGGGTATGTCCCAAAGGATGATGTGTTAATTGCTTTGGACCCGGCTACTTCTGAGTTTTATAATACAGAAACGGGCTTGTATGAATTTAAATGGAGTGATGGCTCAAAAAAAGACACAGATGCGATGGTTGATTTTTGGAGTAATTGGGTGGACAAATATCCCATTATTTCCATTGAAGATGGAATGGCTGAAGATGACTGGGAAGCATGGAAAAAACTTACTGAGGCTGTTGGAGATAAAGTCCAATTGGTAGGAGATGATTTGTTCGTAACCAACACTGAGCGATTATCGCGTGGAATTGAGAGGGATATTGCCAATTCTATTTTGATTAAAGTGAACCAGATTGGAACGCTAACCGAAACCTTAGATGCCATTGAAATGGCCCATAAGAATTCGTATACGGCCGTTATTTCACATCGTTCGGGCGAAACCGAAGACGTTACCATTGCGGATTTATCGGTGGCCACCAACGCTGGGCAGATTAAAACGGGATCAATGTCACGAACCGATCGAATTGCAAAGTACAATCAGCTCATTCGCATCGAGGAGGAACTCGGAGATTCGGCGCTGTTTCTTGGTCATGACGCATTTGGACTTTAGACGTTTAGCATGCGTGTTACATTGAGTATAATTTTTTTTCTAGCGTATTGGCTAAGTCTTTGTTCACTGCAAGCTCAGCAACGTCCGCAGGAATACATAGCGCCCAACCTAACTGGTGAAAATTTGCTGCAATACATATTTCAGGAGTATTCAGTGAGCAAACCATTAGGATACAACGGCGCCAGAGATCAGATGTATAGTAGTATTGATAAAAAAAACGGCCAAATTATAGGGGTATATACTGGATATACTATTACTAGTAATAATCGTACAGATGCATTCAACAAAGGGATTAACACCGAGCATGTTTGGCCACAAGGATTATTTAATAAAAATGAGCCAATGCGGGGAGATATCCATCATATATTTCCAACTAGAATTGAAGCTAATTCAGCTCGTTCTAACCATCCCTTCGATGAAATACCAGACAACCAAACCGATAAATGGTTTTATTTGTCGAATGAATCTAGTGGAATACCCTCGTCAAATATTGATTTATACAGTGAATTGGATAATGGTAGGGCCTTCGAGCCGCGGGAGGATTTTAAGGGTAATGTTGCTAGAGCTATTTTTTATTTTTGGTCGGTCTACCAAAACAGGGCAGTAGTAAAAGACGATGGTTCTTTTTTTAATGAAATGAAAGATGTACTGTATGATTGGCATAAACTTGATCCAGTGGATGAGGCGGAATGGAACCGGAGCTTAGGAGCTGAGCAGGCACAGGGGAACAGAAATCCTTTTGTACATGATTCTACCCTGGTGGGCAGAGTTTATTTTGGGGGACAGGCTGTTACGCATGAGTATATCAGACAACAAGAGCTTAGCCAGGGCCAAAAAAAAATTCGCCTACATCAAAACTATCCAAATCCTTTTAATCCAAGTACGACCATTTCTTTTGAGTTAACTCACCCTGAATACATTCGTCTTTCAGTCTATACTATATTAGGTCATCCGGTCTCTTTGCTAGCGGAAGGTAAACGGGAGGCAGGATGGCATCATATAGCTTTTAATGCAGAACAGTTACCTTCAGGCATCTATTTTTATAGACTTGAACAGCTCTCTGGAGAAGGTTTGTTTACTCGCAGAATGACTCTGATTAAATAATCGGGTGAGCTAATGCGTATTCATGAAATAGAACTAATTCATTTCCGTAATCATACGCATACCAAGGTCGTTTGGGCGCCTTATATAAACGTTCTTATAGGCCCAAATGGTGCAGGAAAGACCTCTATTGTAGATGCTATTCATTACCTCTGCATGTCACGAAGTTTTGTCACTAACTCAGACACTCATGTGGTCAAGCAGGATACTAAATCATTCTTACTTCGCGGGCACTTTCAAGGTCAAATAAGGGCACAATTTCAGTTAGCGTTAAGTTATTCGAGAGGAGAAGGAAAGAAAATATTCGTGAATGAAGGACCATTGGATAGGCTTTCTGATCTGATAGGAATGGTGCCTATGGTAGTATTGAGTCCGCAAGATGAGCAGCTAACCAAAGGTGGGCCAGTAGAAAGGCGGCTGTTTATTGATGCCTTTATTAGCCAGTTGTCTAGATCGTATTTGAGAAATTTAATGGAATATAGGCAGGTTCGACGTCAGCGAAATAAATTACTCCAAATGTATGCCGAAGGAAGATCCTTTCGAGTAGATAAGGTCCTTATGCGAAATTACTTGGAGCCTTGGGATGAGCAATTAGTTCGTATCGGTGCTAAAATCATGGATAAACGAGTGAGTGTTATTGATGAACTTGAGCGTTTAGTGCAGTTCAATTTCACCGAGATATCAGGTCTAGAGATGCAATTAGGCATGCGCTATGATGCTATGGTGACTCGATGGGATGGAAATACAGAGGCCAAAGCAGTTTCAGATGAGGAAAGCGAAAATAAAGAGGCTGACTCGCCAACTGCATTAACCCGAGTGGAGCGGATCGAAAAATGCTTTAAAGAGGCTTTGGATGAGCAATTTGATAAGGAATTGGAGCGTGGACAAAGCCTAGTCGGGCCTCACAGAGACGAAATTGTATTTTATTTGGATGAGGTAGAGTTGCGCCGATATGGCTCACAAGGTCAGCATCGTTTGTTTGCGCTTGCTTTAAAGTTAGGGCAGCTGGATTATTATTCAAAGGAATTGGAGGACGCTCCACTGTTGGTTTTGGACGATGTGTTTGGTGACTTGGATGGGGAACGAGTGCGGATTTTACTTGAGCATTTGAAAGCACATCAAGGACAGAGCTTTATTACGGCTGCGCATCCTGTGGCTTTTAGTGATTTTGTAGATTTTGATGACCCCAACCATATGTGTATTACAATTAAGGATGGAAATGTAGCCGAAACTAAGTAAGTTGATTTACTATGCGTTTTGACAAGCCACCATCATTATCAGAAGTATTAAAGCAGTTTTTGGATCGCTATCCACATCAGAAGAAATTACGACAGGGAATGGTGCTTGCTAAGTGGGCAGAAGTTGTTGGGCCAAAAATAGCCGAAGAAGTCCACGATGTGTATTTTCAAGGCGGTATACTAACATGTGTTGTTATGAATGCCGTGTGGCGACATGAAATTCATGCTAACAGGTTTCAAATTGCCAAGCGGTTGAATGATGCGGTGGATCATAATGTGGTACAAGAACTTAAAGTAGTAGCTAAGTAAGTTTTCGTTGCAACGAAGTCTACGGTTGGAAATAGGTATTGGCCAAAGTATATTTAGTCAAATTAGATAGCGATGAAACAACCGTATCAAAGAAATACCTTAAATACTATTTTTAGCCCCTTTTTAAAGGCAGTACGGGCTATTGATACGGCTTTGATTGGATTGCGAAAGGAGAATGGAGTATCGTATACATCGCGTAAGGAAAAAATAACAGTATTTGTCGTTTCATATGTATTTGCCATGACCTTTTGGATGGTGGTTAACTTAAATGGATCGTACAATATAGAATTGGAACTTCCTATAGAAGTTGGCTCTGTACCAAAAGGAATGGCTTTGGTAGATGCTATCCCTGAAACGATAGTAGCCGAAATAAGTGGGGAAGGTTGGAAGCTAATTAGCCTTAAAAATAATCCGCCTGCTGTTCCCGTAGATATCAGTCCTGGAGAGGTTGATGTGTTTTCTCAGCTTAGGCAACGCTTCGCCCCAGAGCAAGATGTGTCGGTTTTAAACGTACAACCTATTCGTCTACTTTTGAATCTCGAGCCCATGATAAGAAAAAAACTACCGCTGGTTTGGGAGCCTACCTTAAACTACGCCGAACGCTATGACAGAGTTGGGAAAGGTTATTTGGAGCCAGATAGTATTTGGGTGTCTGGAGCAGTGTCTAAATTGGAAAATTTAGAAGCTTGGATTATTGATTATTCAATTCAACTAGATAATATCCGGGAAAATGTCATGCTGCAACTTCCTATCATCTCCTCTGACCCTGCTATTAGCTTCGATCAGAATCTAGTAAGTTATCATGAAATGGTGACTGAATATACTGAGGGTGAACTTACACTGGTGCTCAACCTCGAAAATGCTCCTAGAAATCAACGGTTTAACTTCTCCCCTTCTACCGTCACGGTTCAGTATCGCGTGCCTATCGAACAATACATCGAAGCCGAAAAAGTCAGACCATTTGAGGCATTTGTTGATTATGAGAATATTCGAAATAATACCACTGGAATTGTAACCCCAGAAATACGTCTAGTTAATGAAAATCTAGCCATAGAAATAAAAAGTTTCCGTCCTAGCGTGGTTAGCTTTTTCAATTTAATCGATCAATAAGCAAAATTATGTAAAGTTGATTATTGAATGAGATTGGTATAGAATAGTCGACTAAACCAAGTTTGTAGCTTCAAAAGGTGCTAATATTTTCTCGATATCATGATGGCCTGGGAAAAATTTCAGTAGGCGCATCAGAACTTCATCCACTAGTGAGTCCGGGCACGATGCTCCTGAGGTTAGAGCAATCTTAAGTGGGGCCCGTGAGCGGTCTAGCCAGTTTTCTGTTTCAAGTATTTTCTTTTCCCATTGATTGAAGTGTCGTACTTGACTTTCATCAATGATTTCATCAGCATCACGAATATGATAGGTTGGAAATACATGTTCCAGAATTTCAACCAAATGCATAGTGTTAGAAGAGTTATACCCGCCAACAACAAAAGCTAAATCGGCGTCGGTTTTCGAAAGTGCAATGGTAGCGGTTTGATTTTCGTTGGTTGCATAACATAAGGTGTCACTGGTCTTTGCAAAATGCTGCTGAATATCTGACGAGCTAAACAATTGAAGGGTCGCCTTTTTTAAAATATCCATGACCTCTTGCGTTTCGGTCGCAAGCATAGTGGTCTGGTTTATAACCCCAAAACGCTGTAGGTCCTTTTTGGGATCAAATCCAGGAGTACATTTATGGCCAAAATAGTGTTCAAAGTCTTTTTTTGGTCGTTCACCAAGCATACATTCAGCTAGGATTTGAGCTTCTTTAGGATTTAGTACTACAACTACTTTTGAGTGGGTGGAGCTCTGTGAGAAAGTAGCCCGTGTTTCCTCGTGTTTATGTTTTCCGTGAACCACCAAAGCATAATCTTTCTTTCCTAGTTGAGCGCCTCTTTTCCAAACTCTTTCTACGAATGGGCAGGTCGTATTGAAGGCATAGGGATCAATTCCTTTATCTTTTAATTGCTCTTCGATTTCTACGGTTGTACCAAATGCGGGTACAATAACGATATCTTCGGAGCTTAGAGAGTCTATTGGAATGCACTCGCTTCCATCTGTATGTTGAAGAAATTTCATACCTTTTTTCAGTAGATCTTCATTGACCGTCGGATTATGAATCATTTCACTGAGGAGATAGATATCCTTATCTGGGTGCTCACGTAACGCTTTATAGGCAATATCAATTGCATTTTCTACTCCGTAACAAAAGCCAAAAAATCGTGGGATATAAAACTGTACCTTGCCAAAATCCAATAAAGTAGGTTTAAGATTCTTTTTTGTTGGGTCGATTATTTTCGTAGCCTCTTTCACTTGGCGAATAACCGAGGAATGATATTGATCGGGGATGTCAAAGCTTTTACGAGCCATTACATTAAGACTATTCCTATTGGATGATTATTGTAAATAAAAACCATTGAAAAGTATTGCAAATCTTCAGAGTGACTTTTATGATGTTTAGATAAATAAATCAACAAGTCATTTTAGACATTAAATAATCTTTGATTTAAATATTATGTTCTTATTGACAATGATTAGAATATCGGGTTCATACAATTAGTATCTTATCAATATCAATATCACTATCAATACACTAGATAAAAATAAGAATTAGCTGATCAATCTATCATTTAATTTTTGCTTAAAAGATTCATCAAATAAATTTTATAATTCGATTTTTAAATATCAGTATCAAATCAATTTGATTTAAATTTTATTCAATCATAATTTTTTTCCTTTATTTCTGTTGTGATTATTAATACCTGTGACACTGCATGCACAAGTTGTACAGGAAGCTATCGTACAATTTTACTATCTGGCGATATAGGGCTTTAAGATGCGTGTGGCTAAAATATCTTGCCTAAAGTTTCAAATTCATTTTAATTTACCTGTGGCAGGTCATGTCGAATTTGAGTTATATAACATGCTAGGAAGGGAAGTACCAGAGTTAATTATATTAATGTATAACCAATAGCTGGGTTGTATTTTATACGTTTTGAAGTTGCCAACTTGGCAAGTGGAGTTTATTTGTACGAACTTCGTTTCAATGATGCTGTGCTTTCGAATAAAATGCTTTTATTGAAGTAGTTCAGATAAAAGGCCAACTTATATAAACGTTGGCCTTTATTTAAAATATTTAATCAACTTCTTGTTTCAGAACTTGGATCACAGTATTTAGTCTGAATCTTCTGGAATATTGTAGTTTATTGTTGATCCATGATAATCACCTAACAAGTGTTCAGCGAAGTAATACCACATCATTCGCTCGAAATATGGTTGATAAGGTCCAAATCCATGTCGGCGTCCAGGTAAAATCATCATATCAAAACGTTTTCCTTCTTTGACAAGCGCATCAACTAATCGTATGGTATTAGCCGGATGTACATTATTGTCAATGTTTCCGTGGACTAGCAATAATTTCCCTTGTAGATTTTTGGCTAGAGCTGCATTAGTTTCTATTGGGCCTTCAAAGGTAGTTAGGGTTTTTTCTATTTCCACGCTATCTTCACCCATCTCTTTGATTACCTTTGTGGTTTCTGTTACCCCGTTATGCGTTTCACTCCACCATCGATTATAAACATTATTATCATGATTTCCAGCAGATGATACCGCAACATTATAGAAATCGGGGTGAGTTAATAAGGCCGCAGTAGACATAAATCCACCACCAGAGTGTCCATAAATTCCAACTCTAGATCCATCTAAGAAGTCGTGCTGACTAATTAATTGTTCCAATCCGTACCTATTATCAGCTAATGGGTAATCTCGTAGATCTCCATATCCATATGTATGGTAATAACGACTCCGTAAAGGACTACCGCCACGATTACCGAATGCAACGACAATAAAACCAACTTGAGCTAAGGCTTGATGACGTGAAGCCCCAAAAGTGATAGGAAAAGGCTCAGTTTGGGGGCCTGGGTAAACATAAGAGATAATGGGGTATTTCTTATTGGGATCAAAATCAAATGGTTTCCACATGACACCATATAAGTCAGTTGCACCATCAGCAGCTTTAACAGTAAATATTTCAGGTACTTCCCAGCCCAATTTGGTAGCACGATCTATATTAACTTCCTGCAATTTTAGGATTATTTTACCAGAACCATCCCGTAGGACCGATCTTGTTGGTTCATGGACTGTAGATACATTATCAACAAAATAATTTCCTTTTTCAGAAGCAAAAATCTGGTGATTACCAGACTCAGTACTTAAATGTTGTAAGCGACTTCCATCAAAACGTATGCTGTATAAGTGTTGATAATACGGATGCTCTCCAGTTTCTTTACCAAAGGCAGTAAAATACATAGTCTGAGCCACCGTATCTATTTTTACAATATTACCAGCTACAAAATTTCCCTTTGTTATTTCATTTTTTAGCTCTCCATCTGAATTGTAGCGGTAAAATTGTCCCCAACCAGTTCGTTCACTCCACCAAATGTATTCCTTCCCTTCTCCAATAATTGAAACATCCATGAAACGCCAATTCCAGTAAGGTTTACTTTCTTCTCCAAAGATGATATCAGTTTCACCTGTTGAGGTATTCGCTCGAACTAATTCAACCTTACTTGCGGAACGGTTCAGACGTGTGAAGAATAAATAATCAGAACTATTCTTTCGAAAGTCGCCTTTAATTAAATTACCTGGATCGGCACTAAGATTTTGATCTTCCCACCGTTCTGTGTCAATGATAGTTCTAGTCTGTTGATTAATATCAAAAACCTCGAGGTATTGTATGCCGATTTCCTCTTCACCTGGCATAGCATATTTGTAAGTTTCAAGTTCGGGTCGCTTTTTTAAATAATTGATTACCCAAAGTTCTTCAACTTCCCGGTAATCAGTACGTTGAACATATAATTTTTTTTCATCATCAAACCAACGTACCCTAGCTCTCATTTTTTCAGTGGTATCGGTTGAACTTTGGTCAAATTGATAGGAAAACCACCTTTTACCGTCTTGAGTAAGTTGTATCACTGTGCTATCTGTAGTGTCACCGCTCATCACATATAGGTTGTGATTCTTTGCGTAAGCAATCCAAGTACTATCTGGTGAATAGGTCTGCCAAGGTTCTCTTTTTTCAGGCTTCAAGGAGTCACCTTTAAATAAGGTGTTATTATCCACATCATAGAAAAATTCAATACTATCGACATGGAAACTGAAGCGTTCCTTATTGTTATCATAATCAAAGCCTTTGAGGTCTAAATCTGTCGCATTAAAAGGGCGTTTAAACGTTTCGGAAAGTTCTCCAGCTAATCGTTCACGATTAAATAATGGTCGCTGCCTGCGCTCATCAGTATGCACGTAATACCACTCTTTACCTTGAGCTGTTTCATAGGTATACCAAAAATCATCGGTATCTTCAATCCATCTTGGCCTAACGGTAGTAGTTCCGATCAGTTTATCCATTTTTTGGGTTGTGAAACGCTCTGCTAAATCAAAATTAGCCGAAATTATTTTTTGATCAGATATATTTTGAGCGTTTGAATTCAATGAAAAAATTAAAAATAAAGTGAAAAAGTAGTACTTAAGCATATTATTTATGTTTTTGTGAATAATTAGTTGCCAGATGAATATTTGAGTAACAATATTTTACAATCTTATTTTTTTTTGTTTAATTGATGTTCTATCACATTAAAATACAATTCACAGCTATGAAAAATATATACCAAATAAGTTTCTTTTTTTCTTTTTTAGTATGCGCATTACTATTTACTTCTTCAAATATAAATGCACAAGTATCGCAGAACATTGTAGAATACAAAGGCAGTAAAGTCGTTGCAAATAGTGTTATTGTAAAAGTAGATGAAACTAAATTTAAATTAAATGGTCTACAGGTCTCTAATCAAGCTAGACTTGAAAGTATCAAAAGTGGTTATGGTGTGGAAGACACCAAAAAAATTCTTTTTGACGGTGCAGAAGAATGGAAAGTTAAAGTCAAAGATTATGAGAATGTACTAAAGCAACTTAACAGTGTGCCTGGTGTTTCAGCATTCCCAAACTATTATTTTAGCAGAGGTGAGTATGAGATTACAGAGGCTAAGCAGATTAATTCAAATATGGATGGATCTGAAGTGTCTGTTGATAGAATTATAAAAGGTAATTTTACAGGCTCAACTATTTCATTAGAGTCGCCAAAACTGACTGAGCACACCGACGGTAAATTACCATTAGTTTATAGTGAAGACTTTAGTAATGCTACTGGTTATGCGCAACAAGCTGTACACTACAGAACTGGAGAGAATGAAAATGTGGTTTTAAATGGTGGTTTTGACCGCTTATTTCAGAATGATGATTGGCGAATGTGGGACACTTATATGGAAGATAATTTTGGCAGTATAAGTATGGAAGACACTCTTAAGATTAGTGTTGATCAAACAGGAAATCACTGGGACATTCAGGTAGCTCAGATACTATCTCCTATGCAGATAGATGGGTTGACAATGGGAGGTACCTGGGAGTTAAGTTTTAAAGCAATGAGCCCAGATGGAAATAAAACTTTCCATGTGTTCTTAGGTGAAAATGGCGGTAGTTGGGATCGTTATTGGTCTGTTGAAGGTGACGGACTTGTAACTGTTGACGGAGAATGGAAAACTTATACACTAACCACAGAAGTGGACAGGTCTTGGGAGAATATGAAATTGGGTTTTGAAGTGGCCAAAGATGCTAGTGATTTACATATTGATGATGTCGTTTTAAGACATGTGCCAAAAGAAGTAGAAGTAGAAAATATAGTACATAATGGAAATTTTTCGTTCAGTGATTCATTATGGAATGTTGAAGGAGACAGAGGTACTGTTACCTTTGACGATTCACTTAAATTCGTTGTTGAATCTGCCGGTAATCCATGGGAGTTACAAGCATATCAATCGCTTTCAGCAGACCAGATTGCTGCCCTCGCAGAAGGTGGCGATTGGGAATTGACTTTCGATGCGATGAGTCCTAATGGATCCAAAAATTTCCATGTTTTCTTAGGTCAGGTAGGTGGTAATTGGGATCGTTACTGGCCCTCTAATGGACCTGGGGGTAACGGACCAGGAGACGTGGTTGTTGATGGAGAAATGAAAACATACAAACTTACTACTAACATCAATTATGTTTGGGAGAACATGAAATTAGGTTTTGAAGTAGCTGGTGATGATGCTGACCTCATAATTGATAATGTTTCTCTTAATAGAGCTGTCGCTCCCGGACCTAGAGGGGTAGCTATAGCCACGGGAGAAGGGACTGCTGGTAGCAATTCTGATGCTGGTAGTTTTGGATGGGATGTTGCAAATGAGAATTTGAGTTATGGTCTAAACTTAGAAGGAGATGTTGAATTTTATGGTGCATATAGGTCGCCAATGCTTGATTTATCTGGTTTAGATTCAACTAAATTGTATCGGATGAAGCTTGATTATGAAAATCTAATGCGTTACGGTTATAAAGAACTTGTTATTTTCTCTAAGAATAATGGATATACAGCTTTTGATATGTCTCCTTATGACGAATATATCTGGCTTTTCATACCTGCAAGCTTCATTGGTGATAGTGTTTTCTATCAGATCGGCACGAGTGGATTTGCACCGGCAGGTACTAATGGTAGCATAGCGAATTTTGATAACATAGTAATTGAAGAATATCCAGTAAATGATCCACGTATTAATCAACAATACTCATTCTATAATGATGGTACTTGGGAAGGAGGTGGAACTCCGGGAGCAGATATCTCTGTATTTGATGCATGGGAATTGGCAACAGGATCAGATTCAGCAATTGTTGTTGTTTTTGATGACGGGGTAGATTTTAGCCACCCTGATTTAGCACATAATGCTTGGGTCAATTCAGGAGAAGATTTAAATGGTGACGGATTAATTTCAGCAGATGAAGTTAATGGAGTGGATGATGATCAAAACGGTTTTGTTGATGATTTCCATGGCTGGGCTCCTGTTTACCAAGATAACAGATTCATTAATGATGGAAGTTTTCATGGTACTCATGTTGCAGGTACGATAGGTGCAGTGGGTAATAATGGGATAGGAGTTTCTGGTGTTGCGCAAAAAGTAAAGATCATTAACGTTATGATGTTTGATGAATTTGGTGGTAGTTCAAGTGCAGCTATTTTAGAAGGATTTCAATATATCTCAACTTTACTTGATCAAGGTGTTGAGATCATAGCGATTAATCATAGCTGGGGTGGTGGATCAGCAATAGTAGATGAAGCAAGTAATGCTTTTGTCATGGAAATGACTGCTTTTGCAAAAGACCACGGAAGCCATGGAGCAGTATGGAGTGTTTCAGCTGGCAACTCTAGTTTGAATAGAGATAACCAGATGTATTACTCTTATCCAAATAATATCAACTCGGCCAACATAATAACAGTCGCTAGTAGTACAGCAGATGAAACACCGTCTTCTTTTACTGATTTTGGTAACTATACTGTAGACATATTTGCACCTGGCTCTAATATCATGTCAACTTATCCCAATAATGAGTATGTATATATGAGCGGTACTTCGATGGCTTCGCCACATGTTACAGGCGCAATTGCACTAGCAAAAGCGTATTTCCCTGACGAATCAGGTGTTGAGCTTATGACAAGAGTTCTGGCTAATGGTGATGCTTTCAATCAATATATGATGGTTGGGGAGGGTGAAAGATTAAATGCACACGCAAATCTAAATCCAGAGAAAGATGGTGATATTATCCCATCACATGAATTATTCTCTGGTTATCATCGATTATTCTTTGAAGAATCTGCCGATCAGCAAGTTGGTTTTGTGAATAATTCATCAGAGTCTGTGACAATTTCTGGCTATGCATTTACTGATGCTCCAGGCTTTAAAATTGGGGCTGATCCGACCAATACTGTAATTGCAGCGGGCGGTGTATTTAGTACAACAGTGAGTTACTTTGATCCTGATAGTTCAAACAGTACTGGTCAATTAGCTTTTAGCTTATCGAGTGGTACAGATGTCTCAATTCCACTATATGGGAGAACACTTGAGTTCCCAACCATTCGTCTGTCTGAAGAATTTACTGACGCTGGCGAAGTTAATTTGGGTGACGTTGTAACTGGTTCTTTTGATATAATTAATGAAAGTAGTGTGCCGCTCTATTTTGAAGTAATGCAGTCGCTGCAAATGCAAGATCCGGCAATGAATGAATCATTGAATGAAATTATAACATTTGAGCCAATCCTTTCAATTGTAAAAGATAAAAAACTCAAACGTGATAGAGTGATTGAAAGACTTAAAGGAATGAACTTGGGTGATTATGATAATACTGAAAGTATTAAGCTTGAAGTAGATCCAGGCTTATTTGATCATGATGGCGGTGGTACAGGGGGGGGCACTCCAGTTATGGGTGAACCAATCACAATTTGGATGGATGATCTAAATGATCCAAATTATACACTGGCTAATTGGATTGTTAGAGATCTGTCTGGAGTTGGTGAATTTTGGGATTTATTTAATTTGCCAGATCCTGAGAATCAAGATAATCTCGTATTCTTTGTAGGTGATTTCCAGGCTGGATATTTAAATGATGCATTCACAGATGCTATTACTCCTTCTTTTGACTTTAGTAATTTAGTTGATGCAGAAGGGAATGAATACATACCTGCTTTCTTGGAATTTGATTATGCAGCATTAGTAGAAGATGGATATGATCAATTATTAATTGCTGTATTTATCGATGGTGGTTTTGCTGGCATGATAGATGAGACATATTATGGTACATTAATAGCCGACGGTTCATACCAAAAATCTATTATTGATATTTCAATGCTTGCCGGAGAAACTGACGTGAGATTTGCGTTTGCCTTCTCTTCCGATGCGGACTATGTTGAGGGCTGGGGAGCATTATTTGATAATGTTGGAATATCTGTAGCAGAAAATCCTCTTTTTATGTCTGAAACTGATGGAATGGTAGAACCTGGTAACTATGAAACAGTAACTGTAGGAGTTGAAACAGGTAAGCTAGGTGCTGGCTCTGGGTCATTTAGTCTTATATCTATGATTAATAATAACAGTTTAGATGGTTTTTATTACGGACCTGCGGTTCACTCATTAGATTTCATGATTAAAAATCAACCACCAGTTGCAAATGATGATACGATGATGGTTGTTTCTGGAGATGTCATAAATACCTTGGATATTGCGGCATTTGCGGCATCAAATGACTATGATGATTCAGGACAAGCTTTTGTAACAGACATTACAGATCCTGTCTATGGTAGTTTTAAGTACCTCGAAATAGATGGCCCTCCATATTATGTAGCTCCATTGAATTTTGATGGTATGGATATGATAACATACCAAATAAGCGATGGAATAGACTATTCAGAGGCAGTAATTTATATCATGGTAATGGCGGAGCCTGGATTTAAAACAGGTGCAACTCAACAATTTGTTTTATTAGAAGATAACGAGTTAATTCTTAGTACCATGACTATGGCCGCTGGTGTAGGTGGTATGGATAAAAACATGATGGTTTGGGGTAAATCAATGCATGATGCAGTACAAGTGACCCATACACCTGGTGAACATGTTATTATGATTACAGCTGCAGAGGACTACTATGGGCAGTCGGAAGCTATGCTTTATGCTGGTCATGAAACCCATGTGATGGATTCCATGATGGTTTCTGTAGTAATAACTCCTGTTAATGATGTACCAATAGCATCATTTAATATTGAGCAAAATCAAGTGGGTGGCAGTGAATTTAATTTCGCTAACACTTCAAATGATGCACGTGATCCTGAAGGGGCTATTGTTCAATATGAATGGCATTTTGGAGATGGAAACATAAGTAATGAAAAAGATCCATACCACAATTATATGGCAGTGGGAGATTATAGCGTAACTTTAAAAGTCACTGATAACAGTGGTTCGGAAGCAGAATACTCTGAAAATGTGAGTGTAACTGTCTTAACAAGCAGTGAGGATCTTACTAATCCAAATGTTTATTCTTTAGCACAGAACTATCCGAATCCATTTAACCCAAGTACATTAATACAATACAGTATAGCAGAGCCAGGCAACGTAACTTTAGAAGTTTATAATATGCTTGGGCAAAAAGTTGCTCAACTGGTTAATGGAACTCAGAATGCAGGATCACATACTATACAGTTTGATGCTTCAGCACTCTCTTCAGGGGTTTATATCTATCAGCTTAAATCAGGTAGCTACCTGGAAACCAGAAAGATGATGCTTATTAAATAAGCCGCTTCTTTTAATATTACCCTTTAGAATAGGTCAATAGACTAACTACTTTATTGTAGACAGTCTGTTGACCTATTTCTTTGAAGCCATATTTTTCATGAAATCTTAGTGATTGTCTATTTGGGGGGGTAATATTCACTTCACAGCAAAATATATCTGGTTTGTGAGTATCAATCACAAAATCATATAATTGTTGACCATATCCTTTTTTTTGGTGTTCTTCGGCAACTATTATTCTGTCAACATATAAGAAATTTTGGTACCTATTTTTGAAGTATGAGTAATTTAGGCTCTTATATTCAGTTTTCTCGTCATATAAGAATATGAAACCTACAGGATCGGAATCTGATGAATACTGGATATAGCTATAGGCACAATTGATAGACTGTAAACTGAATTCTTCAAAGGTAAGTGAATTTACATTGGGTACTGAAGATTCATTCCACTCATATATTAATTTTAAATCAATGGCCGTGATTGCTCTAATCATTCAATTTGTTTAAAATGACTACCAATTAATTACCCAGCCAAGATAAGGAAGAGGAAAAGCTACTCTATATGAGTCATCAAAAGTATCGCTCATTTTCAAAGAAATAAAAGCGATACCAAAATCTGTGGAAATTCTTTTGTCGAATTTCCTAAGACCATAAGCTAGTATTGCTGTTTCTTTCATTAACCAATTTTCTGAGACAAAACCGTATTTATTGCTAATTCTACTATAAGCATTTAACGTAATTACATGAGAGGTTAATGATTTATTACCATAACTATGGCCAATTGCTAGGGTTAAATTTCTATTCTCTGTCCCCCTAGTAACTACTCCATAACCTAGCACAATAAAAGGGTTACTTTGATCAAAAATGCCTAATGATCCAATTAAAAGCCCACCACCTAGATAAGTATTATCATTGTATTGCTTACCTATTTTAGGGGTTATAAATATAGATGGTGTACCTTCATTTAGTAGTGATAAAAAATCTGCTCCAAAACCAATACTTATATTTTCACTGACTCCATAATTTACGGCATTAATGACTCCATAAATATTTTGATAATATCCATTTCCTTCACCTAAAGAATAACCTGAAGGACTGAATAGATATCTTGTTTTATGTTGATTAGCAATACTATATCCTTCAGTACCAATATCTTGCCATTCTAGAACTGTGAGTTTTACTACATCTGTATTTTTTATCCATACATTTGTCAACCCAGTCATATCAAATAATAATGAATCATTTGAGATCTCTAATAACTCACCTCGAAATGTTGAACCACCCATTATTTCAACTATAAAATTGGATTTTCTCGATATGCTGATATTGCCCAATAATTCTAGCTTTAAAAATATGGAGTCTGCATTTAATTCAATTATTTTCCCTTTAAGTAGTGTATTATCATCTATTTGAATTAGATAGCTTTGAATTACAGAGGAATCATCTATTTCTACACTTTGAGCCATTAAATTATGGCTGATAGCAAAATATAATAGAGTTATATAAGAGAAATATTTCATACAGAGCTGTTAATTTAGCATTACTAACAACATAAAGTTTTTTAAGCTTTATGTTAAACGCTTGAAAAAATTTATTCGATTAGTTAATAAAATAAATTCGAAGCACTACGAAACGTATTACAGTGTGCTTCCAGAATTATTTTAATATCTGGGGCATATCCACCCCCCATTGTTGTCATAATTGGGATATCACTAGCCTTAGCTAAGCTAAAAACTAGCTCATCTCTTTCTTTACAACCGTTTAGAGTTAATCCAAGCCGGCCTAATTTATCTTCGGCTAATACATCTACACCTGCTAAATAGAATATAAAATCGGGATTTATCTCAGTTATAATGTTTGGCAAATATTTTTTTAATAAGCTGAGATATTTTTTGTCATCAGTATTGTCTTGTAATGGTATATCTAAATCGGAAGGAGGTTTGTGATATGGATAATTATTAGCCCCATGCATACTGAAAGTATATATATTATCAATGTTTTTAAATATTTGGGCAGTACCATTGCCCTGATGTACGTCCAAGTCAATGATCAATATTTGTGATACATGTGTGTTATCTAGTAAATATCTAGA
>DEBM01000029.1:0-94193 GCA_002348545.1 Balneolaceae bacterium UBA2956
ATGGAGAAAAAAAATCACTCATAAATAGAAGTGAATGTGGCAGATCCGACGAATAAAGACGGTATATAAAAGGGGCTAAGTTATAAACTCAAAGAAGTCACGTGGCATTATAGTAAATAACTTTTAGCAATATACGTCATGAAACGCCAGTCTACCAAATCAATATTATATTATATTAGTAAAAGTAGTTTATAGGCGTATAATATATGTGTAATAATAATTAAAGATAATAAGAGCAGAAAAAAAGCAAGAGCTATAGAGCCCTAAAAGAATATTATTTTAGAGATAAAAAAGGAACATTGTGCTAGATATGTAATTAGCGCAAGACTCTATGCTGTAATATGAATTAAAGACATTAAGTTTAGTCCTGATGGATCGGGGTGATGATAAATAGTCCTAGCAAATCATAACCGGACTTGGAGGGAAATAAATGTTTTAAATGAGAAAAAATAAAAGATTCATATTTAAAATAGGCCCCCTGAATCTTTTGGATACGGTATTCCCAAGTATGAAAAAGCCTTAGCAGTGGCGATTCGGCCTTTTGGTGTCCGCTGCAGGAAGCCTTCTTTGATCAAAAAAGGCTCATATACTTCTTCTATGGTTCCCTTGTCTTCACTAACAGCTACCCCTAATGTGCTAAGCCCGACGGGCCCGCCGCCATAATGTTCAATGATTGCGCGAAGCATGCGAATATCCATGTCGTCCAGGCCGTTTCTGTCTACATCCAATGCATTAAGTGCTTTATCAGCAATACGCTCATCGATATTGTCTAAGAGATCAACTTGGGCGAAATCACGGGTTCGACGAAGTAACTTGTTGACAATACGAGGGGTGCCCCTACTTCGGCTGGCAATTTCATGTGCGCCGGCGTCATTAATTTTAAAGCCCATTATATCAGCAGATCTCAGCGCTATTTGCTGCAATAAATTTACATCATAGTAGTCTAGACGTATGTCAATTCCAAAACGAGCACGCAGGGGCGCCGTTAACATTCCTTTACGAGTGGTAGCGCCAATGAGGGTGAATCGATTTAATTCAATTTGAATACTTCTAGCATTAGGACCGGAGTCTATCACAATATCCAAGGAAAAGTCTTCCATAGCACTGTATAAGTACTCTTCAATAATAGGATTTAGACGATGTATTTCATCAATAAATAATACATCTCCTTCCTCTAAATTGGTTAGCATTCCTGCTAGATCTCCGGGTTTGTCAATGATAGGCCCTGTAGTTGGACGAATATTAACCCCCATTTCTTCTGAAATTATGTAAGCCAAGGTCGTTTTTCCCAGGCCAGGAGGCCCAGAAAGGATAACATGATCAAGAGCCTCTCTTCGTTGCTTTGCTGCCTTAATAAAGACGGTTAAGTTATCAATAGCTTTTTGTTGGCCAATAAATTCGTCAATAGAGGCGGGGCGAACACCTTGTTCAAAAGCATCTTCCTTGTTTTGTGGATTCAATAAAGAGTTTTGCACGAAATTAGATTCAGCTTAATGCTTAGTTTATAGAATTATACTTAGATTTACGTCGAATTGCGTATGTAAATTGTCTATTTTAGAAAATCAACAGGATAATGCATGTTACTATCTAGTGGCTTTTCTAAAATATCTGTAACTCTCTAGTTAGATTAATTAAAACCGACAATAAAAAAAAATTTGTCAAAAATAAAAGACACAGGGAAAAAGAGGCTTTTTGGCCCAGAATATTATTTCAACTATGAAATTAGTTGGCTAGAGTTTAATAGCCGTGTGTTGTCTGAGGCAGAAAACACGGATAATAATCTGTTGGAGAGAGTTAAGTTTATTGGAATAGTATGCTCAAATTTAGACGAGTTTTTTCAGAAGAGAGTGGGAGGGTTAAAAAGACAGCTACATGCAGGTGTAAACACTATTTCTGTGGATGGCCTTAATGCTCAAAAACAATTAAAGCTCATTCGTAAAAAAGTGTTAGAAATGACAGAGCGTTACAGGGGCTGTTTTTTTAATGAATTATTGCTAGATCTAGAAAATCACGGGATTTTAATTAAGAGCATGGATGAGTTGACCGCGAAACAGTTACAGCAAGCGGAATCTTTTTTTAGCCGTCAATTATATCCAATAATCACCCCATTAGCCGTAGATGAATCACACCCTTTCCCCTTTATTTCTAATCAAAGTTTGTCTTTTGCTATTGAATTACGAAATAAAAAAACGAATGAAAAAAGTTTTGCTCGAATAAAAATTCCTTCTAACAGACCCCGTTTTATTGCTGTACATAAAAGCGCTAGTAAAATGGTATTCCTTCCCATTGAGGAATTAATAAAAGCAAAGATGAACTTGTTTTTTCCTGGAATGGAGGTGTTATCCGCGCATCTATTTCGGGTTACCAGAAACGCATCATTAGAACGGAACGAAGAGGAAGCTGACGATTTACTTGAGGTAATTGAAGACGAACTAAGAGAGCGGAAATTTGCCCAGATTGTACGTTTAGAATTAGATGCAAAAACACCTAGGCCATTAAAAAATTTTTTAGTTAAACATCTCGAAATCATCCCACAAGATGTGTATGAAATGGAGGGCACTATTGGCCTAGCAGATGTATTTCAGATTGCTACCATAGAAGGGTTTTCTGGTTTAAAAGATGTACCATGGAGCCCGATACTACACCCCGTTTTTCATCACCCTCCAGAAGAACGGCTCCCCAATATTTTTTCAGTAATTAGAAAAGGGGATTTTTTAGTTCATCATCCTTATCATAGCTTTGAATTGAGCACTCAGAGATTTATTGCGGAGGCAGCTAAAGACCCAGGGGTTTTGGCTATAAAACAAACCCTTTATCGTACCTCGAAAGACTCACCTGTTATGCATTCGTTGATGCGCGCGGCAGAGGAGGGTAAGCAGGTGGCGGTATTAGTAGAAATAAAAGCTCGATTTGATGAAGAACGCAACATTTTATGGGCTCAACAATTAGAAAATGTAGGCGTTCATGTTGCATATGGCATTCCGGGGCTAAAAATCCATACTAAGCTAACGATGGTGGTTCGTGAAGAGGAAGGGGGTTTGCGAACATATTGCCACATTGGCACGGGGAACTATCATCCTGATACAGCTCAACTTTATGAGGATTTAGGGCTATTTACCTGTGATAACGTGATAGCAAAAGATGTAACGAACGTTTTTAATTTATTGACAGGATTTGCACCAAAACAACGCTTTGACAAATTACTTGTTGCGCCCAAATATATGAGAAAGGGGATGTTGAATTTAATCGACCACGAGATTAAAGAGGCCAAAGCAAGCAGGCCGGCAAGAATTATCGCTAAAATGAATAGCTTAGAAGACCCTCAAATTATTGAACGTCTTTATGAAGCATCAAAAGCAGGTGTCGAAATAGATTTAATAGTTAGGGGCGTCTGTCGCTTAAGGCCGGGTATTGCGGGGTTAAGCGAGCGTATTCGTGTGCACTCGGTGATAGGTAGATTTTTAGAGCATTCCAGGGTGTACTACTTTTATCATTCCGGTAAACTCATCTATGCCATAGGCTCTGCTGACTGGATGCACAGAAATTTGGATGCCCGCGTGGAGGCAATAACGCCTATTGAAAGCGCAAAATTAAAAAAATATTTACAGTTTATTTTTGAAATCTATTTAAATGATAGTCGACAACGCTGGATTCTTGCTCGGGACGGCTCCTATAGTAAAGTATCTACTATGGAACAAGGTTTTAAAGAAGGCACGCATAATTCACTAATGAGGCATATATCATCCTCAAAGGCACCTATTCCCATGCCCAGCTAGTAGCGCGTAAAAATATTACGATTTATCTTTTTAAGGGCTTTTCTCTAAATAACCCCTTAAATTTATAATATGTATCGCGTACAACTGCAGAACTTTGAAGGCCCCTTAGATTTACTTCTTTTTTTTATCAAAAGAGATGAATTAGATATTTATGATATCCCCATTTCCTATATAACTAATCAATTTTTGGAATATTTACATGTGCTCGAAGAATTTGATTTAGATATAGCCAGTGAATTTGTTTGGATGGCTAGTAACCTTATGTCCATAAAGGCTAAAATGATGCTCCCGAGAGAGAATTCTGAGGAAGACCGGTTATTAGATGAGACGGACCCTCGTTATGAATTGGCGCAACAGCTGCTCGAATATAAACGCTATAAAGAAATGTCACTCAAGTTTTCGGATATAGACGAAGAAACACGAAAAAAATGTGGCCGAGGTTACCCGTTGGCTGATCAAGTCAAACGACAAGTGTCTGGAGAAGCCTTGCAAGATGTAACATTGTTCGACCTGATTGCCGCGTTTAAAAAAGTATTAACAAATATCGATCGCAAAAATGTAATTCACCGAGTAGAAAAAGCAGAGGTAACCCTAGAACAGCAATCTGAGTATATTTTAAATACTCTTCAAAACAAAGGAAAGCAAAGTTTTTTAAGCCTCTGCGCAGCCTTTAAGCAGCGGGTAGTTATTGCAATCACCTTTTTGGCTATTTTAGAAATGATTAAAGAACAACAGATATGCCTTCATCTAGGAGATAATCCATCAGAGTTTTATATTGATTTAATGCCTGTTAGCGAGATTCTGGGCTAAGGCCAACCTTTTGGTGAAGACAACAAAAACTAAAAAAACATGCTTAAAAGGTATTAAACAGAGATAAAGCTCAAGAGGCGTTTTGTATATTATTCACCAAATAAAGCATAAACAAAGGCCTCTTTATCAAACACTTGTAAATCTTCGATATCCTCTCCTAGCCCAATATATTTAACCGGAACTGATAATTCGTGAGAAACCCCTAGGACAATCCCTCCCTTGGCTGTACCATCGAGCTTGGTTAAGACTAACCCGGTAATATCTACAGCTTCTGTAAAGGCCCGCGCTTGTTGAAGAGCATTTTGACCGGTGGATGCGTCTAACACCAATAAAGCTTCATGGGGGGCGTTAGGGACGACTTTAGAGAGAACGCGTTTTATTTTTGAGAGTTCATCCATTAATGCCTTTTTATTGTGCAATCGGCCCGCAGTGTCGATAATACTAATATCGACTCCTCTCGCTTTAGCGGCGGCCACGGTATCAAAAGCAACAGCAGCAGGGTCAGCATTCTGCCCCTGTTCAATAACAGGTACGTTTGCCCGCTCACTCCAAATTTTAAGTTGATCTACAGCAGCAGCACGAAAAGTGTCAGCTGCGCCAAGAAGCACTGATTTTCCTGCTGATTTATATCGATGAGCTAACTTTCCTATAGTGGTTGTCTTGCCTACTCCATTTACTCCAACCACTAAAATTACATGAGGAATCTCTGGGAATTGTGCATCAAAATCGGCGGGTCGTTCGGCGGGGTTTTTTATTAGCAGACCAATAATCTCGTTACGAAGCATTGTATTTAATTCTTCTTTATTAACATATTTATCCCGAGATACTCGTTCTTCTAAGCGCCGTATAATGTCGAGGGTTGTTTTTACCCCGACGTCGGAGGCTATTAAAACTTCTTCGAGCTCATCTAGAATGGCTTCGTCAATTTGACCTTTTCCGGCGATGACCTTTCCAAGTTTGCTTAACAATCCATTCCGACTTTCTTCAACCCCCTTCTCCAAAGGAGTGTTTTTTTTAAGTCCAAATTTTTCTAAAAAACCCATATTCCTACCATTAATTAAAACGAGCGCCGTTCATTATGTTTCTATAACGTAAAAGATACATAGTAAATGAAAATAACATGATGGCTACCGACGCCCATAGTAAAATAGCGTGAGTGAGTGAGGCCGACCTAAAAAAGAATATAGATATCCAGTAAAGTGAGATGACATTTACCGATATTTTACCCGAAATAGTGCTCATTGCCACCTTTCCATATCGTAATTTGATAAATGAAGAGCCAATCAAAATCAATATATCCCGCGCAATGAATAGCCACAAGAACCAAAAAGGAACCCAACCAATAACAACGGTATAAATAAATAATAATCCCGCTGCAATCTTATCAGAGATTGGATCTATCATCTTACCTACTTCTGAAATAGTGTTGGTTTTACGCGCAACAAATCCATCTAGATAGTCTGAAATAATCCCATAGCCAATTAATAAACTTATAATTGCATCAACTGAATACCCATTGATGTAGTGGCGATAGACAACCGGTATTACAATAAAGATTCGAGAAAATGATATAAAATTGGAGATGGTAAAAAGCTTTCCACTAACCTCTATTTTTCTACCATCTATGTTATTTTGAACCGACAAGACCCAGTTTTTATTACGATATTATTTAAGCCAAAAGTTAAAACCAATTCCTCGATAAAGCCACATGAAAAAAACCACCTCAAATCTGTGTCTAAACAGCCATCTTGTAGAACAAAAGAATCACAGTGAAAAGGTGTTTTCAGGAGAACTTTTACATGTATATAAAGACGAGGCCACCCTCCCAAATGCTAGCGCCGGCCGAAGGGAATGGATAGAGCACCCCGGTGCTTGCGCAGTAGTACCTGTGTTTAGTAATGGAGACTGCGTACTTATTCAGCAATTTCGGTATCCGGTCCAACAACTGTTTTGGGAAGTTCCTGCAGGAAAAATCGATCCCGATGAAGATCCGTTTAGCACGGCGAGTAGAGAACTGGGGGAAGAAACAGGTTATTGTGCTGAGGAGTGGACTTACATTGGTCATTTTTATCCAGCCGTGGGCTATGCGGATGAAATTATTCATATATATCTAGCCGAAGGGCTTATCCAAGGAGAACAAAATATGGATCAAGATGAATTCCTGAGCGTGTACAGAGTTCCATTCGACGAAGCAATAAGCATGATTCATAGTGGTGAAATTAATGACGCTAAAACCATTGCCAGCATAATTCGTGTCGATGGTTTTTTGAATCGTAAGAAAAAGGAATAACTAATTCGTAAATTTATTGTTAAGAACTATTTTTGGAATAGATCGCCCCAACCGGGCGTAAGACGAATCAGCCGAATGAGCTCAAAGCTCTATTCCTTAGCTATCTTTACCTACCCCATGTTGCTCAATGAAATCACGAGCCTTTACAATTTGAACGACCTCTTTGCTATTACGCTCTATAACTTTTACTTGAAACAAACTTAAAATAGCCTGCTTTTGAAGCAGCTCAATTACTTCGGAACGAGTTTCGCATTCTTCGGTTTCACTGACCAAATCATTTATACCTTGTATAATGTACCGGTAATTGTGAGTATTAGACTTGTTGGCCCTCTCCACCACCCTGGGTCGTCTTTCGGGCGCGTTGAAGTATTCTTGCAGAGATTCTTCAGTAACATACCAGCTGACTCCTAGTTTACGGCCTCTAATACGACCTGTTCGGCAATAAGAGCGTAAAGTTAGCTTAGAAATGCCTAGTTTCTCATGAAGGTCATCAATTGAGTAAAGTATTAAATTGCCAATTTGCTTAGGCATTGTTGGATTCAGATTCAGATTGAGGGCTATTCGCCTGATTAAACGCCTCGGTAATACGTTGATTCATGAGCCGTCGGTAGTGTTTAAATTCGTACTCATTAACGGTAAATTTCGAAGTAAATTCACCATCTGAGCAATGTACTATATATTTGTTGGGTCGCTCTGTGGTGCTTACTGTTACCTGTACGCTTCCAAGTTTATAGTGCTCAATTACAGAATTTTTCATGTATCAATTGTCCATATTTTGTACTATTGATTATGTTAAAGATACTATTATAATTGGACAAAATTGAGGTCAAGATAAGATTGTAATGACTAAAAAATCTGTTATTGCTATTGTTCTAGGGGCGTTTTTAGGTGTTTTTATTTATAATGCTATCCAGAAAACCGTCCCTGTAGAAATCCAAAACGCACCCGACTGGCGTAGCTTGGACATTGGATTGCAAGAAGCCAGAGATTCTGATAAGCTGGTTCTGGTTGATGTATACGAAGATGGGTGTAAATACTGTCGGGCCATGGAGCGGGAAGTATATCCAGACATTACGGTTCGGGCGGTGTTAGACGCAGGATACATCCCTGTTAAGGTGAATGGAAATGCTGATGTCCCCATTCGATTTCAAGGTCAAGAACTAAGTTCCAGAACATGGGCTCAGCGGCAAGGGATCTATGTTTTTCCTGGCACATTAGTATTAGATCCTAATGGCAATCAATTGAAGCGGCGCACAGGATTTATGAATACGGATGAACTTCGGCAATTTCTTTATCGTTAGATACAATTATATTTCAGAAAAGCTTGCAAAAGTAATAGTAATGTTCTGTCACGGAATTGACTTTATCGTAGTTTAACTTAAAAATCCACTCTTAACCACCACTGATATGTTAAAGAAGACCTATTTTTATCCTTTGGCTTTTGCCCTTTTATTTTGTCTTTCATGTGCGGCTACTCCCACCCCAAAAGCGCAAAATGAGTATACCTTTACTAGTTATGTTAGCGGCATTGGGGTGCCTTGGGGAATGGAATGGTTATCTAGTGGTGAATTATTGGTGACCGATCGGTCAGGAACTTTGTATGTAGTGCAAGATGGTGAAATTGTAGCGGAATTTACCGAGGTTTTTGAAGACCTCTATCCTGAGCGTCAAGGTGGGTTTTTAGATGTCCAAGCACACCCTAATCATTCAGAAAATGGATGGGTTTATTTTAGCTATTCATCTACTTCAGGAGAGGGAGAGGGTGCAAATACCAAAATAATTCGAGCAAAATTAGGTGACGGTGGTTTAGAGGAGGTTGAAACTTTATACAAGGCTACACCAAACAGTAGAAGAGGTGTACATTATGGCAGTCGTTTGGAATTTGGAACCGATGGAACACTTTATTTCACCATTGGAGATCGAGGGAATAGAGATGTAACCCCCCAAAGTCTTTCAATCGATGGAGGAAAAGTATATCGAATAAACGATGATGGAAGCATCCCTCAGGATAACCCCTTCTTTGGGAATACTGACGCTATTGAAGCAGTATACTCATACGGACATCGAAACCAGCAAGGAATGGAGCGACACCCGTTGACAGGACAAATGTGGGCCCACGAACATGGCCCGCGAGGAGGGGATGAATTGAATATTATAGAGCCAGGAAAAAATTATGGATGGCCGGTCATCAGCTATGGAATAAATTATAATGGCACTCCTTTTGCCGAAGATACGGTACGTGAAGGGATGCAGCAGCCTATTCAGTATTGGGTGCCCTCGATTGCGCCATCAGGGATGACTTTTGTCACCAGTGATCGATACCCCGATTGGAAAGGACATTTACTAGTAGGCTCCTTGAAATTCGGATTAGTAGAGTTGCTCCAGCTTAATGGGAATAGCGTCATAAGCAGAACCGAGGTGCTTCAAGGTATTGGCCGTGTGCGAAGTATAAAACAGGGGCCTGATGGATATATCTATGTGGGCGTTACGGGTCAGGGTATATTTCGTGTAGAGGGTGTTTAGAGCGTTCCAGCACCCCAACCGTCTCGGTATTTTCTACGAACAAAGGTATTGGCTGGCTCGAAGTTAGTTACTTTCATGGAAGGGCCATCCCACAAAAGCTGAATACCCCGACCAGGATAGAAAGTTCTCATTCTTTCCATTTCCACCCCTTCTTCGGTGTAAGTTTCCTTGTATTCTTCTTTATAGTCATAGCTCCGTATAGCCAAATTACCCATAAGCACACTTTCGGTAAGTGGCCCTGCGATATCAAAAGAGGAGCTTAATTCATGTTCTCCATACCCAGCTAAACAAGCATTCACCCATTGATGATGGTGTCCTTCTGGAACACGGGGGAGAGTTTTGGGTACGTGTACGTGTTCGTTTAGTCCCGAGGGTAGCAATCGAGGGTTTCTACCATAAGTGTCGCACATCATTTTACCGCGATTACCTATAATAAGAATCCCGTTTCCTCCATCGCCCATGAGCTCATCAGGTTCTAATTCTTCTGGCCTTGCCGGCTGAATACCGCCATCCATCCAGTGGAGTTTTATAAAATCCCCATTTTGATAGGGAAAACGCAAAACTACATGGGAAGATGGGGGAAACCCTTCGAGAAACTCTCCTCGGCGGAATTCGTCAACATAAACCGCCCCAATACTACACTCTACTCGGTCCGGATAGCTGAGATCAAGCACATTAAACGGGGTCTCCATTAAGTGGCAACCCATGTCCCCAAGCGCGCCAGTTCCATAATCCGACCAGCCTCTCCAGTTAAAGGGGGCAAGACCCTCTACATATTCCTTATACGGCGCTGTACCTAACCATAAATCCCAATCCAAGCCATCAGGTACGGGTGCTGGACTTGTCGGCCAACTAATCCCCTGAGGCCAAACGGGACGATTAGTCCAAACGTAGACTGTATGTGCTTGCCCAATAATACCTGCCTGTAACCATTCTTTCATTTGCCGAACCCCGTCCCCTGAAGAGCCATAATTACCCATTTGTGTGACTACTTTATATTTTTTTGCAGCTTTAGTCACCATTCGCGCTTCATAAATATCATGGGTTAATGGTTTTTCTACATATACGTGCATACCTCGTTGAATTGCGTTCATCGTCTGTACCGCATGGTTATGGTCTGGGGTAGAAACAACCACGGCATCGATATCTGATTCGTGTGCTGCCAACATTTTTCTATAATCCTTATAAAAAGGGGCACTGGGATAAGCTTCCTTTGCACGTTTTACCATTCGCTCATCTACATCGCACAGAACAGATACAGTCACATTTGGGTGTAGTGCTAACTGACGAAGGTTATCATTTCCTCGGCCACCGGCCCCGATGGCCCCGATATATAAAGTATCGCTCGGTGCAATAAAGCCTTTTCCGCCTAAAACATGACGGGGCACAATGCTAAACCCCGTTCCTGCTAATCCAACCGTAGTTAAAAAATCTTTTCTCTTCATAGATGCGCCCTTTATTTTTGTTTAATGCATAGAATTACGTAAAAAATAGCATCAATCACCAAGACTAGAAATATTATGTTGTTTAAGTTATAACCATATATCCTATTAGGATTTGCGTGAAGGGGAGGTGTTTTTTTAGATTCAAACGGAAATAAGCATTGTCACTCTTTTTGAAAATATTAAAAAAACCGAAATAAAATCTCTACAAATAGCTTAGATAAGGCCAATGAAAATGCTATCTTATAGGATTGACTAATTAGCACAGTATCAGGAGTGAACCAGAGCGAGTGTCTAAGCAAGCTACAAGCCAAAAGAAAGATAATCAACAGAACTTGCGACCTATCGTTGTAAAAGGGGCGCGAACTCATAATCTGAAAAATATAGGGGTTCAAATTCCTCGGAACAGCCTGACAGTTATAACAGGAGTTTCTGGTTCAGGAAAGTCTAGCCTTGCGTTTGATACTATTTATGCAGAAGGGCAAAGACGATATGTGGAAAGTTTGTCTAGTTATGCTAGGCAATTCTTAGAGAGAATGGATAAGCCAGAAGTAGATCATATATATGGCATCTCTCCCGCCATGGCCATTCAACAAAAAACCACTTCATCCAATCCACGATCAACGGTTGGAACAACCACTGAAATTTATGATTATCTGCGTCTATTGTTTGCGCGTATTGGAAAGACCTATAGTCCAAAATCGGGTGAGCTAGTAACCAAAGACTCCCCAGGGGATGTGGTTAAGCATATTGAAGAACATCTTGATATAGATGCTCGGTTCTACGTACTATATCCTATTCCTGAATATGGCAGTCATTCGACTAGTGATGAATTAAAATTACTTAAGGAAAAAGGGTTTACTCGTCTTTTGCACCTGACTACAGAAGAAGTATTGGATTTAACCACTTTAAAAAATAATAATGTTCTAGCCTTACCCAATAATCATTGCTCAAGTGATTATAGAGTATTGGTTGATCGGCTGGTCAATAAACCTGATGATACCACTAGATCTCGCATAGTTGATTCCCTTGAAACGGCGTTTAGACAGGGCTTAGGTAGGGCCTCTATCAAAGTTCGCGGAGAAGAAGAACAACTCTTTAGCGAGCGTTTTGAGCGTGATGGTATGGAGTTTGTCGAGCCAACGCCACAAATGTTTTCTTTTAACAATCCATTTGGTGCCTGTTCTCAATGTGAAGGCTTCGGTCGTGTGGCCGGCATAGATGAAAATTTAGTTATTCCAGATCATGAAAAAAGCATTAGAAACAACACTATTGCCCCCTTTGGCTCACCTAAATTTTCCCAGCACTTACGGGACTTGATCCGGGTGGCCGCACGTGAACGCTGGCCTATTGATGTACCCTATAGGGAACTCCCAAAGGAAGTTAAGCGAGCTTTGTGGAAGGGAAAGGACGAGTATATTGGCATACATGCCTTTTTTGATCAGGTACGATCTCAAAATTATAAAGTACATATGCGCGTTTTATATGCTCGTTATAGGGGGTATAGCCGATGTTCAGAATGTGAGGGGTATCGTATACGAAAAGACGCACAGTATATACGAGTAGGTGATATGCACCTTGGTGAAGTATCGGAGTTAACCATTGGTCATGCCGAGGCATATTTTAATGAGCTTGTGCTAAGTAAGTTCGAAAAAGGGGTTGCAGGACAATTAGTATATGAGATAAAAAAACGATTAAAATACTTAGTTGAGGTTGGTCTAGAGTACCTTACTCTTGATCGATTGGCCAATACTCTTAGTGGAGGAGAGTCGCAACGAATAAGCTTAGCAAACGCTTTAGGAAGTTCGTTAATAGGTAGTTTGTACGTGCTCGATGAGCCGACCATTGGTTTACATCCTAGAGATAATGACCGGCTTATTAAGATTTTAGAGTCGCTACGAGACATTGGCAATACGGTACTTGTAGTTGAGCATGACAGTGAAATGATGCGAGCAGCTGATCATATTATTGACATTGGGCCTTTTGCGGGGATTCACGGAGGAGAAGTAGTTTTTGAAGGGGAATATCCGAAACTATTGGATGCGCCCACCTTAACGGGGCGTTACTTAAGTGGGCAAGCTGTTATTCCTTTACCTGTAAAAAGGAGGCCTGGCTCAGGCCATTTCTTAGAATTAAAGGGCGCTAGTGAACATAACCTAAAAAATGTGGACGTAAAGATTCCGTTAGGATTATTGCTAGTTGTAACAGGAGTTTCAGGGTCGGGAAAATCGACCCTTGTGCACGAGACAGTTTACAAAGGGATTAAAAAGCATTTTGGGAATTACAACGAAACTGTTGGCCGCCACCGATCATTAACGGGAATAGGCAGGGTTCATCATGTTGAAATGGTCGATCAATCTCCTATTGGAAGAACCTCAAGATCCAATCCTGCTACTTATACTAAGGCCTTCGATGGTATACGGGATGTTTTTGCTCGTAGCAGACAAGCGAAAATCATGGGTTATACTCCAGGTCATTTTAGTTTTAATGTGCCCGGAGGCCGGTGCGAAAGCTGTCAAGGTGAGGGGGTTCAAAAAATTGAAATGCAGTTTATGGCGGATATAGAACTTATTTGTGAGGAGTGTAACGGCGCTCGATTCCGAAAAGATATTTTGCAGGTACTGTATCGAGGAAAAAGCATTGAAAAAATTTTAAACATGCCCGTATCTGAAGCGATTGATTTTTTTGTGGATGAGTCAAATATTGTAAAAAAGCTAGAGCCCCTAGAAAAAGTGGGCTTAGGATACCTTACTTTAGGCCAAAGTGCCACAACCCTTTCTGGAGGAGAAGCTCAACGGGTTAAACTAGCCCGGTTCTTAACTAAAACTAGTCATGAACACACCATTTATTTCTTTGATGAGCCAACTACCGGTCTACATTTCGATGATGTTGCAAAGTTATTAAAAGCTTTTAACGAATTGGTTGATACAGGCCACTCGGTTATGATTATTGAACATAATTTAGATGTGATTAAAAGCGCCGATTGGGTGATTGATGTAGGCCCAGATGGTGGGTTTAGGGGTGGACAAGTGGTAGCGGAGGGAACACCAGAAGAAATAATGGGGATGAGCATTAGTCATACGGGTCACTTTTTAAAAGAGTATTTAAAAACAGTGAGACAATTGTAATATTTTATGGATGAATTTAAGCGATTGTTTGAGAGCCGGGCCCTATTAAACTGATAATACCATCATAAAAGAGCTTTCAGTATTATTATGCTAGAATAAACAGGCGACAATAAACGGGTACTAAAATTAGAGTGCCTTAACTAACCCTTTGATCATCATGTTTCCCATTCATTTAGATGTAGGCTTCACTCAAATTTATTTTTATGAAGGTCTTTATTTCTTAATCTCTATAGGCTTAGGCATTTATGTCTGTTACAGATGGGTAAAAGGCAACGGAGGTAAAATAGAGTTATTTGAAGGTTTGGTAACCTGGTCAATTATAGGAGCTTTGTTAGGCGCTCGACTCTCGCATTTTTTGTTTTGGAATCTGGATCTTTTTTTGAGTAATCCTCGCGTTTTATTTAGCCTTACCGGAGCAGGGAATAGTATAACAGGGGGCCTCTTGGGAGGTATGTTGGGGGGCTATTTCTTTACAAAAAAGAAGAAATTGAACTACTTCGAATATTTCTCATTGTTATCACCCGGTATATTAGTAGGCCAAGCGGTCGGACGCATTGGTTGTTATTTTAATGGAGACGCATACGGAGCGGCTACTAATAGCGTATTTGGTGTTCAGTTTCCAAGATACGGGACATGGATTCCTTCCTTTGAGACAGAATTATCCTATTCATCCTCTCCTTGGCAATGGTCATTTGAACGGGGTTTAGTAGAAGCGGGCTCTACTATGAGCGCCCCCTTGCACCCCACACAGTTATATGAAATGATGGGGGATTTTGCCATTTTGGGCGTGGTAATCTTTTTATTCAATAAGTATTGGAAGAGCAATAAAAAATCACCCATAATATTTTATGTGCACACAGGAGGTTATGCGTTACTTCGCTTTGCGTTAGAATTTATTAGAGGAGACCGAGAGTTTGTAGCATTCGCAAATATGACGAACCTGCAGCTTAGTTTGCTTGCCTATGCGATTATTGCTGGTATCTTATTGAACAAGTATCTTAAGAAGGAACAACTTAAGAATAGTTAACTCACGAGAAGCTAAATTGGGACTTAAAAATGGATAGAAAAAATGCCATCAAAGGAATTTTAGCCTCTGCATTGGGAGTACCTGTGGCTAGAGATGCTATTAATAACAATTCAGATGCCCCACGGCCGTTCACGCGAACCGAGCCAGCACTATTTGGGGGAGTTAGCTCAAAGATTTCTGAGCAAGGATATAGGCATTCGGTTTGTCGCTGGACCTATTCATCGGCACCATTAGAAGAATTGTGCGAGGCAGCCATTGATCTCAAGATTGATTCCATCGAGCTGCTAAACCCCCCTGATATTAAAATAGTTCAGCAAAGAGGTTTAAACTGCGCGGTTGCTAATAGTGTGCCATTGAGCTTAACGGATGGGTTTAATAATCCTCGTTATCATGCGAAATTAAAGCAAGAGTACAGCCAGCTTATTCCTGTTCTGGCTGATCTTGGCATTCAAAATCTCATTTGTTTTTCTGGAAATAGGCGAAGTATAGGGGACCAGCAGGGAATGGAGCAGTGTGCCAGAGGCTTGGACCCCGTTGTTTCTTTGGCTCAAAAATATGGAATTACTCTCATTATGGAGTTATTAAATTCGAAGGTAGACCATAAAGACTATCAATGCGACCATACAACTTGGGGAGTAGACTTGTGCGAAAAGATTGGCTCGGATCATTTTAAATTATTATATGATATTTATCATATGCAGGTGATGGAAGGAGATATCATAGCAACGATCCAAAAATATCACCCGTATATTGCCCACTACCATACCGCGGGAGTACCAGGAAGAAACGAAATAGACCAAAGCCAAGAGCTAAATTATCCTGCTATCATGCGGGCGATACAAGAGACTGGGTTTAAAGGCCACGTAGCTCAAGAATTTATACCCACTTCAGAAAACAAATTTGATTCCTTGGCAAAAGCTATTGAGCTTTGTACTCTTTAATAGCAATGAAGAATACGATGAAATTATTCCAGACTAGCGACCTGCAAGGTACACAAATAAAACAGACCAATAGGAAGACGGTTATTTTATTTGCATTTATTGTTTTGACGGGCTTTTCCTTATTGAGTTCTTGTGGTAGCACGCACAAAATGTCGAGAGTAGAGCATGTTATTTTGCCTACAACGGTACTGAGTAGTCCTAGGTCTTTTCCTCAAGAAATTGCAGATTCATTGGGTTGGGGGGGCATATACGAGGAGATCCTGGGGGTAGAAGAGGAAGAATTTAGGGTGGTCTTGAGTTCGCCTATTCCTCCTTATCATGCTTTGCGCATGAAAAAAGCTAAAGATATTGAGGCAACATACGTTCTTTTTTGGGAGAAAAAAGCAGCGATCGACATTGAATCCCCTCAGCGCAATATTCGCTGGTTCATTCAAGGAGAGTGCGGAGATTTTTACCAAACAGCTCGATTTGAATATTGTATTCCAGAATGGTTTGAAGAACCTGATTGGTTACGTGTCTATGAGTCGTTTGATAAGTCTAATATATGGACCTTAGAGCCCGCAGATTCGTTGGCTAGAGATAGTTTATCGAGAGATGATCAATGGGTAATATATGTGGAAGCCCGCGTGGGAAATTATTTTAGACGGTATCAGCACACCAGCCCAGATACTTATCAAGAGAGTAGTACGAGCAGTGATTTGTTGCAAATTGTATCTCAAATGAGAGCTTTACGAGATGCGACGATTCAACGAAATAACTTTAATGTGTACAGGGGATATATGAAAGGGCCTTCAGGGCCAGAGTTTATTTTGTGTGATGAAAGTGAGATTTGGCACTTTGACGGTCATTTAGAGGAGCTGGTTATTACAAGTGCTTATCCAGTACTAATTGAGGAAGCCACCGAGCAGTATTTTTATGTAGAGCTCCGAGGCCAGATTCGAGATCAATGGTATACCGAATGGTTTGACCAGCCTCATACCCGGGTAATTATTCCCGACGAAATTAATGAAATTCAGTTAGTGAATGGGCCAAGATGTCCTTATTAGAGGGCTATTACTCGATTTTATATTTTTAAAAGAGAATCGATAGTTTAGCACAGATGGTTTCTAGAAGCTCAATTTGCTCTTCGGTGATGGAATTCTTTGTATTCGAATCTACATCTAATTGAGCAACAAACACCCCATCTTTTAGTATTGGCACTACTATTTCCGACTGCACCTCGGTGCTGCAGGCAATATAATTATCCTCTGCACTCACATCTTGAGAAACGAATGTTTGCAGTGAGACTGCTACTTGTCCGCAAATCCCTTTTCCATAAGGTATAGATACATGATCGGTTGGAAGCCCGATAAAGGGACCAAGTTTCAGATACCCCTTTTTTTTCCGATCATCGAGGTAGAAGCCTACCCAGTCAAAATGTTCAAATTCGGCATGAAGAATCTGGGCAACTTCATGTAGCACCTGGCTTAGGTTAACATTACGCTCTATGATAGTATTTATGTGTTGTAACATAGTTATTGTATTCGCATGAGCTGCAATAGTTGATTATAGTCGTTATCAACTACACTGTTATTTAAACATACGAAGCTTAAGCGTGGCGTGCATTAATTTAAGAAAATTAACTTCACATAGATGAAACACGATGTAGAGTTTGTATCTTTAAATTTCGTAATAGTTCAGCATACGAGTGAGCATTAAAGCGACCCCAGAAATAGGCTAGCGGGGTAGTAAACTTTTTTATTTTCTACCGAATATGAGTATTAGAGCTCTTTTATTTGCAAGATTTACCTCGCTGCTTTCGGGCCCTTGTAGTATTGCTATGGTTATTGGGTTTGGGTCTCAGGCCACCAGTTTAACGGATTACTTGGTTTATGGAGTTGCTGTATTTTTGACTGCTCTGTCAGCTTTTGTTTTACTTAGGATCGCACCGTGGTTGAACCAATTAATAGGGAAATCTGGTATGACGGTGATTACCAGAATGATGGATTTTATTGCTCTAGCCATAGGCGTCCAGTTTATAATTAATGGTTTAGGACGCTTTTTTGATTGGGCTTAACTTTTAATCAATTCAAAAATGTGTAATTAATCGCCTTTTTTATTTGTGATTTCCCTCTTTTAGACCGAGTTTAAAGCCCTTATCATTAACTAAATTAACATTGTTCTGGAAACAATTGATCGCATATTAGCGGGTTTTTCATCCTTTATGTGGGGTACGCCGTTAGTTGTACTTTTAGTAGGCGGAGGTCTATACTTTTTATTTTATTCTCGATTTATCCCCTATCGATATTTTTTGCATGCCATAGAGGTCTTACGTGGTAAATACGATGATCCAAATGACCCTGGAGACATTAGTCATTTTGAAGCATTAGCGAGCGCTTTAGCTGCCACAGTAGGTATGGGTAATATAAGTGGAGTTGCCGTGGCTATTGCTGTTGGGGGGCCTGGCGCCGTCTTTTGGATGTGGGTGAGCGCCATAGTTGGTATGGCAACAAAGTTTTTCACTTGTACACTTTCTGTAATGTACCGAGGATATGATTCGGAGGGGCATTTGCAAGGAGGTACTATGTACATTATCATCGAAGGATTGGGGAAAAAGTGGAAACCAATGGCAGTGCTTTTTGCGGTGGCGGGCCTATTTGGACCATTGCCTATTTTTCAGGCTAACCAAGTCACCCAAATTGTACGCGATTTCTTACTCATTCCGAACGGAATTAGTGACCCAAATAATCATTTTAGCACGGATTTAATTAGTGGTTTAATAATTTTGGCGGTGGTATCACTAGTCATTTTTGGTGGGATTAAACGAATTGGAAAGGTAGCGTCCAAAATGGTGCCGGCGATGGTGGTAATTTATGTTGGAAGTGTCGCCTACATATTGTTGGCACACTTGGATGTCCTAGGGGAATATCTAATATTGATTGTAACGGACGCGTTTACTGCAAATTCAGTAATGGGTGGCGCTGTGGGTGCGCTGATCATAACAGGGGTACGGAGAGCTGCTTTTTCTAACGAAGCAGGAATAGGCACGGCGACCTTAGCTCACGGGGCAGCAAAAACTAAGGAGCCGGTACGCGAGGGCTTGGTGGCTATGATGGGCCCATTCATTGATACATTAGTAGTCTGCACCATGACAGCTTTGGCTATTTTAGTGACAGGTGTCTGGACCTCTGGTGATGTAAATGGGATAAGCTTGACTGCCTCAGCATTTCAAGAGGCCATGGGGCCCATTGGAGTGTATGTATTAATGCTATGCGTATTAATTTTTGCTTTTAGTTCTTTGTTCACCTATTCGTATTATAGTACTAAATGTCTAGGCTTCTTAGCGGGTGCTCACCGACAGAAATATTTCAATTATTTTTATGCAGCAGCCATCATTTTTGGGGCTGTAGCAACCATTGATGCGGTATTAAACTTTACTGATGGAATGTTTGCACTAATGGCTATACCAACAATGACTGCGACCATTTTATTGTCTCCAAAGGTGATGAATGCTGCTCAGGACTATTTTGGTAGGATGAAAAATAAAACCCTTTAAGTTTACATTGACCCTAATACAAAACCGTTTGACTATGTGGAACAATCATTCAATAACTGTTGAGTCTAACTCACTAATATTTACCAGAAAAAGGCAACTTTCCGTTTATAAGTCCGGTATAAAGCTATTATTTCTTTTGATATTTCAACTGCTATTTACAGGAGTTATTTATGGTCAAAATATCTTGGACAAGGTGGGAGAATTAGAAGCCACAGAAGGGTTTTTCACCTATTATTTCGATGAAGATGAGGATAAACTTTGGTTAAGGGTAGACGAGTTAAATCAGGAATTTTTATACGCTAACTATTTAGCTGCAGGAGTTGGCTCTAATGATATAGGCTTGGATCGATCTCAACAAGGCGGTGAGCGAGTGGTATATTTCGAAAAAAGAGGGTCAAAATTATTACTTATCCAACCTAACCTGCGGTATGTAGCCCAGTCAGAGAACGAGTTAGAAAAAAAGTCGGTTCGGGAAGCCTTTGCATCGTCGGTATTGTACGGTTTTCCTATTGAAGCCGAAGAAAAGGGAACATATTTAATTGATTTAACCCCTTTTTTGATGCGAGACGCTCATGGTGTTACCAATCGGTTACGAGGAATGCGGGAAGGTTCTTACAGTTTAGATAAAAGCCGTTCTGCGCTTTATCCAGAAGGAACCTTCAACTTCCCTAAGAACACCGAATTCGAAACAATGCTTACCTTCACCGGGAGTAACCCCGGCCGTGAAGTACGATCAGTGGTACCCGATCCGTCGGCAATTACCATTCGGCAACATCACTCATTTATTGAGCTTCCAGATGATGATTATACCCCAAGAGTCTATGATCCTAGAGCAGGTTATTATCCAACGACCTTTATGGATTATGCCGCGCCGATTGAACAGGATATGGCGGTTCGCTTTATTAATCGGCATAGGCTAAAGAAAAAAGATCCAACGTCTGAAGTGAGTGAACCTGTTAAACCAATCATCTATTATTTAGATAACGGAACTCCAGAGCCTGTACGATCAGCCTTGTTGGATGGCGCTCGTTGGTGGAACCAGGCTTTTGAGGCCATAGGGTATAAGGATGCTTTTCAAGTAAAAGTATTGCCCAATGATGCTCACCCTCTAGACATCCGATACAATGTTATTAACTGGGTGCACCGCTCCACTCGTGGGTGGTCTTATGGAGGGTCTGTGGTCGATCCTCGAAGCGGCGAAATTATTAAAGGCAATGTTCTTTTGGGCTCATTACGAGTGCGACAGGATTACATGATTGCTACTGGGTTATTGGCTCCATTTAGCGAACAATCAGAAAGCGAGGGGTTGCTGGAAAACCTAGCTGATTCGCCGATGATGGATATGGCCTTGGCGCGAATACGACAGCTCTCTGCGCACGAAGTAGGTCACACTCTAGGTATTTATCACAATTTTGCTTCAAGTGCGAACAATCGGGCATCTGTTATGGATTACCCACATCCTAAGGTGGATATTATTGATGGAGAATTAAATCTTGATGACGCATACGACACAACGATTGGCGCTTGGGATAAAGTAACCATCGCCTATGGATACCAGGATTTTCCAGAGAATGTGGATGAAATTAAGGCGTTGAATGAGCTACTTGAGCAAGCTCATTCAAGTGGATTAGATTATATTTCTGACAATGACGCACGCCCACAAGGCGGGTCACATCCAACAGCGCACTTATGGGATTATGGACATGATCCCACTGAACAGCTGGGTCATATTTTAGAGGTACGAGACATAGCCCTTACACAATTTGGTATGGCAAATTTACCGATAGGCCGCCCAACTTCTTATTTAGAGGACGTGTTAGTGCCCATTTATTTTTTTCACCGATACCAAGTAGAAGGTACAGTGAAGTTAATTGGGGGCATGGATTATGCCTACAAAATCAAAGGTGATAATCAGCCCAATCCTGGTATTGTTCGCGCAAGCGCTCAACGAAATGCCTTACAAGCGGTGCTTTCTACTTTAGAGCCAGAGGTTTTGGCCCTCCCGCCCTCGCTACTCGATTTGATACCCCCGCGTCCTGCCGGCCTCCCTTCGACCAGAGAATTATTCAAGGGTAGGACGGGTCCATCTTTAGATGCATTGGGTATTGCACAATCTTCTGCAAATATGACTCTAGAGTTGTTATTGCACCCAGATAGAGCAAATCGACTGGTCGAATATGGTGCACGAGATAATAATTTGAGTCTTCAGGAAACTCTTGATGCTCTACTAACCGTCACCTGGGGTAAAGAAGAATCTCAGAGCTATAAAGGAGCTATTCAGGAGGTAGTTAATTATGAGGTGATACGTCATATGATTGCCTTGCATGCCTCAAGCCAGTCTAGTCCACTTACCAAAGCAATTGTGCTCGATAAACTAGAATCCGTTGCAGCTATGATGGAAGGATTCATGCGACCAATGGCTAGGCAAGCAGCGCTCATGATAGATCAATATTTTAAAGAACCCACCATTTTCCAAGCTTCCCCCGCATTGGGTATACCTCCTGGTTCTCCAATAGGTTCGGATTGGATGCGGTATTGTAGCACTGATTTTTAACAAAAAAATAAGATTATGAAAAGCAAATCATGAACAGCCTCATTTCAGTGTGTATAAATCAAGCACCCAAGAACAGCAGCGATAAAAATTAAAATATCGTGGCGCCTTTTTTGAACTGTCTTGGTCAGTGCAAAGGCCACTAAATATTATGCCGTTTCAAATTATGACTTTCAAGACAGCAGTAGAATGTTTGGGCCAAAACCACGCCATACTATCAAGTAAGCTTTCATTGTATACTTACTAAATAATCAAGAATAGAGGCTTGATTTATAGTGCATAAGTTTGGGAGGTAGTTGTGCTTTTCTTTTGTGTTAACACCATTCAGGGGAAAACT
The DNA here is from genome assembly GCA_002348545.1 of Balneolaceae bacterium UBA2956. Lineage (GTDB taxonomy): Bacteria > Bacteroidota > Rhodothermia > Balneolales > Balneolaceae > UBA1275. The sequence goes on from DEBM01000029.1 coordinate 22,361, forward strand.
GTATCTTTGATGAATGAACAGTTACATCTATAACTTACTTGATAAAGCCTTATCGGAACTTGATATATCTGAGCTGCCAGAGATTCAATTAGAAACTCCTAAAATTGCCGAACATGGCGATTTATCTACCAATATTGCCCTGCTACTAGCAAAGCCGTTATGTCAAAGCCCTCGTGCTATTGCGCAGCAACTGCTCAATGATATGCCATTAGACCCACAGGTGTTGGAAGCTATCGAAATTGCAGGGCCTGGCTTCATAAACTTTCGGTTTGCAAAGGAGTATGTCTATCAAAAATTAAGGGCAATAATTGAAGAGGGTTTAAAATTTGGTAAAACTGAATCTAAAAAAGGTCACCGGGTTCAAATAGAGTTTGTGAGCGCAAATCCAACTGGCCCCTTGACCGTAGGTCATGGAAGAAATGCGGTATTAGGGGATACCATTGCTCGTTTAATGGAATGGACTGGGGCATCCGTTGATCGGGAGTACTATTTCAATGATGCAGGACGTCAAATGAGGGTATTAGGCCAAAGTGTACAAACCCGGTACCAACAGTTATTAGGACAAACAGCGGAACTACCAGAAGGAGGGTATGAGGGAGCTTACATTATTGATATTGCTAAAGGATTAGTTGAAAAATATGGCGATCAGTGGAAAAGAAAAGGGTGGGAATCATTCAAAAAAGTAGCTCAAAAAGCCATATTTACGGATATAAGTCAGACTTTGGAGCGGATGAATATCCATATGGATAGTTTCTTTAATGAATTTAAATTGTATGAGAATGGAGAGATAGAGAAAGTCCTTACGGAGCTAAAAGAAAAGCGGTTGATCTATGAAGCAGATGGAGCAACATGGTTTAAAACTACAGAGTTTGGCAAAGAAAAAGATACTGTATTGGTGAAAAATACCGGCGAGCCAACATATCGTCTTCCAGATATTGCCTATCATGCTAACAAATTAAATAGAGGCTACGATGAATGCGTGGATGTCTTTGGAGCAGATCATATCGCAACATATCCAGATGTATTATCTGCATTACAAGCGTTGGGTTATGATGAAAAACGAATACGGGTTATAGTTTATCAATTTGTGACCTTAGTCAAAGAAGGTCAACCCTTTAAAATGAGTACACGGAAAGCTAATTTTGTGACCTTAGACGAATTAATGGACGAGGTAGGACCAGATGTTACCCGTTTTTTCTTCTTAATGAGGTCTCCGAATACTCATTTGGAATTTGACATAGGACAAGCTAAAGAGGCTGGTGAGAAGAACCCAGTATTTTATCTTCAGTATGCACATGCGCGTATTCACAGTATTTTACGGAAAGCGGAAGAAGAATATGGCATCCCTCCAAAAATCCCCACTTTTGACCAGCTAAAACCATTAGGCCATGCTTCGGAGCTAGCCCTAATAAAAACACTTTTTAAGTTACCAAAAGCGATTGAAAGTGCTGCCAATGCTTTTGAGCCCCACCGCTTAATCAATTATTTGAACGAAGTAGCAACCGACTTCACCTCATTTTATCATGATTGTAGAATTATGGGTGTTGAACAAGAATGTGCTCAAGCCCGAGTGCTTTTGGCTAGGCAAACCGCTAGGGTTTTATATAATGGGTTGGGCATATTAGGTATCCACGCGCCCGAAAAAATGTGAGTCTTTATTTGTGAGTTAGACCCACAACTAAGACCTGGTACTTAGCTTAGCAACGCGAATGCTACAATACCTTTTGTTTCTATTCTATTTATTGTAAAACCAGCCCCTTTAAACATTTTTTTAGATTCCTTATAAGTCCAAAAATGTAAGCCAGCTAGCGAACTAGACTCTTGGGCTACACGCCCTAACCAATTGGTGCTTTTCAATAAAAACATGATGAAGAAACGCCCATTGATTCGTAATACTCTTCGTATTTCAGTGAGCACCTGAGCTGCGTTGGATACCTCGTTTAAGGTCCCTCCCATAGCAACTATATCGAAAGTATCATTAAAAAAAGGAATTTGACGGGCGTCGGCTTGCAACAAAAACAAGTCAATTTTTTCGTTTACTGCTTTCTCACGAGCTTTTTTAAGCATAGGATAAGAAAGATCCAGTGCCACCGTTTGTGTGCCGAGTTCAAAATCTTGCAAAGTTCTTGCATATAAGGCGGTGGAGCAACCTACATCTAAAATGGTTTCTCCGCTTGAGGGCCTTGTCCAATCTAGGAGCAGTTTTTTTTCCTCATTTAGGCTAAAATCTTCACCACTTAGAAGACTTATTGAGCGTCTTCTCCATAGAGCCTCATATAATTGTGCTGTTACGGAAATATGATTTGAAAGTTGAGCAAGCGTATCAAAAGATTGTTTATTTTCAACTAGTTGAACAATGTTATGTTTAATAGAAAAGGGCTGCTCATCTTCCGCATAAATAGAGCCGTTCAATGGAGCTCTTAGTTGCGCAGCCTCTGCAGGGAGTTCTAAAGAAAGGCATTTATTGTGCGGAGCACGAAGTTCCAATGATGTCGTATTTATTTGAAAATTGAGGTTTAATAGATTTATTAAATCATAGATATCATCCAGCAGTAGGTCTGTGAGGCGCAGCCATTAACGTCGCGAATGTCATATCCTTTGAACTGGATAAGTAGTTATCCGTTAAATTAAACATATTAAGAAGGCCAATGGTTATTTTTGTAAGACTAGTGAAATTTGCGTGCCTTTATCTACACTTAACATTTCCGCGGCGTTACCTCGATTTATGCTTATTTCCATCATTCCGGAGCTACTAACAAAGGCGGCAGGTTCTCCCGGGGCGACGTCCTCAAAGGTATTTACCAAGTGGTCAATCATTGTGTTTCCAACGTATATACGCACTTTTCTACGGCCAATAGTATTTTCAATCAACTCTTCAGATATGTTAGTAATTAGGTTTCCAAAACGATCTATGTGAATTACCCACCCCTGTAAACCATCTTTATCCCCTATAGGTACAGCCCAATGGTAACTAACTAAATCACTAATAGGGTCTCCAAGCTCTTCCAAGCCCACACCCGTAGCTAAATGAGCCGCAATTGGCGAAAATATATCGCGGCCATGAAAGGTTCTTGAGCGAATATCTCTCCAGTAATTTGGGTTGTTTAATTTATATGCCCTGCAGTTATATTTCTCAAAAAGAAGCGAAAAAATCCCGTTATCTGGGCCTACAAATATTTGGTCATTTACTTCTAGGGCAAGGGGATTTCTATCGGTACCGACTCCGGGGTCAACTATTACCAAATGAATACTTTTTTTTGGAAATAGAAAAGCTGCATTCCGGATAACCCATGCCCCCGCCATAATATCTTGTGGCGGTATTTCATGAGATATGTCAACAAACCGGGCACTAGGAGCAATACCAAGCATGACAGCTTTCATGGCGCTTACGTAGTGGTCTTGAAGCCCAAAATCAGTTGTTAGGGTAATTATTTTGCCCATAGATGTACTAGGAGCGGAAAGGGTTCATGGCAGCTCTAGCTATAGCTATTTAACATAACCGGCATAACCAACATTAACATCTCTTCGCTTTTGTCATTTTGTGTGGGTTTTACAATTCCTGCCTTGTTTGGAGAAGAAAACTCAAAGCTTACTTCATCGCCATCGATATTTTGTAGTACATCGGATAAGTATTTAGCATTAAAACCAATTTCCATGGATTCATTATTGTAATCACAATTAATGGTTTCTTTAGCCTCACTACTCATGTCTAAATCTTCTGCGCGAATGGTCAATTTATCTGTATCTAGTTGTAGACGAATTTGTCGGGTGGTACTACTTGAAAATATAGAAACCCGTTTAACGGTTGATAACATTTGGTCTTTGCTAATAGACAAATACTTATCATTGTCTCGAGGAATTACTGATTCGTAATTAGGATATTGTTCGTTTATTAAGCGCGTTATTAATTGGGTAGAGCCGCATTTAAAACTTACATGATCTTGATTTACTTGTATGGTAGTTGACTCATCGGAGATACTCTTTTGGATTAATGCCAGCGCTTTATCAGGAACAATAAAGGATTGTTCTTTTACGGTAGTCATTTCAGTGGTACTGTACTTAACCAACCGATGGCCATCGGTTGAAACAAATTGAGTGGAATTAGGGCCAAGCTGAAAATTGACACCCATCATCGCGGGACGTAAGTCATCGTTGGACACAGCAAAAAGTGTTTTAGCAATAGCTTGTTGAACAACTTTTGTATGAACTTCAATGGTGGTTCCATCCATTAAGTCAGGTACTTCAGGGAAGTCATCGGCATTATCACCCGCTAGTTTATAGGTTCCTTTATCAGTTTTGAATAAAATACTGTTACGGTCGTCTACCTCAAAAAAGACCGTTATGTTGGGGAGTTGGCGAAGAGTTTCCAGAAGTCGTCTTGCAGGTATTGCTATAGAACCGGGCTCTTCAATATCTGCCTCTACACGCTGCATAATGGAGATTTCTAAATCGGTGGCACTTAATTTTATACTACCCTCTTCACTCTTAAATAGGATTGTTTCTAAAATAGGCAAGGTTGCTTTATTTGGAACGGCACCAATTACGGTGGAGAGGCCCTTGTTGAGTTCGCTACTGGATACAGAAAATTTCATAAATAGTTGAATTATAGGGATTTGTTCGACGGTTTAGCGGTTGGATTGCCCTTTCCAACATATGTGCTTATACTAAGAAAATACGGTACTCTCTGCAACAAATTACCGTGCATTTTTACGAATTCACTTTTGAGCATTTTATATCTTTATTAATTAGGTATAAAAACAATAAACCACATCATTTTGTATACATCAATATTGAATAGTGGCAGCTGGCTTTTTGCCGTTTTGCTTCTGTTTTGCGCTCCAAAGCAGACTCTGTCTCAATCTCTTCACGCGAAATATGGAAGCGAATTTCTGCGAGTGGGTGCAGGGGCGAAAGCGCTGAGTATGGGTGGGGCACAAGTGGCTATTACCCAAGGGGTAAGTGCAGCATACTGGAACCCTGCTGGTTTGCGATCGGTTGAGGACGTGCAAATTATGTACATGCATTCTGAACGCTTTGGAGGGATAGTGGGCAATGATTATGGATCCTTGGCATTACCTTTGTCCCTGGATCGAGGGGTATTGGCCCTTAGTTTTTTTCGACAAGGGGTCGATAATATTGCCAACACATTAGACGCTTGGGATCCAAATCGAGGGGATAATGGCGGACCTAAAGCCAACATTGAGCAATACATCACTCGTTTCAGCACTACTGATATGGCGTGGTATTTATCTTATGCATCTAAACAAGCACCGAGCGATTTGCCAATTTATTATGGCGGTTCTTTAAAATTTATACGACAAAAATTAGGTCCTTTTGCAAACGCATGGGGGTATAGTTTAGACTTAGGAGCGCAAGGTCGTTGGAAAGAATGGTTATGGGGTATTCAGTGGATTGATGCCACCACATTGCGCAAGGTATGGACGGTCGATCAAGATCAATTCGATGGGTATGAAGAAGTGTTCGGTGATCAGACTCCTGAGGGATCCGATGAATATGTACGCCCATCTTTACGCATGGGAATAGCACGAAGTTTCCTACTCAAGGAGTGGACAATAAATACCTCATTTGATGTATTAAGTATGTTTGAGGGAAGAGAAGCCTATTACCTGAACCTTGGGTCATGGAGTTTAGAGCCGGGCCTTGGTGTAGAAGGGGTCTTTAGGGAGCATCTATCGCTACGTATGGGTCTTACCGACTTGTACCAAGACCCCCTTTCGGGCTGGACGATGCACCCTACTCTTGGGATGGGAGTAGAAGTCTACAAATTTGCTATTGACTATGGATTTATGGGCTTTGCAGGTAATGGAGCTGAGCTGGGCAGTACGCATCGCGTTTCTGTACGTCTTGTATGGGATCAGTAATGATAACGAGTTCGATTCGCAAAATTTTTCTTTTAGGGCCTACTGCGGTAGGAAAAACCAGTCTATCGATTGGCTTAGCAGAAAAATTCAATACAAGTATAGTTTCGGTTGATGCCCGACAGTCGTACCGCTATTTGAATATCGGAACTGCTAAGGTAAGTTTAGAACAACGTAAGCAGATCCGCCATTTTAACGTAGATATCTTAGATCCGGATGATCTGGATTCACCGGGCACCTTTTTAGAGCGCGCTCAACAGTGGTATACTGAACATTGCGATAATTATCCAAATAGGCCATTGATTTATGTGGGTGGATCCACCTTGTATTTAAGTAGTTTGATCATCGGTCTAGATCCGACACCCAAGGCCAACCCCACTCGCGTGGCTCAATTAAAAGAGCAAGCTAGAATTGAGGGAATAAAATCATTATATGAAAAACTCCAACGGGTTGATGCAGACTATGCTCGGAAAATGGAGGGGTTAAATCCTCAGCGTATTATTAGAGCTCTGGATGTTTATTATGAAACAGGAGAGCCCTTTAGTTCCTTTCATTCAAATACTATTCCTACTTGCCCTAAAGATACCCTAGTATTTGGCCTTAAAAGGTCTCGTTCGAACTTGCATGGACGTATTGAAAAGCGCGTAGATCATATGATAGAGCGAGGATTAGTAGAAGAAGTGAGGCGACTCTTAGAAAGGGGTTTCTCACCAAAAAATCAGGCACTAAAGACCGTTGGGTATTCAGAAATAATTTCACACCTTAATGGAGAGCTAAGTCTTGAGCAGGCAGTTGAGAAAATAAAGACCCAGACTAGAAGATATGCAAAAAGGCAGGAAACATGGTTCCGGAAATGGCCATTTATAAGATGGTTTAATCCCGAAAAACAAATGGAGCGTGAAATATTGGATTTAATTTCACAAGAAATTTAATTTAAGCTCAAGAAAAGAGCATACCACTACTAATTTTTTAAAGGATACATTTAGCAGCTAAACCCAAGAAACCCTACCTTAAGGGACCCATTTAATTTTATTCACTTATGTTCAAAGCAAAAGTAAGCGTAACCTTACGCCCGTCTATTCTAGACCCAAAAGGAAAAGCCGCTCATAATGCTCTACAAAATTTAGGATTAACTAATATTGAGGGTGTTCGAATTGGTAAATTTATCGAGTTAGATGTACAAGCTAGTAACGAAAAAGAGGCAAGAGGAATTGTAGAAATGGCTTGTATTAAACTATTGGCTAATGAAGTAATGGAAGATTTTGATATTATTTTTGAATTTTAGTCAAGGAGAAATTAATGTATTTACATCTAATTCATACTCTAGGGCCCGCTAAAGAGGCAAGAAATGAGGGTGACTTAGAAACCTTCGCCCAAGAAGAGGTTGAGGAAGCGATTCAAACACCTTGGAGCCTTATTCTTTATAATGATGAGGAACACACCTTTGAAGAAGTTATTCAGCAACTTATAAAGGCACTGAAATGTGGGCGCGGTCATGCCCAACAGCTAACTTTAAAAGTGCATAGCGAGGGCAAGGCCACTGTTTTCGAGGGAGAGTTTGAAGAGTGTCTAAAGCGCGATTACATTTTAAGAGAAATTGAATTGATAACAGAAATAAAAGGCTAATCTCAAAAGAGGTATAAAGTGGCAAAAGTTGGTGTAATTGTATTTCCAGGTTCTAATTGTGATCATGATGCATATCATGCATTAAAATATGTTATGAATGCAGATGTGAAATTTCTTTGGCATAAAGAAACAGATGTATCTGGATTGGATATGATTATTGTCCCCGGCGGATTTTCCTATGGAGATTATCTTCGTTCAGGAGCTATTGCTCGCTTTTCACCCATCATGCAAGAGTTGATCAAATATGCTAAAAAAGGTGGACCAGTAATGGGGATTTGTAACGGTTTTCAGATATTATTAGAGGCGGGATTAGTACCTGGTGCCATGAGACATAATGAACAACTTAAATTTATATGCAAGGATGTGCATATACGAGTAGAAAGTACTCAAAGTATATACACGTCTTCTTTGCAAAAAGATCAGCTTCTTACGATTCCGATTTCTCACGGTGAAGGGAACTATTATATAGATAATGACGGGATTAAGGGGTTGCAAGACAACGATCAAGTACTTTTTCGTTATGTAAACGCTCATGGAGAAACTACGCCAGAAGCCAACATTAATGGCTCTGTTGATCATATAGCGGGTATAACGAACAAACAAAGAAATGTATTGGGTATGATGCCGCATCCTGAGCGAGCGATGGAACAGTTGTTGGAGAAAGAAGATGGCAAGCAAATTTTCGAGTCTATTTTACAGGCATTGGCAACTGCGTGAGTGGAGTAGCGTCACATATGACCCCATTAAGCAGCGAATCCAGTAAGGCTCACGTGCTGTATGGCAAAAAGCTGGTCAAGCGTTATAAAAAACGTAGAGTAGTTGATGAGGTCTCTATCCGTGTAGAACAAGGAGAAATAGTGGGGTTATTGGGCCCTAATGGTGCGGGAAAGACTACCACCTTTTACATGATGGTTGGCCTAATTACACCGAATGAGGGAGAAATATATTTAGATGATGAGCGCCTTACCCAGACACCCATGTATAAACGAGCGCGAAAAGGGGTCGGATATTTAGCGCAAGAAGCGAGTATATTTAGAAATTTAACTGTTTATGAAAATTTGACTGCTGTATTACAATACATGGGTCATGATAAGTTTGAAATTAAACGGCGCTGTGATGAGTTGATTGAAGAATTCTCTTTACAAAAAGTCAGGGATAGTCAAGGGTACAGGTTATCTGGAGGTGAACGGCGGAGAACAGAAATAGCAAGAGCATTGGTGACTAAACCAAATTTCATTTTGTTGGACGAACCCTTTGCAGGTGTTGATCCAATTGCTGTTGAAGATATTCAACAGATAGTCTCCGCTTTAAAATCTCAGAACATTGGTATTCTAATTACGGATCATAATGTACATGAAACTTTAGCAATTACAGATCGTGCCTATCTTATGTTTGAGGGTAAAATTTTAATGGAAGGCTCTGCTGATATGCTAGCAAATGATCAAAAAGCAAAAAAATTATATTTAGGGGAGACATTTACCCTGGGACGTTATATTAAAACATGATATAACAACTGGTTTATTTAGCCAACTTTTTAGATTTTTATATCTAATCTTATTATTAAGAATAATTCTATGAAAGAAATCACAGTTCAACAATTAAAAGAGAAATTAACCGATAAGAGCGAACACTTTATGTTAATTGATGTTAGAGAGGATTTTGAATATATGGTATCCAATAATGGGGGCGAGCATATACCATTATCTAATCTTCAAAGTAGAGTGTATACCCTTAATCAGGATGCCGAGTATGCTATAATATGTCGCGCTGGTGCACGTAGCGCTAATGCATGTGTATTTTTAGGGCAAGAGGGCTTTGAAAATGTATATAATGTTAAAGGCGGAATGAAAGCGTGGGCCGCTGAAATTGACCCTTCTATGACCGTAGCATAGCCTTATTCCTGTTGTTTAACAGAATATGGTATCATAAATTGATAAGATTCAGTAAAGTGACCGCATTACCCATTCTCTATTTTTAAATATTGCCAGACTCACTGGTCTGATACCATGACTACAGTAAAACTACTAGTCATCATTTATTGTATTGAAAGGTTGGAAGGGTTCACCTGTTAAACTCAACCTAAGTAGTATTACCAATAAAAAAGCCCAATCTATTGAGCAGATTAATAAATGTGATGTATTTTTTGCGAGTCATAACCAGTGATGATATTTACAAAAAACCTATGAAATCGCAGCGATTTGGTTAAGTAGCTCCTGATTACTTTCTGTATTTTTTAGCACTTTAAGTAGGCCTAACATGGATTCTTTTGGAGATTTTTTTAGCAGATATCTGCGGACCATATTTCGCTCCTCTAAGGAATCCGTTATAAATTTAGCTTCGTTTCTAGTTCCAGAGGAAGTGATGTTAATGGCTGGATAAATACGGTCGTTTGCCAATTCTCTATCCAATACAAGTTCCATATTTCCAGTCCCCTTAAATTCTTCGAAGATTAAGTCATCCATTCTCGAGTTTGTTTCAACTAGACAGGTAGCAATAATAGTCAAGGAACCTCCACCTTCAATTTTTCGTGCGGAACCAAATATTTTTTTAGGAATTTCTAGGGCTCGAATATCTAAACCGCCGGATAATGTACGACCGCTATTACTTTGAATAGCATTGTAAGCTCGCCCCAATCTTGTTAGTGAATCAATTAATAGGACCGCATCTTGACCCATTTCAGCCTTTCTTTTGGCATATCCTAGAGTCATCTCAGTGATACGCACATGGCTTTGAGTTTTACGATCATTGGAAGAGGCAAAAATTTCAGCATTTGAAGACCGGACAAAATCGGTCACTTCCTCAGGGCGCTCGTCTACCAGAAGAATACTTAAGTGCACATCGGGGTGATGATGAGCAATGGACTCTGCTATTTGTTTTAGTAAAACGGTTTTTCCAGTACGGGGAGGTGCAACTATTAAGGCTCTTTGTCCTTTGCCGATTGGAGCCACTAAATCGATTACTCGCATTTCTGTATCTTGTGCTCGGTCACCTAGACGAATCCAATCTATAGGCATAATAGGAGTCTGCCGTTCAAACTTGGAGCATTTTGCCCAAGCATCTAAACTCTGGTGGTTAATATTGTCTATGCCGGCCACATGCCGGTTACCTTGAAAATCTTCCTCAAATTCTCCCTCTATAATAAGACCTTGGCGTAAATCTAAGTCTTTAACTTCATCAGGCTTTAAAAAAGGATCTTTAGGATGATAGCTAAATTCATGATTTAATTTTCGGATTAGTCCCCACCCTTTTTCATTAATTTCTAGAACCCCAGCAAAGCGTCCCGCAATACCTTGATTTTGGTTCCAATGAAACTTAGGAATAAAAACATGATTAGGCTTACTGTTATTTTTTTTATTCCGATTCTTATTCCGCTTATTTCTATTGCGGTTATTTTTATTGTAGTTATTTTTATTTCTAGCCATTGATAATTATTCAGTGTACGTCAATGCTCCAAACTAAACCATTAAAAAAAGGTCATCAATATACTCATCGTAAGTGGATGTTAAACTGAAGGGAGGAGCGTATATAGGAATGGTGGCTCAGAATAGATCACCAATCAAAAAGCAAGTAATAAAAGATACGAATGTTTTACCCCATTACAAACGAAATCGACATAAAATATTGGTTTAGACCTTAATTAGCACATTTAAAAAATGTTTACCGAACTATTGTAGACTCACTAATCCAGTTGTAACAACTATCCAAAGTGCCATTTACCCTGACTTTTTGACCTTGTTCGTAACCTAAAGTAAAGAACTTATCTTCGGTAGATGGTGTTACAGCTTCATATGTTGCTAACTGAGAATTCACAGTATTAGTCACACTAGCATCTACCGACTTTGCCCGATTTAAATAATCTACAACGACCCAATATACAACCTTATCTCTTGCCTCCAGTTTACGATTCTCGGTACATGAACTTACAGCTTGCCCATAAATAGAGGCTAATTTAATGTATGCTCGCCCAAAAGAATCATCTATTGCTAATGCCTTTCGAATATACTCTTTGGAGATTGATAACTGTCCTGTACTTGAGTAAACATCGGCTAATTCTAGATTTATATTTTTTTTGTCGTTGTCATTATTAGCCATTTCTAAAGCTTGTTTGAAATAGTCGGCTGCAATAGTATATGACGCATTACCTTTCTCAGTTTCTGCAAGTGCTAAAGCGCTCACAAAAGATGGATTCAATTTATGAATTAATAGGGTAGTTTGGACGAACTCTTCAGTCATATTAAGATCTTCTTGTGCTTCTGCAACACATTTAAGGTCATCGATCGATTCTGGATTTTCTTTCAACTTGGCACTACAAAATTCGAGCCGCTCTTCTGGGGTATTAAATAGTGATTCAAGGGTTTCATCAAAATAAGTGCTTAACTCCAAACCGGCATAAAGTGTTGCTTGATCTATCATATTTATGACTATATCTTTTTCACTCTTTCGCACAAGGTCATCAATAACCACACGAACGTAATAACCTTCTCCTAGCAGAGTAGTTTTTTCTACATCCATGTCAAACATAGCTTTAAAATCACTATAGGCCAAATCAAGGCCGCCTTCTATATTCTGATAATTTTCTAAAAGATATCGGCCCCTGTCCTGATGGAGCTCATATTTGTCGATTTCTTCATCGGTGAAAAAAGTAAATTGTTCTTCAAAAAGACTTAATGCGGTATCAATATAGGCCTCACGTATGCTTGGATCTTGTTCTCCTAAACCAATCTGTGTGTATATTTCAATGAACTTTGGATATTGGTTCGCCAAATTGAATCGAGGGTATCCTTCTAATACTTTGGTTTTACTGCAGAGTAACCACCGACCATACATTAGGGCAAACGGAAAATCTTTGTTTTTGTAGTTGTCTTGGAATATGGAAAAAGCTGCGAGTTCGTTCATCCCGTAAGGTGGGGTAACTGTACAATCTTGCGCTTTAATCTCAGAAGTAGTTAACAGTAAAAACCCAATTAGGGTTGCTAGAACTTTCATGATACGATTTCGTTAGTTAAGTCAATAATAGCTTGTTTTTATTGTAATTTAGGCCGTAAAAACATGATTTCAGCAAGATTCACTGAAAGCCCAATAGCCCAAATATTCTCTTTAATTAGGTTACCATCAGTAGTTCCTCTGAATCCATATCGCAAGCTTAAGTCTATAGATGAAGGGCTACGCGATAATATTCCTAACCCAGTATGAAGCCATAACGTTCTAATTTCTTTTCCTTGAACCGTTATATGTCCGCTGTCATAAGATAATCCAGCGGAATATTTAAAACGGGAAAAAAACCCATTTTGTACTTTTTTATATGGATGAAATTGTGCTCCAAAACCTAAACGCATTCTGTCAGCCATGATAGCACCATCATTTCCAATTAGATCATTGGTATAGTCTGACCACTGCTGAAACTGTCCCTCTACACTAATATTAAAACGATTATGAGGGGCATAGCCAATGCCGGCTGCATATTCTAGGGGGAGTCTCATCGCCCCCTTTTTGCTGGTCAATATGTTGGATAAATCCACCGTTTTACTACCAGATTCAATTTCTTTCTCGGTGCTATAATTTTGTCTTAAAGTCATATTGAAAGGAATATTTACCGTAGCACCAACTGAAATTTTATCCTGTATTCTGAACACGTTTCGAAAACTAGCTGCAACACCAAGGCGCTGTGAAAATGCCGCACCGCTAATGGTTAGTTTTTGGATTTGCTGTGAATAAAGCGAAGAACTAAAAGAAAAGGCTTCTGATGTTCTTAAACTGAAAAATGCTACCGAAGGGGCATAGCCAATAGAAATTTGGTCGTTAACTTCCCATCCAAAACCTACTTCGAATTTATTCAATCCTCCTATTTGTTGTAGTTCGGAATTGTATCCAACAGTATCCCCATATGACAAAAATTCTTCTGTGCTAATTAATTTTAGATTGGAACGAGTGACTGGATATAAACCAATAGATACTCCAAACTCACTTGACTTAATAGGGAATAACAACTGAAGATATCCTTTTTCAAACAGAGTAGATACACCTGTAGTTCTGGTATTTTTTAATTCGATACTTTGTAAGCCCAGCCCTGAAGCTCCCTGGGTATAATATGTTTGTGACCAGAAAGCAGGGTTCGTAAGTCCGGCAACTTCTTGATTAACGCTTGTAATACCAAATATACCGTGCGACTTAGCAGAACCGGTTTCAATTTCAACAGGATAACCAATACCATATGCGGAGTAAATCGACCCACTAGAATACAAATTAGTAGATTGTACTTGGGCAATGGTTATAGGGGCGCTGATAAAAAGGAATAATAAACCAAGTAATAAAGTCTTGTAAGAAGCTATACATGTAAATGTATGCGAAATTGTTAGCATGTTAAAAGTTACTTTTGAACGTCAGATTTAATTGAGTGAATAATTAGCCGAGGTCGTTTATCAGAAGAGGCATTATTATTATAAAGAATATTGGAACCTATATAGCCGGCATTAACATATGGATATATATAAGAATTTTTAATTGGGTTATTATTATAGATTTGATCGTTTAGTAACCGTGTAATATCAAAACGAAAGCGTCCCTTTGAAGGATATCCATTAATGATATTTTCATCTGAAAAACCAAATTGGTAGGCTAAATCAATAAAATCTCCCTCGCTCATTCGAAAGCCAGGCACATTCAAACGTTGCTCATGTTCTGATAAACTAGTACTTGCTCGTGTTGTATCTTCTTCTAAAACCAATTCGGCCCGAACAAAATTATTGTTTGGTAACTGCTCACCGATATTTTTTATGTCTATTTTTATCACCTCCTCAAAGGTGTTGTGAAGCAGCATACGATTAGGTATAGGGTCAACAGTTTCCCGTTCTATTTTATAGGCCCAATCTTGCACGCCATATGAACTAGTATCTTCTTGTCCAATAACCAATAAACGGCTGGTGCTTAAGGTGGCAAATCGAATTCGATTAGTTATATTTTTTGGTACAATAGCCAACCCAAAATCTTCTTCAGCATACCTAGTTAGTCGAGTACTATCATCGTCAATATTAAATATTTCCCGATAAAAGGTATCCCAACTCCCCCCAAGGGCTATGTGTACATTACCGTTCGTGTCTATATCGGTATCGTTAAAACCGCCAATACGTTCAAGTTCTAGATTAACTTCGGTGGATTGTCGAAAACTAGGCCCATGCCAATTATTTTGAATTCGATACAGATCAAATGCGGCGGTTGAACTGGTATCCCCATAAATTTCATCTTGCATTATATGAAGTTTCAACTCAAAGCTCATATCATCTAGCACGGTATCAGTACTTGAGGCGTTGATGGACGGTTTAAAATAGAGAGTGCTGATTAGCTGACCAAAAAGAGGGTCTTGAAAAGATCCTAGTGCGGAGTACGTTAATTGACCTAGGTAAGGATCGATACTTATAAAATCTATTTGATCGATAAGTACAGTATCTATCTCAATGGCAGACTCCTGAATAAAATCTACACCGATAGTGTTGGTTTCGTCACATGCAGTTATGCCAAAAAGAGCAATCATAAAAAACATACGCCACATTTTTGAGACAAATTTGTCCGTTAAATACATATGATGACAGTCTTCTTTTTAATTCCTATTTCGTGATGGATTTGTAATAATCGGAAAATTTAATTGACACATCTTCAGGCGCGCCTTGAATCTTTACAGGAGAAACATCCAATTCGTTAAATACGTCATCAAATTCGTCCTTCAAGAAATTTCCAGTGACTACATGGTCACTATATAGGAGCCCTAATTTCAATAAGTCTACTTTCCCTTGATCAGTTAGTTTGGCAATATCAACATTATCGGGCAGACCAAGTAACTCTAGGATTTTGGCCGTGTCGGCAGTCCCATCGTTTTCTGGATGATGTAAATTGTAGATGATCTTTGAATTTTTAAAAATAGGTTCATCTTTATACTTAGTTTTAACAAGAAGTGGAATGAGACCTGCGGGCCAGTCATGACAGTGAATGATATCAGGCTCCCAACCTAGTTTCATAACTGTTTCAAGCACCCCTTTATTGTAAAAGGCTAATCGCTCGGCATTATCCGGATAGAAGTTCTCGTCTTTCGGGTTTTTGAAAAGACCCTTTCTTTTAAAATATTTATCATTGTCTAAAAAATAAACTTGTAGTTTTGCATTAGGAATACTAGCCACTTTAATTTTCATACTTTCCGCAGTATCTCCTACTTCCACTTCTATTCCAGACAATCGTATAACTTCATGTAAACGATTTCTACGGTCATTTATCGTGCCATATTTTGGAAGTAAAATGCGAATTTCAAAGCCCTTATCTTGCAGAGAGGCAGGTAAAAAACGCAATAAATCCGCTGTAACGGTCATGCGTGCAAATGGTGAGATTTCAGCGGCGGCATATAAAATTTTCATAATGGATTATTATTCATTATCGTTCATTCCGTTCGCTTTAATCACTTGATCCAATTCGTTACCCTCTTCCAGTGAATAAAAATCTAAGAGAGTGTCTCCGCGTAATCCCAATCGTAAGGTTTCTAAAGGAATCACTTCTTCAGGCTGGATATTTCCCAAATTTACATTAGACCCATATTTACGAATAAACCAAACTTGCTGTTCTTTTTTGGGTGCCTCAAAAAGTAGATATTTGGCAGGTATTTGATCTGTGATTTCCTCGAGTAGACCAGATCGAATTTCACCATTAGGACGAAACATTCCAACGGTACCACTTTCTCTAGCTTCGCAGATAACTTTTTCAGAACCAGCTTCTAGTTCCTGTTGAATAGTTCGCACCCACTTGTAAGGAGGAATGATCTCATTAGGGTTTTTACTACCCACTTCAGAATAAACCGTATAATCGCTACTTAATTCTTTGATGATAGCCTGTTTTTTTTCGTCCGATAATAAGATAGTACCGTTTGAAACCTCTAAATGTGAAATTTCGTAGTATTCCATCAACTTTCGATAATCCGAGAGCTGGTTACGCATCAAGTATGCCTCAAAAAGAGTACCACCAAAGTAAACAGGTATTCCAGCATTTTGATAAACCTTTATTTTTTCTTCTAATCCTTGAGTTACATAGGATGTGCCCCAGCCAAGTTTGACTATGTCAATATGTTTCGAGCATACATCAATTAGATCTTCTACTTGACGTATGCTGTATCCTTTGTCCAATACCAGGGTTATACCATCTGTTCTAGGTTTTTCAGATCGTTCAGGTAGATTCTTTAATGAAAAAGACATAGTGTATTTTTTTATTGCAATTCAAGAATATACGAAAAACGCGGTTTTAAATGAAAAAACACGTTTTTTTATTTATTCAGCATTTATTTCTTCCTCTCATGCCGATTACCTAACTGGACGAGACGGCAAATTTTATCACGATCAATTTTTTGTAGCATTTCCGTAGTATATCTCCAAAGCCAATTACCGGATGAGGTTCCTGGAAAATTCATACGGTGTTCCGTGGATAGGCCCATAAAGTCCTGAAGGGGAAAGATTGCCTGATCACCCACCGAAAGCATTCCTAGACGAATAAAAGCCCAATTTATATATGTTCCATCGGATTGGCTGTAGGTTCTGGCAAAATGGCGTTCATACTCGGGAGCTTGTTCATACCATCCTTTTGAAGTGTCATTGTCATGTGTGCCGCTATAAACCACGCAATTTTGAGGATAATTATGAGGTAAAAAACTATTGTCAGATTCGGCGTCAAAGGCAAATTGAAGAATCTTCATACCAGGAAATGCGTATTTATCGCGTAACTTTTCTACCCCTTCGGTAACAAAACCTAAATCTTCCGCAATGATAGGTAGTTCGCCGCATTCTTTTAAGATGGTATCAAAAAAATTTTCTCCAGGGCCCTTAACCCAACGCCCGTTTACAGCAGTTTTTTCGGAAGCGGGTATCTCCCAGTAAGCATCAAACCCCCTGAAGTGATCTACTCTGATTGCGTCGCAAGTCAAAAACATATGTTTAAATCGCTTGACCCACCATGAGTAACCGTCTTTTTCTAAGGCTCCCCACTGATACTGAGGGTTTCCCCAAAGCTGTCCAGTTTTACTGAAATAGTCCGGAGGAACCCCAGAGACCAAGGTTCTATATCCTTTTTTATCTACAGCAAAAAACTTTGAATTGGCCCACACATCAGCGCTATTATGATCGATAAAAATAGGGATGTCACCAATCACACGAATTCCTTTAGTGTTTGCATACTCTTTTAAAGCTATCCATTGATTTAAAAACTCATATTGAAGCCAATACTCTAGTTTAATTTCTTGAGCATAGTTCTTTTTTGCTTTATCAATAGCTGCTTTTTTGTGTGTAGCAATATCAGAGTCCCAACTGTTCCAGGGACGCATTTGGTGACTTTTAGCTACGGCCATAAACAATACATAATCATCTAACCAATGAGCATGCTCTAATTTGAATAGCTCAAATTTTTCTTCTTCATCTTCGTCTAAGGTTTTATAAAAACTACTCGAAGCTAATTTCAACGCCACCGATTTTTTTTCAACCGCTTGCTCATAGGCTACAGTAGTTGTTGAGGGAATAATGAGCGAACGAGCTTCTGAAGCAGTTAAGAGACCTTTTTCCAAAAGAATATCTGGACTTATCAAATAGGGATTACCAGCAAAAGCAGAATAGGAAGCATAGGGCGAATTTCCATATCCTGTAGGTGTAAGAGGAAGCACTTGCCATATACTTTGTTGAGTATCTTCTAAGAAATCTAGGAATTTTCGGGCTTCATAACCAAAATCTCCAATACCGTATTTCCCTGGAAAAGATGTGGGGTGCACTAGGGTGCCGCAAGATCGTGGAAACCGCATAACTTAGTTTTTTAGTTTTAATATGATACCAGCCAATGGGGGAATGTCGATCGATATTGACGAAGAAAAATTATGCGATGATTCTGTTGATGCAATGCACTCTTTAACTCCAACGTTACTCCCGCCATAATACTCTGAATCACTATTAAACAATACTTCATATTTACCGGTGATAGGAACTCCTAAACGATAATTTAGATGTACAATAGGTATGAAATTTAATACAACCACCACAAAGTCGCCGGAATCTTTTGCTTTTCTGATAAAGGAAATTAAGCTATTGTCCGCATCATGGAAATCAATCCACTCAAAGCCTTTCCAATCTGTATCAAGTTCGTAAAGTGAAGCTTGATTTTGGTGGAGATAATTTAAATCCTTTACTAGGGTCTGTAGCTGCTGATGGGGGGTATATTTAAATAGATGCCAGTCAAGTGAATGAGCATAATTCCATTCCTGGCGCTGCCCAAACTCAGAACCCATAAATAGCAATTTTGCACCTGGATGAGCATACATATAAGTATATAATAATCTCAGATTAGCAAATTTTTGCCAATCATTGCCGGGCATTTTACATAACATAGATTTTTTCATGTGTACTACTTCGTCATGTGAAAAAGGTAAAATGAATTTTTCCTTGAAGGCGTAGACCATTGAAAATGTTAGATCTTCTTGGTGATGTCGGCGGTAGATGGGGTCTTTTTCAATATAGCTTAGTGTATCATTCATCCACCCCATGTTCCATTTATAATCGAACCCTAGCCCGCCTTGTTGGATAGGTGCTGTGACTCCGCCCCAAGAGGTAGATTCTTCGGCAAAAGTCAGGCAGCCAGGAAAAAATTCATGTACGGAATAGTTGAGTTTTTTTAGAAACTCAATGGCCTCAAGATTTTCTCGTCCCCCATACTTATTTGGGATCCATTCATCGTCTTCTCGGGAATAATCCAAATAGAGCATAGAAGCTACTGCATCTACCCTTAAGCCATCAATATGATAGTAGTCTAGCCAAAATAAAGCGTTTGAAATCAGCAAATTCTGGACTTCTGCGCGCCCAAAATTAAATATAGCGGTACCCCAATCTTTATGCTCTCCCTGTCGTGGGTCTTCATGTTCAAATAGCCCTGTACCGTCAAAACGGTAGAGACCATGTTCATCTTTAGCAAAATGGGCAGGCACCCAATCTATAATAATTCCAATATTATATGCATGGCACTGATCTACAAAAAACATAAAATCTTTTGGGCCTCCAAAACGAGAGGTAGCTGCAAAGTAACCTGTTTGCTGATACCCCCAGGAAGGATCATAAGGGTGCTCTGCAATAGGCATGAGTTCAATATGGGTAAAGCCGAGGTTTTTTACATATGGGATAAGTTGTTTAGCAAGTTCTCGATACGATAAAAAATCTTCGTTATTACGTTTCCATGATCCTAGATGGCACTCATATATTGAAATAGCTAGTTCCGGATGGCTTTGACGCTGTTCAATCCATTTTTGATCCTTCCACTTGTATCCATTTAAATCATGAACAATGGAGGCGGTCTGTGGTCTGAGTTCTGAGAAAAATGCAAAGGGATCGGCTTTTCTCAACGGGGCTTCCTGTTGAGGATTTTTAATTTCAAATTTATAGGTATCGCCTGCATTAACATGTGGTATAAAAAGCTCCCAAAGTCCTTGGTTATGATATTTTCTCATCCGATGGACCCTACCATCCCATTGATTGAAAGAACCTATGACGCTAACCCGCGTAGCAGCAGGGGCAGTCACGACAAAATGACTTCCTTGAACACCATTTATTGTTTTTGGGTGCGCCCCCATAAAAGAATATGACTTGGCATGATTTCCCTCTTCCCAAAGATTTAAATCAAGCTCTTTAATTATGGGTTGAAACCGATAAGGGTCGTCAATAGAGTAAGGCTGGCCTTGAAATGGGGTAATGGATAAACGGTATCCAGGTATTTTTTTTCTTCTGAGGAATATCCATTCAAATAATCCACCTTCGGACAGGCGGTTCATGACATGGCGAGTCTTCGGTGAAATAATCAATGCAACTTCTTTAGCATCTGGCCTAAAAACCCTGATAATTATCTTCCTTTTACCTTTTATCTCGGTGACATGAGGACCCAAAATGCTAAATGGATCGCCATGCGATCCATCATCAATGGATTGAATAATTTCCTGCGGCAACAAAAGACTCTCTAAAATTTGTTATTAAAAACGAGAAAAGGGCTTTTTAAAGAAACAAGAATATATGAATTTAGGTGTTAAATAATGTCCTAAGTACCTTCAATTATGTGTTTAAAGGGAACATTCTTTATTTTATTTTATCTGCTATTTAACCATTTTGGCTTATGAACATTTCTAGACGGATTGCACGGCGATATTTGTTTGCCAAAAAACATATTTCTTTGGTTTCTGTACTTACGTATATAAGTATATCAGGTGTTACCGTTGGAGCTGCTTTACTTATTATTGTTTTGTCTATTTTTAATGGTTTTTTTACAGTTATTCAAGGGTTTCTGTTGGGATATGACCCAGCTTTACGGGTTGAAAGTATAGGTGGACCTGTACTAGAATGGAACGACAAAATGGGACAGCAATTTCAGAACGATCTCAGGATAGTGGAGTACACCCCTTTTGTTGAAGGTATGGCCATGTTACGTACCCGCAGCGCCAAAGGCATACAACCTTATGAAAATAAGGTCATACAAATTAAGGGTATTCCCACGAATTTATCTAGCAGTCATAAAATTGATGGCACTGCATCTATAAACCTCCATAAAGTGACTCCTGGTGATACTATTACTGTAAAAATGGACCAAAAGGGTACGGATTCAAATGATCGACGGGGTTTTTTACAAAAATTACCCCTAAAAAGCGGCACCAAAAATTTACATGCCATAAAGGGTCTTCCTGGTATACTTATTCCAGAATATTTGCGAGCGGATTTACAGCTAGAACTAGGAGATGAAGTGGTTTTATTGAGTGCCCGGCATATGCATAAAGTGCTAACCCAAATAAGTATTCCGCGATCTATGATTTTTACTGTAAGGGGCGTTTATGAACTCCCTTATATTTCGTCTCTACCACCCATTTTACTTGATATTTCAGCAGCGCACAGGTTGTTTCTGACAAGGAATAAAATTTCAGGCGTGGACCTATTTTTGGATAATATACTCCAAGCGGATGCGGTTAAGGCAAGCTTGGAAAGCATCAAGAATGATTTTTTTAGCTCTGCTATTGTTTTAAAAACATGGTACGATTTACAAAAACCCTTATATGATGTTATGAATTTAGAAAAATGGGGGGCATTTATAGTACTTATGCTAATCATTTTGGTTGCGGCCCTTAATATTTTAGGATCTTTAAGTATGATTGTACTACAAAAGAAGCGGGATATTGGCGTTTTACGTTCTTTGGGGTTAACGGCCAAACAAGTGCAAGGCATATTTATTCAGCAAGGATTAATTATTGGGATTATTGGGGCATTTTTAGGCGCAATATTAGGCTTAGGCTTTTGTTATTTACAAGACACATTTGGTCTATTAAAATTATCCTCTGCATTTATAATTGACGCATATCCGGTAGACATACAATGGACCGACGTTCTGTTGATTATGTTTGGGACTCTTAGTTTGAGTGTGTTAGCGAGTTGGATGCCCGCCCTTAATGCAGCTAAGGTGCATCCTGCGCGAGTTATTCGATATGAATAATGCCAAACTGGCAAGCTCTGGATAAGGAAATAAGTTAGAGTAGGTATAAAAATGCGCAAAAAACATACTTAGAAAAATGTAACAAAAAAAGCCAAGGTAGCTAGCTTAGCTAACTCTTGGTTATTATTCGTTGTAAATATCGGGCAAATCATTCTCATAAAGAACTATATCTCCAGGTCTAATACGCTGCTTGAGTTTATCATTAGCTTCAAAAAGAGACTTTACTCGCTCTAGGCGTTCAGGGTTTCCTCCAGCTTCTAGATACCCTTGTTCAATTACTTTTCCTCTCTCTAAACCAACTATAAAAGCATAATCTAAGTTGGCCTCAGCAATATGAGCTCCAAATTTATTGTTTTCTTCTGCTTCTAAATTCCCTAATTCGATCATCCCGGGAGTAATAATAAAGCGCTGAGACGAACGAAAAGCCCCTAGAATTTCCACTGCGTTTTTGGCGCCTATTGGATTGGAGTTAAATGCGTCGTCAATCATGAAATAATCATCTATCGCCTTTAATTCTAACCGATGTTGTATCGGTTTAATATGAGAAGCTGCTAGTTGCATTGTGTTCATACGAAGCCCTAAGTGGTCACCAACGCCAAGGGCTAGTAACAAATTTTGCACATTATGTTCACCTAAAAGAGGACATTGGATCTCCCATTGTTCTAAGGAGGATTTGGCCGAGTTTTTGTTTAATTTAAAATGGGTTCCCTCGGTAGAATAGTTTATGTTAGAGGCCTTTAAAAGTAAGTTAGTGGTGGATTCTTGTGTTGACGATAGGCCAACGTGAATTCGTTTGATATCGTTACGGTATTCGCCCATTCTAGATACAACAGGGTCATTTCCATTTAACACCGCTAGTCCATCTTTTTTCAAACGATCCACTAAGGTGCCTTTTTCTTTGGCAATGACTTCCTGACTTTCAAAGGTTTCTAAATGAGCCAACCCGACGTTTGAAACGATGGAGATATTGGGTTGGGCAATGTCACAGAGCTCACTAATATTACCGGCATAACGCGCCCCCATTTCTAGAATTAAAATTTGATGATACGCTTGCAAATCGTTGTTTATGACTTTACAAATACCCATTGGAGTATTAAAACTTCCGGGTGTAACACATACACTGAAGCGTTCTTTTAGTAGATCTCTGAGGATAAATTTAACACTCGTTTTCCCATAACTGCCCGTAATTGCGATCACTTTTAGATGCGGTAATGAGGCTAATTTTTTACGAGCTTGAAGTTTATATCCATTTTGTATTTGCTGTTCAATGGGGGCGGTAAGATATCCTGCTAAGAGTAAGAAAAGGGGAATAAAAGTGTACCCTAAAGCCAGGCCCAAGGCTAAACTTGGGGCATCAAATTGTATGCTTGCTGCGCCTTGCAATCGAGAATGTACGAAGGCGTCATTTAACCACCCACTGAAGCCTAAATAAGTCGCAAGAAGTGGAAGAACAATACTTGACAGCCCAAAAGGTATTGATAAACGTTTTAATCGAGCTGTCCAGATCAATGGCTTTTTCACTTTTTCAGGACGGAAGATTTTAGTAGAGCTGAGGTATGTGATACCCCATGAAAAAATGATAATTGCCTCAGCTGTTAAGCTTAGCCGTATCATTAAAACTTTAGCTCCAAAGATGAGAACCATGGTACTTAACAAGAAATAAGCAAAGCTTCTAGGAATTACTCTTTCGTTCCAATGTTCCTTTAGCCAACCGCGTAGTTCATTTGTTTTGTATCCTAATTGTTGAAAAACATGTAGATAAAAAAGCCATCTATAACAGAGGACCCTTAGCATTATTAGGGTAAAAATCACTGCAAAACTGTCCAAAAATAACAGATAATAGGTATGTAGCATGGAATAATAATCAAGGAATAATACCGATCGGTAAAAGGCACTGTTCGATTATTCGAGATAAAAATGATTCTTGTTTAAATGTCCGAGCTTTAAAGATAACTAAGAATAGTTGAAAATCTCGGGCTATTTGAACTGCCTCTATGACTGAGGCTGTTACATCAAATAGATAGCCATCCAGATTTTGTATTCGTTACTTGGGCATTCAAAAAAAAGGAGCGTATATTTAGCTCGAAAGAATAACATACTCTTAGCATGTTGTTTGATATATAAATAATTATAAAAAAAACGGGTAGTATGAAATTAATTATTCCTATGGCGGGTCGTGGGACAAGACTTCGTCCTCATTCACATACGCTTCCAAAGCCATTATTACCAGTGGCTGGAACTATGATTATCGAGCGGTTGGTGGGAACATTTATAAGAACAATGGGCCGAAATATCGAAGAGATTGTATACATTTTAGGTCCGGATTTCGGAGATCCTATAAAGGCGATATTACAAGAAATGAGTGCTCGATATGGTGCAAAATGTATATTTAAAGTGCAAGAGAGGGCTCTTGGGACGGCACATGCGGTCTATTGTGCACAACAAGAATTGGAAGGAGAAGTCATTATAGCTTTTGCCGATACGCTCTTTGATGCTATAGAAACGTTTAATGTAGATGGAGCAGATAGTATAATTTGGCTTAAAAAAGTGGAAGATCCTTCTCGATTTGGAGTTGCTGTGTATGAGGGTGAAAAAATAACAGGTTTCGTGGAAAAGCCAACGGAATTTATCTCTGATTTAGCCATCATTGGAGTGTATTATTTCAAGGATGCATCAAAGCTGAAAGCAGAGCTTCAATTTGTTTTAGATAATAATATTAAAGGCCCAGGAGGAGAGTATTCCCTGACAGAAGCCTTAGATCGTATGATTCAGGATGGGAAATTATTTAAAAAAGCTACGGTGGACGAATGGTTAGATTGTGGAACGTTACCAGCTTGGCTTGAAACTACCGGCATTGTTGTCGAAAAAGAAGCACATAATTCATCGGAAGAAATAGAGACTTATGCTAAGCATGGAACGACAATTATTCCACCGGTTTATTTAGCCTCTAATGTAACCCTAGAGGGGGGGACTATTGGACCCAATGTAAGTATTGAACAGGGTTGTATTTTAAAGAATACCGAACTATCAAACTCTATTGTTCGGGATCATGCCACATTGCAAGATTGTATTTTAGTGGGGTCTACCATAGGAGCGCATACACAGGTTTCGGATGTGTCTGGAGAAGTACATGTGGGAGATCATTCTGTAATTTCTAAAAAGTGACAAGTTCACCCTTTACTTTTAAATTTTCTGCTATTTGTTACTCTCTTCATAAATGACTTAAATACTATTTTATGAAAAAAGTGGCAGAAAAAGCTAAATTTGCTCTAATAAAATCATGAATAAGATAAAATAAATATAAATAATGGTGAAAAATGTGCGAGGGATAACAAAAGGCTGATTGACAAGGTGAACATCCTTATCTTTAAATATGGAATTCCCTCATGACATACCTATTGCACATCAAAAACTTCTTAAGGAAATAAGCTTGCAAGCTAATCAGCTTGGTCAAGATATTTTCTTGGTGGGGGGTTATGTTAGAGATTTTTATTTAAATCGTGTCCAAAAAGAGGTGGATATGGATGTGGTGACTCTAGGCTCTGGGATTAATCTTGCTAAAAAGGTGCACCAGTCTCTTCGAAGAAAAGGCATGAAGACGAGTTTTTCATTATTTAAGCAATTTGGTACTGCTCAGGTTAAAACACCTTCTGTTGAATTAGAATTTATTGGGGCTAGAAAAGAGAGCTATCGATATGATTCCAGAAAGCCATTGGTTGAAGACGGAACTCTAGAGGACGATCAAAATCGGCGAGACTTTACGATAAATTCGCTGTACTGGGATTTGAATAAAGACCGTCTAGGGGTTCTTAACGATCCTTTTGGTGGTCTTACAGATTTAAAAAAAGGGCTTATTCGTACACCTATTGAGCCGATAAAAACTTTCAGTGATGATCCACTCAGGATGATGCGTGCCGTCAGGTTTGCTTCACAGCTAGATTTTGAACTATGCCCTAAAACGAAAAAAGCCATACAAAAAATGGCCAGTCGTTTAGAGATTGTGTCAAAGGAACGCATTCTTGATGAGCTCAATAAAATATTGAAGAGCCCAATACCATCAGTCGGTTTTGCGCTTTTATTTACTACCGGTTTGTTGGCCCAATTTTTTCCAGAAATGGTCGCACTTCATGGGATAAAGGAGCGTAATGGTTTACGTCATAAGGATAATTTTTGGCACACTTTACAGGTTCTCGACAATGTGGCCTCGGTTAGTGATTCATTGTGGCTAAGATGGGCGGCAATTATGCATGATATTGCCAAACCACCAACCCAGCGCTTCGATGATGGACATGGCTGGACCTTTCACGGTCATGATGCATTAGGGGCTAAATGGGTCCCTCGTATTTTTAGGCGAATAGGGTTACCCATGGGAGAACGTATGCGATATGTACAGAACTTGGTTCGTCTACACTTACGACCAATAGCATTGGTTTCAGATCATGTAAGCGACAGTGCCGTCCGGCGTTTAATTTTTGAAGCAGATAATGATATTGAAGATTTAATGATTCTATGCAGGGCGGATATTACCAGTAAAAACGAATTTAAAGTTCGAAAGTTCATGATGAATTTTGAACGGGTAGAGAAGAAAATTATCGAAGTTGAGGAGAAAGACCGGATTCGAAATTGGAAAAACCCATTAACTGGTTATGAGATTATGAAAGCTCTTGATATACCGCCTTCCAAGCAAATAGGAATTATTAAAGATAATATTAAAGAAGCTATTTTGAATGGCGACATACCAAATGAATATAGTGCCGCTTTTTCGTACATGATAAATCATCACCAAGATTGGATAGGACAGGAAGCATGAGCAGGCGGTGGATTACCCAATCCTATGCAAAAATCAATTTGGGGCTTCATGTCTTGGAGCGCTTGCCCAATGGCTATCATACCCTAGAAACGGGGTTCTGTTTTATTGAGTGGAGTGACCGAATAGAAATGAAGCCAGCAGCGCAGATGAAGCTTCATATGAGTGAATCATCGATTCCAGTTGACAAATCGAATCTGATCATGAAAGCCCTCCAGCTTTTACAGGAGTACGCCAGTCTTCGCGACCAATACCATATCTCGGTGGATAAGCGCGTTCCGGCCGGTGCCGGTCTCGGCGGTGGGAGCGCGAATGCTGCTAGCGTGTTACGGATGGTAAATAAGGTGGCAGACTTGGGTTTGTCCGCTGCTGAGTTGGCTGAGATAGGCCTTCGGATCGGAGCCGATGTGCCGTTTTTTATACATAATCACGTAGGTATTGGCCGTGGATTAGGCCATGAAATTGAGATTTGTGATATCCAACCCAATGCATGGATTGTTACGGTGTTTCCAAATGAGGGTAGTTCCACGGTTGAAGCCTACCAACAGGTCTATCCAAACCCTATACCTGAGTTTAATTTAATAAAGGTACTTACTGAGGAAGAGATTGAAGCATGGCCTTTTCTTTTAGTCAATGATCTAGAGCCAGGTGTAATTGCACGAATTCCTCAAGTAGGAAATATGAAGGATCAAATGCTTGATTTAGGCGCTGAATTTGCAGGTATGAGCGGTAGTGGATCAAGTGTATTTGGATTATTTCATCAAGATTTTGTAGCTACCGAGGCCTATGAAACTTTTGTTCGGTTAGGGTATGCTGCTAACTTGACTCGGCCTAAATTCGTACCTGATACCGGGGTTTATGAATTGAAATAAGCAAATTAATCAACTCGAAAAATGACTAACATAGAGGTCTTTTCATCTATAAAATTATTTTATAGTGCTCGGTAAAGAAGATTTTTTCAAGTAATTTAGTCCATCTAATAGTTAGAGCTCACTCATAGGATCATGAATAAAGCGAAGAAAACTGCTTCATTAACTAAGAAAACTGGAAGTAAAACGATTAAGGCGGCCCCGGAAAGTAACAAGAAGCAAGAATATACCACAAGATCAGGACTAGACCGAGACTCGTTGCGTGAAGATATTAAGCTACATTTGCGGCATACTTTGGCTAAGGATGAGCTTTCCCGAACGCCTTGGGATGAATACAGAAGCGTGGTACTCACTCTTATGGACCGCCTGCATGACAAATGGCTATCCACGCAAACTCATTACCACAAAAAAGGGGTGAAGAGAGTGTATTATTTGTCCATGGAATACCTTATTGGCCGCTTATTGGACAATATTGTTGTGAATTTTGATGTGCAGCAGGAAGTAGCAGAAGCTTGTGCTGACTTGGGACTCGATTATGATACTATACGTAATTCTGAATGGGATGCTGGTCTTGGTAATGGTGGTTTAGGTCGTTTAGCCGCGTGTTTTTTAGATTCCATGGCGACCCTAGGTATTCCAGCTATAGGCTATGGTCTTCGTTACGAATATGGGATTTTTTACCAGAAAGTTGTAGATGGATTTCAAGTCGAAAAGCCCGACTTATGGTTGAGGTATGGAAATCCCTGGGATATTGTACGACCTAAAATTCAATATCCTGTACACTTTTATGGTCATCAAGGGATGCATAATTCAGATGGCGGTCATATAAAGTATAGTTGGGACCAGACCAGTAAGGTGTTGGCTGTTGCTTACGATACACCCATACCTGGTTATAACAATAATGTGGTCAACCAATTGCGATTATGGAAAGCCGAGTCGGATACCGCATTAGATCTGCAGAGTTTTAATCAAGGACAGTACATAGATGCAGTACGAGAGAATCAGCTGGAGCAAAATATTACGCGAGTCTTGTACCCAAATGATAAAGTTTTTGTTGGGCAAGAATTACGACTCAAGCAAGAATATTTTTTAGTGGCTGCGTCTATGCGGGATATTATTTGCCGGTTTAAAGCTCAGACGGATGACTGGGAAAAATTTCCTAAGAAAGTAGCTATTCAGTGTAATGACACACATCCTAACCTTGCGATTCCTGAATTGATGCGGATTTTATTGGATGAGGTGAATATGCCATGGGAAAGGGCATGGGATATTACTGTTAAAACGATGGCGTACACCAATCATACCTTACTGCCTGAGGCCTTGGAAAAGTGGCCAGTATCACTTATGCAACATTTGTTGCCTCGTCACTCAAGTATTATATATGAGATTAATCGTCGATTCATGAATAAAATTAAGGCGAGGTATGGGGAAGATCATGGGAAAATGTCGCGTTTGAGTATTGTGAGTGATGGTGAGAACCCGGTGATACATATGGCGCATTTGGGTATTGTGGGTTCAACCAAAGTAAATGGAGTTGCGGCTTTACACTCTCGCTTGTTAGTGGAGACTATGTTTCGAGAGTTTGATGAATTGTATCCTGATAAATTTACAAATAAGACCAATGGAATAACGCCTAGGAGATGGCTTAAACAGTGTAATTTAGAATTATCTGCTTTAATCACAGAGAAAATTGGAAATAATTGGATTACCGATTTAGATAACTTGAAAAAGTTGGAGCCATTTGCTGAAGATGTGAATTTCCAGAAACGCTTTAAGCAAATTAAATTGAATAATAAAAAAGTATTAGCGAATTATATTCAGGAACATCAGGGAATAACGGTAGATCCAAACAGTATGTTTGACATACAGATCAAACGTATTCATGAATACAAACGCCAGTTAATGGCGGCACTTCATGTTGTTACTCTATACAATCGACTGAAGGATAATAATTCCCTAGAAACCGTGCCCAGAACTGTTATTTTTAGTGGTAAAGCGGCTCCGGGTTATACTATGGCCAAATTACACATCAAGTTAATTAATGCAATTGGCGACAAAATTAATCATGACCCAGAAACAGCAGATCGATTGAAATGTGTATTTCTTGATAACTATCGAGTTACTTTAGCAGAGTTTATGATTCCTGCTGCGGATGTATCTGAGCAGATATCAACGGCTGGAATGGAAGCTTCTGGTACAGGAAATATGAAGTTTGCTTTAAACGGTGCACTTACCATTGGAACTTTGGATGGTGCTAACGTAGAAATAAAGGAGGAAGTCGGCGACGAGAATATCTTTATATTTGGACTCACCGTAGAACAGGTGGATGAATTGCGACGAAAAGGGTACAATCCCTATTTGTACTACCAATCTAACCCCGAATTAAAGCGCGCTTTAGATCAAATTAGAGATGGATTTTACTCGTCTGAACAACCGGACCTTTTTCAACCAATTATACAAGCTTTATTAGAGCAAGGAGATTATTTTATGGTCTTAGCGGACTATGAATCTTATGTCAAAAAGCAAGAGGAGTTAGAGAAAGTATATAAAAATCAAAAGGAATGGTCCAAGAAAGCTATTTATAACGTAGCTCGAGTTGGTAAATTCTCCTCTGATCGTACCATAAAAGATTACAATGATGAAATTTGGAAAACCGAAGAAGTAATACTTGAGTCCTAAACTATTAGATTTGGAGGAAAGGGTATGTTCAATAATTCATTTATTACAAATGTGGCTGATTTTTTCATTTCATCCACATACCAAGTTGTTTCATATGATAGCGTAGCTGTTATTTTAGGACTAAACTCCCCGCAGCTAAATGAATATATGCCTGTTGATAGTATTCCGGAAGTAATGTTAGAGTCCATAGATAAGACAGAAGGCTGGTGGGAATGGTTGGTATCTCTTAAAAGCCTATTAAATATTCCACTTTTTACCCTGGCGAATACATCTGTGACTCTATTATCTTTAGCGGTTTTTGTTTTATTATTAATAATATTTGTCACGGGTGCCTCGTATCTGAAAAAGATTTTACGAGATCGAATCCTCCCTAGATTTGTTCAAGATGAGGGTTTGCAATACACTCTATCCCGAATGTCACAATATTCTGTGGTGGTTATTGGAATATTAGTCTCTTTTCAGTTCTTGGGAGTTGATTTTACAGGCTTAGCAGTGATTTTTGGTTTCTTATCAGTGGGTGTAGGTTTTGGTCTTCAGAACATTACCTCTAACTTTATTTCGGGGCTCATTGTTCTGTTTGAGCGCCCTATAAGTGTAGGTGATCGGGTGGTTGTTAATGGAATTGAAGGTGATATTGAAGAAATTAATATTCGAGCTACTAAGGTAAAAACGCTGGAAAATATCTCCATTATTGTGCCAAATTCGGATTTTGTTAGCAAGGATGTGATAAATTATTCTCACGGGGACCCCACCTTTAAGTTGATTATTGATGTCGGTGTCGCTTATGACTCCGATTTAGACTTAGTATTGCAAGCACTGGATGAAGTGGCAAGAGAAAGTACCTCTGTAATGAAAAGACGAAAACATGATATTCATCTGCGCTCTTTCGGCGATTCTGCTTGGAATATGAAGCTGATTGTCTGGATTCCAAATGTAAAGAATCGATATGCTATACAAAATGAATTGAACCAAGCCATCTTACGAAAATTTAATGAGCATGGAATTGATATCCCTTTTCCTCAACACGATATTCATATAAAATCGGGGCAAAGCCCTTTATCTGAATAGGGGATCACCTAAGTTATTAGCGTTAAACCATCTTTTATTCTTAGTTGTCGAGAGAGAGTTGTAGTTGCTGGGCCTGATCCTCCTTGTTAATGTCTAAATTGGAGATGCTAATACCAAGTAAACGAATCGGCCTGTCACCAAACTCGGTATTTTTTAGGAGCTCTTGGGTGATTAAGCTTATCTCTGAAGCATCATTGGTATAATGAGATATGCTAAGGCTGCGTGAAATAGTTTCAAAATTATCGTATCTCAACTTAAGGGTAATGGTTTTACCTGCGGCTGGTATTGTCCGCATACCCTCTGATATTGTGGCAGAAAGTCCTTCAATGAACCTTAGTATGTATTCACGTTCGCTAATATCCTTATGGAATGTGCGTTCTTTTCCAAATGATTTACGTATTCGATGCGATTCAACAGGCCGGGCATCCAATCCTCTAGCCATTTGGTAATAGTATTGTCCTGATTTACCAAAAATTTCAATTAAGTCAATAAGGGCCCATTTTTTTAAGTCAGATCCGCGATGTATTCCAAGGCCATGCATTTTTCGAAGGGTAGCCTTCCCAACACCATAAAATTTTTTAATACTTAATTCCTCTAAGAAATGATCCATAGTTTCAGGTGGAATAACAGTTAATCCATCTGGTTTATTAATATCTGAAGCTACTTTGGCAACAAATTTATTAGGCCCAACTCCGGCAGATGCAGTTAGATTGGTACGGTCATAGATTTTTTCTTTGATTTCCTGAGCAATCAGAGTAGCCGATGGATTTTCAATGTGGTTTACGGTTACATCCAAATAAGCCTCGTCCAGAGACAAGGGTTCGACCAGGTCAGTATATTCATAAAATATATTTCTGATTATGACAGACGCTTCTTTATAAGCTTCAAAGCGTGCAGGTACAAAAATTCCATGTGGACATAGCCGATAGGCTTGTGAAGTAGGCATGGCCGAATGCACTCCAAATACACGCGCTTCATAACTTGCGGTAGAAACGACGCCTCGACCGCTGGGTCGGCCCCCAACAATCACCGGTTTACCATGCCATTCGGGATGATCACGCTGTTCAACGGCCGCATAAAATGCGTCCATATCTACGTGAATAATTTTTCTTATAGCATCATTTTTCTTTTGTAGGGTATTCATGTTTATTGATGATTGAGCTACTGTATCTCAAGCGATCGGGAAAAAGATTTAGCTGGCTTGGATTGATGATGCGACCGCCTCCACCTCTTCCAGTATTTTAAAAAGGTTGTCTCCCCGAAGTTTAGTTATTTTTTGAAATTTCCAATGAAATGAAAGAGAAAATAGTTAATTGGTATTTATTAAGTAACTATTGCTGTAAATGAAATTAAATACTCATTATAGATCTCTTAATAGAGTCATGATTGTGCAGAATGTCAGAGATAAAGTAAAACCAAAAAACAAAAAGTAAGATATCTAGAGGCGTGTTAAGCTACTTAATTGTATTTATTTCACTCTATTATACTATTACCGGGAAAAGCGCTTTCTTATTGTAAATGTCTCGGAATCTCCCGACTATTAGATCAATAAATGGTTTGATTTTAGTAGTCAACGCACAGTGTGCAGTCGAGTGCAGGTAGACAGCACGTCAACCAAACCTTTCAATCTGAAAAAAAGTTAATTATTTATATGAAGAACTATAAGTTTTACGAACAAGTCAATCATAATTTTGATAAAGCTGCTCCTTATACTCGATTCGATAAAGGTATTTTGAATCAGATTAAGGTTTGTAATACGGTATACAAGGTAGTTTTTCCAATTAAACGTGATGACGGGAGTATTCAGGTAATTGAGGGTTGGCGAGTGGAGCATAGCCATCATAAAATGCCAACCAAGGGGGGGATCCGTTACTCACATAAGGTAGATGAGGATGAGACGATGGCTTTAGCGGCGCTTATGACTTATAAATGTGCAATTGTTGATGTTCCATTTGGTGGGGCTAAGGGAGGGATAAAGATTAGTACACGCGAATATTCAGATACAGAGTTAGAAAAAATAACTCGGCGATATACTTTTGAGTTAATGAAAAAAGGTTTTATTGGCCCAGCGGTAGATGTGCCAGCGCCAGATTATGGGACATCGGCTAGGGAAATGGGGTGGATTTTGGACACCTATCGGCAAATGAGTGACGATTTAAATGCCGAGGCCTGTGTGACGGGGAAACCCATGCAACAGGGTGGTATTCGAGGGCGTACTGAGGCCACAGGGCGTGGTGTTTATTTTGGTATTCGCGAGGCCTGTAACCATAAACACAATATGGATAAGTTAGGTCTGAGTACCGGAGTTGAGGGCAAAACCTTTGTATTACAAGGATTGGGTAATGTAGGATATCATTCTGCACTGTACATGATCGAAGCAGGGGCAAAACTGGTAGGAGTTGCCGAAATGGAAGGAACAATCTATGATTCTAATGGCTTAGACTTGAACGCACTCATAGACTATCGTAAGGAAACCGGTAGTATTATTGGATTTCATAATTCTACAACACTTAAAGGTAAACGGGTTATTTTTGAACAAGAATGCGATATCATTATTCCGGCTGCACTTGAGACTCAGATAACCACAGAAAATGCTCCAAAAATTAAGGCAAAGATAATTGCTGAGGCTGCTAATGGCCCTACCACAGCCGATGCTCATGAGTATCTAAAAGAAAGAGGGGCTTTAATTATTCCAGATTCTTACCTGAATGCAGGCGGGGTGATTGTTTCGTACTTTGAATGGCTCAAAAATATTCAACATGTACGATATGGAAGGTTAAATAAGCGTTTTAATGAGGCTAGTTTAATGCGAATTGTTTCTGAAATTGAACAATTGGCTGGTAAATCGTTTGGGGAGGTGGAGCGTAAGGTTCTTACCCGCGGAGCCGGTGAATATGACCTAGTAGATTCTGGACTAGAAGAAAGTATGATAACTGCTTACGAACAGATTACTAATATTAGTGAAGAAAACAACCTAGATGACCTTCGTACCGCCGCGTTTGTAAACGCAATTAATAAAATTGGCATTATGTATGAGCAGATGGGGATTTTTCCGTAAAAGAAATAGATAAATCTTTTGGCATTGTGGCTGCACGGATGGCAAGTTGCTGTTGCATATTGGCGCTACAGGCTAAAAAACTTGCAGCTGCAGGAGATTCATTATCTAAAACAATGGGTTTCCCGTTATCTCCGGATTCGCGAATAGGTTGTCCAAGAGGTATTTCTCCCAATACTGGCACAGCTAATTCGTCCGCTAGGCGACTTGCCCCCTCCTGTCCAAAGATGTAGTATTTCTTATCAGGCGCATCAGGAGGGCTAAAGTAAGCCATATTCTCTATGATACCAAGCACAGGGACATTGACTTTTTGAAACATAGACACCCCTTTTCTTACGTCATCCAGAGCTACATTTTGAGGTGTAGACACGATTACTGCTCCAGATAATGGGACACTCTGAACAATAGTAAGCTGAATGTCGCCTGTTCCTGGAGGCATATCTAATATCATAAAATCCAGTTCGCCCCATTCTACGTCATTCATGAATTGCTTAATGGCACTGGTTACCATGGGACCTCTCCATACCATGGCTTGGTTAACATCAACCAGAAATCCCATTGATACTAATTTTATCCCATATTTAACTAAAGGAATTAATTTTTTTTGAACTGTGACGTTTGGTCGCTCGAATAAATCGAACATGGTGGGGATGCTAGGGCCATATATGTCAGCGTCCATGAGACCAACTTTGGCACCATTTCTAGCTAAGGCAGCAGCTATGTTGACCGCTACTGTTGATTTACCGACGCCTCCTTTTCCAGATGCTACAGCAATAATATTTTGTACGCCAGATAGAGGTGAACCCATAGGTTCTGGCGCTGGGGTCTGTCTTTGTTGGGAAACATTGATTCCAATCTGAATATCAACGATCGCATCTTGATCTATGAATTTGTGTATGGCTCTTTCGCAACGTTGAGATAATTCTTGAGTAAGAGGGTCGTTTTTAATAGGCATTTCAAGGGTAAATGAGACGTATTTGTCTTGAACAATGATATCTTGAATCATATTTAAAGCTATGATATCTACTTTCTTTTCAGGATGAAGGACATGAGCTAGCGCGGTTCTTATTTGCTCTTTTTGGATAGCCATACTACAGTTTTATTTCTTGTGTTGAATTGTATCGGCACATGGTTTATGGATTTATTAAAATACACAACTTATGACTTGAAATATACAACTTATGACTTGGTTGCAGAAATGATTGTGATGACGTTTTGGGAGACTGGACATTATTCAAGTGATAGGTCTATCCAAAAGTCTATATACTGGGGATTAGATTATATGGGGAGCGATATTGGGTTGGGCATAATTTCGGCGATGCAAAAAATTAGGGCGATAATACCCATCCATACCTGAACCGCAGATTAAACCAGCCTTTTCGAGTGATAAAAACCCGTCAGAGTCTTCAGTCATGAGCATATCTTGGATGTATATTTCTTCAATTTGCCCAATCAAAAAGCGGCAACCATTTTCGATAATAGGCATTTCACGAACCCATTTACAGCCTAGTTGAATTGGACTATCTTGTACGAAAGGCGCTTTAAAATCATTTTTCCACTCTTCTTTCAAGCCAATTTCACTGAATTCACTTACCTGTTCATCATAACTAGCCGAGGATTGATGTCCGCCCTCAAGCAGTTCTTCAGTGACATTATTTACAGTGAAGTAGGGATTTTTTTGTACTATATCATAGGTATGTCGCGGAACGGTGGTTGGGCGAAGTATAAATCCTACGAGCGCAGGATTGCTACCTAGATGCGTAAGAGTGGAGACGATGCATAGGTTGCTCCAACCTTCGAAGTAGGTGCCGATGAGATGGATGGATTTATACCCTACAACGCTATTTACGAGGTGGGCTCTTTTTCGGCTAGGTAATTCAGCTAGGTGGTTTATATTTAGACGTTTCATAGAATAGATATATACTTCAATTATAATCGCAATATGATATTACACGATATTAACCTAACATGAGGCAATATCATTCTAAGCTAAACATAAACCTTATTTAAAAAATCACTAAATTCATCTCGTTCATTTAGCCCATAAAGAAGTATACAACAGACTTTGTAATTTACCGCCAAATCATAATTTATGTCTGATCGCTTAAAACGTACACCTTTTTATGCTCAACATCTTGAAGCAGGAGCTAAAATGGTTCCTTTTGCTGGATTTGAAATGCCCATTCAATATCATGGAATAAAAGTAGAGCACCGTGCTGTAAGAGGAAATATAGGCCTTTTTGATGTATCACATATGGGCGAGTTTTTTGTACGAGGTCCTAAGGCGTTGGAGCTACTCCAGTTAGTTACAGTAAATGATGTATCGATCTTAAATGTTGGCAAGGCGCAGTATAGTTGTATGTGTTATGAAGATGGAGGTATAGTAGATGATTTGATTATTTATCGATTGGCCTCCGAAGAATATATGATGGTAGTTAACGGCGCTAATATTGATAAGGATTGGGATTGGTTGCTCTCACAAAATACTATGGGTGCAGAGATCGAAAATGTATCTAATGATTATGTGCTACTTGCGCTGCAAGGCCCCAAATCGGCGGAACTTTTGTCGGAGCTAACTGATACTGATATTCAGCGAATACCCTTTTATGCATTTGAATATGGTGAGGTGAGTGGCGTGCCTAGTTTGATTAGTGCCACCGGATATACGGGTGAAAAGGGATTTGAGCTCTACTTTAATAGTGCAAATTATGACGTAAGTAAAGTGTTTGAGGCGCTAGTTGCAAAGGGAGCCGCATACGGTTTAGAACTTTGTGGTTTAGGGGCTCGAGATACCCTTCGTTTAGAGAAAGGCTATGCACTATATGGGAATGAAATTACGGAAGAAACGAATCCCCTTCAGGCTCGTTTAGGGTGGATTGTTAAGTTTTCAAAAGGGCTATTTGTTGGTTCGCAGGCGCTCGTTGAAATAAAAGACAAGGGGGTAGAAAAAAAGTTAGTTGGTTTTGTCGTCGATCAAGATAAAGCCATACCCCGTAAAGATTATGACTTGTTAGATACTCAATTCAATATTGTTGGTAAGGTTACCAGCGGTGGAATGTCAATTTCATTAGAAAAAGGTATAGGCATGGCTTATATACAAACCGATGCTTTGACATCAAATGGACCTATAATTATTCAAATAAGAAATAAAGAAGTTCCAATTACGGTAACTTCTCTCCCTTTTTTATAGGGTATAAAGGTTTTAATGTATGTCAGACTTAGCGAAAATAGATGTTTATTTTTCAGTACAAGGATTCCAAGAAGAAGATGTTCGTGGTAAAACTGTAGTCATTATTGATGTACTTAGAGCGAGTTCTTCAATGATTCAAGCGCTTCATAATGGGGCGAATAAAGTGATTCCAGTAGAAGACTTATCAGCAGCAGCTCGTATTGCACAAACTATGGAGGTAGGAGATTTCTTGCTGTGTGGAGAGCAGGATGGTATCAAGATAAATGGCTACCATTTAGGAAATTCTCCTCTAGACTATACCGCTGATTTGGTACAAGGAAAAACCTTAATTTTTAATACGACTAATGGGACCAAGGCCATAAAAAAAGCTGCTTTGGCCAAGCAAATTTATATTGGTACCTTCTTAAATATGAGTTCTGTTGTTCGCATGATTCAACAATGTACTCATGAGGTTGTGCTTATTTGCTCTGGTTGGAGAGGAAAACAGTCACTAGAGGATACCTTGTGTGCAGGCACAATTCTTGATGCATTAGGGGCGGGTAACCAGCCCCAAATATTAAAAGATGGAGCCAAAATCTCCTTTGCACTTTTTCAGCAATATGGAGACTCGGCAGTGGATGCTATTTTTCATAGTGATCATGCGAATCGATTAAAAGATTTGGTGTCGGAAGATGATATAAGTTTTTGTTCGAAATCAAATACTCATGAAGTCTTACCCGTAATGAAAGATGGTATCATTGTAATAAACCATGATTAAGTAGACAAATGGCAAAAAAACCCAATAATAATTCAGTAAGCAGGAGCCGTAGCTCTAGTGCCAGACAAGTTGAAATTATTGGGATTTCACTAATTGCTATTGCAGTATTGATTGGGTTGTGTATTTTTTCATATACTCCCGAAGATTACCAGTATCTGCAGACCTTAACACTCACCGATATTTATAAGCCCGACGCTTCTGCTCGGATGATACAGAATTGGTTAGGTCCCTTGGGAGCATTTTTATCTCATCTCTTTGTTTACTATACCTTTGGATATTCAAGCATTATCTTTTCTCTCGTTCTAGTTTACACCGGATGGCATGTATTTCGACAGCGCTCATTACAAGAAAAGTACCAGACTATAGCCCTTAGTTTATGGGCCATGGTGCTGATTTCGACATTTTTAGGCTGGACCCACTCTAATTGGGACTTTCCTCAGCAAGCAGATTGGAGCGGTTCAGCGGGGCTCCAACTCTCTGGTATCTTGCAAAATATAACTGGCATTGCCTCATTATTTATTTTATTGGTGTTATTAAGTATAAATGTATTGTTATTTATTGATCGTGATTTGCAAAAAACCATAGACAACTTTAAGTATTGGTGGAATAATTTTAGAGAGAAACGGAGAGACAAAAAAATTCAAAAAAAAGCCTTAAAACAGCAAAAAAAAGAAAAACGACTAAAGCGTATTGCAGACAAAAAAGCTGAGTTGAGTCGTAGCAATGATGAAAAAGAGTCTGAAAATAAACCTTCTGTTAAGAGTGCAGCAGTGGCCCCCACCCCAATGACTCATAAAGAAAAAGAACAGGTTGATATTGATGAAATTATTAAGCGATCAAAGGCTGAAGACGAAAAGCGATTGGCACAGCAGCGCGCAGAGGCGTTAAAAATGGATTTACGCCCCAGAGCAGATTTGGTAAAAAGTGACGAAAATAATATTCCGCAAGCAACTCCAGGGATAGATGAAGTGGAAGTTTCGGTTTTTGTGGGGGAAGAAGAGGAACAAGCCGATGATAAAGAGTTAGATCGCCAGAATAGAGAAAAAGCTATGCAAGCGCCGGTTATTCGGTATCAATTTCCAACCGTTGATCTGCTAAACACCCCACCAAATGAAGGGAATGAGGTTGATTTGGAGGAAATTCAGGAGAACAAGCGGATTATCATGGAGAAACTGAGTCAGCATAGAATTGATATTTTAGGCATAAACGCGATTGTTGGCCCGACGGTGACTTTGTATGAACTACAGCCTGCTCCAGATGTTAAGATTAGTAAGATTGAGAGTTATGCTAATGATCTAAAAATGGCAACAGCGGCCAAAGGACTTAGGATTCTAGCACCCATTCCCGGTAAGTCTGCGGTGGGAATTGAGGTTCCTAATACTACTCGTGAGACGGTTTACATTAAGCAGGTGATTAAAACGCGTAAATTTGTAGAGACCAATATGGCCTTGCCCGTTGCCTTTGGTAAGACCATTGAAAATGAGGTCTTTATGATGGATTTAGCTAAAACGCCTCATTTGTTGGTTGCGGGTGCTACGGGTTCGGGTAAGTCGGTGGGTATAAATACCATTATTACTTGTTTGTTATACAAATGTCATCCAGATAATTTAAAGTTTGTGATGATTGATCCGAAGAAGATTGAACTATCTCTTTATAGAAATATTCAGAATCACTTTTTGGCTATGTTACCAGATTCTGATGAGCCCATAATAACGGACACTTCCAAGGCGCTTGAAACGTTGAATAGTGTTACAAAGGAAATGGATGAGCGTTATGATTTACTAAAAATGGCTATGGTTCGAGATATAAAAGCATATAATAACAAGTTTAAAGAGGAAGAGCTCGAGGTAGAATTAGGGCATCGACACTTACCTTATATCGTAGTTATCATCGATGAACTTGCCGATTTGATGATGACCGCTGGGAAACAAATTGAGGAACCTATCGCACGAATTGCTCAATTAGCGCGTGCGGTGGGAATCCATCTTGTAGTGGCTACGCAACGACCGTCGGTAAACGTAATTACAGGGACTATTAAAGCAAACTTCCCAGCTCGTTTGGCTTATCAGGTTGCATCTAAGGTGGATTCTAGAACCATATTAGATGTAGGGGGTGCGGATCAATTAGTAGGAATGGGTGATATGTTATTTACCAATGGTGCAGGGATGACCCGTATACAAAATGCCTTTGTATCAACAGAAGAAGTTGAGAGAATAAATAATTTTGTAGGCTCGCAAGCTGGATACAAACAGCCTTTTTATCTTCCAATTGTGCATGATGAAAGCTCTAGTGGTGTCCCTGATCCATTAGAAGATATTGATGAAATGTTCGAAACGGCTGCAAAAGTAGTAATTTTACACCAGCAAGGGTCGGTTTCGCTGCTCCAGCGCAAGCTAAAAATAGGGTATAATCGGGCTGGACGAATAATCGATCAACTCTTTAACGCGGGTGTAGTTGGACCTTATCAAGGTAGTACGGCTCGAGATGTTCTAGTGGAAAGCGAGGAAGAGCTCCAAGAAATATTGGATGGGATCAATGATCTCTAAGCGGTCATCAATCGGTTATTTTAGTCGATCGACAAGGTGTTGGTTAAGTTTAATCGTGGCGCTTCTTCTAGGAGACCATCTCCTTGCTCAGATAAATTATCTTAACTTAATCCAAGATAAATTAAGGAGCGGGACGATTTTATCGGCTCAATTTAATCATGAGTTTATCGACGCGTATACTCAGGAAACATCGAGAAATGAAGGCAACATATGGATAGGATGGCAACAATACAGAATAGAGACAGCTGGAAAGATCATTGTGGTAAATGGAGAGCTATCCAAGGTACTCGATCGTGGCAGACATAGGGTTATTATCAGTGATTATGACCCAGAACTTGATGATTTTGCCCCATCTAAAATTATTGGAGGGCTAGGAAATACCTATCAAGTGGTAGATACTAAGAGCTGGCGCAATACTCAGGAATTCAATCTTCAAAGCTCAGATCCTTTTAGCACCTTTGAGCAGATGAGCATCCGTATCGATTCTGATTTTAAGCCAATTGATTTATCAGCCTTAGATATGGTAGCTAATCGAATGCAAACTAGTTTTTCTGAAGTTAAGTACCTCCCTTCTAGCAGTAATTTATTCGAATTAATTATCCCAGAAGGTGCCGAAATAATCGATATACGCTATGAATAAGGCTATAAAATACATCGCCGGTATTATTTTTGCAGCATTTTTCTTGTGGCTATCTTTTTCAAACGTATCTTTTGAAGAACTTAGAAAAGCAACTAAAGGCATGAGTTGGTCATGGTTAATCCCTTTTAGTATGGCATTGACCTTTTCCCACTATATTCGAGCAGAGCGCTGGAGGCTTTTATTAGGGGGAACTACACTTTATGCTCATCGGACCACCCTTTTTGCGGGGGTAATGTTTGGGTATTTAATCAACATACCCCTTCCTAGAGTAGGTGAAATATCTCGCCCTATGTATGTTGCTAAACAGCTAGGTGAAAGCAATTCAACACTTTTGGGAACCATTATTCTCGAGCGCTTTATTGATGTTATATCTATGCTTATTATCATGGGAATAGTGGCCTATTTTTTGTTATCTGATGTAGATACACTAAGCCG
Source organism: Balneolaceae bacterium UBA2956 (assembly GCA_002348545.1). Taxonomy (GTDB): domain Bacteria; phylum Bacteroidota; class Rhodothermia; order Balneolales; family Balneolaceae; genus UBA1275. The sequence goes on from DEBM01000029.1 coordinate 64,432, forward strand.
ACTATTTGGTATAGATTTGGCTAATAGTCAAGTATATTCTGCCTTTTTTTTGAATGTATGGCCGTTAATATTGCTTGGAATCGGGCTAATTTTTTTGGGATGTTTTATCTTTAAAAGACTGAACAAAAATAACCAAAATTCTATGTGGTCTCTCAAAATAAAAGAAATAATAGCTCAGTTTGTAGAGGGCTTATTGAGTATAAAAAAATTACAACAACCTCTTTTATTTGTGGGGTATACCGCCCTTATATGGATTGGATATATTGCCATGATGTATATTCCGTTCTGGATGTTTGACCTACCCTTGCGATTTGATTTAGGTTGGGCAGATGCAGCTATTTTAACAATGGCCTCAGCGGTGGCTATATCCATTCCAGCCCCAGGTGGTATCGGAAGTTATCATTATTTTATTAGCTACAGTTTAGGCATTTTGTATATGGTTCCAGAGCCTACAGGCTTAGCTTTTGCTACTATTACACATGCTGCAACTTTGGCCATGGTTATAATTATTGCCCCTGCTGCCTTGGCGATTGATAAGTTTTTTTCGTTTCAGCGTGAGTCTAACGGCTAAAATGTCTAAAAAGTGTACCTTTAGTACTATGAATAACAGTTCAATTGTACCACATTCAGCACAAACAGAAATGACTGGTTTAATACTAGCCAGTACCGCCTCCACCTTTTATGGGTTTGCATTAGCTCTGCTTATCTGGTTGATGAGTGCCGATATACTTGCACAAGGAATACAGAATACATTGTTACCGGAAATTAATCCACAAGACATTGAAATTAGAAGTGAATTCAAAGCTAATTTTCCTGGTTTGAGACGGCAACCGATTTTGGGCTTTAATCCAAGGCCCAGGGTATTTCAAATTGATCCACACCGAATGCCATTCTTGGAGTCACGCGAAGCAGCTGTTTCGGGAATATCTGTTACTGCTTTGGATAGACCACAAGAACCGGCTAAAATAGTTTGGGTGACACCAAGGCGCCCAAAACTGACTAGCCAACTCGGAATGGGGTGGTTTGTAAGTCCCGAGCTTAGAGTAAACTATTATTCACTTATTGAGGGTGGTTTACTAGGAGTAGGCACTACCTTTGAGTCATCATCGGGTCATTTAATTGATGCCAGCGGCTATAGAAACTTAGGGTTCAATATAGATTATTTAAAAAAACTATCGGAAAGCAAAACCTTAACAAGTCAATTAAGCCTAAATAATGACTTCAATCGAATGTATGTTCTCAGTGATGAGATGCAAAACCTGTTAGCGGGAGTTCCAAAGAAAATCAACCAAGGTATGATTTGGTCTGCTCGCTTAGATGAGCATAAAAACTCTTTCCATAAAAATAGTTATGCTATTCAGGTGGGCCTTTTTGAAAGCGAATTGAATTCAGTTGTTTCGGCTATTCAGGACAATGGATCATCCTCATTTATAGTGGCAGAACTAAATAGAAGCTGGCCGGCCCAACAAGTTCGTGAATATTGGAGTCTTCAATCGGGTGTCGATGTACATTTGAATAAAGTAGACGGAAGTGCGAATTTGCTATACCTTATTAGAGCTGGGGGTGGATACGCCCATTTGATTGATTATACATGGGCAGTCGATCTGGAGACTTCATTGGCATATGCAGATGATACGATCAATAGTGGTATCTACTTAGAACCTGATGCTACTATCAGTTACAATTACAATGATCGGTTAGGTGGGTTTGTGAGGTTGTCGGGTAAACTGAAGAATCCCTCTTTAATGGAATGGCAAGAGTACAACCGGTTTTTAACCCCATCTATTCAGTTACAACATTCTTATCACCTAGGTATATCAGCCGAAGTATTTTGGAATTTCATTCAAAATAGTAGAATATATTCTGGAATTCAATGGGAGCAAATTAAACGTTTTGGTTATGCACAGTTAGAGCAGTTGGACGCTATAAATCCAGATAATCCAACCGCAAATAAGCAGAAATTATTTTATAATCTGAATTATGCCGATGCCAAAGTGACTATGTTTTACTTAGGTAGCACGGCTGTATGGTTAGATGGGGATCTTCAGGGTATGACAGAAATACGTCTCAGAAATCCACGATTGACTTCCAATCAAGACATACCTTATGAAGAGAAAATGAAAATTGAAGGTAGTCTAAGTTACTCAATCACTCCCAAGTTACTTCTTGGGGCAAGTATGATGATGGTAGGACCTAGAACGACAATTGGATCTCAGCAAGTAGATGGCTTTATTTTAATACATTCTAGGATGCGATATTCATTTAATGAAAACCTAGGTGCATACATAAGGTTAAACAACCTACTTTCACAGCGTTATGAGTGGTGGCAGGGCTTTCAGGAAGCACCATTGCATTTGTATGGTGGTATAAACTTTGAGTTTTAGGATTAGCCATGATGGATGAAAAAGCAGTAGAAAAAATTTCAGCGCTAATCAAAAAGCAATTATTGGCAGGTGAATCAGTTTATCTAGAAGGAATAGGAACATTTACTCGAATCCATGAGTCGCAGCACTTTTCGCGTGATGATAAAGGGAGAACTGTTGTTCATCCTCCTAAAGATACAATACACTTCAGTTCTGATGAATTAGGGGAAATTGAATGAAGAAATTAGATTTCATACAATATGCTGCGCAAGAGTTATCTATACCTGAGGAGGAGTCGCAGAAATTATTAAGTGAATTTTCTTTTCACATAAGCGATGAGTTAAATAAAACCAGTGCCGCTCAATTGACGGGTCTCGGATTATTAAAAAAGGATACTTCTGGGATTTTTTTGGAGTTAGATCCCTCCTTCGCTATTGAAATTAATTTCAAGTATGTGGGTATGCAGGCGATTGTTGTATCAGACGATTTTAACGTGGCTATAGAGGAAGAACCCGACTCCGACGAGCCTATTGAGACTAAAACTTTAGTTAATGAAGAGCCAGTCACTGAAGAAGTTATGCTTGCTGATGAGCCTGAAGTCGACAACATACTTGAGAAAGATCAAGAATCAGCACTCGAAGAAGACCTTGAATTTGATCGACAAGCTCAGCCCAGCGAGGAGACAGAGCCTGAAGAAGAAATAGAACAGGATTTTGATGAAGAATCTGAGCCTGAGGAAATATCTAAGTCAAACAATGAGCTTGATGAAGCGCATGAGTTCGAGGTCGATCAAAATCCTGAGATTAATCAAGAAACCGATGAAGATGATGAGGTTGTTAAAGAAATAACAGAGTCAAACGATGGTTCTAAAATTGATCAACAACCTGAACGAGACGAAAAAGCCAAAGCTCGAATTACTAAACGAACAGCCTCATTACAAAGCTCCAAGAAAACAAAACCTCCTAACCGCGTTCCAATATATGTTGGTATTGGAGTTGTTTTTATTTCCGCCATGATTGCGGGATGGCAATTTTATCTAAAACCTCTACTAGATAAACCTGCTATATTGGTGGGTAATACCAGTTCGGTTCAAAAAGAGCCACAAGGCTCAGTTGTTTTAGATGATATTAAGAGTGAAATAAAAGCAGAAGACTCGAATTCTATGGTTATAAATGAAGAAAGTTTATTTAGCCAAGAAAGAACTACTTTAAAAATGAATGTCGACTCGGTAGTGAGCGCACCAATTATGTTAAAAAACTCCATGGAAATACCAGCAGGTCAGCCGAGATATGGACTAATAGGAGAAGTTGATACTCGGGCTAATGATGGTTACACTTTGGTGCTTTTTTCGCTTTCAAATCGTGAAAGTGCAATTGAAAAATATCAACAATATCATACGGCTGGATACCGAAGTTTACTTTCACCCGTAAATTCAAGTCGCCTCGGACTAATGTGGCGCGTCAGTATAGGGCAGTTTGCGACGGTGGAACAGGCCCTTGAAGAGGCTAAGAAACTTTCCAAAGAACTTATTGAGGATTATTTTATTACCAAAATCTAATGGCATAACCTATGACTTTATTTGCAAATTTATTAACTATAACTTTTGCCTTACAAATGCAAGATAGTTCGATGGTGGACTCATTGAACAGTATAATGAAATCAGAAAGTATTAGCTTTTTCGACCTAATTGTTGAAGGTGGGGTACTTATGATTCCAATTTTTATCCTTTTCTTTTTGGCTGTTTATGTAATTGCAGAACGCTTGAGTGCCCTTGGAAGAACGACGACAGATACACCTGTTTTTTTGGCAGCTATTGAATCAATGCTTAAATCTGGAAAACTGGATCAAGCTATGCAGTATTGTGATAATTTTGATAAACCTTTAGCTCGAATTATCAAAGCGGGTATTAAGCGATTGGGCCGGCCATTACGCGATATAGAAGATGCGATTGATAATGCTGGTAAGAAAGAAATTTTCTTTTTGGAAAAGAAAATGAATTGGCTGGCCACCATAGCGGGGGTAGCTCCTCTGTTGGGCTTTACGGGAACTGTTACAGGTATGATTGAAGCTTTTATGGATATTCAATCCCTTCAGGGAAATGTGAATCCAAGCGTTTTAGCAGGGGGTATTTGGGAGGCTTTGATTACGACTGCTGCAGGTCTTATGGTTGGTCTAATTGCCTTTGGTTTCTATAATTTTTTATTGGGTAAAATAAACAGGTCTATTTTTGAACTCGAGAATGCCTCTGCCGACTTTGTCGAATTACTACAAAACCCAGCCACCAACAAATAGAAAGTATTATGGGTAGAAATTTTCGTCGTGATGACAAACGCTTAGTTCCTCTTTCGCTCTTTTCACAGTCTTCTTTAACGGATATTGTACTTTTATTACTCATATTCTTTTTATTGACTTCATCGTTTGTGAGTAATTTTGGAATACAGGTAAACATCCCCAAAGCCGAAACCTCATCGGTCACCCAGCAAGACTATATATCAGTCGCAATTACCAAAGATGGACAATTTTATGTCGATGGTAATTTGACAGCTCAAGGAGAATTAGCATTAGCTATTCGTGAATCTCACAACACTAAGCCTGAAGGTATGATTGTTTTGCGAGCTGACAAAAATGCTAAGGTTGATGATGCAGTAAGGGTATTGAATATTGGAAAAGCCCTAGAATTAAAATTGGTGATGGCGACTGAACAAAGTTCATATTAAATGCAATCTGACTCCCTAAATATCGATGAGCTCAGAGGATTAGCTGTTAGTTTCATTACTATGTTGTTTTTATTTTTATTTTCTGTCTGGTATAGCATAGACATGGATGAGGGAATGCGACCATCATTTATTGAAGTTGAATTCGGAGAATTTCAATCAGGACAATTTTCTGAGTTTTCAGAGCAGCAAAATGAGCAAGTAGCAACCCGCCAAAACCCTTCGCAAACCCTAACCGAAGAACCGGTGGAAGATGCACCCGAACCTGAAAATACCCCCGAATCACCAGCCTTTGAAAATACCAAGCCAGTAGATTTACCTGATGAAATAGAAGAGGTCATTGAAGAGGCGATTCAAACACCAGAAACAGATGTTTTGGATCCATCACAGAATGCCTCAGAAGTGGTTGAGGAAGAAATTGAGATTCCCCCTCAAGCTCAAATGGATGAAGATCAAAATGAGGGAGCGGAGAAAAGTGGAGATCCGGATGGGAATAGAGGCGCAACAGATTCTGATCAGGGTTCCGGTACAGATTCTGATGAAACCGCACCTTATGAATTAAAGTGGCTGGGAAATATTGAACGTGCTCCCATGGTCCAGCCTTTACCTAGGAATGTGGCCAATGCTGAGGCGGTTATTACGGTACGTTTCGAAGTGCGCCCCAATGGAACAGTTGGCCGAATTATTCCACTTCGAAAAATGAATGCAGAGTTAGAAACCGAGGTTTTTAGAACTCTGCGCTCTTGGCGTTTCTCTCGTTTACCTAGCGGTGTTCCTCAAGAACCACAATGGGGAACCATTACCTTTCAATTCGTATTCGGTTAGTAGTTTTTTTCAAGAAAGTGAACGATTACAAGATGAAAAGATTCTTGCTCTTTTTTTTTGGTTTATTCTTTAGCCTAGGTTTTTTTACTCAATGTAGCGATGATCCAACAGGCGCAGGTAGTGAATATCTAAAAGTGAATTCTTGGATACGAGATCAGATGTCTAATTATTATTATTGGAACTTTGTGGTTCCTCGTATGGCGCCTGGAAATTTAACACCTGGACAATTTTTTAAGGATATCCTTTACGAAACAGATGAGTTTTCTTATATAACAGACGATGCAGAGACGCTACTGAATGAACTAAATGGGGCTCAATATTCATCGGGAGTTAGCCCTGCTATTCTGTCATTTAGTGATCGAGACCAGTTATTTATGGTGGTAAAATATGTGTATCCAAATTCTCCAGCTCAGCAAGCAGGGTTGAAACGTGGTGATATAATTTTAAGCGTGAATGGGCAAACCCTAAGCTCTTCGAATTATCAAGAATTATTACAAATTAGCGGGACAGTGGCCTATGGATTGGGTAGCTATTCTTTAGAGGAAGGAACTCAACAGGTGAATGTTACGGACTTAGATAGTGTAGTAAGTGTGCAGAAAGAAATTTTACAATTAGACCCTGTCATCACCACAAAAGTTATTGAAAAGGGAGGGAAACGCATTGGATATCTTTTTTATGCGCAGTTTATTGATGGTACAGCTGACGTATTTATAAATAGGTTAAATGAGCGATTGGCCGCATTGAAGGCTCAAGAAGTTGACGAACTGGTCATTGACTTAAGATATAATTCAGGGGGAAGAATTACGGCCGCTTCGCAATTTGCAAACGCATTAGTTCCATTAGAAGCTGCCCAAAATGAAGAAATCTTTGTTGAGTTTGAATACAACTCTTTTCTGGAGAACTTTTATCAAACATCGGGGGGTACAGAATCTGAGAATTTATTTATTCGCTTTCAAGAAGGCCCTGTCAGCATGGGTTTAGAACGGATTTATGTACTCACTACCAATGAAACTGCCTCTGCTAGTGAGCTTCTAATAAATGGATTAAAACCGTATATGGAGGTAATTACCGTTGGATCCAATACATTTGGTAAATATTATGGTTCTTTTGTAATCACCGGTACCTTTCAAAGCCCTCCTGTATACTATGCAATTTTGCCAGTAACTTTGAAGTATTCAAATGCTAATCAAGAAACAGACTTTGTAGATGGTCTCGAAGCGCAGATAGCCGCATCTGAAAATATTCTATCACCCAAGCCACTCGGTGATCCAGGAGACCCATTACTTGAAGCGGCCATTTCAGACATGTTAGGTCAGTCGGTAGCAGAAAAAAACTATATCATTACCATTGCCCAAAAGGTTAATTGGTATCCTAGTCTATCTAATCAGCTTCAATCTAGTGCGTGGTTTATTCAAGATTAGGCATTGCATATATGCCTAGGGTTTCGGTACTTGTCACTAGTAACCCACAAACGAAATAATTACGAAACGATGAGTGCTTCTAATGCAGCCTTTACTCTTTATTTAGGCCGAAATATAGATCCTAGAGCTATTTTAATGACCTTCTTTGTCTTGTTGATGACAGTATTCCCGATCATAGATATGAATGCCCAAAACCGCTCTAGACCTTCTTCTGGGTCTGAGGTAATCTTTGGACATGGTCAGGAAATAGAAAACCCCAATGTTAACCCCGCAATACTGGGGGGGTTAAATTATAGAAATATAGGTCCATTTAGAGGAGGACGTTCGGTGGCAGTGGCAGGCCATGACGATCAACCTTATATCTATTACACTGGTTTTACTGGTGGTGGGGTATACAAAACAACCGATGGTGGTGCAACTTGGTATAATGTTTCTGACGGCTTTTTTAAAACAGGATCAGTAGGAGCAATTGATGTGGCTGATTCAGATCCCAATGTTATTTATGTAGGAATGGGGGAAACCGATATTCGAGGAAACATGAGCGCTGGGGATGGTATGTACCGATCCACGGATGCAGGTAAAACATGGACGTGGTTAGGTTTAGGTGAAACGCGCTTCATCGGAGATATTGAAATTCATCCAGAAAATCCTGACGTAGCATGGGTAGCAGCTATGGGTAAATTATTTGGCCCAGTTGAATCTTCTGAGCGGGGGATATATAAAACCAAAGATGGCGGAAAGACTTGGAATAAAGTATTATTTAAGGATGCTAAGACTGGAGCAGTAGATATTGCCGTTGATCCGAATAACCCTAGAATATTATTTGCAGCAATGTGGGAGGCCTATAGAAGTCCCTGGGAGATGAGTTCAGGGGGTGAAGGAAGTGGTCTATATAAAAGTGTTGACGGGGGTGAGAGTTGGACAGAAATTACTCAAAACCCCGGTATGCCTAAAGGCCTAGTTGGTAAAATTGGCGTTTCTGTATCACCTGCAAATTCGAATCGTGTTTTTGCAATTGTTGAAAATGCAACCGGTGGTGGTCTTTTTAGGTCTGAAGATGGTGGCAATAACTGGCGTAGGGTTAGCGCGAATAGAAATTTACGCCAAAGAGCCTGGTATTACTCTAAGGTAGTGGCCGATCCAGTAAATGAAGATGTGGTATATGTGCTAAATGTGGGTTTTTGGAAGTCCAAAGATGGAGGTGTAAACTTTGATCGGATTGGCACTCCGCATGGCGATCATCATGATTTATGGATTGCAACTAATAATCCTGAGCGTATGGTAGTAGCCGATGACGGAGGAGGGCAAGTAACGTACAATGGTGGAGAAGGATGGTCATCTTATTACACCTCGGCAACAGCCCAAATTTATCAGGTAGTAACAGATAACCAATTTCCGTATATGATTTATGGAGCTCAGCAGGACAATAGCACTTTTGCCATACGGTCGAGGACCAGTGGTGGTAGTATTGGGGAGCGTGACTGGTGGCCGGTGGCCGGTGGTGAAAGCGGATATATAGCGCCTGATCCAGAGAATCCTAATGTTACCTTTGGGGGTAGTTATGGTGGATACCTCAATAAGTATGATTCAGAATTAGGGCTTAGTGATCGCATCGATGTTTGGCCAGATAATCCTATGGGTGGCGGTGCCAAAGATGCTAAATACCGATTTCAATGGACCTTCCCTATCGTCATTTCACCGCATAATCCAAATGTTTTATATGCTACTTCACAGCATGTGCATCGTTCTACTGATGAGGGAATGAGTTGGGAGACCATAAGCCCTGATTTGACCCGAGACGATTCAAAAAAACAGGATGAATCAGGTGGGCCAATCACTAAAGACGATACTTCAGTTGAATACTATAACACTATTTTTTCTTTCGTTGAATCCCCTATTGAGCCTGGGTTACTCTGGGCTGGAGCGGATGACGGGCTCATATATGTGAGCAGAGATAATGGTCAGTCTTGGGAGAATGTAACACCCAAAGACATGCCTGAGGCGATGATAAGCATTATTGATGCGTCTCATCATGCAGCGGGGACTGCCTATATGGCTGCTACTAGATATAAATTTGGTGATTTTAGTCCCATGTTATATAAAACTACTAATTATGGAAAATCTTGGGCGAAAATTATTACAGGCATTCCTTCGATGGATTTCACTAGAGCTATTAGAGAAGATCCCAATCGATCCGGATTATTATACGCTGGAACTGAAACAGGAGTTTATGTGTCATTTAATGCCGGAGAACGGTGGCAATCATTACAATTAAACCTACCAGCGGTACCTATAACAGATTTAGCGGTCCATAAACGTGATAAAGATCTCATTATTGCAACACAAGGCCGGTCTTTTTGGATTCTTGATGACCTACCAGTATTACATCAACTTCAGGACGATATTTTGGCTGATCAGCATTATCTATTCGATCCAGAAGACCCTTATTTATTTGGGGGACGATCTTGGGGTTCTAGTGCTACAGCAGGGCAAAACCCACAAGGAGGAGCGGTGGTTTACTACTATTTAGCGGGAAATGAAGATCAAGAAATTAAATTAGAATTTGTGGATATGAGAGAACAGGTTGTGCAGAGCTATTCTAGCAAAGAGGACGTGCGCGGGAGATCTGTAAGAGAATCTACTCTGTTCTATGAGGACGAGCAGCAAACCTTTAGAGGTTCACTTGGTGACAAAGCTGGATTACATTCTTATGTTTGGGGTTTAGATTATCCTGGTGTAACCAATATTGATGGTCTCCAAATACTATGGGCAGGTTCAACTGCTGGTCCACGTGCATTGCCTGGAACGTATACGGTGCGCATGTATGTGGGCGAGGGGCTTGTGGGTGAGCAAGAATTTGAAGTCAAAAAAGATCCACGGTTAGAACAAATTTCACAGGAAGATTTGGTAGCTCAGTTTGAGCTAGTTCAAACCATAAATGCCAAGTTAGACTCCACACATAAAGCAATCAATAAGATTCGATCAGTTCGTGAGGAATTCCGCGAGCAAATGGGAAGCTTGGGAACAGACGAAACATCTAAGACTCTTTTTGAGCGTGCACAATCAATGATGAAAGCCATGACGGAAATAGAGGAGGCATTGGTTCAAACCAAAGCGGAAGCAACGCAGGATGTGTTGAACTTTCCAATACGCTTGAACAATAAGTTAGCGGCGCTCAAAAGTACAGTTGCTACCGGTTATGGCCGTCCTACAGCTCAACAGTATGCTGTCTATGATGACCTGGCTTCAAAAACAGATGCGCATCTTATGCGGCTTCAAAAGATATGGGATGGAGAGTATACCGATATCTTAGAGGAGATTGAAAGGCCAGTCATGCCAATAAATAATGATTAAGTAGATTTGTACCTTACAGGGTATGATCAAAGAAGCATTCCCTGTAACTGGTATGAACTGCGCAGCTTGTGCTGCCAGCGTTGAGAGTATTTTATCTCACACAAAAGGGGTTCAGCAAGCAGAGGTTAATTTTGCCACTGAGCTGGTGTGGGTAGAATATGAGGAGACCTTATCACCACAAAATCTTCATGAAGCTTTAAATAAGGTGGGATATGGACTTCTTTGGTCCGACGATTGCACGGGCGATGAACTTGCAGAGGCTCAAAAAAAAGCCCAAGCAGGGTATTATCAACAGGTAAAAATTCGAACGGTTGCTTCTGTTTTAATGAGTATACCAGTAGTTATTATTGGAATGGGTTTTATTGATTGGAAATCTGGGCAATGGATTTCATTGGTGCTATCAATACCGGTATTGTTTTATTTTGGGCGCCATTTTTATGTGAATGCATGGAAACAAGCTAGACATGGCCAATCAAACATGGATACTTTAGTGGCTCTCAGCACGGGTATCGCTTTTTTGTTTAGCTTCTTTAATACCCTATTTCCTCAAGTACTCTCATCCAGGGGGTACGAGGTTCATGTATACTATGAGGCTGCTGTTGTCATTATAGCCTTTGTATCACTTGGAAAATGGCTCGAAGAACATGCTAAATTTAATACATCCACAGCCTTAAACAAACTCATAGACCTTCAGCCTAAAGATGTACACCTATGGATGGCTAAGAATGGTGCTGATAATTCGTTAATATCCAATAATTTTGACGTTCAGCAAGGTGAAGAGCAAGTAGTTCCATTAAAATGGGTGAAAGAGGGACAGATTATTATCGTCCGACCTGGAGAATATGTACCTGTAGATGGAAAAGTCATTTTTGGGGAATCGTATGTTGATGAGAGTATGATTACGGGCGAGCCTATAGGGGTCTTAAAAAAGAAGGAAGAACGAGTCTTAGCTGGCACGATTAACCAGAAAGGAAGTTTTTATTTTATCGCTGAAAAAGTAGGTAAGCAAACATATTTATCCCAAATAATTTCTCGTGTTCAGCAGGCGCAAGGAAGTAAGGCTCCAGTTCAAAAGTTAGTAGATCGCATTGCGGGGATATTTGTACCTGTTGTTTTAGGAATTGCGGTGTTGAGTTTGGTTACATGGATTGTAATTGGTGGACAGGCTGTGGTTACTCAGGCTATTTTAGTTGCGGTGGCGGTACTAGTCATTGCCTGTCCATGCGCATTGGGTTTAGCTACACCTACGGCCATAATGGTGGGCATTGGTAAGGGCGCAGAGCATCAAATTTTAATAAAAGATGCTCAAAGTCTGGAGCTTGCACACAAAGTAGACACGGTTGTCTTAGATAAGACAGGAACACTTACTCAAGGTCAACCAGCCATAACAAATGAAAGGTGGTTCTTAGACGGGTTAGAAAAAGAACAATCGAATATAGCAGCAATAATTTGGGCTATTGAAAACCAATCGGAACATCCTTTATCAGAAGCTTTTTTGGCTTATTTTGAGTCCGATTATACTGCTACTGAAGATAATATTAGCGTGATTCGTTTCGAAAGCATCACGGGGAAGGGGGTACAAGCAGAAGATCAGGAGGGCAATAGCTACGCGTTAGGTAGTCTTTCCTATTTGCAAAATCGATATAAAAATAACTGGAACACCAAAATACTAACCACTCAAGAGGATTTGCTTAGGCAATGGGAAAGTCAGGCTAAAACCGTGATTGGATTTGTAATGAATGAAAAATTACGCGCTTATTTTGCTTTATCCGATCCACTGAAGGCAACGGCTAAAAGTGGTGTTGATGCCTTATTTCGTCAGGGTTTGCGGGTTATCATGTTATCTGGTGATAGTACCATGACGGTCGAAGCGGTGGCAAAAAAGCTTGGAATTGTAGAGATCTGGGCCCAGATGTCACCAGAGCAAAAAGCACAGAAAATAAGAGCCTTACAGGCAGAAGAACATATCGTAGCTATGGTAGGTGATGGGATTAATGATTCCGAAGCCCTAGCTGCCGCCGATGTGAGTGTGGCCATGGGAAAGGGTTCAGATATTGCGATGGAAGTGGCAAAAGTGACCTTGATTTCCTCTGACCCAGGATTGGTAGCTAAGGCATTTAAGCTTTCTCATTTGACCGTTCGTGGAATTCGTCAGAACCTTTTTTGGGCGTTTATTTATAATACCGTTGGAATTCCTATAGCCGCCGGAGTACTTTATCCATTTAATGGTTTCTTGCTAGATCCTATGATAGCAGGTGCTGCTATGGCATTTAGTTCAGTATCGGTGGTAATGAACAGCCTTCTATTAAAAACTAAACAACTTTAAACCCATGGAGTATATTTGAAGATTTTAACATTTACATCAAACATAGCTTGCAATGGATGCGTGTCTAAAGTTAAACCATTTTTAGATGAGCTTGAGGGGGTTACTAAATGGGAAGTGGATATAGAAAATCCGCAAAAAATTCTCAGTGTACAAAGTAATGAACTAAGCGCCGATCAGATTCAAGAAGCTGTAATTAAAGCTGGATACCAGTTGGAAGAACTACTAAATTCATCTAACCCAAGTTCTAACGATGATTTCTAATGAATACATAATAGAACTGTTAAGACAAGAAATTAGCGAGGAGTATGCAAAGCGTGTGCAAGGTTTCTTTAAAACCGGAAAAGGGCAATATGGAGAGGGAGATATTTTTTGGGGTATTCGGGTGCCGTTTCAACGCGCAATTGCGAAAAAAGTTAGGCGGGATTTCTCCCCTAATCAGTGGCCGGTACTAATTGAACACCCTGTTCATGAGGTGCGCTTAACAGCGCTTTTTATTTTGATACATTGGTATGAATCGGCTAAGAGTGAGAAAGAAAAAGAAAAGTGGGTGCAGTTGTATATCGATTATAGGTATCATATAAACAATTGGGACTTAGTAGATGCTTCGGCGCATAAGATTTTGGGCGATTGGTTCTGGGATAGAGACCGTAGCCTTCTTAAGGATTGGGTAGTTTCGCAGAATTTATGGGAGGTACGTATTGCGGTGGTAAGCACTTATCGGTTTATTAAAAGGGGAGATTTCAGTAGTACACTTTGGATGGGGCAACGATTATTAAATCATTCTCATGACCTTATTCAAAAGGCTGTAGGCTGGATGCTACGAGAAGTAGGTAAAATGGAGGAGGAAGTTTTGTTAGAATTTCTTGATAATCACTGTACTATCATGCCAAGAACGATGCTTAGATATGCTACTGAGAAACTGAATGAGCCCCTCAGAAAAGCGTATTTGTTAGGGGAAGTAAAAAATTAATTGAATCCTCATCTTCGCTTGTATAACTGTTATATTTCGGGATAATGATACAACCATACTTCATATTTCGAATTTTAAGACGTGTTTTTAAACGATTGAGTTTTTTTTTAACACTAATCTTTAGTTTAATAATTAGTTCGGCAATCTACGCTGTATACCCTGTCCCTAAAGAGGATGAAGCCATTGTATTGTTAGTGCTGGATATTAAAGATGAAGCTCCCATAATTGGAGTTATATTTTGGAGCAAAAAAGCAGCAATTTCTGAAATTAGTAATGTTAAAGGGCGTGTTCGAATTGATCGTTTTAAAGGTCAAGATAAAATTGAAATTCAGGCTCTAGGATATCAAAAAAAGATATTGAGTTACCAAGAATTAAGTGCGCTGGATGATACTTTATATATGGAGCCAGAAATTTTTCAACTAGAAAATATAGTCGTTTCTGCCACTCGATGGAGACAAAATTACACTTCGGTTTCGCAGGCTATTTCAGTCATAGAGCCGGAAGTAATACGACGCCGTCAGCCACAAACAATGGCAGATGCGCTTGGGCTAAGCGGTAAGGTTTTCATTCAAAAAAGCCAGCAAGGGGGTGGTAGCCCTATGATTCGTGGCTTTGCAACTAATCGTCTACTGTATAGTGTAGATGGAATTCGTATGAATACGGCTATTTTTAGAAGCGGTAACATACAGAATGTCATTAATCTGGATCCTTTTTCCATGCAACGTTCCGAAATACTATTTGGCCCTAGTTCAGTGATGTATGGAAGTGATGCCATTGGTGGGGTAATGAGTTTTGAGACATTAACCCCAGAATTTGCTTTGGAAAGCGTAAGAAATATATTTAATCCCATTGCCAGCGGGAAAGCTATAATTCGAGGGATATCGGCTAATAATGAACGTACTGGACATCTGAATGTACAACTAGGATGGAATAAATGGGCATGGCTGGGAAGCATAAGCCGATGGCAGTATGGCCACCTTAGGCAAGGTTCAAATGGCCCTGAAGATTATGTAAAAAATTATTACGTAGATCATTGGCAAGGTACCTTTCAACCTCTTATTAATGGCCAAGTTCCTGACGAAATAGTTGAGCAGAGCGATCCTTTACTACAAATACCTTCAGGTTATGATCAGTGGAATACTTTGCAAAAAATTCGCTGGCAACCATTGGATCAAATGGATGTACAATACACTTTTCAATTTTCAGAAACTTCGAATTATGGGCGATATGATCGTCACCTTCGGTTGCGAGATGGATTGCCATGGTATGCACAATGGGATTATGGTCCTCAGGGATGGAAGATGCATTTATTATCGCTAAAAATAAGAGGTGGTATGAATGAGACTATTTATGATCAATTAGTCATAAAAGGAGCCAGGCAGTATTTTTGGGAAAGTAGAATGAGTAGAAATTTTGGAGAGCTATTTGTTGAACAGCAAGACGAACTAGTCCATGCAAATTCCATTCATATAGACGCTATTAAATGGTTAAATGAAAATATATTGCTTAGTTATGGTGTGGAATGGGTACAAAACAAGGTGAATTCTGAAGGAGTTATACAGCAACTTTACGTAGAAAAATCCCAACCTGGTTTGGCTAGATATCCTGATGCAACCTGGACATCTTCAGCTTATTTCTTTCATTCAGACATCCAAATAAATACGAATACCAAATTACAAGCTGGCTTACGGTATAACACCTATTATATTAACGCACAATTTGGAGACTCAGATCGTCTAGATATAGAGTTAATAGATACAGTAAACCTTAGCGATCGAGCCCTCGTGGGGTCCCTTGGGCTTATTAGCCGGCCCAACAATGATTGGGTGCTTAAGCTAAATATCGGAACCGCCTTCCGATCCCCGAATGTAGATGATATGGGAAAGGTATTTGACTCAGAGCCAGGAGCGGTAACGGTACCTAACCCGAAGCTCAAAGCTGAATATGCTTGGAATATAGATCTAGGTATAGTTCATAGAGTGTTGAGCGGGCTCAGGCTTGAAATGAATGCGTATTGGACTCATTTGGAAGATGCAATGGTACGTAGAGATTATTCACTTAATGGACAAACCACCATGCTTTATAATGGTATCAATAGTAGGATACAGGCAATACAAAATGCGGCCTTTGCTCAAGTTTATGGCTTACAATGGAGTTTGGATGCTCAACTGAGTATTCGATGGATTCTAAACACACGAATAAACCTACAAAAAGGAGAGGAAGAACTAGACAATGGCTCATTTAGCCCATCTAGACATGTGGCTCCATTATTTGGGGAGAATAGTCTTACTTATGAATATGACAGATGGTCTGTTAGCCTTATACATCGTTTTCAGGGTGCTATGGCATATGATCAAATGGCGGTAACAGAACGTGGAAAAATAGAAATTTATGCGCTGGATACCCAGGGTTTACCCTATGTCCCATCTTGGCAGATATGGAATCTAGTTGGTCAATGGGAGTTTGCTGAATGGGGACAGCTATTATTTAGAGGGGAAAACCTCAGCGATCAGCGCTATCGTCCGTATGGTTCAGGTATTTCAGCAGCCGCTCGCAGTATTCAAATTGGATTAAGTCTTCGTTTTTAAACTTATCAAATCTTTTTATATACTTTTTTCTAAGATCCAAGCTTAAAGACTAATTAAACTCCATTCATTAGAGGTTCATTTATGGCCCGAATACTGGAGTTGGGGAGTCCTTCTGGATAATGTAGTTTAACCGCGTCAATGGCTTCGAGAACGAGTTCTAGGTGAAGTTTTTTGGAGCGATTGTAAAACTCTTGAGCTTGCTGGCTAAGCTTGGGTTTTCCGTGTAATGGTTTGTCGCTTATGCTGAGTAATGTAGCATGAGGGACACGGTATCTAAAACCATTGGTTGCAACAGTGGCAGATTCCATATCTATGGCAATGCTACGGCTTTGATGAATTTTTTGAATTGTTTCATTTGAGGAAAATTCCCAGTTTCTATTGGCGGTCGTGAATACTGTCCCTATACGGTGTTCAATCCCGCGCTTGTCTAACGCCTGTTTTAAATAGCTATTGAGAAGATAATTGGGACTAACAGGATTCCCGATTGGAAAAATATCGTCCAGAACGCGGTCATCACGATAGTATCCGTTAGCTAATACAAAATCCCCAATCTGTTGATGATTTCGTAGACCTCCACAATGCCCAACCATGATCATGGCGTCGGGTCGTAAAACGGCGACATGATCCGTTATGGTTTTGGCATTAGAGGGCCCAACACCAATATTGATCAAGCTTATGCCCGTATTGTTGGGTTGTACCCAGTGGTAAGCGGGCATTTGTACTGATTCATTTTTTGGCAAAACAGCATTAGGAAATTTCTCTGTAAAGACTTTTACATGCATGTTGTAATTGGTGAAGAGAATGTACCGTTGAAAAAGTTCTGGTAGAGTTCCTGTGTAATGTAGTAACCTGTTAATAGAGAGGTCTACGCGCTCAGGGGAAAACAAAAACAATTTCTTTTTAGTAAAATCCCATTCTCTTTCGTCAATATGCGACAATAAACTAGGGTCATCTAGTGCAATACGAGCTCTTTTTTGATTTAATTGTACGGAAGCACCTTTTTTAAGAAGACGGTATAGTTCACGAATTAAGTACCAGTAAAATACTTTTGGGTGGGCCATTTCACCGCTAAGCCTTGGATTGTGTTTGGAATACTCTCGGTAAATTTCTAAATGGGGATAAAACCCTTCGTCAAATAATTGTTCCATACACTCGCAAAGCGATTTAACATCTTTTTTAGTAAATGAATCAGCAGTGATGGACATAATTTTTTTCATACAACAATATAAACAAATTCTGTCTGAGGAGATAATGCAGTGATAGAAGCTAAAATACCATAGTTTTCTCCTAGACTAATTTCTAACCCTTTTTTTGATTAAGCAATTATGAATATCGATTTCTTATTTACTATTGAGTCTTGGAATACCGAACAAGAACGTTCTCTTGCGGTTACTAATATATTTGAATTAGTACAGCGAGATATGATATTGGGCTCGGAGCAGCATCGCGCGAGTTTTACAGTATTAAAAGCTCCAGATTGGGTTAATGTTATGGCGCTTACAAAAGATCAAAAAGTAATATTAGTCGAACAGTATCGGTATGGAATTCAAGCTCCTACCTTGGAATTACCTGGAGGAGTATGTGACCCTGGAGAACTTCCATTAGAAACTTCTAAGCGGGAATTACTTGAAGAAACTGGTTATATTTCTGAAGAGTGGGTTTCGCTAGGGAAAGTAAGTTCAAATCCAGCAATGCAAGATAATTATACCCATAGTTTTTTAGCATTAAACTGTGAAAAAGTAGCCGAGCAAAAACTAGATGGAAATGAGCGTATATATGTCCATTTGATACCTGTAGCACAATTTTTAGATAATGTAGAATCAGGAATTATACATCACGCTCTTGTCGCCGCAACCACTGCTAAATATCTCTTGCATTTGCGTGATTGATTCACTGGGTATAATCAAGTGCGTAAAAGTGTTAAAAATAGTATGTGCTACTAGGTGAACGAATGAAGTGGGATAAACCGTTGTTGAAATTATGTCAAAGCGCAAAGTGAATTTGAGGACTTTTCAATTAAGCGAGCAAAATTTTAAAGTTTAACGTGTCATATCAACCACAAAATAGATCAATGAGGAAATTATAAATGATAGAGATTGGCAATAAAATAGATACCAATTTTTTGATAAAAACAGTGAAAGATGGTCAAGAAAATGAGCAGCTTTTTTCTACACTATTAGATCGCCCTACAATTGTTTCTGTGTACATGAAAAATAATACAGGTAGCTGTGACAAACAGACTGCCAGTCTTGCTGAGTATGCATCTTGGTTTGTAGAAAGAGGATATCAATTGATGGCATTAAGTAAAGATACTTGTGCCTCACATAAGAAATATGCCGATAAACAGGGTATTTCATTTAGCTTGTTATCTGACCCTGAACATGCATTTGCCAAGGCGACTGACTCAATGATAGAAAAAAAGATGTACGGGAAAGTTTATGAAGCCCCCTCCCGTTCAGCCTTTGTTATTGACACAGATGGTACTATTTTGGCTGTCATTGAAAAAGTAAATACTAAAGCGCATGCTGAGGAGCTAAAAAAACTAGTAGAAAGTTTGTAATCTATTCCTTAAGAATATCAAACTAATTACTGCCCAACAATTTATTTCTGTTTATATCCATTTAAAAAGGCCCATGAAAAGACTTGTTATAGTAGAATCTCCAACAAAAACAAAGACCATAAGTAAGTATTTGCCTAAGGGCTATGAAGTTGATTCATCCATGGGACATATAAGAGATTTACCATCTTCGGCTAAATTAGTGCCGGCTAAGTACAAAAAAGAGAGTTGGTCTAGTTTGGGTATTAATCCAGATGACCGATACTTTGCTATTTATGTCACTCCGCCAGACAAAAAAAAGATCGTTAAACGACTAAAAGACAAATTAAAAGGGGTAGATGAGCTCATCTTGGCAACGGATGAAGATCGTGAAGGCGAGGCCATTTCTTGGCATTTATTGGAAGTATTAAAGCCAAAAGTGCCTGTAAAGAGAATGGTTTTTAGGGAAATTACCAAGGAAGCGGTTCAGAGCGCACTAGATAATACCCGAGATATTGATATGAATTTGGTGCATGCACAAGAAACCAGACGAATACTAGATCGCTTAGCGGGATACACCGTATCGCCTTTATTATGGAAAAAAATTGCTCCTGGACTTTCTGCTGGCCGGGTACAATCTGTGGCAGTTGAGTTCATTGTTCAGAGAGAGAGAGAGCGTATGAAATTTCGAAAAGGAACCTATTACGATCTTCAAGCAATGATCCAAAAAGAAGGTGATAATAGTCAGTTTAAAGCAGACCTAACTTATGTTGATAATAAAAGAGTTGCTAATGGTAAGGATTTTGATCAAAACACGGGTCAGCTTAAAAAACCAGGCTCTGTTGTATTGCTGGATCAGGAAGGAGCTGACGCACTAGTAAACCAACTAAATAAGGCGGATTGGAAGGTGAGTAATTTAGAGGTCAAAGTACAAAAAAGGAATCCAGCGCCACCATTTACCACCTCAACATTGCAGCAAGAAGCTAACAGAAAGTTTGGTTTTTCAGCGCGCGATACGATGAGTGTAGCACAAAAGCTTTACGAGAAAGGATTTATCACTTATATGCGTACAGATTCAACCCGATTATCTAGTCAAGCAATAGAAGCGGCAAGAGAGGGTATCTTTGATCAGTATGGAAAAGAGTATTTATTCGAGCAAGTGCGCAATTACACTTCAAAAGGAAAAAGTGCACAGGAAGCTCACGAGGCTATTCGACCGTCAGGATCTCGATTTGTTATGCCCGAGGAGTCGGGATTACATGACCGAGAGTTAAAATTATATGACCTAATTTGGAAAAGAACTATTGCTACTCAGATGGCTGAGGCGAAATTAGAGTTTACTAATGTCAGTATTGAAGCAGCTTCTGCCGATGCAACTGCTATTTTTCGATCTAGTGGTAAGAAAATTTTATTTCCTGGTTTTTTTCGTGCGTATGTTGAAGGAAGTGATGACCCAGATGCGGCGCTCGAGAATCAGGAGCAGTTTTTACCCAGTCTATTGGAAGGCGATCGTATCGAATTACAAGATTTAGCTTTTAGTGAACATGAAACGAAACCACCGGCGCGCTATACCGAGGCTACCCTTGTAAAAGAACTTGAAAAAAGTGGCGTTGGTAGGCCGAGTACCTATGCAGCTATTATATCTACCATCCAAGATCGTGGGTATACCAAAAAAGAAGGTAAAGCATTGGTCCCAAGTTTTACTGCTTTTGCTGTGACAGCTTTATTAGAGAAACATTTCCCTGATTTGGTTGATAGTGATTTTACCTCCAATTTAGAAGATAAATTAGATGAGGTGGCCAATGGAAAGCGAGACCCAGTTGCCTATCTAGATGACTACTACAAAGGCGTTAATGGGCTAAAGACAAAAGTTGATTCTCAAGAAGATCAAATCGACCCACAAAAAGCTAAATTATTGGATTTACCTTTGGAGGGCTTAGAAGGAATTAATGTAGCCATTGGTCGTTTTGGGCCTTATGCGAAATTGCAAAAGGACGGTGAGGATATCACCACATCATTACCATTGGATATGGATCCGAGTGATTTAACTGCGCGCAAGCTTGAAGAACTTATTCAGCGATCAACCGAAGAAGATAAACCCGTTGGAATCGATGCAGATACCGGCTTACCCGTATTTGTTTTATCAGGACGTTATGGGCCCTATGTTCAATTGGGTGTACTGACTGAGGAGAATAAAAAACCTAAGCGTGTATCTCTTTTAAAAGGGATGAGTCCCGAAGAGGTTGATATTGATTTAGCATTAAAATTATTGGCTTTGCCTCGTGTCTTGGGTGAACACCCAGAAGATGGAAAAGTTATAAAGGCGGGTGTTGGCAGATATGGGCCCTATGTCGTACATGATGGAAGTTTTAAGTCACTAACTAAAGATGACAATGTTCTTACGATAGAGTTAGACAGAGCGGTTAAGTTATTAAGTCAAAAATCGACCAGAAGAAGTAGCTCAGAACTTTACGATTTAGGAAATTTTCCTAACACTGATAACCCTATCAAAGTAATGAATGGTAGGTATGGGCCTTACATTAAATATGGGAAAAAGAATATAGGCTTGCCCAAAGGAAGGCTGCCTGAAGATATAACTAAGGAGCAAGCAATTGAACTAATTAATGCAAAAAAGTAGTCTATTTAATAAGATACATGCTGCGAGTTATTGTTCTGATTTATGTTTTAAGTTGATAAAAGTAAAGCCCACTGGGTAAATTTGTTGCGTCAAATGTAATGGTATTTGAGCTCTCTTCTGACCATACCTCTCGTATGGAATACATTCGTATGTTTTTTGCTTCTATGCATATTAATAAGAAAAAAAATAGAATCAATAGTAGCATCTAAAGGAATCTCTATATCAAGACCTAAATGGATGATTGAGCGTCTTATATTTCCGTTATTTGTTATATCTATGTAAATCACCCATTGACACGTGTCTATTCGAAAGGTATTTTACTACTATAAAATTACTTTCAGCTGCAATGCAAAAAAAAAGCAATTTTCATTTTACGTACCCAATTAATATTGGGGAGCTTGATTTAGCTACCATGGTAAGTATGTACCGGAGTAGGGGAGAGCCTCGTAAATCAATGCCAGGCGAGTATTTTTCTTGTGCATTGAGTCATGAGATACTTAAAGAGGGAAAATTTTGGTTTGGATTATACTATTCTCAAAAAATTTGGGATGAACTTATTACCAAGGGAAGTGAGGGGTATCCTATAACAGAAACGGAATTCAGAGTATTAGGATTGATATACAGCAGCGAAGATGAACCACCCCATCGCGAATATATAGAGCGTCATTCCCGTGTAGTTGACAAACTATCATATCTTATTGTGAATGATCTTCGGGGGTTTGGTTTTTTAGTGGAAGACGAAAGTGGTTATTTGCGTATAACTCCTAGAGGTGAACGAGCATTACACGGTATAGCCCGGAGAATGTATGGAAAGCGATTTTTACCTGAAATGATTGATCATACACCAAAACCTGAGGCACCTAAAATAGAAGAGGCTCAACGTAGACATCAGGATCAAGGAAATCTATTTAAATAGAATCATTGTTTTGCCTAATTCAAAAAATGGAGTGATTCAGTAAGTTGAAAACTCCAAGTGCTTAATGAGCTATAAGGATTATTAATTTGGGTTTAATAAAATCACATTATTTGTAGTGTTTACGTCGGCTAATCGCTCAGTTGGATCAATACTGACAGATCGAATATTTTCTATGGGTACGGAAATGGTAAATGAGTAGCTAGGTTTTACCCAAGGCCAATCCGACATAATAACCCGCTTACCGTCATGTTCTGCAGGTTTCTCGCCTCGCATTATTTGCATGGGAATATAAAATTCTTCTTTTGACCCGTCCGTATATTCAACCCAGATATCCAGTGGCGCTGGCATGAGTCCAATTCGCTTTAAATATATTTGTGTGACTCCTATTTGATTTTCAATAGCCTCTACAGATGTGATTCCATAATCAATTGTTTTAGTAGTATGAACGAAGTATTCATGGAACCAATCCAAAATCATACCTGACTCTTTTTCCATAAGTCGAATAAAATCTAAATCTGTTGGATGTTTTAATTTCCATTCCTTATGATACCTTAGCATACCTGATCGAAACGCTTGTTCACCGATGATGTAACGAATCTGATTCAAGTAAACCGCCCCTTTTGAATAGGCGGCACGACCATATGCAAAATTGGTATGATAATGGTCGGCATGAGTGGCCATAGGCTCTTCTTTTCCAGAATCTACCAATCGTTGATATCCTCTCATTGATCCCGCATGGGGATTACCAGTACTTTCGAATAAATATTGCATGGTTTCATTACTTGCAAAGCTAGTAAAGCCTTCGTCCATCCAGGCATATAATGCTTCATTTGTTGCCAATACGTTTTGGTACCAACTATGGTAGAGTTCATGAACTGTTACCCCAACAAGACTTTTTAAGTTTCTGGCACCAGTGATCAGGGTCCCCATTGGATATTCCATTCCACCATCACCACCTTGTATAGTGGTAAATTGTGGATAAGGATATGTGCCAAAGTTAGCATTTGCATACTCAAAGGCTTGGACAATTAACTTGGGAAGACGCTTCCAGTACTCTAGATATACCTCGTTCTCTTCTGCTGTTTTATTCACAGCAAGTATAGGATCTTGATATAGGAAGTGCAATGTTGGGCCGTTTGGAACCTGAGCTTTGACATGGATAAAGTCAGGATCTGCTCCCCAGAAAAAATCTAATACTTCATCGGCTAAAAAATGCCAAGTTAACTTACTGGTATCATGATTCACCTGAATTCCTTCATCCTCATAGCCATATCCTACTTGATTTGGATTTTGCAATACTCCCGTACCACCCACAACATAGTCTTTATCGATAGTAATTTTAACATCGAATCGTCCAAAAACACCATGGAATTCTCGCCCAATATAGGGGTTCGGGTGCCAGCCTCTGTAATCATATTCCGCTAATTTAGGGTACCACTGACTCATAGAAAATTCAACACCTTCTGAATTATTCCATCCACTTCGGCGAATTTGTAAAGGGACCTGTGACTCAAAATCCATTTCAAGTATTGTCTGTTCACCCGGTAATAGTGGACGAGCTAAGGGTGCTTGGAGGATGGTGCCTTCTATATTAAAACGTAATTCTTGCCCATCTTGGCGTAGGCTTTGAACCTCATGATACCCGATTTCATTTTCTTTAAGATTGAAAATCCTATCGCGAATGCGACCATCTGGATCTTCAATGGTACGAGATCGAACGTCCATCATGCTACCTGGTTGGAATGCGTTAAAATAAAGGTGGTAGAATACTCGATCAATTACATCTGGAGAATTATTTGTATAAACAACACGTTGATTTCCAGTAAAACGATGAGCGCGAGCATCTACTAAAATATCCATAGTGTAGTCAACTTCTTGCTGCCAATAACCGGCTGTATAAGCACTTTTCACACTAGGAATAGAGGCTTCTTGAGCCAATAGATAGGCACATCCTATATATAGGAAAAAGATAGAGGTTAGAATTCGCTTATTCATAGGATATCGGGATTTAGTATTGAGGAATCGATAGGATATTATGACCATTTATAATGATGTTCTTGAACTAAAAGCACGCCCTAGAGTTATTTCATCAATATACTCTAATTCTGTACCCATTGGTATACCATAGGCGATCCTAGTGACTTGAACCTCATACGGCATTAGGAGTTTGTTTATATAATATGAAGTGGCTTCACCTTCGGCATCTGGATTCAGGGCTAAAATAACTTCTCCTATCGACTCTTCACGCACTCGTTCTAAGAGCTCTTTAATTCGGAGTTGATCAGGCCCTACATTATCCAAAGGTGAAATGATACCACCCAGCACATGGTAGCGGCCCTGAAACTCATTGGTTCGTTCTATTAAATATACATCATTAAACTCTTCTACTACACATAGAGTTCTGATTTCACGTTTGGGTGAAGAACAGATAGAGCAAGGATCACTATCACTAATAGATCCACAAATTGAACAATGGGATACTTTTGTGGTTAGATCCAAAATAGCTTGTGCTAGATTCTGGGCATATTGTTTATTCTGCTTAAGTAAGTGAATAGCTATTCGTTGAGCAGACTTTCTACCTGTTCCAGGAAGCTTGGAAAGCTGTTCGATGGCTTTTTCTAGGTATTCGGATATAAGTTGCACTGATGATGAAAATAAGATGAGATTCTCGATATTCTTAGATTAGGCGGAAATTAGAGGCCAAATTTTGATAAATCAAAACCTAGAATATCCCCACCAGGAATCATCCCTTTGTAGGTTTTTTGTATTTCGGCCTGTGCCGTTTCCTCAGCTTTAGCAAGTGCTTGATTAACCCCGGCTATGACTAAATCTTCGAGCATCTCCTTATCTCCTTTGTTCAATAAACTCTCGTCAATTTCAAGTTGCATAATTTTTCGATGCCCGTTGGCTCGAACGGCGACCATACCACCACCAACCTCAGCCTCTACTTGAATCTTCTCCAACTTGGACTGGCTCTCTTTCACCTTTTCTTGCATTTCCTGCATTTTACCGAACATTTCGGCCATATTAAAATTGTCCATAAATTATATATTTAAACACTTTGTTAATATTCTAGTTCGGCTCCAAGCTTATCCACTATATCTTTGAGAATTGGATCCCTTTGAATTAACTCTTTAAAAAATTCATAAGGATTTTTTTCTTTAGCCTGATTAGGTTTATTGGTACTAATATCTATTTTTAATCGCACTATAACACCGAGATATTCTTTTAACAGCAAACTTAGCTCTCGAGCTTGTTGATCCAACATTTGCTTAGATAACTGATTATCACACTCCAACACTAACTCATCATCTAAGAGTTCGATGGGCTTTACTCGTTCAACTTGAAGTTCTAATATTTTAGGTATCCTACCTTTTAAACCTTTTAAAAATATTGGCCATTTTGCTATTATTGTATTAAAACTGAGTTGCTTTTGATTTTCCTTTGTTTTCTTTTTTTGTTCAATATTTTTGTTTTCGCCGCTCAACTCTTTGTTGATTCTTTTTTGGGATATTGATTCTGAAGCATCTTGAAGTATTGTTTGTATCTCCTCTTCCGAGGGGCTCTGTGATTGGTCTTGTTTATTATAGTTGGCAGATATTATTGTATTGCTTGCAGTTTTAGGATCTGAAGGACCTCCTAGTGAGGGAGTGCCGAAATCCAAGTCACCGAGCAGGGGTTTTATTTGAGGAGGTTTCGTCAAGGTTTTTTTAACGGTTTCAATCTCTTGTTCAACCACAGCTTCTAGACTTCCCTGAATTTTTGAGCTATGTTCATTTGCTTTTTTTTTCACAACATCTTTAACAACTTCTTCACCTTCATTCTTGTCAGTTTGATTTGCTTCAAAATCTCCAACATTTGTGGGTAGATTTTTTACCTTTTTAATAATTTTTTTTAATCCATCAAGTGTTTCTAAATGAGCCATTTTCAAAAACATAAGTTCAAAAGCAATCCGAGGTTGACTTAGCTCTTTAATTTTAACTTGCTGCTCACTGACTAGGTATAGGTACCTCATTATATCAGTTTGGTCTAGTGTTGATGCAGCATGAAAGTATTTAGCTTTGGTATCCATTGAAGCCTCAATTAAAGCCATCTGCTCACCTTGTTTAGCAACGTATAAATTACGTAAGTGCTCCACTAGTCCCGCCAAAAATTCTTGAATGTCATAACCCTCTTGAAGTAGGGTATAAATGAGATGAAGACCCGCGGATGTATCTCGACTGATTACACTGTTCATAAATTCAAACAAGTGGTCCGAACCAACTACATTTAATGCCTTAAGTAGTCTTTTATAGGTGATATTGTCGCCGCAAAAAGCAATAGCTTGATCTAATAAACCAAGGGCATCACGTAACGCACCGTCAGCTTTTTTGGCAATTATATGCAGTGATTCATGATCAATTGAAATACCTTCAACCGTAGTTATTTTTTCGAGGCGATGCACGATTTCATCAACGGAAATTCGCTTGAAATCGAAACGTTGAACACGAGATAAAATAGTGGGAAGTACTTTGAGCGGCTCGGTCGTGGCAAATATAAAAATAGCATGTTCTGGAGGTTCTTCTAGCGTCTTCAAAAGAGCACTAAAAGCTGCTTTTGAGAGCATATGAACCTCGTCCACAATAAAAATTTTATAGCGGCCATTTTGTGGTGGTATCCGTACGCTTTCCCGAAGGTGGTGAACATCCTCTACTTTATTATTCGATGCCGCATCGATTTCAATTATATTTAATGTTTGGTTTAGAGCTTCTCCATCAATCTCGTCACCAATTCCATTAATCACGCGTGCCAGCACCCTCGCCATGGTAGTCTTACCTACTCCCCGAGGCCCACAAAACATATAGGCGTGGGAGAGGCGATTTTGTTTTACAGCATTCAGAAGCGTGCTAGTAACATGTTCTTGAGAAACAATATCTTCAAAGTTTTGCGGGCGGTATTTTCTGGTAAGGGTGCGATAAGAGTTTGACATGATATAAAGGTACAAAAAAGCAGGACGATTTGAAGGTTAAAGCTAGCTATTCATAAGTCTTTCAATTTCGTTTCGTTCTTTGGCAATATGGGTCAGATTTTCATAACTGTTTTTTGTGACTACAATATTATCCTCTATACGGATTCCTCCAAAGTCCATGAATTGGTGAATCTTTTTGGCATTTAAAAATATTTGTTTAGATGGATCCTTTAGTGCAGGTCCTAAAACCGCTGGTACAAAATAGATACCTGGTTCAATGGTAATGACCATGCCTGCCTCTAATTCTCGCCGAGCTCGTAAGTAAAAGATACCAGGCCGATCAATCCGTTCTACACCTTTTGGATACCCGCCAACATCATGAGTATCTAAACCTAAAAAATGACCTAATCCATGCGGGAAAAAGAGGGCGAAAATATTAGCCTCCATGATGGAATTTAGCGAACCCTTGACGATTCCAATGTCGAGTAAGCCTTCCATCATGGTGCTTGCAGACATCATGTGCAAATCCTCCATTCGTATTCCAGGTTTGATGGCTTCAATAACTTGTTTTTGCGCGGTAAAAACCACATCATATAATGCTGCTTGATAAGTCGAAAATCGTCCATTTACAGGGAATGTACGGCTAAAATCTGCCGCATAGCCTTTATATTCAAAACCTGCATCAATTAGAAAAAGCTCTCCATCTTGGGTTTGTCGAGTATTCGAAACATAGTGTAAAATGGCAGAATTGGGTCCTGAGGCATAAATCCCATTATATGCATCTTGTTGAAGGCCATAAGACATTTGTACTTCGGTGAAGATCGCTTTTGCTTGATATTCATACATGCCTGGCTTCCATGACTCTATGACTCGCTTAAAAGCCTCATCATTTACCTGGCTAGCTTTGCGTAAGCATTTTAGTTCCTCGTCTGTTTTGATGACTCTAGCATCGTTTAAAGCTTCAATTAAGGCCTCTGAATCAGTAGTTACCTCGGGTTCATGCGAACGAAATCTCTTCTGCGAGGATTCGTCTAAACAAAATATTATAGAGGGTTCTAATTTTTTCACCACCTCGTGTAGCTCATCTACATAATGCACATGATCTGGTGAGTATTCGGATCGGTATTGATTCAGACTTTTAACATAGCCATGCCAAACGGCATATTGCATGTCTCTTTTTGGCACAAATAAATGAAATTCCTTCGAATCGATGTTCAGAATCGCCATACAATCAGGTTCATTGACTCCGCTTACATACCAAAAATTAGACTCCTGACGAAAAGCGAATTCATAATCGGTTTGGTAGCGGTACATTACCTGGGCGCCTTCTAAAAAGATGATTGATTGTTGAGTTTGAGAAAAAAGAGAATACAGTTTATCGCGATGTTTATAATGCATATCTATGATATATTTTATTAAAGAGATGTAATAATATAAACCCCAAGGATACCGTCAAAATGAATGATAGCATTCTCAGATGTGATTTCATTAGATGTTCCGTCCTGAACTCCCATAGCAAGTTCTGAATCTTTTAGAGGGTATTTTACCCCCTTGGAGCTGAAATTTTTTACGGGTGCAAGAATGGGAAAAAAAGAAATTCCAGTACCAACGGCTAGCTTGGGTGTATAGGGCGAGCGTACTAAGAAAAGCTCTCCATGATTGTCTTTAAATCGTATGTCTTCAAATTGGTCTAAGTACCGAAGAAGTACAGAAAGGTTTTTAAGACTATGATCAAAACGTTTGCCTGTAGCTCCAAGAATACACACTGATTTGGCACCTTTTGCTAGCGCATATTCTAGACTTTTCTCTAGATCATTGGTTTCTTGATCGGGCAATTCCAATACTTTTATACCTTTGTGGCGTGAATAAAGAAAACTATCAAGGTCTCCGATTACAATATCGGGTCTGTATCCATATCCTAAATAGACATACCCACCGCTATCCGCCCCGATGCTGAGCTGGGCTAGAGCCATTTCTTTTTCTAATAGGTTTTTCTGTGGAGGGATTCCCCCTGCGATAATCAATGCATGCATAGATGGTAATTGTAGGTGAGAACGTGGGAGGTTGCAGCGAATACTAGTAAAGTGATTTATATGATACTGTAACTTTAGAGAAATATTGACTTATAGAAAACACTTATAAATACTGGGTTTACTGGGTTTA
>DEBM01000029.1:94507-96373 GCA_002348545.1 Balneolaceae bacterium UBA2956
TTTAGAGAAATATTGACTTATAGAAAACACTTATAAATACTGGGTTTACTGGGTTTATGAAGTAAATGAATATGGAATTAGTGTCATAAAATAATAAAACTATATCTAATTAAATTAATAGTAAGTAAGAGATAGAAATAGTATAAAACTATATGAGTGTTAGAAAATAAAATTTGTTTCAGGTATATTGTAATGTTGAAAAGATTGAATAGTATAGATATAGTGAGGTAATACAAATGAATATTAGTAGATTTAAAGATGGATTAGAAGAGTTGATTAGTAATTATAGTATTGATAGATATGGTAGAGATTGGGATTATTGTTTTGGTTTAAGTTTTAAATATGAGGTTAAAAATTTTAATAATTGTAGAAGATTGATGAAGAAACTATGGAAAAGAATAAAGAAAGAGTGCTTAATTGATGGAGTATATGTAATGGAATATGGTAAACGTGGTAAGATATATGTACACGGTTTAATGATATGTGATTTACATAAAGGTAGAGTGGAAGACTTATTTAAGAAATATTGGGGTAGTGGTGGTGGAATTTTTTGGTTAGATAAATTTGATAGCGATAAAGTGAGTCATGATTTATATATGATTAAAGATAATTATGAAAATGACTTGTTTGATTATGATATAATTAGTAATCTTTATTAAATTTTAAATTTTTAAATAAAGGTTGTTAAAATGAGTGGTTTTTTAGCAAGTTTAGGTTTTGATGTAAGAGAAGAGAAGATTAAAAAGGAAAGAGAGAAGAAAGAAAGAGTAGTAAAGAGTATTAAGGAAAAATTAATTGAATTTTGTGATAAACAAATAAGAATATTAGAGAAGGAGGGTTTAGCTAGTAGTAATAAGGGGAAATGTTGGAGTAAAGAAGTTATTATAGAAAATGGAACTATGAATAGGGTAAGAGAGTTTTATGTAAGAGGTGAGAGAAATAGAAAATATTATTTTGGTGTAAAAGATGTTGGTAAAATGATTTATGTAAGTGATAATAAAAATGAAGTGAAGGATTATATAGGTAGATTAAGAACTGGGATTAATGAATGTGAAGAGAAGGAATTTAAAAGTGGTGGAAGCAAAGAGTGTGTTTATGTGAAGGGTAAAGAAGTAATAAGTGTTGACACTGGAGAAGTTATATTGACATTTGATAAGGGTGGTAAAAAAAAGAATTAAAAAGTATAAAGATAAAGAAAGTATAGTTATTTGTTATGATGAGATGCTAGGATTATGATGTTTAAATATTAATTAATGAGGTAAAAAAATGATTGATATTATAGATGTTGAAATAATGGATTATGATGTTGATTTAGATGAAACTATTGAAGAAGTAGAAGAGGGTTAATGATTATGGAAAGATATATAGAAAGATGTAGGGATTGGTTAAGAATTATAAAGAACTATTTTAGATAATTTAAAAAGATAGGCGTCAATAAAAGTAATTTGTGGTATTTAGTATCAATGTTTATTTAATGTAACAGTATTACTCTGTAGTATATTGGTTATGATATTATAATAATTGAAAGAGAGAAAAAGATAAGTAATGATAGAATAATAAACTTATGGTTAATAGTAGTAGTGTATCGAATATAAGTGGATTAAATACAATTTTATCGAGTACTATAAGTAATATTTATTTTATAAAAAGTAAATAATGATATTATATGTCAATTAATTAAATAGATTAGAAAAAGTCCGTAGATCAGTTTAAAGAGGTTAAATATTAATTTATTTAATCTTTTTTTATGTGTTAAATAGCGTAATTATTGAAGATTTTTCAAATCTTATTAAATCAATATGTTTAATTGTAAAAAAAATAATAAGATTGTTCGTTTATTAGTATACGAAAATTTTATTAATAGTA